>NZ_BCVF01000007.1 GCF_001591605.1 Bacillus badius NBRC 15713 | reverse complement strand
CCATTCCAATCAACAGAGTGTTTTGAAAAACACGATGAAAAGAATAAGATCAACTGCTTCAGTACTTCAAGAAATGGACGGAAAAGAGTGGGGTTAGTTTGTTTTCATCAGATGCTTTAATTTCTTAATACGCTTTAATATAAAAATAAATTGGCTGTTTTTGATGGATGCAGAAGGTGTTTATTTGAGTTTATCGAACTAATATATAGTGCAAATGGAGAGCAGATTTTTTGCTCATTATTATTGTGCAGTTTATTTTTGATAATCCATCTTGTAAGGAGTGATGTGGGATGTATATAAAAATGGCAAGTGACTTTGTTGGTAAGGACAGGTTAATTTAGTAGAGAATCCGGTACAGCGGATTTCTCTGCTACAAGAGGAGGAATCCGGAATTTGATTAGTTTAAAACCGATTGATCGGAGCAATTGGGAAGCTTGTATCAAGCTGCAGCCTAAGCAAGAACAGCAAGGATTTATTGTCTCAAATCTGTATTCAATTGCCGAGAGTAAATTTCTTCCGCAATTTAAATTAAGGGCCATTTATTACGGAGAAACATTGATCGGATTCGCAATGTACGGGATAGATCCTGATGATGGAAACTATTGGATATATAGATTTATGATTGATGGGCAATTTCAAGGCCATGGATATGGCAAGCGTGCAATGAAGCTGGTCATTCAAGATATCGAGAGCAGAGATGATCGCACTGATGTCATATGGCTGGGGTATGAGCCGAACAACGAGCGAGGAAGAAAGCTATACGCAAGTGTGGGCTTTCAAGAAACAGGTATGGCTCCCTGGGGAGAAATCTTAGCAAAATATAGTTTTTGTTAGAATGAGGAAGAGCGTAATCAGCATCATTTAACAAATACTTTTATAAGGATGTCCTAAAAGTCTACAACTTGCTTTCAGGACATCCTTTTTGAAGTGCAGAAAAAGTGTCTAAGGGCAGAAGAGGTCTTTCACAATGAAGCGAAATCAGACCTTTTCCTGCAGCCGCTGGCGGGCAGAGCTCAATGCCGGTGCAATGGGCTTGTGGCCTGTAGCGCGTGCTAATCCGTAGATGGGCATATTTCCATAAATGCATTCATATTTGCCCTTAGGCACAATATAGGTTTCATGATAAATTCCCACAGCCTCGTTATCTCCAGCGAGTTGATTAAAGTTTTTCCAGGCAGTCAGGTGAGTTTGTTCCTTCGCATAGGCTAATAACTCATCAAGGGAGCGCCAATATTGCACCATTAAAGTTGTCCGCAATCCAAAAAAGGATTCCATGGATAAAAATCCCAGATCTTTGTTTGTATAGAGCTCGCGAATCATTGGCGGCATCGCTTTAAACACCGGCATCCATTTGTGGACGGCCCGCCATTTGTTTATGCGCATGCCGATTATGAAAATGACAATCTCATCCTCTGACTCTGCTGTATAACGTCCGGAGAATACTTTGTTTTGAAACATCGAACTTCCTCCTTATAGTTGGTCAATTTTCTCTATTGTGCACTCGCACCATTCGATAGCAGCCCGTGTGGTCCGTTGTCCATAATCCAATGTCATCAGCCAAAATTGGGCTTCTTGCTTATCGGCATAATTGCTTTCGATCATCTGTTCAATCGCTTCATAGGCTTGAAAGCGCTCATGAAGCTTTTGCGAATAAGTGGAGAGATGGGATAAAAGGCTTTCGCGGTCTTCAGGCTGGCTGAAGAACAACTTTAATAACCACTCATTTTTTTCAGCAGGGATTTCCTGGATAGGTGCTTGCACCCACTGCTGGAGGGCTTTTTTTCCTTTAGGTGTGATAAAATATTCTTTTTTGTCAGGCTTCTTTTCCTGTGCCGTCTCTTCTACCGTTGCCAGCTCTTCATCAACAAGCTGCTTCAGCGTCGGGTAAATTTGCCCGTAGCTGACTTTCCAAAAGTGATTTAAGCTTCTATCCATCATTTGTTTAATTGAATACCCGGAATGGCAGCCGGTTGTCAGCAAGCCAAGTATGGCGTGCTTTGTGTGATTTTCTTTTCTCATGTTATCTCCTTATATCATTTTGTTATATATCATTTAGATATATAATATAAAATAAAAGAGAAAAAAGCAATTTTCTGAAAAAAGCTGTTTATTGCCGGTTTTCCGCAACTTAGCCGCCCTTCGTCACGTATATCCAGTGAAGAGAGGGGGATTTTATGTACTTTCCTTCCAGTAAAGATTGGTGGCTCTCCATTCTTTACTGGCTATTGATAGGAGGTTGTGTCAGCTCTCTGTTTATTGAAGAAGATCATAAGGTGCTGATTTTCACACTTCCTCTAGCTGTTTGGCTCGCTTGGAGCTGGTTTGCGACAGGCTATTACCTCTGCGATGATTGGCTGATTATTAAAAATGGTCCGATCAAGAAGAAAATCTTTATTAAAGAGATTAGAAAAGTGACAAAAACCAAAAATCCATTAGCCGCTCCCGCGTTATCCATTAACCGCCTTGAAATTATTTATGGCGCTGATTTTGAATTGGCCCTCATTTCGCCAAAGGATCAAGAGCAGTTTGTTTCTGTCTTAAAAAGTATTCATCCGCCAATAGAAACAGCTTTAGATTGAATAAAAAGAGAATCTGATCAAGGAAAGAGACCGCTCATTTTTTGGAAAAAAACAGTTTTCTTACTGGCAGGCTCTTGTTAAAATTAGGGAGAATTGATTTAATACACACGCTTTTGCGGGGAGGATAAGAAAATGTTCAAAAAAATAGCAGCTGATGCGCTCGGACTATCGGATATCGGAACAATTATTTCGCCGGCAGATTATGATAAGGCGGACGCTGATGATTATGTAATGCATGAAGACGATGAGAAAATTTATTTTTTAATTAAAACGAAGGCAGATGAATATTGCTTTACGAACCTTGCGCTGATCCATGTGGATGGAGAAAGTGCGGTATCGTCTAAAAGGACATTAAAGCGTTATCCTTATGCCCAATACAAGATTGCTAATGTTGTATTGGAGACAGCCGGGAAAATCGATATGGATGTAGAAATTAAATTTCAGCTAGGCAGCCAAATGTTTGATATTGATGTCAGAAAAGACCAGATAGAGCAATTGAAAGATTTATATAAGGCATTGCTTCGCATTGCGGAAATCACTTATGAAAACAGCGTTTACATCGATATGGCCTCCCAAAGTCTTGATAAAGCGGTCCACATTTTACAAAACTCGCGCACGGATGAAAAGCAACTGGGAAATACATATCGCGAACTGACAGACTTTGGCTTTACATGGATGACATCCGTTCGAGAGCAGTATCATGTAAAAGACTTTGGCGAAGTATTTGAAAAATATATTAACAATTAACAAACTGGATAGCCCATCGTTGCGATGGGTTTTTTTATTGAGGCGGCGCTAACAGGGGGCTTGATCAGACAGAAGGAGCCTTTAGATAGAGCGTTCAAATATTTGTTAAATAATTATTCCGAAATTTCCATTGACCTTTTGTTAAAAAGACAATAGAATGAAATCAGCGAAATGATAACAATTATCATTATCAGGAAATAAATAGAAAAGGCAGGAATGTATGAATATGAGAAAATTATTTAAACCAATGCTGGCAAGCGCTGTGCTTGCGCTCGGTCTTGCTGGATGCGGAGCTAACGAGAAAGAAGCGGAGCCAGAAAAAGCAGCACCGAAAAAGCAGGAAGAAAAAGTGGTAAATGTCTATACAGCTCGTCATTATGAAGCCGATGATGAAGTGTTCAAGAAATTTACAGAAGAGACAGGCATCAAAGTAAATGTGGTAAAAGGAGAAGCGGAAGAGCTGATCGAACGTTTAAAGCGTGAAGGAAAAAGCACGGAAGCTGATTTATTCGTGACAGTGGACGGCGGCGTTCTTTCCAATGCCAAGAAAACAGGCATTTTGCAGCCGGTTGAATCTGAAACGGTTGAAAAGAACGTTCCAGAAAAATTCCGCGATCAAGATAACAATTGGGTCGGCATGTCTACAAGAGCGCGTGTGATCGTCTACTCAAAAGACAGAGTTAAGCCGGAAGAGTTATCAACGTATGAAGATTTAACGAGCGATAAGTGGAAAGGAAAAGTACTAGCTCGTTCTTCTACAAATATGTACAACCAGTCGCTGCTTGCTTCTTTCATTGAATTAAATGGTGAAAAAGAAGCTGAAAAGTGGGCATCCGGCATTGTGAAAAACTTTGCCCGCCAGCCTGACGGCGGTGACCGTGACCAAGCGAAGGCGATTGCAGCCGGTGTTGGTGACGTAGCGATTATGAATACCTACTACGTTGGATTATTGGCTAATTCAGAAGATCCAGAAGAAGTGAAAGTAGCAGAAGGGCTTGGTGTGTTCTTCCCGAACCAAGAAACAAACGGCACCCACGTCAATATTAGCGGAATCGGCTTAACGAAGCACAGCAAGCACCCAAATAACGCAACTAAATTGATTGAGTATGTGACTGATCAAGAAGCACAAGAATTTTTGTCAGCGAACAACTATGAATTCCCAGTAAATGAAAAAGCGGAGAAGCCAGAGCTGCTTCAATCATGGGGTGACTTTAAAATGCAGGATTTAAACTTTGAAAAGCTTGGCGAATACAACCAAAAAGCGATTGAGATCTTTAATAAAGTAGGCTGGAAATAAAAGTGAAACGAAAGCTGATAAGACGTTCAATTCGTAAAGAATTTAACGGTTGGTGGGCAATCAGTCTAATTGGGGCGACAGTCATACTGTTGCCCATTCTCTTTGTTTTCTCCTCTTTATTTTTGAAGCCGAACGAAAACTGGTTTCATATCCGCGAGTACTTGCTGGGGACATATGTAAAAGAAACATTCATTTTAGTGATTTCAACAGGGGTGCTGACGGCGATTTTAGGGGTGACGCTGGCTTGGCTTGTAACGGCCTATGACTTTCCGTTCAAGCGTTTTTTTCGCTGGGGATTAATTTTGCCGCTGGCGATTCCGCCTTATATTGCTGCTTACACCTACAGGACTATGCTCAGCTATACGGGAGTGGTGCAAGCAACGCTGCGAAATGAATTTGGCTACCAAATCAATCCGGAGTGGCTGAACATTTCCTCTTTGCGCGGAGCCATCTTTATTTTTACTCTCTTTTTATATCCGTACGTATTTTTAATTACCAAATCTTTTTTAGAGAATCAAAGTGCTTCGTTTTTTGAAAATGCCAGGCTGCTTGGAAGAAAACCGTTTTTTATTTTTTGGAAGGTCGTGCTTCCCCTTGCCCGGCCGGCAGTTATAAGCGGGGTCGTTCTTGTTATTTATGAAGTGCTGAGCGACTATGGGGTCACAAGTTATTTTGGCATTCATACGATCACGACAGCGATTTTTCAAACATGGTTTGGCATGTATGATGTGCAGACAGCGATGAGACTGGCTGCTTGGCTGATGCTCATTGTCGTTGGCTTGTTCATTATTGAACGCTTGTTAAGGCGTCGCCAGCGCTACCATTTGCCGGCGAAGTCAAGGCCGCTTGCCGCTATGAAGCTGAAAGGAGCCGGGGCCGCTGCCGCTTTTGTTTACTGTACAGCTGTGTTTTTGGCCGGATTTTTCATTCCGTTTATCCAGTTAATTGCCTGGGCTGTACTGACATTTGATACAGTATGGAATGCTACGTTCTCTACATTGCTGTATCAGACGCTTTACGTTGCCTTGATTTCAACCATGCTCGTCATGATTTTGGCGGTTATCGTGGCAAACGTCTGCCGCAAGCCATCCGCCTTTACTTATTTCTTAGCGAAATGGGTGACGACAGGGTACTCTATTCCCGGCGCTATTATTGCCATTGGAGTGCTTGCGATATTTATCGGCCTTGATCAATGGCTTGCCCCGTTATATGAAATGATGGGGATGGCGGATGCTCCGTTAATCTTGAGTTTATCTATTGTCATGTTGATCACCGGCTATGTGATTCGCTTTATGGCAACCGGCTATAATGCAGTAGAGGTCGGTTATGAGAAAATCGGCATCAAGTACGCAGAGGCCTCGCGGATGCTTGGCAGCGGTGTCACGAAAACATTTTTCAAGGTAGAATTGCCGCTGCTCAAAGGGGCTATTTTCAGCGGGTTTATCTTAACCTTCGTGGAAATATGCAAGGAGCTGCCGCTGGCGCTGCTGCTGCGGCCGTTTAACTTTGAAACATTGTCAACAAAGACATACCAATTTGCTAAAGATGAGCGGATTCATGAAGCATCCATTTCGTCGCTGATTATTATTGCGATCAGCGCCTTGTCGATCATTGTTCTGCAAATGGTAAATAAGAAGGTGAAAGAATGAAAATTGTCGATATCAGAAATCTAGTTTTTTCTTTTTCTTCTGCGGGGGAGCCGGTTATTAATGACGTATCCATGACAATTCAGAAAGATGAAATTGTCGGGATCGTCGGCCCGAGCGGCAGCGGAAAAAGCACGCTGCTTCGTTTAATTGCCGGATTGGAGATGCCGTGGCAAGGTTCAATTTATATTGCAGAAAAGCCGGTAGTGACAGATAAACTATTTGTTCAGCCAGAAAACAGGGGAGTAGGGATGGTATTTCAAGACTATGCACTATTCCCGCACATGACAGTCAAAGAAAATATTATGTTCGGATTATCCCGGCTTCCGCGCCGGGAGAGAGAGCCGCGGATTGCTGAAATGCTGGAACTGGTGAAAATGGATAAATTTTCTGAGCGGTATCCCCATGAATTGAGCGGCGGCCAGCAACAGCGGATCGCTTTGGCGCGGGCACTTGCGCCGAAGCCGAATGTTTTGCTGATGGATGAGCCGTTCAGTAACTTGGATGCCGACTTAAAAGCGGAAATTCGCGCGGATTTATGCGTGATTTTAAAGAAAGCGAACATGACCTGCATGGTGGTCACGCATGATCAGGCAGATGTGGAGGCGATTTGTGACCGCCGCATTACAATGGGACAAAGACAAAAAGAGGATGAATCGCACTAAAGAAACAGATTAAGAAAAGCCGTTCTTTCATCGACTTGCAGTCAGTGAAAGAACGGCTTTTTGCGGTCTCTTAGATTATTTGGCAACGGCCAGTTGATGTTCTTCATGTTCATGTAAGCCATCTTCATTTTCCACATGGACTACGACAGTAAATTCGCCGGCATCAGGGAACGTATAGGAGCCTGTATATTCGCCTGGCTTCGCTTCTTTCGCATCAGCCCAAGCGTGCTTGTCCTTGGTTTTGGCGTTCCAAATTTCATAGCGGACTTGCGCTTTTTCCAGGGGCGACTCATCCATTTGCAAGTGAACAGTCAGTGATGTATCGGCGTTTGCCTTTACATGCTCTGGTTTCGCAAAATGCATGGAAAATCCTTTAGCATGTTCTCCGTGGCCGTGCTCATCCTTTGGTTTTTCGCCATGGCTATGCTCATCCGCCGCATACTCTTCATGAGCCGCTTGCTGGCCCTCAGCAGCGCCTTTTCCAACCGTCACCTTCTTTAATGGCATCGTATGAAGGTCGCGTGCGTCTACATGCACTTGGACGGTAAATAAACCATCACGGTCAAAAGTAGTTTCGGCTGTGTATGTGCCGTCTTTATTGTTTTCAGCTTTAATCATCTGGCTGTCTTCTTTTTTGTCTTCTTCCCATATTTCAAATTGTACTTTCCTGGCATCGGCTACTTTCTCATCACCCTGAGACACAGCTGCTTTCAACTGAACCTTTTCGTTCACAGCAATCGTGTCGGGAATATCAAGTTCAGCTTTGAGCGGCTGCAGTGACTTTTTAGGCTCTTCCGCTTCTTTTGTTGTCTCATTGCTGCATGCGGCTAAAGCTGCCAGAGCAAGAACAAAGGTGATCGTCCAAAATAATTTTCGCATAGTAATTCCTCCGATTCGATGTGTCTTTGTGTGAAAGCCCCTCGTTTATTGTGACAAGGCTTTTTTCACGTCTTTGATGATATCCTCGCTGTGAGAGTTTAAATTAAAGCTGTACTCATTCACAATTTCTCCGTTCTGATCCACTAAGTAAAAATTAGTGTTATGAATAACCTGATCAGATGATTCCGGCTTTTGAATCAACGTTTGGAATTCTTCCCTTCCAAACGTTTCGATTTGTTCTTGCGTGTAGCCGGTGAGCATGTGCCAGTTTGAATCATCTTTTGTAAAGGCAGCCATATACTTTTTCAGCTTTTCCGGTGTATCTACAGCCGGGTCCACGCTAAAAGAAACAAGCTCTGCCGGAAGATTTTCGTCCTTTAGGCGCTTTTGCAATTCAGCCATATTGGCCGTCATCGGCGGACAAACGGTGTCGCAGCTAGTGAAAATAAAATTGGCGACCCAGACTTTCCCTTTCAGCTCCTTGCTGCCAAAGGCTTTGTTGTTGTGATCAGTAAAAGTAAATGGCTTCATTTGATAAGGTTTCGGCTCAGTCAGGCCGCAAGCTGAAAGAATAATCAGCGCTATGCTTAGCGCAAGCAGCCATGTTTTTTTCATGCTGTCCCCTTCTTTCGGTTATATCATTCGTCATCAAGAGAAGGCGGGCTGTTGATGAACATCCGCTTTCTCTGTAACTTGGTGCTCATCCTCTTGCACTGACAGAGGCTTCAGCGTTTTACTTAGATTCAACATAAACGATAAAGGCGGTTTGCGTTCCTACAGCATAAACAATAATTGTGAAGTTTGTGTGAGGAATCTGTAGCGATTTTTAAACAGCAGGATCAGCGAGCAACGGCAGCCGAATCGTAACAGCCGTTTCTTCTGGTGTCTCGCTGCGGATAGAAAAAGTGCCGCCGTGCAGCCTGATAATTTCCTTCACGATGGAAAGGCCCAGACCGGTGCCGCCGGTCGCACGGCTCCTTGCTTTATCCGTCCGGAAAAACCGTTCGCCAATCCGTTCAAGATCTGCTTCCTGGATGCCGATTCCCTGGTTCGTGACTTGAAGAACCATCTCGTTATTTTCTGCTGTTAAGTGAATGCCCAGCAAGCCGCCCTCACAAGAATATTTAATGGCATTGTCGATCACATTGTACATGACTTGCTGAATCCGTTTAGAGTCGCCGTCAATGATCAGGTCTTCTTGAAAGTTTACTTCTGTTCGCAGCTTCTTTTCACCAATGTGAATGTCAAACAGCTGAAGTGTATCCAGTAGCAGCTGGGCGACGGCAATCGGCTCTTTATTAAGCATATACATCGTCTCCTGAAGGTGATCCAAATCAACAAGGTCATGAATCAGCTTTTTGAGCCGGTCCGTTTCTTTGTCAATGGTGTTCAAGTATTGCTGGGCTTCTTCAGGAGAAGAATAAATTTGCTGTTTGAGAGCTTGGGCGTAGCCGCTAATATACGTTAAAGGTGTTCTCAGTTCATGAACAACGTTTGATAGAAATTCTTTTTTTCGAATATCCTGCTCTTCCAATGACGAGCTCATTTTATTAAACGCCCGCGCCAGCTGGCCGATTTCATCGTTGCCCCGGACCGGGAGCCGGCTGGAATAATTGCCTTTGGAAACCTCTTGAGAAAACTGCTGAATTTCCGTAAGCGGCTGAAACAGCGACTGCCGGATACGGTTGACAACAAGCACCAGCAAAAGGAAAAACAGGGAGCCGGTTAAAATTAAGATAGGCAGGCTGCCTTGAAACACTTCCTGCAGAGCTGCCAGCGGCACATAAATATAGACGAAGCCGATCAAGCCTGTTTCGCCCATGATCGGAAAGACCGCTCCGATAATTTCACGCTCGAACTCTTTGACATAGCCTTCCTTCATAACATACTTGCCCTGCTCCAGCTGTTTGCGGTCATGCTGATTGACAAGCGCTTTGTAGTCGACTTTGTAAGGGAAGTAAGTAGAAAGCTCATCCAAATTATCAACGACGATGATTTCATATTCTGATACGATGTTATACCAATGGATCTTTTCAATGATTTCCTTGCTCAAGGTGCCGTAATGATAGTGGGAAGCCGTTCGTTCTCCCTGGTAAATCACAGATTCCCTAATGCTCTTCAAGTATAGATCTTTGTATAAAAAGTGCAAAAAGAAAAAAGAAAAGACAATCGTAAAGACGATGCAGGATAAAATAAGCAAGAGCACTTTTTGGCTTAATGTAAAATTCTTTTTCACTATCACACCTCAAATTTATAGCCGACTCCCCAGACGGTTTGAATGAGTGACGCCTGGTCTTTTAACTTTAGCCGCAGCGTTTTCACATGTGTATCTACCGTTCTTTCACTGCCATTATAATCCTCTCCCCAGACTAGTTGAAGCAGCTGCTCTCTTGAAAACACTTTTCCAGGGTTTTGCGCCAGCCGCACGAGCAGCTCGTATTCTTTTAATGTAAGCGAAAGGGCCTTGCCGTTGACTGTCGCTTTGTAGGCGTTGGCATCGAGGGCAAGCGGCCCGATTGTATAGCGGTCTGTTGGCCGCGATGAAGGATTGGCTCTTCTTAAGACAGATTCTATTCTTGCCAGCAATTCACCCGGATGGAACGGCTTGACGATATAATCATCTCCTCCAAGCTTTAAACCATGGATCTTATCCCATTCTTCTCCTTTAGCAGACAAAAAAATAAGCGGCAGATCATATTTTCTTTTAACCTCTTTTGTGAAAGCATAGCCATCCATGTAAGGCATCATGACATCGACAATTAATAAGTCGGGCATTTGCTGGTCAATAGCCGACAGTGCCTCCATGCCATTTGCTGCTTGAATGACTGTGTACCCTTCTTTTTCTAAAAATGTGGATACAAGCTGCCTCATTGCTTCTTCATCATCTATGATCATAACTTTTAATCCGTTCATAAATATTCCTCGCTTTCGTTCCCTCTTTTCTTCTTATTGTAGCCATTATTTGTGAAGTTTTGGTGTAAACAATGAGGGGAAATCATGAAATTTTATGCACAAAGCATGGAAAATTTAAAAAGTTCATTGACCAGTCAGTCAATAGATATTAAACTGATATTGACTAATGAGTCAATTTTGATCCGTCCGAATAAAAGGAGGAGAGGGAATGGAGATTGTTGAGCTTCACCAGCTAACCAAATCTTATAGACGTAACCGGGGGATTGCAGATGTATCGTTTTCGATTGAAGAGGGGGAAATTTTTGGCTTCATTGGGCCAAATGGTGCCGGAAAGAGCACGACAATCCGCACGTTATTGAATTTTATTTACCCTACAAGCGGCAGCGCCTCCATTTTCGGCAAGGATATTGTAAGAGAATCAAAGGAAATCAGAGAGCGTGTCGGTTATTTGCCGTCAGAGGTCCACTATTATGATGATATGAGAGTCATTGATTTATTAACTTATTCGGGGCGTTTTCATAAGAGCTTTAAAGAAGAGCGCTTGAAACAACTGGCTTCCCGGCTCGATCTGCATTTGGACCGGAAGATTGAAGATCTTTCTTTTGGCAACCGCAAAAAGACGGGCATCGTCCAGGCGCTTCTGCATGAGCCTGATCTGATCATCCTGGATGAGCCGACCAGCGGGCTTGATCCATTAATGCAGCATCATTTTTTTGATTTGCTGCATGAAGAGCAAAAGCGGGGGGCTACGGTGTTTTTTTCCTCCCACATTTTAAGCGAGGTCCAAAAACTATGTGATCGGGTGGCTATCATCAAGGAAGGACAGCTTATGAAAGTGGAAACGATTGAAAGCCTGACGAAAAATAAAGTAAAGAATATTACTGTTGTGGTGGATGGAGCTGAGAGTGTATCCATCGAATTGGCGGGCATCATCAGCTGTGAAGCAAAAGCAAGTGAACTAAAAATCCTTTACAGCGGAGACATTCAGCTGCTTTTAAAGGAGCTGAGCGGTTTGCCGTTAAAGGATGTATTAATAGAAGAGCCGTCATTGGAAGAAGTGTTTATGCATTATTATGAAAGCTGAGGTGGAGACTGATGATCATACGAAGAGAGTGGAAGCGCAGCCGCAAATCTTTACTGGTTTGGAGCTTGATCCTGGCAGGGCTGATTATTTGGCTGTTAAGCATTTTTCCTCAATTTGCGGAGCAGCAGGAGAGCATGGATCAATTATTTGCGGCCTACCCGGATTCTATGAAGGATATGTTTAAGATGAACGAGCTAAGCCTTGGCACCCTGATAGGATTTTACGGAGTAGAGGTATATATGATGACGACACTCCTTGGCAGTATCTATGCGGCTATTCTCGCGTCGAATATGCTGGCCAAGGAAGAGAGCGAAAAGACGATTGAGTTTTTGCTGGCAAAGCCGGTATCAAGAACTGAAATTGTTGCTCAAAAGGCAGCCGTTGTGATTCTCAATCTTTTCATCCTGAATGCCGCGGCTGCAGGGGCCAGCCTGATTGGTTTTCAATTTGCGAAAGGCTATGATGTGCCATATAAAATATTTGCTTTCCTCACTATCGGCGCGTTCTTGCTTCATCTTACGTTTGCTGCCCTTGCTTATTTACTGTCAGCAATCATGAGGAAAACAAGAAATACATTAGCTATTTCTATTGCGGTCGTCATCATCGCTTACTTTTTCAATATGATGTCAAGCCTATCCGAGAAAATTGAGGCGCTAAAGTATGCCAGTCCGTTTTATTATGCAGATGCGGCTGCCATCGTAAACGAAAAGCAGCTGGATCCGTTATCTGTTTTGGTGATGTTAGCGGTTTGCTCTCTTTGCTTTTTTGCGGCATTTTGGGTATATAAAAGAAAAGACATTTCTGTTTAATAAAGAAAGTTCGAGGTGTGTAATGTTGTATGAAGCTTTTGAAAAACAGCCTCAGGCAAAGAAAGAGTTCATTTTGCAAGTAGCGATCGAAGAATTTGCCAAAAACGGCTATGAAAAAACATCAACTGACGTGATTACGAGCCGTGCCGGTATTTCTAAGGGACTGCTCTTTCACTATTTTAAAAGCAAAAAAAACCTCTATTTATATCTTGTTTCTTATGTCAGCGAACGCTTAACAGAGAAAACGCTTGCCGTCATTGATCATATACAATCCAATGATTTCTTTGAACGGATTAAAGAGGCGGTCCTGCTGAAGCAGCAGGCGCTTTCTCCTTATAAGCAGGAGGCGCAATTTCTTATGGATGTTTTCCTGCATCCGCCCAAGGCGGTTGCAGCAGAAATAGAGGAGCTGCTTCAGCAGCAATCAGCTGAATACGGAGCTGAGTTTATCCAAAACCGCTTGTATCCGGCTGAACTGATTGTTGAAAAGAAGCTTCGTCCCGGGATGACAAAAGAACGGGTCATTCAAATGACCGCTTTCGTTGTGGAACAGATGTCGGCTAAATACCAGCTGCTGCAGCAAAATAAGCAGTATGATTTTTTGGAAGATCCCGGCCTGTTCATGAAAGAGCTCGGCGATTATCTTGAGATTGTTGAGCATGGCGTATATGAGTGACAATGAAAAGCGGCGATTCCTGAGAAAAGCGCCTGCTAAAATAGAGGTCAGCCTCGAAAAGAAAAACGGACCGGCTCAAAAAGTGACGTTTCATCACCTTTTGGACCGGTCCGTTTTGATCAGGCTTTTCTTTTCTTGCTAATTAAAAAAGTAATTTGCGCCATGGTAAAAGGCAAAGAGGACTTTTTGCGGTAAGCAAGATATTTAGCTTCCCATAAGTCGGCGTATTTTTCTTTGAACCTTCTTAAGCCTTGGAATTGGTAAAAGAATTGACCGTGCAAAAATATTTGAGCAGCAATTTTTTCGCTTAAAAATGAAAACCTGGAGGTTCCGACATTAGACAGTGGAGCCATACCTAGATGAAAGAAGGAATAGCCTTGTTCTTTCGACCATTCAAATAGCGAAAGAATGATAAAGTCCATCGTGCCAGGCGGGGCATCCGGCTTAAACCTCATTAAATCTACAGAAACTGTTTGCCCGCCATCGTATACCGGCATCAGGCTGGCAAAGCCAATGATTTGCCCATTAGCAGTTTCAACGACGGCTACTTTTGATTTATTGAGATAGTGTTCATCAAAAAAACCCAGAGAGAAGCCTTTTTCCTCTCTTCCTTGCAGCCATTGCTGTGAAACCTCGTGCAATTCGTTCATCAACTCTGGTTGAAAGGGAGGAGCTATCACGTCAAAGCGATAGTGCTCGCGCTCAAACTTGTTTTTAACTGCTCTTTCTCCTTTTCTTCTTTTTCCTGATAAAGAAAAGCTGATCAAATCAACTGTGGCTTCTTCCCCGAGTTTAAAAAAGTCATAGCCGTACTCATGAAGAGAAGGAAGCATTTCATCACTTACTTCATAGAAAGCAAGCGTATAGCCGTACAGATCGGCCGCCCTCATAAATTCCTCAATAGCAGCCGGAAAGTCTGCCTTCTTTCCAATTGGATTGCCAAGTATGACTAGTTTATCGGCATAGGTCTGGTAAGAGAACAGGACCGTTCTTTCTTTGTTCCAATAGACGTATTTGTCCTGCAGGAAAATGAGATGGGCCAAGACATTCCCTTTGTATTGATTGAGATGGTTAAGAATTCTTGCCTCCTGATTTTCTGGTCTTTCAAGCAGCCACTGTTTCGGCTTGCGGATGAGATAGCCGACAGCGAATATAAAAAAGGCGATGACTAGGCCGATGGCTGCACTGAAGAATAAATCGGTGTAGCTGGTAATAACATAGGGGGCCAACGCTTTTGGAACATTCAGCTTTGCTGACGGCAAGTTCAAATAGCCAATCAGCAAATATATGCAGGTAATCGCTGAAAACAGCGTCAGGTCAAAGAGAGCCTTTCCCCAAGTTAATACATAGCTTTCCCTGTAAAAGCTTCCTTGAGAAGCTTTCAGAAGAAGAGCCACAACCACCATAAAGGCGGCTTCCTCGTAATCAATGCCTTTGAACAGTGAAAATAGGGCAGCAAATCCAAGTACGACCAATCCAAGCTGATAAGCCCGCTTTACATTGTAATTAATCCCCCGTGACAAGCCGAGCAGCATAAACCCGGCTGCTACTGAAAGCTGATGGGAGAGATTCATGATAGGAAAGGATAAAAATTCATGAGCCACTTTGACTCTCTCCAATATCCCTGGTACGGCCGCTGATAAAAGCAAAATAAGCCCGGAAGCAAATATGAGAATCGTCAATAAAACATGGCTGACCTTTTGCACAATAGCATTTGGCAGGCTGTCCCAGGATTGATTCCATTTGTTCCAATATTCTTTAATAAATAAGGAAGCAGCCAGCAAAAACGGAAGCAAAAAATAACCTGCCCGGTAAAAGAGCAGCATGATGAGCACTTTTTCATCTGCTATATTTAAATGTTGCGTGCCCCAAATGAACACTAAATCAAACGAGCCAAGACCGCCGGGAATCATGCTCGCTATCCCGGCACAGGAAGCTACAATAAAAATAGGAACAAGTTCATGAAAAGGAAGCGGAACGTTCAATACCATGCTTAATATCCAAATCACCGAGAAAGCTGCTATCCATTCCAGCAAGGAAATAAGCAAAAGAACGGCGGCTGTGCGCCAATCGATCAATGCTTGCTTGCCTTTTCTATTTTGATATACATAGACCAAAGCAAAGACAGGAAGATACAGTCCGACTGCCAGTACAGCTAAGAGCAGCCACTTTGTATTTGCAACCAGAGAGAAATGTTTATAAGCGACAGGGATGATCCAGGCGAATAAAGAAATACCGGTAAGATAAAACAAGGAAACAGACGTAATAGCCGTCAGCAGTCTTCGTTTATCGGGTCTGTAATCATTATAAAAGTACGTCCTGAGCATCACTCCGACCAGTCCGCCAAATCCAATTAAATTAGAAAAGGAATTGGTGATAAAGGACTGCTTTATCAGTTTTTTCGGCTGTACCTTGATAGCGAGTACGCGAACTAAAATGACATCGTAAAAAAACATCGGAAAGACGCCGCACAGGGGCACAATTAAAGTAAGCAGCAGTTCCATCGGGTGCAAGTGCTCTATTTCTGTCTGGATTAAGTTCCTGTCCAAGCCGTTGGAAAATTGCTTAATTTCTACGGCCGCAAGTATAAACAAAGTGATAGGGAAAATAATTTTTATCATCTGGAAAAGTTTTTCTCTGTTAAAAGACAGCATGTGTTACACCTAGTTTCTTTTGCTGATTGGTAGTCAACATTCTAAATACGTAAATAAAGAAAGCCTGCTTTCTCAGTGTAGCCGCAGCCTTTTCTCTTCAAACCACTCTTTTGCCCGGCAATAATCATATTTTACATATAGAGGAATTAATGAACAACGCTTTAGGCAAAAAAAGAAGGGCTCAGCAATGGAAGGGAAGAATCCGCTGGAGAAGCGGATGCCCGCAATTGATAGAAAGAGGGCAAATCTGAGCAAACGATTTTGCTCAGATTTGCTGCTTAGGGGATCAACTGATACCGCTTTAATTTTCGGTAAAGCGTATTTCGAGATATGCCAAGCTGTTTGGCCGTTTGTGAAATGTTATGGCGGCTTGCTCTTAACGACTGTTCAATCAGCAGTTTTTCCGCGTCTTCTAATGTATGAGCAGCCGGTAGAGGGCTTGAAGAAGCAGAAGCGGCTATTTGCTGCTCCTGCGGCGGGAGCTTTATATGCTGAATATCGAGCCAGCGGCCATCAGCAAGAAAGCTTGCTTGTGTCACTACGTTCTTTAATTCCCGGATGTTGCCCGGCCAATGGTAGCTAAGGAGCTTGTTTTCCGCTTCGGAGGTAAATTGCTGCGCATGGCCGGAGAGCGTGAAGAGGAAGTGGCGGGCCAGTTGAAGCAAGTCTCCGCGTTCTCTGAGCGGCGGAATAGATAAGACAATTTCATTTAAGCGATAGTAGAGGTCCGCCCGGAAGGTGCCTTTTTCAATTTCTTCAAGCAAGTTGCGGTGAGTAGCGGCAATCAGGCGTACATCAACAGGGTATGTTCGATGATCGCCAACAGGCATAACTTCCCGCTCCTCCAGCACACGAAGAAGAGCACTTTGCGCTGGCAAAGGCATATCGCCAATTTCATCTAAAAAGATCGTTCCTCCATCAGCCGCCCGGAATTTCCCCAGGCTTCCGGCACTGTCTGCTCCTGTAAAAGCGCCTTTTTTATAGCCGAAAAGCTCGCTCTCAATTAAATGTTCTGCTAAAGCGCTGCAATTGACAGCGATAAATGGCTTGTCCGATCGCTTGCTTGCTTTGTGAATAGACTGGGCAAACAATTCTTTGCCTGTTCCGCTTTCTCCATGAATGAAAAGCGAAAAGTCCGTATGAGCCGCCTTTTGGGAAAGATGCACCGCCTGCTTAATCTTTGGGCAGGAGGCAATCATCCGGTCGAAGGTATAAGGCTTGCGGACAGAGGATTGCGATTGAATAATGTGAGTGCTTTTTGACGGTCCGCTGATTGTTGCATGGACTGTTCCCTCTTGAAAAGAAGAGAAAATGGTTCCGACACAATCCAGGCCTAACAGTTTTTTTGCTTCCGTGTTGGCGTAAATAATACGGTTGTCTTCATTGATGGTAATGACTCCTTTAGAGTGGCAGCTCCTCAAGGCTTCTGTTTCCCGAATAAGCCATTTGTTTTCTGCTTTGATATGCTCTGTCAGCAGCCGATGCTCGATCGCTTCAGCAGCCAGCATAGACATAATTAACGCATGATCTTGTATATTTGTGCTGCGCGAGCTGAAGTTGACGATTGCCGCCACTTGGCCGGACTCATCGAAAATTGGGCTTGCTGAACAGGTTAATACGTGGTTCTCTTGAAAGAAATGTTCATTCCCGTGAATACTGACCGGCACTTTATGTTCAATGCTGAAGCTGACGGCATTAGTGCCGCGAAAGTTCTCCCCCCAACAAGTGCCAATTGCCAAAGCCTCCTCATTTAAAAAATCTGCTTGGCCTGTTCCTCCATAAGAATGGAGGATATATCCCTCATGATCCAGTAAATCGGCCCGGTAATGATAGTTCTTCAAAAATTTATCCAACCTCTGAAATACGGCTTTTGAGGCGTCAATAAGCCGTTCATTTTTCTCCAGCAACTGTTTTAATGAATGTCCCTCTGCCTTATAAAAGACCGGTTGTCCGTTCCGGTCAAACCCAAGCTCCTGACAGCGTCTCCAAGAATGTTTTAGCCATGTTTGCTTATCGTTCAGCGCATTTCTAATCATCTTTCGAGTCCCGCCTCGCATTAAAGTAGTGAATTTTCTAACAATTATACTATAAATGACGGCATAAATAAACTTCTTGTGCCAAAATGTGACAGTGTTCTATTTTGGGACAGTTAATGTGTCACGTTTCAGGACAATACGGAAAGCCGGGCACCCCGAGTGCTGACAGCAGCAGGAGCTTATTGTTGGCATAAAAGTTGCTAGCTAAATAGCAAAAGGGTGAAAGGGGAGAGAAGAATGGAGTTTCAATTTGGTATTCCAAGCCACGTCACTTTTGGACGGGGAAGCGTGAAGAAAGTCGGGGAAGTGCTGGAGGAGTTCAATGCAAAGAAGGTACTATGCGTATACGATCAAGGTGTCAAGCAAGCAGGGATTGTTGGCCAGGTAATTACATATTTAAAGGCAAAGAAGATAGAAGTTGTCGAGTTTGCTAATGTCGTACCGAACCCGCCGGACACGATTTTAGAGGAGGGGGCTGAGTTAGCTGTAAAGGAACAGGTGGAGGCTATCGTGGCTGTCGGCGGGGGAAGCCCGATTGATGCGGCAAAAGCAATTAACGTGTTAATAACAAATCCGGGCCCTATTCATCAATATGAAGGCTTGAACCTCGTCAAAAATCCGACAAAGCCATTAATCGCGATTCCGACAACAGCTGGAACTGGAAGCGAAGTAACAGCTGTCAGCGTCATTACAGACACGGCGGGAGAAAAGAAGATGGTGATTGGCGGCCGTCATTGCGGGGCGGATGTAGCCTTAGTTGACCCGGATTTAACGATTGGACTTCCGCCCGCCGTCACAGCAGCGACTGGCATGGATGCTCTTACGCATGCCATTGAATCTTATGTTTCCAAGCTGGCATCAGTGCCAAGCGATGTGAATGCGTTAAAAGCGGTGGAGCTTATCTATAAAAATTTAGCAGAAGCTTATAAAAACGGCAGCAATATCGAGGCCCGGACAAATATGCTGCTTGGCAGCATGATGGCGGCCTATGCCTTTAATTCAGCGCTTCTGGGACTTGTTCATGCGATTGCCCATCCGCTGAGCGTATATTGCGGTCTGCCCCACGGCGTGGCCAATGCGTGTATGCTTCCTGATGTGATGGAATACAACGCGCGGGATGAGAAAGTACAAAAGCGCTTCAGAGATATCGCTCAAGCCATGGGAATTTCAGTCGAGGGCTTATCTGATAAAGAAGCAGCTGATCAAGCGGTGGCAGCCGTGAGAGAGCTATCACAAAGCATTAATATTCCTTCGCTGGAAGAGGCCGGCGTGAAGCGTGAACAGTTTGAACAACTGGCGGAAGCCACCTTAAACGAAGAGATCAGCATTATGGTGAACCCCAGAGATGTAACGGAACAAGAGGTAGTAAAGCTGTTAGAACTGGCTTATTCAACAAAGAAGGCGGGGGTATAAATGACGAAAGTATATCAGCTTTTTATTGATGGAAAGTGGACAGACAGTGTATCAGGCAAAACATTTGAATCAGTGAATCCGGGCACGGGTGAAGTGCATGCTGTTGTAGCGGAAGGGGGAAAGGCGGATATCGACCTGGCTGTTCAAGCGGCACGCCGGGCCTTTGAATCCGGTCCCTGGGCAGAGATGGCTCCTGGAGATCGGGGACGCCTTCTTTATAAAGCCGCTCAGCTGCTTTGGGAAAACGCAGATAGACTGGCAGCGATTGAATCGGAGGATAACGGACTGCCAATCAATGAGACAAGCTTCATCGCGATGCCGGCTACGATTGATGTCCTGGAGTTTTATGCGGGATTAGCAAACAAAGTGCAGGGGGAAACGCTGGCTTCTCCAGCTAATCGCTTTAATTATACATTGAAAGAACCGCTCGGTGTAATCGGGGCAATTGTGCCATGGAATTTTCCGCTAATGCTGACAATGTGGAAGCTTGCTCCAGCTCTTGCTGCCGGGAATACGATCGTGATTAAGCCGGCCGAGCAAACACCAGTCAGCATTTTGGAAATGGTGAAGCTCTTTCAGGAAGCTGGCATTCCGGACGGCGTAATCAATGTGGTGCCGGGCTTCGGAGCAGATGCAGGGGCCGCCCTTTCTGCTCATCCGCAAGTAGATAAAATCGCGTTCACAGGCTCCACGGCAACCGGACGACTGATTATGCAGGCCGCCAGTCAAAATTTGAAGCCGGTCAGTCTTGAACTTGGCGGCAAGTCACCGAATATTGTGTTTGAAGATGCTAACATTGAAGATGCCGTAAATGGCTCTATGTTCGGAATATACTTTGCGCAGGGACAAGTATGCGCCGCCGGTTCCCGTTTGTTTGTCCAAGAGAGTGTATACGATAAATTTATGAGTGAATATGTGCGGAAGGTGCAAAGCATCCGTGTCGGCAATCCGCTTGAGTCATCCACGCAAATGGGCCCGCAAGTATCCGAGCAGCAGCTGCAGAGGATTGAACATTACGTTGCTGCCGGCCTTGAGCAAGGGGCCCAGCTGGCAACAGGAGGAGAACGATTTAAAGATGCTGGCGGCGGCTACTATTATACGCCGACAATCTTTGAAAATGTGACCAACCAGATGACGATTGCTCAAGAGGAGATTTTTGGACCGGTCGTTTCTGTCATTCGCTTTAAAGATGAGGAAGATGCCTTGAAAAAAGCTAATGACACTCTTTACGGACTGGCATCCGGGGTTTGGACGAATGATTTGAAGCGGGCGCACCGAATGGCCCGCGGGCTCAAGGCCGGAACTGTATATGTGAACACGTTCAGCATGCTCGACAGCACGGCGCCATTTGGCGGCACGAAGCAAAGCGGATTCGGCCGCGAACTCGGTGTTCAGGCGATGGATATGTATACAGAAACAAAGCACGTGTGGGTAGATCTCGGCAAGGAAGGATTGAACTGGTACGGCGTTTAAATGATCCGGTTTCTCGCTTGTAGCCAAGACCGTTCTCTTTCCGCCATAATACAGAGGTTTCAGAAAGAATAGATTTACGGATAAAGCAGGATAAATCGAGCTATTCAAAGCTTGGTTTATCCTGCTTTTTTTTGTGGGTAATTAGTTGTGGTTTCAGGGAAGATTGTTGAAATTTGTCAAATGTTTGCTAGAATATGTCCTGGGTAAAAGATACTAATTTCACAAAAAACCGGTTTTTTATTCTTTTAAAATGACTTAAGTCCTAGATTTGAAGGGGTGGATAGATAAGAGGCGTGAATAGAGCAAGCGAAGCTTTGACGCCTCGCTATTCTGAGGGAATTTCAAAAAGCACATGTTATATGGATGGTTTCACTTATCTCTGGATCTACATACAACAGGAATGGAGAAGGACAATGTTTAAATTACTTCGAAAAAGCTTTTTAGCAAGAATATTGGCATCATCAATGTTAAACATTATTTTAGTCGGCTTGGCACTGATTGGCTGCGGCTATGTGATCCAAGGCCAGGTGCTTGAGAAGCAAGTTCACAGTCAAGCAGAGAAAATTTTAGAGCGTACGTCTGATAAGCTCAACGATCAAGAAATTATGGATGCAGCAGCGGATAAAGAGGAAGATTCGGCCCTTCATAAGGAGCTTCGCAGTTATTTTGATACTGTGTCTGAAAATAACCCGCAAGTGGCTCAAGCTTATATATTCGGTACTGAACTAGAAGGGGGCAACAAAACGTCCATTATTTCAATGCCTTCTCACGTGCTGGAGGCATTCAAGGAGGACGGCATGGTTTTAGGAGATTTATATGAACAGCCGAAAGTGATTAGTGAAGCTGTTGCTGAAATGCTGTCAACCGGGGAAATTGTGTATACAAAGGTTTACAGCGATAACTATGGAACATGGATGACAGTTCTAAAGCCATTTAAAAATGATCAAGGAGAAATCACTGCTTACTACGGCATTGATATTGATGCCAGCATTGTGGCGAAGGGCAAACGCGACTTGCTCGTTTATTGCTCAATCGCTTTACTTGTCATTCTGGCCATTTTGTTAACCGTGCAATTTTACCTTGTCCGAAAATCTATTGCTCCTCTTAAGGAATTAGGCAAGGGAATCGAGACATTCAGGGATGGCAGCTTTGAGATTTCCTTAAAAGAAGGCGACGATGAAATAGGGCAGTTAAACAAGAAATTTAATGAAATGGTTACTGCCATGGGACAAATTATTTATGCAATCAAAGAAGCGTATGAGCGCAATGCGGACTATTCCGAAAAGCTTTCCGCTGCTGTTAAGGAAGGAAGCGAGCATTATAACTTTGTCGTTTCTGAATTGCAGCAAATGTCAGAGCAAATGAAAAATCAAGAGAAGGCTACCTTTGACAGTTCGTCTTCTATTAATGAAATTGTGTCAGGTATTACAACGATTGCTGATTATTCATCAGACGTCAGCAGCAAGGCGGGAGAACTGGAAACTCGCGCGAAGACAGGAAACAAGGCAGTGAGCGACATTATTTCACAAATGAACTCAGCAGAAAAATCTGTAGGCAACTCATCTCAAGCTCTTCAGGAACTGAATGAAAAGTCCGCGGAGATTTCCGGCATTGTTAATTTAATCAGTGAGATTGCCGAGCAGACGAATTTGCTTGCTTTGAATGCAGCGATTGAAGCGGCGCGGGCTGGCGAGCATGGAAAAGGCTTTGCGGTCGTTGCTGATGAAGTTCGCAAGCTTGCAGAGCAATCACGTGAATCCGCTGAACAAATTAAAGGTTTAATTTCCATTATTCAAAATGAAGTAGATAAAGCTGTTTCTTCGATCTCCATCGGTGTACAGACTGTTTCCACCAGCGTGAACAGCAGCAGCGAATTAACCGATATATTTGCCGGCATTATGACTGATATTCGCAAGGTAAGCGGCCAGGTCCAGGAGATTTCAGCTTCTACCCAGCAAATTGCTGCCGAGTCCGAAGAAGTGGCTGCTGTCATTGAACAGCTAAGCGGCATTGCTAAAAGCAACACAGAAACGTCAGCCGGCATTAGCGGAATGACGGAAGCGCAAAAAGGAAACATGAGTCTTATTGCTGAAGATGCTGAGGAGATGAACAAGCTTTTCCAAAAGCTGCAGCAGTCTATTTCTATCTTTAAAATTTAATGATAATCGTGGAGGTATGAACGAATGGCCCAAACAATGCTCTCTTCGCAATTTACATCAAAAGATTATTGGGAAAAAGAACTGACCAGCCCGCTGCCGCCTTTACATTTGCCGGTAGATAAGCAAAAGCATGCGGCAAGTGAAGCGGATTTTCAGACACTGACCGTACAGTTGAAAGCATGCTCCGTTCAAGAGGTGTTTGACGCACTAGAGCAAAAACAGGCTAGTTTCCGTCCGTTTTTTATCTCTGCCTATCTTCTTCTCCTTCACAGACTCACCAATGAAGAAGAAATCATGCTGGGAATAGCAGCGGATCAGGAAAGTGTTGTTCCGATAAGAGCCGGTTTTACAGATTGCCGAACGGTTATGGACGTTTTGAAGCAAGTTAATCAAAAAGTGAAAGGCGCCGCTGCCCATAGCCGTTTTAATTGGAAGGAGCTGCTGAAGAAAGAAGAAGGAACAGGGTATAGCACCACCTTTTCTTTCGGAAACCAACCTGGAGCAGAACCGTCCGATTTAGCGTTTCAGCTTTTTACAGATGGCACAGGACTGTCGCTGGTGATTGAGTACAATGCAGCCCTTTTCCTGCCGGAAACAATTGCGCGTTTTTCAGCCTATTTTGAGCAGATTGTTGCCTATATGAGTAGAGCTGATCATTTAGAGGTTCCGTTTAACTCTATTCCCATTATTACGGCTGAGGAAAAAGAGATGTATAAGCGTTTAAATGAAACAGCGGCTTCCTTCCAAGAAACAGCAGCTATACATCAACTAGTTTCGGCAGCAGCTGAGCGCTTTCCAAACCAAATGGCCGTGTCTTCTCATGGGCACAGCATCACTTATGCAGAGCTTGAGCAACGTTCCAATCAGGTGGCCCATATGCTTCTGGAAAAAGGCTTGGCTGAAGAGGAGCTTGTTCCTATCTTCATGAAACGAAGCATCGGAACCATCATTTCCATACTTGGCGTGCTGAAGGCGGGCGGGGCTTATGTGCCGCTTGATCCCGACCATCCGGTTGAGCGCAACAGCTATATTATCAAGGACACTCATTCGCAGCTGGCCTTAGTGGACTCTGCATATATGGACGCATTTAGAAAGCTTGTGCCGCAAGATAAAGCATATTGTATTTTCTCAGAGAGAGATTATGCAGAGTATTCTTGCAGCCCGGTTGATCAACAGGTAACAGCTGACCAGCTGGCTTATGTGATTTATACATCAGGGTCTACCGGCCGCCCTAAAGGCACGCTGATTCGTCATAAGGGAGTGATCAATTTAATTAATTGGTCGACCAAAGAAATGAGCTTTACTCACAAGGATGTTCTTTGCCAATTTGCGCCTTATAGCTTTGATGCCTCTATTTATGACACGTTTAGCGCACTCTTTAACGGTGCACGGCTCTACTTGCTTTCCGATGAGGAGAGAATGTCGGTAGAAGCCTTTGCGGAAGCTGTTGAAAAAGAAGAAGTGACATCGATCGCCATTTTGCCGACTATTTTCTTTAACGAATTGGTAGCAAAGCTTTCTGAAGAAGGGGTTAGAAAGTTTAAAAACATTCGCCAAATAACCGTTGGCGGTGAAGCGTTAATCATGGAAACCGCCTTCGCTTTCCGCAAGAAATTTGGCCGCCACATCGATATTTACAACATGTACGGACCGACAGAATGTACGGTGATGGCCACTTTTTATAAAGTAAATGAAGGAATGCTCGCTACTCCTACTGTACCGATCGGGCATCCGCTTGATAATCATGCGGTGTACGTTGTCAACGAGGCAGATCAATTGTGCCCGATTGGGGTGCCGGGCGAGCTGCTGATCAGTTCGGCAGGGGTTGCCCGCGGATACTTAAATCAGCCGGATAAGACAAAGGCAGCGTTTATTCCAAATTTGTTTCATGACCGTTTCAGCTCTGTGCTTTACCGGTCCGGGGATGTGGCGCGGCTGCTTCCATCGGGAGAAATCGAATATGTCAGCCGAAAAGATTCGCAAATAAAGATTAGGGGACACCGCATTGAAATTGGAGAGGTAGAGGATGCGCTAACAAGCCATGAACAGGTCAAAGATGCGGCAGTTATCCCAAAAGTTGATGAAGAGGGGCTCAATGTTCTTGCCGCTTTTTATACGAGTGTAGCAGGAGAGGAGCTTTCTTCATTAGAGGTGCGGAATTTTCTGCTAGAGAAGCTCCCTAAATATATGGTCCCAGCTTACATTCAGTACGTTGAAGAAATGCCTGTTTCACCTTCAGGAAAAATTGACCGCCGGACGCTTGCGGCTTATGAACTCATTAAGCAGGAGCACCCGGTTGTGAAGAATTTGCCGCGGACAGAAACAGAAAGCGTGATTGCTGAAGCATGGAAGACCTCGCTCAAGCTGCCTGCTGTCGACATTTATGATAACTTCTTTGAAATTGGCGGCCACTCGCTGAAGATCCTGGAAACGCTTGTATTGTTAAAGCCTGCATATCCTCAGCTCAAAATTAATGACTTTTTTATGTACCCGACAGTTGCTGAACTGGCGGCGCGGGCGCTGGAGTTGTCTGCTGCTGCAGCAAATACAGAAAAAACAGCGGCTGTTCATGAGGTCATTGATTTGCCAGAAAAACCAATAAATATTGGAAATAAGGAGCCGGAGCATTTGCTGGCTGCCCATCATATATTGCTGACTGGAGCAACGGGCTACTTAGGCTCTCATATTTTAGAGCAGCTGCTGCGCCAAACGAAAGCGGATGTCTACTGCTTAGTACGCGGAGAATCCTCCGAGCAGGCAAAGAGCCGGCTATGGAATGTACTTGCCCATTACTTTGGCACAGAGATAGAAATGGAAGCCGGCCAACGTGTCAAGGTGATAGTCGGAGATTTAGAGAAGGAAGATCTTGGGCTCTCTAAAGACGATCAACACCTTATAGAAAAGCAGATCGACAGCATTATTCACTGTGGGGCGGATGTTAGGCACTTCGGGGAAACGGATCATTTTTCGAAGGTGAATAAGCAAAGCACAGAGTCTCTTCTTAAGTTTGCCGAAAAACGGAAGGGTTTGCGTTTCCACTATATTTCTACTCTTGGTATTCCTGAGGACCTTGCATTAGAAGGAAAGTGGGATGCAATGGCAAGCATGGAGGACTGGCTGAATGCTTCCTTAACGAATGTATATGTAAATAGCAAACTTGAATCAGAAAAGCTGTTGTTTAGAGCAGCTGTTGACGCAAATATTCCGGTAACGATTTACCGTGCCGGCAATTTAACTTGCCATTCACGGACAGGAAGGTTCCAAAAGAACATCGACAGCAACGCTTACTACCGGATGCTGAAAACGATGCTGGCTTTAAAAGCTGCCCCAAAAGTAGATTGGCATGTAGATTATACACCTATAGATTATGCAAGTGAGAGTATTGTTGCTTTAGCGCTGCAGGAGGAATCCGCCGGGCGGGTGCTTCATATTTGTAATCAAGCGCAGATCCATTATTCAGATATGATCAAGCATTTGAGAACGTGCGGATATGACATCAAGCTGAAAGAGCCTGAAGCATACGAAAAGTGGCTGTTTGGCGATCCTGATATCGATCCTGAAATTCTGCAGCTGACCATTGCCCAGCTGGAAGGAGATGGCGCCAAGGATTCTCCTTATCGCTATACTTGTCCGGAGACGAAGCAGCTGCTGCAAAAGACGAATGTCAGCTGTCCGAAAATAGATGAAGAGTTTTTCGCCAAAATGATCTCCTATGCCACGGAGATTGGTTATTTTCCGCAGCCGTAACAGATAGTAAAGAGAAGGATTATACAATTGGCAAACGTTTGTTTTTTTAGCTGCTCTCTTGCTTGCTCATTGCAGGCAAGTGCTATAAAAACAAGCGTTTTTATTTTTAATCGCTCCTGTTAAGAAGAGCGGCTTGGTGTTTGACCGCGGGAAGCGTTCCCGCCGTAAATTTCTCGGAGTCTATAAATAAAAACATTTGTGAGGAGCCAGACAGATTGATTGAACTGTTGATTGCTGAAAGAACAAAGGGAGAGCCATTCTCTCCCGCTCTTTATTCTGTTTTGACAGATGAGGAACGGGCCCATGTGCATCGTTACCGAAGGAAAGAAGACCAGATGAACTCTGTCATTGGCACGTTATTAGCCCGTTATTTAATGGAACGTCATCACACAGGGCAGCGTCCGATTAAACGAATGGCGAGCGGCAAGCCGTACGTGGAGCATTTTTCGGGGCAGGTCAGCATGTCTCATTCTGAAGAATTCATTGCTTGTGCGTTTCATCCAAACGGGAAAATTGGCGTCGATATTGAAAAAGTGCGCGACATTGATTTGGAGGTCATTGCTGAATTTCTTAGCAAAAGCGAACAGAGAACCTTCCAAACAATGGAGACTAAGGAGGAAAAGTTGTTCGCTTTATATACATACTGGACGTTAAAAGAAGCTCTTTTTAAAGCGGAAGGGACAGGGATAGCAGGAAGAGCCCTTACATCGATTGAATTTAATCTAGCTGCTCCTCCGGTTTTGCATTCGCCTTCCGAATTGGCCGGGAAATGGAACTTCTTGTTTGCCCCGAGTTTTCCGGCGTATTGCTGCTCTGTGTGTTATTCTTCAGAGCCAGCCGTAACGGTCAATATTCAGACGGTGACTTTACATGAGCTGAAAGAATATTTCACTCTCAGACTATATGGGAATTAGCAGTATAAACAAAGAGGAAAAAGCAGAGGCTTGACCGCAAGCCAGCCTCTGTTTTCCTATTTTCTTTTAACTGCTAAAAGGAACAGGAGAATCGTTAGGCCGGCACCAACTAACGCATAAATGATCGCGGCATACATGTCCACAAAAAGAACGATTTGCTCCCATGATTCCCCAAATAAAGCCCCGGCATAAACAAGAAGAAGATTCCACACAAAGGTGCCGATCGTGGTGAAAAGCAAAAAAAGCGAAAACCTCATTCGCGCCATGCCGGCCGGAATGGAAATCAAGCTGCGCAAGAACGGGATGACCCGGCAGACGAGAACGGTCCAGTACCCATAATCATTGAACCAATGATCCGCTTTATAAATATCTTTTTTGTTGAGGTGGAGAACATGTCCCCAGCGGTCAATGACCTTTTCAAGCCGTCCGACATCAAGCAGGTTGCCCGCTTTATATAAGATAACGGCTCCGGTAATCGATCCGCCTGTTGCTGCCAGGACGACACCGGGAACGGTCAGTGTTGAAAAGGTGGTCATGGTGCCTCCAAAAGTAAGGATAACTTCAGAAGGAATCGGCGGAAAGATGTTTTCGATAGCAATCAACAGAAAAATACCGATATAGCCAAATTGCTCCATCATCTCAATCATCCAGCTTTGCATACAAGCATTCACCCCGGTAAAGTTTTTGGCTGCTGTTTTACTATGATATGAGAGAGGGAGTGGAGAAAGTCGCTTTTAAATTATTAAACAGGTTTTTTTAGGAAGCGGTCCAGTTTTTATTCAAGAAGGATAGGCAAACAGTTTTTTAGAATCGCAGAAACTGTATGAGCACTTCCAAACGGATCAATATCATGCGTTTGGAAGTGCTCATGTACCCTGGCTTAGCTATTTAACTTTTCATAGATGGCCCGCAGCTGCCGGCGCTCTTCGGGCGTTAATTTTTCAAACAGCTTCTTTCGCAATTCTTGTCCTTCTTTGTGTGCTCTATGAAGCATTTCATGGCCAAGTTCTGTAATTTCAAGATAAAGAATTCGCCGGTCATTTTCATCAGCAAGACGTACGGCCAGCTTTTTAGAAATAAGCTTTTCCGATAAGTGTGTTAGAGATGGCGGGGTCAAGCCGAGTGCTTTGGCAATATCAGAAGGGCGGCTTTTGCCATGTTCATATAAGTGACTTAATACTAAAATGTGAGAAACGCCTAGATTTTCATTAAACGTTCGATTCCACTGGATAATTAATTTATTGGTGACTTGATCCATGGCATGTAAAAGTTCAAAAATTGATTCTTGTTCCATAAAATCCCTGCTTTCTATCCTGCGGTTCTTAGTTGATTATAACAAAAAATAAAGCTAACCCGAGAAGTTATTTGATTGGAGCTTCCGGGCTAGCTTTTTGATTGATAGGATGGGTTAAAGTATAAAAATCTATGAGAGGCGGACAACCGCCGACATGGTTATTGGGCAGAAAAACCGCCATCAATAACAAGCTCTGCACCAGTGACGAAAGACGATTCATCAGAGGCTAAGTATACAGCAGCATTTGCAATATCTTCAGGCTGCCCTAAGCGCTGCAGCGGAGTAGCTGCTACCATTTGTTCTACGTAGCTTTTCGTAGATTCGAGGCCCTTGGTCATCGGTGTTTCGATAATCCCAGGGAAAAGTGCGTTGACGCGAATGCCAAGCCGTCCGTATTGAGTAGCTGCCGCCTTGGAGATGGCGCGCACAGATCCTTTCGAAGCAGAATATGGATTGAATCCCATTCCAATTTGGGCTGTAAAAGAAGAAATATTGACGATTGATCCTTGTTTTTGTTCGGCCATGTAAGGAACGACGTGTCTGATTCCAAGAAATGGACCAAAGCCATTGATGGAAAGCATTTTTTGCCAGTCCTCAATAGTCACTTCTTCAGGCGGTTTTTCCGAGGAAATCCCGGCGTTATTGACAAGAATATCAATTTTGCCGAATTTTTCTTTTACCGTTTTTAATAGCTGTTTCCAGTCTTCATCAGAAGCAACGTTTAATTTCATGCCATGGACGTTGTCAACCTTGCTTATTTCAGCTAGCGCTGCTTCGTTAATGTCAGCGGCAATGACTGTTGCTCCTTCTTCACTGAAACGGTGTACCATGCGCTCGCCGATTCCAGAAGCGCCCCCTGTAATAATAGCTACTTTATTTTCTAATCGTTTCATTCTAACGTCCCCCTATTAACGTAGTTTAACGGAACCGCCGTCAACCATAATTGTTTGTCCGGTAATGTAATCTGAGTCAGCGCTTGCCAGAAATACAGCTGTCCGTCCAATGTCCTGTTCCGGATCGCCGAGTCGGCGAAGCGGAATTTTTTCAACCATTTGATCATACGCTTCTTCGTTATGAGCCCGCCAATGTTCCATGCCAGGTGTGAGAGCAATTGGAGAGATAACGTTGACATTAATGCCGTCTACGCCCCATTCGTTCGCTGCCACGCGTGAAATGGCACGGATCGCTTCTTTGGCTGCTGCATAAGAAGCCTGGGTTACTTGTCCCTCAAGACCTGCTCCTGATGCAAAGTTAATCACTTTCCCTTTTGTTTTCTTCAGTTCCGGATAGCAGGCTTGCATGAAATGGAATGTTGGATAAAAGCCTGTTCCAAAAGAGAGATCAAGGTGCTCCATCGTTGTTTCAATAAAAGGTACGTTTCTTGATGCGTGAGCGTTGTTGATTAATATATCGATTTTACCGAAATGTTTAACTGTATCATTAACAATTGATTCAATATTTTCTTTTACAGAAATATCCTTTATGAAAAGCAGGCCTTCCTTCAGTTGGTTGACCTCTTCTAAAACTTTCTGTCCATTTTCTTCATTTACATCTACGATCACGACATGTGCGCCCTCTTTTGCCAAGGCGAGTGACATGCCGTGCCCGATGCCGCCAGCACCGCCAGTTACGATCGCTACTTTTCCTTCCAGCTTCATCGTTTTCCCTCATTTCCAAATAGTATTTAGAAGCCTAAGTATTTTACATTTAAATAATACAACAAAAAGAAAGTGGGAACAAGATAATTGCTCACAGGAAAGAGAAAGTCAGGGCCTGTACGGCCGCTGACTTATTTATCTTCTTCCGTGTACACGTCTTCCTTATGAATGTCTGTTTCTTCTGCCATCTCTGCGGAAAACGCCGGGTCCCGCTCAATGTAGCTTCTATCCTGACCAGCAGTAAATACGCTTCTCATTAGATAAAAGTGGAAAAGAACTTCTGCAGAGGCGATGACAGCTGCTGTCCAGAAGCTGGCCCACCCAAGCGAAATATTTTCATTAATCACGGCACTTCCGATGATCCAAATTCCAATGTATGCTAAGCCGAAATCCGCAGCGACGGCTGTCATATTGCCATAACGCGGCAGGACAAATAAATCACCGAGGATATAGGCAGCGATAGTTAGAAGAATACTGATCGTCAGAATTTCTCCAAAGTCAATGCCGTAGAATGCACCCATAATGACCCATACAGCTGCTGTTACGACGACAAATTTGATCAGTAGCGCTTTTACATGTTCCATGTATCTAACCTCCTTGTAAAAATAGTTTGATGCTCAAGCAAAAAATTATTCTTTCCTTATACAAACACTTCCCGGAGTCCATAAACAAACAACAGGCGGAGCTGCTCCTGCAAGAGAGATCCGCCTGTTGCTTATATTTTTTGCGAGAGAGCTGTGTTGGCGATAGCCACATCGTTTTGCAACAGTCTGTTTAAATCGTAAGAAGGGTAATACCCTTTTTTGTACATATAATTGTAAATAGCGGTGTGGGATTCGATCGCTCCATTCAGCTGTTTGACGAGCACAGCACGCAGCGCAGGGGTAGCCGTTTCCGTAATGGCAATGGCTAAATTACGCACCGCTGTTTTTAAAAAAGCGAGCAGGTCACCAGCATAAAACGGCAGTTCATCGACACGCAGGTTTTCTTCCCGCTGCATGTGCGGAGCCATCCTGTAAAAGCGGAGCAACTCCTGGATATTCCCGGTCAGGCTGTGAATGGCTTGCTGATAAATCTTTTTCAGCTCTGGATCAGTGATCTTAGGATAGGTTTTCTTCAACTTCATTAATCCGAGGGATTGAAAGACGGTCAGCTCATGCAGTTCCATCGTTTCATGCCAGGCTAAATGGCGATGTTCATTCATCAAAGGATCTCCTCCTGTTATCGCAGTCCTGCTATTATATGCCTTGGATTTGGTTAAGGAATTTGTCTGCTTTTACTTGTATAAATAAAAATCCGCCGCAGCATACTAACGGCGTACCACTCAACTACAGGAGGGATTTACTTTGATGAATCAAAACGAACAGACTCATACGAACATGCATACAGGTGCTGTGTCGCCGCAAATGAATCACGGAGCTCACGAGGTGCTTGATGTTCATGAAGTCTTATCCGGTGCGGTAGGTACGATGAATGAATACATGATGCTTCGTTCTCACGTGAAAGATCAGGAGCTGCTCGATATTCTTGACCGTCAGTATCAGTTCATGCAGCAGGAATACAATACCACGCTGGATTGTTTCCAATCTGGCCAAGATCCGGCTGTCCCGACCCAAAGCTATAAAATGCAGCAGGATAATGACTTTATCTATGGTTTAACACCAACACAGCCAAAAAAACCGATGCAATCTACATCTGAGATTAACGATGCGTTCGTATCAGGAGCGATGCTTGGGGCAGTGAAGTCCACTGCTTCCATGAAAACAATGGCAGCTTTGGAATCAACAAATCCAGTTGTGCGCCGCGTGTTGGCTGATTCGATCCCGAACTGTATTGAGATGGCGTACGAGCTTTCCATTTACCAAAACAAACATCATTATTACCAAGTACCGCAATTTGCCCAGCAGGACATGCAGCAAATAATGCAGTCATATGCACCGGCAACTGGCACACCAGGAAATATGTCAGCTCATTAAAAGAGAGAGCGCCATCTCGATCAGGAGATGGCGCTTTATGCTTTCTAGAAAACGGTTTTTCTCCTCGTCTTACTCCTTCCGCTTGAAATATATTCATTAGTCAGCAGAGCCGTGTATAATGGAAAGACTCTGTTCATTAGCATATAGAGAAAATAAAGAAAGAGGTGAATGGCTTGTCATCATTTATACAATTAGGAGTAAACCCAGCATGGGCCGGCAAATTAAAGGAAAAGAGCATAGAATCGCCCACCCCTGTGCAAGAAAAAGCAATTCCGCTTTTGATGAAGGGAGAAGACGTTATTGCCCAGGCAAAAACAGGAACAGGAAAGACGTTTGCCTTTTTACTGCCAATGCTTGAAAAAATAACAGAAGAAAAGCAGGAGGTTCAGGGATTGATCGTCACGCCAACGCGAGAGCTTGCGCTGCAAATAACCGAAGAGCTGAGAGGCCTGTTGGAAGCAGAGAGCGGCATACATGTGCTGGCAGCTTATGGAGGCCAAGATGTAGAGCAGCAAATTCGACGGCTTGATAAACAAGTTCATATTGTGGTCGCCACGCCTGGGCGGCTTCTTGATCATGTGCGCCGCGGAACGATTGATTTAACTGGAGTGTCAATGCTCGTGCTTGATGAAGCGGATCAAATGCTTCACATCGGCTTTTTAGATGAAGTGGAGGCCATTATAAAGGAAACTCCTTTTACGAGACAGACAGCTTTGTTTTCAGCAACCATGCCAAAAAACGTCCGCCAGCTGGCAAAAAAATATATGAAAAACCCGCAGTCAGTACATATCAAGAGCAAAGAGGTGACAGTCGAGCAAACGAAGCAATTTGCAGTTGAAACGACGGATCGCCGTAAGCAGCTGGCGCTTTGTGAGGTAATTGATGAGGTGCAGCCGTTTTTAGGCATTATTTTTTGCCGGACAAAACGCCGTGTCAGCAAGCTGTGCGATGAGTTAAAGGCGAAAGGCTACAACATTGATGAACTGCACGGGGACTTGTCACAGGCAAAGCGGGAACGGGTAATGAAAAGATTTCGCGAAGCGGAGCTGCATCTGCTGGCTGCAACAGATGTCGCCTCCCGTGGACTCGATGTGGAAGGAGTCACCCACGTATTCAACTATGATATTCCTCATGATATGGAGAGCTATATTCATCGGATCGGGCGCACGGGGAGAGCCGGCGAAGAGGGAGTGGCGTATACCTTTGCGGCTTTGAAGGATAAAGAATTTCTCCGCCTCATCGAAAAAGAGCTGGGCCGGCCGCTTGAACGGAAAACCGTTGTGAATGGCGTTTCATCCGCGGAAGATCAACAAGAGCGGGAAGGCCGTGAACGGCTGAAGCCGGAAAGAACGTCGGCAAGAAGACCAATGAAAAAGAAAAGAAAATGAAACAAGGGGCTGGCCCAAATGGTCATGAAACATGACTTTTGGGCCAGCCCCTCTTTTTAGTTATATTAAAGTTCCTTTGTCTGCTTGCTTTTTGTGCGGAACGGATACCACCAATTCCAATCGCCAAGCAGCTTCATCAAGCTCGGCACAAGCAGCAGGCGAATAATAGTGGCATCAATCGCGATGGCAAGGGCGATGCCGATGCCAATCTGCTTAACAGGCACGACACCAGTAAAGGCAAATGCTCCGGTAATGACAATCATAATGAGGGCAGCAGCCGTAATCACCTTGCTCGTATTAGCCAGGCCCTCCACAGTAGAATAAGTGTTATCTCCCGTTTCCAGGTAGTATTCACGGATGCGGGAAATTAAAAAGACTTCATAATCCATGCTCAAGCCAAAGACAAGACTAAAGACGAGCACAGGCAAGAGCAGAGAAATGTCCATCTCATGAAGGCCAAAGTGGCCGCCTTGGAATAGCCAGACGAGAATGCCGAATGTGGAGGTAAGTCCAAGCACATTCATTAAAATGGCTTTGAGCGGAATAATAATCGAACGGAAGGCGAACATTAGAATCACAAACGTTGATAACAAAATGATCGCGAGAATCACACCGATTTTATCAAAAATTTCATCATAAATTTCTTGGTTGAATTTTGGATGCCCACCAAACTGAATCGAGACAGGCCAGTTTTTATCGCTCCATTGGCGGGCCAGCGTTTGGGCAGCGTCCGAATTCGCTTCCACATCTAAATGAATCGGGATCATCAGCTTTTCCCCGCGCACGAATGGCTTGATGGCCGGCCGAAGCTGTTCCTTCATTTGCGGCTGTTTTAGGGCGGCCGCCAGCTGCTCCGGTTCTTTTATATTGCTGGCAGAAAAAACAGTATCCACTTCATTCACATGTTTTTCAGAGAGAAAGGAAGCAGTGAGCTTCTTCATTTGTTCTAATCCGGCTTCGGTAAGCCAGCCATCTTTTCGTTCAGCAATCGCATAAATGGTGCTTTTGTTTTCTCCCATAAATTCCTGTTCGATTTTTTCATAAGCGATCCGCGAATCAAAGGTTTTCGGCAAAGCGTCGGCCGTTGGAATGGCGAGCTTCATGTCCTTGACAGGGAGAACCCCGGCAATCAAAATGGCGATCGCTGCAATGGTAATTAATACAGGCCGCTTCATTACAGCAGCCGCAAATGCCCGCCAGCGTCCGCTGGTGTCTTTATCTGTACGCAGGAGCCGCCATTTATAAATCCGCTTATCCAGCACATATAGAAGGGCTGGAAGCAATGTAAGAGATCCAAGCACAGCGATGGCAATAACTACCATTCCGCCGATGGCTACATTTTTAAAAATATCAATATCGATCAGCAGCATGGAACCAAGGCCGATAAATACACAGACAGCGGAGAAAAGAATCGAATGGCCGGCTGTCATAATGGTCGTGATTAAGGCATCTGTCTTTGGTTGTTTTTGAAACTCTTCTTTATAGCGGTTGATAAATAAAAGCGAAAAGTCAATCGACAAAGCCAAGCCAACCATCGGCGCGATGTTTAAAATGAAAATTGCGAGATCTACTTCCTTGCCGATCAAGGCAAGCAACCCAAAACCAATGACGATAGTAATCCCGCCAACAATCAATGGCAGAACAGAAGCCGTAACGGTGCCAAAGGCAAGCAAAAGCACGAGCAAGGCAACCGGAAGGCCAATGAGCTCTGCTTGTTTCAAATCATTTTGGCTCGCTTCGTTAATATCTTCCGAAATGACAGGCTGCCCTGTTAGTTTGATTCCTTCCTTGCCTTTGATTTGCTGTTTTAAATCATCAATCACAGCTGCTGCATCGTCCGCTTTATCATCAATGTGTATAAGACCGTAAGCGGTATCTGCTTTCAAAAGCGATGGGTTGTTTAAAGGAGACTCAATGGCAGAAACAGCCTCTAAGCTGTCGGCTTTAGCGAGCGTTTGGCCGATGGTTTCTTTAAAGTCTGCTTCTGATTGGCTTTTCTCTTTTTCAAACAGCATCATAATAGTGGATTCCGGGAAATCAAAGGTGCTCGTCAGCTCTTTTTCAACTTGTTCATATTCTCCGTCCATCCGAAATCCATCGCCTTCAAGCAGAGAAGGCAGCTTAAGGGCGAACATGCCCATAATCACTGCGGCTGCCAGCCACAACACAAGAATGGCTTTATGAAAACGGACGAGGAAAGAAGCAATTGTCTTCATGGTGAATCGTCCTCCTAATTTTTTTTCATACATATAATCATACGATACTGCCTTTCATTTTTGAAATGAAAAATCATTGCCGGCACATAAGACGGAGCGTTCGGGTGAAACTATATTTGTGTGCTAAGACACACAAGCAATCGATAAGTCAGGGGGATGAATATGGGAATTTTAAGCGGAAATCCGAAAAATGAGCCGATGCATTACGGAGAAGTAATGAGCGTATGGTCTTCCTTATTTGCAGCAAATGGCATGATCGACAGTTACCAGACATTGCTAAATCATGCAGGGGATAAACAACTGAAAGAGCTCATAGAAGAGTCCATCCAGCAAGCACAGATGGAAGCAGAGCAGCTTGCCCAGCTATTGAAAGCGAATGGCATTGGACTTCCTCCGGGCCCGATGGAGCGGCCGCTGGCGGATGTTAACAGCATTCCTGATGGTGCCCGTTTCCAAGACCATGAGATATCCACTCTCATCTCCAGCAATATCGCAGCGGGATTGGCTGCCTGCAGCCAGGTGATTGGCCAATGTATCCGCGAAGATATTGCAGCGATGTTTTTGCAATTTCATAACCAGAAAGCGGCATTGGGCGGCCGGTTTCTTCAGCTGAATAAAAATAACGGCTGGCTTGTGCCTCCGCCGCTGCATCACGGCGAACCGGTTGTGATGGGCTAAAGAAGTGCAGGGGACTGTCCAATACGGCTTTAAAATAAAAACAGGTAGAGAAAAAGCTGGATCTTTCTCCGCTGATTGAGGTGAAGAGGGCGGCTCAAAAAGTCATGTGTCATGACTTGTGGGTCGCTCTTATTTTTAGTGAACGGCAAAAAGCCGAACAGGGGAGTGTTAACTTGTTAATTACCAGAATTGCCAATTAGCTATTGACAATGATAAGCATTATCATTTAACATTGTTAATGAGAATGAATATCAGTTAACGGAGAAAGCGAGCAATGAACATTCGTGACTGCTTTTGTTGAAATATACGAGCAGCGTTCGTCCATTTTAATGGAGAGCTTGTTCCACAATTAATAAGGCTTATTTTTTTACTCCTTATTGATAATGAGTTTCATTTTCGTTTTTTTCTTCTGAACTGACAGCTTTTATGTAGGGAATGTGGTTATGAAAAAAAGATACTTAGTGATGGCGCTGATCGTTTTGTCCATTGGTTCTTTATTTATTGGAGTGACGCATATTTCTCCGCTTCATTTGTTTAATCTGACAGATGATCAAACGCAGATTGTATGGAAAAGCCGGATTCCGCGTCTTGTCAGCATTATTATTGCCGGAATGAGCCTGAGCATCAGCGGCCTGATCATGCAGCAATTAAGCAGAAACCGGTTTGTTTCACCGACTACAGCAGGAACGCTTGATTCTGCCCGGCTTGGGATTTTAGTCTCGCTTATTTTATTTACAGCCGCAAGCCCGATTGAAAAGATGGTGGTTGCATTCCTTTTTGCACTGGCCGGCACCTTTTTATTTATGAAAATCCTGGATAAGATCAAATTTAAAGATACGGTGTTTATTCCGCTTGTTGGATTAATGTTCGGGAATATTTTAACATCGATTGCTACTTTCTTTGCTTATAAATATGATTTGATCCAGAACATGGCCGCCTGGCTGCAAGGGGATTTCTCCATGGTGATCTCTGGACGATACGAATTGCTTTATATTAGTATCCCGCTTTTAGTCATTGCATACATATATGCGGAACGCTTTACCTTGGCCGGCATGGGGGAGGATTTCGCCATGAATCTCGGCTTGAATTATAAGCGTGTCGTCAATATCGGCCTCGTTATCGTAGCCTTGTCCGCTACATTAGTCGTATTAACGGTCGGCATGATTCCTTTCTTAGGATTAATCATTCCGAATATCGTTTCGATTTATCAGGGAGACCATTTGAAAAAGAGTTTATCTCACACCGCGCTGCTTGGAGCAGTTTTTGTTCTGTTTTGCGACATCATTGGCCGTGTGATCATTTATCCATATGAGATTCCGATCGGACTGACTGTCGGGGTCATCGGCAGCGGCATCTTTTTATATTTGCTGATGAGGAGAAAGGCGTATGAGTAATGGGAAAAAACTGATCCTCCTGTCGGCAATGGCTGTCCTGTTGATTCTTGTCTTTTTGTTCACTGGACTGGGAAACAACTGGGATTATGCTTTGCCGCGCAGAGGAATGAAGATTTTCGCTATTGTTTTGACTGGAGCGGCGATTGCCTTTTCCACATTGGTGTTCCAGACCATCACCAATAACCGGATTTTAACGCCGAGCATTTTGGGCTTGGATTCGCTTTACATGCTCATCCAGACAGTGTTAATTTTCGTATTCGGCTCCGCCAACTTAACTTTAATGAACAAGCAGTTGAACTTTGTGATTTCAGTGATCCTGATGGTGGTGTTTGCCGGCATTCTCTATAAGATCCTGTTTAAGCGCGAAGGGGAGAATATTTATTTTCTTTTATTGGTTGGCTTGATTTTTGGCACGTTCTTTCAAAGCTTTACATCTTTTATGCAAGTGCTCATTGATCCGAATGAATTTCAAATCATTCAGGACCGAATGTTTGCCAGCTTCAATAATGTTCAGACTGACGTTTTGACGATTGCGGTCATTGTGCTCGCGTTCACATCCCTTTATTTTATTCGCTTTATGAAATACTTGGATGTCCTGTCACTTGGCAAAGAGCAGGCGATCAACCTTGGTGTGGATTATGATTATACGGTTAAGCGCTTGCTGATCGTCGTTGCTGTTCTCATTTCTGTATCAACCGCGCTGGTAGGCCCGATTACCTTTCTTGGACTGCTCGTCGTGAACGTGGCTTACGAAATGTTTCGGACGTTTAAGCATTCCTATTTATTGGCCGGTTCGATCTTAATTAGTATTATCGCTCTTGTCGGCGGTCAGCTGATCGTTGAACGGGTGTTTACATTCAGTACGACACTGAGCGTCATCATTAACTTTGTCGGTGGCATCTACTTTATCTACTTATTATTAAAGGAGAATAAAAAATGGTAGAGGTTAAAAATGTATCAAAAAGATATGGAAACAAGGCTGTGATTGACCAGGTTTCCGTATCAATTCCGAAAGGGAAGATTACTTCTTTTATCGGGCCGAATGGGGCAGGGAAAAGCACCCTTCTATCCATGATTAGCCGGCTGATTGCTAAAGACGATGGAGAGATATTGATTGACGGAGAGCATGTTAACCAGGCGAAAAGCAAAGAGCTGGCTAAGAAAGTGGCGATTTTAAAACAATCTAACCATCTAAATCTGCGCTTAACCATTCGCGAGCTGGTTTCCTTCGGACGCTTTCCTTATTCTCAGGGGAAATTGTCCCGGGAAGACTGGAAGCATGTAGATGAAGCCATTCGCTACATGGAGCTTGGCGACATTCAAAATAAGTATATTGATCAGCTAAGCGGCGGTCAGCGCCAGCGGGCATTTATTGCCATGGTCATCGCCCAGGATACAGAATATGTGCTGTTGGACGAGCCTTTGAATAACCTTGATATGAAGCATTCGGTGCAAATTATGAAAGTACTGCGCCGCCTGGTCAATGAACTTGGAAAAACAGTCGTGATTGTGATCCATGATATTAACTTCGCTTCCTGTTATTCCGATTACATCGTTGCGCTAAAGGACGGAAAGGTTGCCAAAGAAGGTACGGTTGATGAAATGATGGAGTGTCAGGTTTTAAAGGAGATTTATGAAATTGATATGAAAATTGAAACAGTCAATAATGAAAAAATTTGTGTGTATTTTAAGTGAAAAGCAGAGGAGAAGAGAATGATGTGGAAGAAATTATCTTTATTATTCATGATGGCACTGGTTGCCGTAATTATGGCGGCCTGCGGTTCTAATAACGAAAAAGAAACAGGCAGCAAGCCGAAAAAAGAGGCGGAAGAAGTAACTGTCAAGCATGAACTGGGTGAAACGAAGGTAGAGAAAAACCCGGAAAAAGTAGTGGTATTTGATTTTGGTTCCCTTGATACGCTGGACAAGCTGGGTGTGGAGGTAACGGGCCTTCCGAAAGAAAATATTCCTAAGTATTTGTCCAAGTATGAAGAAGATAAGTATGAGAACACAGGGAGCTTGAAAGAGCCTGATTTTGAGAAGGTCAATGAATTATCGCCAGATTTAATTATTATTTCCGGGCGCCAGGCTGAATTGTATGATCAATTTGCGGAAATCGCTCCAACTATTTACTTAGGGGTGGATCCGGCTGATTATATGAATTCATTCAAAAACAATGCCACAACAATAGGGGAAATCTTCGGGAAAGAAGAGGAAGTAAAAACAGAATTGGCAAGAGTGGAAGAAGAAATCGGTCAATTGAAGGAACAGGCATCGAAGGAAGATAAAAAAGCTTTAGTTGTGTTAGCAAGTGACGGAAAGGTCAGCGCTTACGGTCCAGGATCCCGCTTTGGCTTGATCCATGATGTATTCGGAGTCAAACCGGCCGATGAAAATATCGAGGTATCTAGTCACGGACAAAGCATTTCCTTTGAATATATCGTGGAGAAAAATCCTGATTACTTGTTTGTTGTTGACCGGGGCGCAGTTGTTGCAGAGGGCGGCGGTTCCTCTGCCAAACAAGTGATTGAAAATGACTTGGTGAAGAATACAAACGCCTATAAGAACGATAATATTGTTTACCTCGACCCTGGTTATTGGTACTTATCCGGCGGCGGATTGCAATCCGTTCCTGAAATGGTGAAGGAAGTACAAGCAGGATTGAAGTAAGAGACATAACCTCCAGCAAAGCCTTGCTTTTGCGGAGGTTATTTTTTATTCTCAAGTTCTCAGTTGAAATTTCATCCTAAGAAGGTGAAATAACAAGGCCATTTTTATCTTAAGGGTTGTTTAAAAAAGGAAAAGCGTGGAATAACATACTATCTTGATAATAGTCGGATCTCATCGGAAGCTTACTAAAACAGCAAAGGTGGTAGTGTATGTTTTTCCATAAGAAAGAACTTCAATTCCACGCAAAACCAGATAAGCCGGATCCAGTATATGCAAAGCAATTGCAGGAAATTCTCGGCGGGCAGTTCGGTGAAATTTCAGTGGCTATGCAATATCTTTTTCAAGGATGGAACACAAGAGGCAACGAAAAGTATAAGGATTTGATTTTAGATACAGGAACAGAGGAGCTTGGACATGTAGAAATGATTGCAAAGATGATTGCACGCCTATTAGATAAAGCGCCGGTTAATGAGCAGGAAAAGGCGGCTAAAGACCCCGTCATCGGTGCTGTAATGGGCGGGATGAATCCGCATCATGCGATTGTCTCAGGGCTGGGTGCTATGCCGGAAAATAGCACAGGCGTGCCGTGGAGTGCCGGTTACATCGTGGCGAGCGGCAATTTGCTGGCTGATTTCCGCGCAAATTTAAATGCAGAGTCTCAAGGACGGCTGCAGGTAGCCCGGTTATACGAGATGACCGAGGACCGCGGTGTCAAAGAGATGCTGTCCTTTTTGCTGGCGCGTGATACCATGCATCAAAACCAGTGGATAGCAGCAATTAAAGAGCTGGAAGAAAAAGAAGGGGTTGTCGTTCCTTCCACCGTGCCGGCTGAATATGAAGCAACAGAGTTTTCCCATAAATTGTATAACTTTTCTGAAGGAGAAGACAGCAGAAAAGGAAGCTGGGCGGAGGGCACAGCACCAGATGGACAAATGTTTGAGTATGAGGAAATGCCGGTCATTTACGGAGAAAAACCAAAGCTTGCTCCTGCTCCGGCATATATGCATAGCACCCCGCCTCATGACCCGAAATAAAAAACATTAAAGGAGGAGAGAACATTGAAGAAAGAGGTATTAGACGGTGTCTTATGTGAAGTAAATAACTGTGTGTATTGGGAGAAAGGAAATCGCTGTTCTGCTGATGAGATCCTGGTTGTCAGCCAGCAAGGCCATAAGGCATCAAACGTAGAGGAAACGGACTGTCAGACATTTGAGAGAGCATAACATCGAAAAAAGGGCTTGCCGGCAACGGCAAGCCCTTTTGCCTGTCCAAAATAAGGAGGGAATGAAGCAGATATTTTTGAGGAAGCTACAAAGGAGGGGGTGTAAGTCTTGGCAAAAGATGTCTTATGTGAAGTAAACAACTGTGCTTATTGGGCCCAAGGAAATGAATGTACAGCAGACCGCATTTATGTTGTCAGCCATAAAGGAAACCAAGCGGCTACTACGAAAGAAACGGACTGCAAAACATTCGAGCCGGAAGTATAATCAAAAAGGCTGACTCTCTTGCTGTAGAGTCAGCCTTTTATTTTCCTGTTAGCGAAGCCGGATGGCAGTTTAACTAAACAGCTAGGACAGCGGAAGCAAAATTTGAAAAGTCGTGCCAAAAGGCGAGCTTTGCTTTAATGTGAGCTCTCCTTTTAACGCTTGCGCCAGCAGTTTACTGTAAGGAAGACCAAGCCCGAGGCCGCGCACTTTATATTTTTTATGCTCGCCGCGGTAAAAGCGTTCAAAGATCAAGTCTTGTTCAGCAGGAGGGATGCCGCTGCCGTTATCCTTCACTTCAATTGAAAGCATTCCATCTTCTTGTTCTGATAAAATAACCTCAATTTTCCCTTTGGAATCAACCGCATGCCGGGCATTATTCAGCAGATTCACAATGATTTGCTGAAGCCGGACGGCATCAGTTGAAATGGAGCGTTTATCTGGCAACGGAGACAGCGAGACGGTGATATCCTCAGTTTCTTGTCCTAAATGCCACTGGTGGACAATTTCTGATATTAGTTCGTTCACAGCATGTTCCTCAACAGCTACAGGCAAAGCATTTGCAGAAAATGAATTAAACTCTAATAAATCGTTGACCATTTTCTGCATTTTCGTTGTTTCTTTTAAAGAGATATCAATAAAGTTTTCAGCTTCTTCACCTGTCACTACTCCGTCCTTCACCGCTTGCAGCAGGCCGCTGATAGACGTAACTGGCGTTTTTAATTCATGGGTCACCCCAGCCAGCAATTCTGCGCGCAGCGACTCCAGTTGCTGAAGCTTTTGTGCCATTTCCTTAAATGAATGAACAAGGTCGTATACTTCCTGTTCCTTAATTTGCTCCGGAAGCCGCACTTCATAATTGCCTTCTTGGATTTGCTTGGCCGCTTTAGCCACTTGGCTGATTGGCGTTGCCAGCCGGCGCGACAAAATATAAATCGCCGCCCATCCAAATAACCCCAGACTAATGATCAAGCCTGTCAGGAGGCGGTATTCCTCCGTCACATTTTCAAGCTCATTCTCCGGCTGAAGCATGACGACCCACCCAAAGGTGATATCATCAACCATGATCGGCTTTTTAATCATCCACATGCGGGAGCCGTTTGCTGCTTCAGGGGAAAGCTTAATAACATCGCCTTTTTTCTGTAAAAGGGAGACGGCAAATGAGCTCGTTTCAATTCCGGAGGCAGGCTGGTTAGCTGAAAGCACCTGCCCCTTTGGATCTGTAATGTAAATAGCCGGAGGGTGATCTGATTGTAAAAAAAGCTCGCGGCTTTTTAACATATTTTTATCAATAGTAGGAGAAACGGCCTTTCCTTCCTGGCTGCCGGCGATCCGGTTGGCTAATTCTTCAGCAATAAATTCCGATACTTCAAGCCGGTTGTTCAGCATTGTATGCTGCAGCCAAATAACTGTCAGCATGGCAGCGATCAAGAGGCCAAGGCAAAGGGCGGCGACATAACGTGTTGTCCAGTAACGCAGCAAAGAAATTCTTCTAGTTGTCTTCATGAACACAAAATTGATACCCCAATCCCCGTAATGTTTTAATTTCTCCTTCTGTTTCCGGCCAGTTTTGCAAGGCTTTGCGAAGCCGTTTAACGGATAGGTCTACTGCGCGGTCACTTCCGTCGTAGTCTTGTCCCCAAACGTGCTCAATAAGCTGTTCACGTGTAAACGTTCTGTTTGGCTGGGAGGCAAGAAACAGCAGGACCGATAAATCACGCGGCGTCAGTGCCAGGTCCACGCCTTTCAACGTCACCCGGTGCGCTGAGCTGTCAATCGTTAAGCTCCCGTAGTGTTTAACTGCGGAAGAAGCTGTGTCGCCGCCTGATCGCCGCAGTACGGCCTTGACCCGTGCAATGACCTCCTCGCCGTTAAATGGCTTGGCAATATAATCGTCTGCTCCATCATTGAGCCCCTTCAGCCGATAGTTGACATCACCGAGTGCGGTCAGCATGATGACCGGGCAGGAGCTGGTTTGGCGAATCTCTTTAAGCACAGTCCAGCCGTCTGCTTTCGGCATCATGACATCCAGCAGCACCAGGTCAGGCGGCTCCGAATAGAATAAATCAATCGCTTGCTGTCCGTCAAAAGCTTGGGAAACATGAAAGCCGGCTTTGACTAAATAGGCTTTTAATACTTGGCTGATGGCCAGTTCATCTTCTGCTAGCAGTACAGCTGTCACCTTGCTTCACCTCGTTTTTCTTCATTATAATGAAAAAGCAAATAAGCTGCCAAGGTGACAGCTTAAGGAAAAGATTTCATTTAGCGCTTTTCGTTCAGTGATTGCTGGGCTTTGCGGATTTCTTGCTTGAGAGTGTGAAAGTCTTTATTTGCTGTATCAATGCCAAAGGCTGCCGCCTGTTGCTGTACTTTTGCTTCCCGTACTTCCTTAGCAAGTGTTTCTATATCTTTGTTTTCAGAATGAATGCCCAATGCTTCTGCTTGTTCGCGCATGACGTCGGAAAAATCTTTGATCGGCTTTATTTGCTGGCCTTCTTTATATTTATAAGACGTCATTTCCGCTTTTGTCGTTGCCGGGCCTGCAGCTGTCATGGAAGGAGCAGATCCTAAAATGCCAATGGAGAGGGCGCCGCTCATTACATACGACATCGTTTTTTTCTTCATCTATTTATTCCTCCTATATGCAGAAAGACTTTAATAACGATTTGATATTCTTACTATAAAGGACGAATGTGTCAACAGCATGTCAAATAAAAAGTTTTATGTTTATTTTTTTTATTTAAGAGAAAAATAGTTTTATACAGAAAGTGTAAAAAAATCATTATTTTTTGATGTCAATCAGAGTGGACTGAAATCTTTTTCCTATATGCATAATAGGTCAATCAGGCGATGAGGTTGGTTGTCGAAATTGATATAATAAGGCGGATTATTAGATCATCACTTACTTAGCAGAGGTGGACATTTATGAAACTATCAAAAAAAATGGGAGCAGCAGCAGCGGCACTTATGCTTTCCGGCAGTCTTTGGGCTGCTCCTGCAGAAGCAGCCTTCAGTGATATTTCCAGCGGATATTGGGCGTATCCGCAAATTGAAAAAATGGCAGAGCGGGGAATCATCACTGGATTTAATGATGGGACCTTCCGGGCGGGCGCGAACGTAACTCGGGCAGAAAGCGCCATTTTTATTGGGCGGGCGCTAAATGTAAAGGCGCAACAGGTAAGCGGATTGCCGTTTAAGGATATTTCTCCTTCCGGCACAAGAGCGTATCCATACATTGCCGCTTTAACGGAGCAAGGGGTATTTTCTAACACGGAGCATTTTTATCCGAACCGTATGCTTACAAGAGCGGAATTGGCCAAAATTTTAGTGGCAGCTTTTGATTTGCCAAGAGCCAAAGGGCCGGTGTTTGCTGATGTGCCAGCGAATCACTGGGCAGCTGAATACATCGGAACACTTGCGGGTGCAGGCGTAACATCTGGAACATCGGCTACTACCTTCTCACCGGATGGAAAAGTGACAAGAGGTCAGCTGGCTGTCTTTATTAGCAATATCCTTAAGCATAATGAGGCCAGCGGGCAAGATCAGAAATTGACCGATCCGCAGCCGCCTGCCAAACAGCCAGTCACTGATCATCAGGCGGACATTTCCCAGCAAATTCTGCAGCTCGTTAACCAGGAGCGGGCGAAAGCCGGATTAGGAACGCTGCGCTATGCTGATGATGTCGCAAAAGTGGCCCGGCTAAAATCAGAGGACATGGCAAAGAACAATTATTTTGACCATACCTCTCCGACATACGGCAGCCCGTTCAAAATGATGGACCGGTTTGGCATTCATTACACCTTTGCCGGTGAAAATATTGCCGCTGGCTACAGCACGGCAGAAGCTGTAATGAAAGGCTGGATGAACAGTCCTGGCCACCGTGCGAATATTTTAAGCCCGGATTATGCTGAAATGGGGATAGGCATCGCTAAAGGCGGCGACTATGGCATTTACTATACACAAATGTTTGTGAAACGATAATAAATACAACCTTATTACATGATCTCATGGTCAAATGACAGGAGAAAAGAGGGCCGGACACAGATGCTGTTCGGCTTATTTCTTGCAAATGTGACACAAAAGGAAATAATTTGCTTTTTTCTTGGAAGTTTCAAAATTTTATAGTATGATAAACTTGTTTCGGCAGGGAAAGAAAACTAGTGGATAATCGAGGTAAACAAATGAAGGTGCAAGAACAGGAACAGTTATTGTTGCTCATGCAGGAAGCTTATGAAGAAGCTTATCGGGATGACAGTAAAGTTGAAAAAGTTATGCACATAATTAAAGAAAGAATGCAGGAAATGTACAAAGAGAATGTACATAGCAGGTAAAGGCGGCCACTGTGCCGTCTTTTCTTAATATAGCTAGAAAAGCAAGCTTCATTTAGAACAAAGTAAGGGGGAAAGAGGCATGAAGGGGTTTATTGAACAAAAGACAATCTCCAGCGATTTGGCTGAGCAAATGATTCAGGCGGCAAAGGGAAAGGCGAAGGAGCTGGGGATTACTGTGAACGTAGCCATTGTGGATGGCGGCGGAAATTTGCTCGCTTTTTCCAGAATGGACCGGGCACCGTTATTAAGCATTGAAATTGCCCAGGATAAAGCCTATACGGCTGCTGCGTTTGGACGGCCTACACATGAATGGTATGATGTTATTAAAGATAAGCCGTCACTGAAAACCGGTATTGTGCATACGAAGCGGCTGACCGTGTTCGGCGGCGGTTACCCGGTACGCTGCGGAGAAGACTTGGCAGGGGGCATCGGAGTAAGCGGCGGTTCGCTTGAACAGGATCAGGCCTGCTGCGAAGCGGCGCTAAAATTAATTACATCATGAATTTGTCAGAAAGCTGGAGGGAAGAAATATGCAGCCACCGCGTTTGCAGCCCGGAGATGAAATTCGGGTCATTGCTCCGTCAATGAGCATGGCAATTGTAAAAGGAAAACAAATAGAACTGGCGAAAGAACGGCTGGAGGGACTTGGATTTCATGTTACTTTCGGCCGCTATGTTGATGAGCATGATCTCGTGTTTTCCACATCTGTGGAAAACCGGCTGGCTGATCTGCATGAGGCATTTGGCGATCCAAATGTGAAAGCCATTTTCACAGCTATTGGCGGTTATAATGCCAATCAGCTGCTCGCCCGCATAGATTATGAGCTGATTCGAAATAACCCTAAAATCTTAATAGGCTACAGCGACATGACAGCGCTGCAGCTGGCTATTTACCGCAAAACAGGATTAATTACTTATTCAGGTCCCTTCTTCTCTACATTTGGCATGAAGCAGATGGCGGACTATACAATTCAGGGAATGCTGGCTGCCTTAACGAATGATGCGCCGTTTGAATTGGAAGCTCCAGATACGTGGAGCGATGATAAGTGGTATTTAGATCAGGAAGACCGCACATATTATCCAAATGAGGGCCCGTTGGCGGTCAACGAAGGAAAGGCGGAAGGAAGGCTGGTCGGCGGCAATCTCTGTACGCTTAATTTGCTGCAGGGAACGGAATTTATGCCTTCTTTAAAGGATGCGGTGCTTTTTATTGAAGATGACAACGAGACTCACTTAATGAAATTCGACCGCGATTTGCAGTCGGTTCTTCATTTACCGGAGGCGAAAGACTTGAAAGCGGTCTTGATTGGCCGTTTCCAAAAAGAATCTGATATTACCGAAGCGGCCCTGGTCTCGCTTCTGAAAAATAAGCCGGAGCTTGACGGCATTCCCGTACTTGCTAATGTCAGCTTTGGCCACACAGATCCAATAGCCACGCTGCCTGTGGGCGGCTATGCGGAGATTACGGCGGAACATGGCAGGGTGGACATCCTTGTTTACGGAGCATAATATTTATCAAAAAAGCTTGCCTGGACCATCAGCAAGCTTTTTTCTGATGACTTTTTATGGCTTCGTTAAAGAAATCTGCGCGAAAGGCTGGCCGTGCTGCCTATGTTTGCTTCCAACTCCAGCAATGCCTGCTTCATCTCAATGCCCCCGCGGTAACCGGTCACAGCCCCGTTCTTTGCGATCACCCGATGACACGGTACAGCGATTAAGACAGGATTGGCGCCGATCGCCGCACCGACAGCCCGGACGGCTTTAGGATTTTCAATCAGGCTGGCAATATCCGAATAAGAGCACGTCTGTCCATACGGAATCTTGGTCAAGGTCTCCCATATTTTTTCCTGAAAAGGCGTTCCTTTTATATCGACAGGAAGGGAAAAAGCCTGCCGTTTTCCTTGCAAATACTCGGTCAGCTCCTCTGTAAACGGCTGCAATTCCTTCGCGTTTTCTGCCAAAACCGCCTGGGGAAAACGCTTATGAAGAGCCTGTTCGAATGAGGCATAGGATTGGCCGGGAGAGCTGACATAACAAAGCCCTTTCTCCGTTTTTGCTGCATACAACTGCCATTGTCCACAAGCTGTAGTCGTCCAGTGAATGATTCGTTCTGTTGGCTTCATCTTCATTCCTCCACTTTTTTATTATGAGCCAGCTTCCGATAAGCAGACGGCGTGCATCCGAAGGTTCTCTTAAACAATGTAATAAAATAAGGTGTACTCGAAAACCCGACATTTGAGCTGATGAGGGCAATGGATTGCTCTGTCTCCTCCAGCTGGTTCATCGCTTGCTTCAACCGGACTTGTTGAAGGTATTCCGCTGGAGACAGTCCCTTTAGCTGTTTAAATAACCGTTGCAAATAAAAAGGGCTGCCATGAAACGCCTCAGCTAACATGGATAAGGTAAGAGTCTGGCTGTAATGCTGCTCGATCCACCTGGCGATTTGTCCAATCCACTCTTCAGCAGGCAGAAGAAGAGCATCAGGCTTGCAGCGTTTGCAAGGCCGGAACTGTTCTTTCAGTGCTGCGGAAGCATTTTTGAAAATGCGGACATTTTCTTGGTTAGGTGCTTTTGATTTGCAGGAAGGGCGGCAGAAAATTCCGGTTGTTTGCACGCCGTAAAAAAATACGCCGTCATACGCCTCGTCACATTCTATAATGGCTCTCCAGCATTCAGCCGGGATGCTTGTTTTGTCTTCCATCATTAGCTTCACCTCTCCTTTTATTGTACACGATCATCTGGCTGGTTCAGCAAGCCAATAATATGAAAGCAAAATAACGTAATTTTCATAAAAAGCAACCAAATATCCCCATTAGGCGATAGCTTATTTGTCAGGTGTATGGTAATAATAAATAAAACGATAGAATCAGCCGTCGTTTTGTCTTTAGCTATGTTTAATCAGCCTAGTGATTGTCATTCTTTTTGCTGTATTGATGCAGAGGAGATGCTGCGCGCTTTCAGCCGCCTTACTGGCACTGAGAGAAAAAACGAGTGAACGATCAGCAGCGAGCTTTTGGCATAGACTAATTTTTATATTTTTAAAGGAGTAAGGGATATGGATGTTATAAGAGTAAAAGACTACAAGGAATTAAGCGAACAAGCTGCCAAGTTCGTACTGGAAAGGGTAAAGAAAAACCCTAAGATGATCCTCGGGCTGGCAACAGGGGGAACGCCGGAAGGAATGTATGAGCAGCTAGTGACGGATCACCGGACGGCCGGTACAAGCTACAAGCAAGTCACAACATTTAATCTGGATGAATATGCCGGTCTTCCGCGGAAAGACCGCAATAGCTACTATTCATACATGAGAGAGCAGTTATTTGACCATATTGATATTCCGAATGACCAGGTTCATTTGCCAAATGGCGAAGCAGAGGATTGGCAGGAAGAATGTCTTCAATATGAGCAAGCTATCGCAGAAGCAGGCCAAGTGGATGTCCAAGTGCTTGGCATTGGAGGGAACGGCCACATTGGGTTTAATGAGCCGGGTACTTCCTTTGACTCTACAACTCATATTGTCACGCTGGATGAATCCACACGAAAAGCCAACGCCCGCTATTTCTCCAATCTGGATGAAGTACCGACACATGCGCTGACGATGGGCATTCAAACGATTATGCGTGCCAAGGAAATTGTCTTGCTGGCTTCAGGCGAATCAAAAGCCGATGCCATGGCCCGCTTACTGCAAGGGGAAGCAGATGAGAGCTTTCCGGCATCGGCTCTGCTTTCACACCCTAATGTGACAGTGATTGCCGATGAAGAAGCGCTGAAAAAAGTAACTATAAAAGAAGCGTTTGCTTAAGCCTGGTTTTTTGGCAAATTGCTTATCAGAAAGGACAGTTCTGTTTTCCGTTGTTTAAGGAGGACAGAGCTGTCTTTTGTTTTCATTGGGCTGAAGCTGACTTTTAAGAGGAGGCCGATTTGTTGTCTGACTAAGCCGAAAAATCGGCCCGAATAGCCGATTTGTTGGCTGCTGTTCGTTAAAGACCTTATCATATCAGCTGCTTAAAGCTGGCACGCTCCTTGCAATAAAGAGACTGAATAATCAAACAAAGGGGGAAGCTTTATGAAGGAGACAATTGTGCAAGAAGGCAAAAAAGCGGGTACAAGCTTTATGAAAGCTGCGGTGGTCAATGAGTTTAAGCAAGATTTAGAGGTAAAGGACGTATCGAAGCCAAAGCCAGGACCTGGAGAAGCACTTGTGAAAATCGAGGCATGCGGTGTGTGTCATACCGATTTGCACGCTGCTCATGGCGACTGGCCGGTAAAGCCGAAACTGCCGCTTATCCCTGGTCATGAAGGAGTCGGAGTGGTTGAAGAGGTCGGGGAAGGTGTCACTTCATTAAAAGTGGGAGACCGTGTCGGTATTCCATGGCTATATTCGGCGTGCGGTGAGTGCGAATACTGTTTGCAAGGCCAAGAAACCCTTTGTCCAAATCAAGAAAACGGCGGTTATTCTGTTGATGGCGGTTATGCGGAGTATTGTCTTGCAGCAGCCGACTATGCAGCAAAAATCCCAGATTCGCTTAGTTCTGTGGAAGCAGCTCCTATTTTATGTGCTGGAGTAACCACCTATAAAGCGCTTAAAGTGTCGGGAGCCAAGCCGGGAGATTGGGTCGCCATTTACGGCATTGGCGGTTTGGGGCACATCGCTCTCCAATATGCCAAGGCAATGGGCTTTAATGTAGTAGCTGTAGATATTTCAGATGACAAGCTTGAACTGGCTAAAAAACTCGGCGCGGATGAAGCGGTAAATGGCATGAAGGAAAATCCAGTCGAAGCTATTCAGAACCGGGTAGGCGGTGTGCAAGCAGCAGTCAGTGTAGCAGTTACGAAGAAAGCATTCGAGCAGGCTTACCAATCTGTTAAACGCGGCGGAACATTAGTGGTCGTCGGCCTGCCGAATGACGAACTGCCAATCCCGATTTTCGATACTGTATTAAATGGAGTAACAGTCAAAGGGTCAATCGTCGGCACGCGCTTGGATATGAAGGAAGCGCTTGATTTTGCCGCTAGAGGAAAAGTAAAGGCCCAGATTGAAACAGCGCCGCTTGACGAGATTAATGAAGTATTTGACAAGATGGTCCAAGGAAAAATTAACGGCCGGATCGTCTTGACCATGTAAAAACAGCAGGACAGCCGTTTAGCAGATATATTCAAAGTGAAAGGGCGAGGCGTAATGATCTATGCAAATCCAGGACAGGAAGGGTCAAAAGTAACCTTTAAGAAACGCTATGAAAATTTTATTAACGGACAGTGGCAAGCGCCTGTCGGCGGCCGATACTTTGAAAATGTGTCGCCCGTAACGGGCGAGGTGTTTTGCGAGGTCGCCCGTTCGCAGGCGGAAGACATTGAACTTGCTTTGGATGCGGCGCATGCCGCCAAGGATGCCTGGGGACGGACCTCTGCGGCGGAAAGAGCCAACCTTTTAAATAAAATCGCTGACCGCATGGAAGAAAATCTGGACATGCTTGCGGTTGCGGAAACGTGGGACAACGGCAAAGCCGTCCGGGAAACGCTGAACGCCGATCTTCCGCTGGCGATTGACCATTTCCGCTATTTTGCAGGGGCCATCCGTGCGCAATCAGGCTCACTCAGCCAAATTGACGATGAGACGGTAGCTTATCATTTTCATGAGCCGCTCGGCGTGGTCGGACAAATCATTCCGTGGAATTTCCCGCTGTTAATGGGCGTTTGGAAGCTCGCCCCGGCCTTGGCCGCTGGCAACTGTGTCGTGTTGAAGCCGGCTGAGCAGACACCGGCCTCTATTCTCGTGTTTATGGAGCTGATTCAGGACTTGCTGCCGCCGGGTGTCGTCAATATTGTCAACGGATTCGGGCTCGAGGCCGGCAAGCCGCTTGCATCCAGCCAGCGCATTGCCAAGATCGCCTTTACCGGCGAAACAACGACCGGACGGCTCATCATGCAATACGCTTCCCAAAATCTGATCCCGGTCACGCTGGAGCTGGGCGGCAAATCGCCGAACATCTTCTTTGAGGATATCATGGAGAAGGACGATGCCTTTTTGAATAAAGCGATTGAAGGTTTTGTGATGTTTGCCTTGAATCAGGGGGAAGTGTGCACCTGCCCGTCTCGGGCCTTGATTCATGAAAGCATTTACGACCAGTTTATGGAACGCGCCCTGCAGCGTGTCCGGCAAATTCAAACCGGCAACCCGCTGGATACAGACACGATGATGGGCGCGCAAGCCTCCAGTGAACAAATGGAGAAAATCCTCTCCTATATAGATATCGGCAGCCAGGAAGGAGCGGAGTGCCTCGCGGGCGGCGGCCGAAACACCATCGCCGGGTTGGAAAACGGCTATTATATCCAGCCAACTGTCTTTAAAGGCACAAATAAGATGCGCATCTTCCAGGAAGAGATTTTCGGGCCGGTCGTCTCCGTCACTACCTTTAAGGATGAAGAGGAGGCGCTGGCGATCGCCAATGACACGCTGTACGGGCTTGGAGCCGGCGTCTGGTCCAGGCATATGAACCGGGCGTACCATTTTGGCCGCAGCATTCAGGCGGGGCGCGTATGGACAAACTGTTACCATCAATACCCGGCTCATGCCGCTTTCGGCGGCTATAAAATGTCGGGCATCGGGCGTGAAAATCACTTGATGATGCTGTCTCACTATCAGCAAACGAAAAACCTGCTTGTGAGCTACAGCGAGGAGGCGCTTGGGTTTTTTTGATCAAAAGCAAGCAGCCGGCACTTGAGCTGGCTGCTTTTATTTTTCATTCAAATAGTAGCGTATTTGTCTTTTGGACAGACCGAGCCGGGAAGCTGCCTGTTCACGGTTACCGGCAGTTTCTTTTAAGGTGCTGTGGATAACCGCTACAATAAGATCTTTCTCCATTTTTTTCATGGTCTGGAGCAGTTCGTTTAACTGAACGGTCTGCTCACCTTTATATAGATGCTCTACTTTGCGGGACAGCTGCCGCCAGTCATTGAGAAAATCATCTTGTGTATTCAAAGCGACCGTCTGGACAGCTGGATGCTGGCCATTTACTTTTCCGGGCAGCAAGTGAGGAGGAATAATCATGCCTTCATGTGCTAGAGCAGCCGTGCGGCGGATCACATTGGCAAGCTCTCTCATATTTCCAGGCCAGTCATAGCGCACCATTTGTTCAATGGTTTCCTCGGCGAAAACGATCTTCTCATTTGTTTGCTGAATGAGTGATTGAATAAGAAACGGAATATCCTCCCGCCGTTCCCTAAGCGGCGGGATGGTCAATTTCACGACATCCAGGCGATAGAGCAGATCCTCGCGGAAAGAGTTCTGGCGAACGGCTTTTTCCAGGTTAACATGTGAAGCGGCAATGATGCGGGCGGTGGTCCGTCTTGGGACAGTTCCCCCGATTTTCATAAACTCCCCCGTTTCGAGCACCCGCAGAAGCTTTACTTGGGTAGCTGGAGTTGCCTCCGCGATTTCATCGAGGAACAGCGTGCCGGACGAAGCAGCTTCAAAATAGCCGACCCGCTCAGCTGCAGCGCCGGTAAAAGCCCCTTTCACATGGCCGAACAGTTCACTCTCAAGCAAGGATTCCGAAATGGCTCCGCAGTTGATGCCGACAAATGGTTTATCCTTCCGTTCGCTCGCCGCGTGAATATAATTGGCCAGCACTTCTTTTCCTGTGCCTGTTTCCCCTTCTATTAAAATAGTAATATTTTTAGAAGCGATTTTATAAGCAAACTGATATAATTCGTGCATTTGGGGGTTCGTGCCAAGAAAACAGCCAAGCTGTTCGGCAAGGGCTGCATAGCCGGCTTCCTTACTACTTAGGAAAGAGTTTTTCAACAGGCGATCAGCTAGCTGTTCAATGGCTTCAATATCTTCGAATGGTTTTTCAATAAAGTCAGCAGCTCCCTTTTTAATGGCTTCTACAGCCGTTTTCACCGTACTGTAGCCCGTCATGATGATGCAAGAGCAATGGGGAGCCTTCTTCTTTAAATCATGCAAAATATCAAGCCCATTGCGGTCAGGTAGCCGGATATCAATAAAGGCCAGCTGAAAGGACGAATAATCGCTCATTTGGTCAAAACGACGGCCACTTTCAATATGAGTCGTTTCATATCCTTTCAAGCGAAAGAGACGTTCTAGAAAACGGGCAACTTCCCGTTCATCTTCCACGATTAAAATGCGTTTCATCAGTTTATTCACAGCCTTTCATTTAAGAGGGGGATGGATAACGTGAAGATTGTCCTGTGCGGCTGTATACTTTCTGCAAAGAGCCGGCCTCCGTGTGATTTAGCAATTCCAAAGCTGACGGGCAGCCCAAGACCGGTCCCGCTGCTTGCTGCCTTCGTAGTAAAAAACGGGTGGAAAATTTCATTGGCAATAGCAGCATCAATTCCGCTGCCGTTATCTATTACTTTCAAAAAAGCTGACTGTTGATCAGCTGCTGTTTCAATGATCAACTTTCGTTTTCTGTCTGTTACTTCCTCTAAAGCATCCTTAGCATTAATAAGCAGGTTCACAGCAATTTGGCTCAGCTGCTGTAAATTTCCATTGATAAGAGGGAGGGAATCAGCCAGCCTGATATCTAATTGGATGTTTTGCTTTTCAATTTGCCGGCGCGTCAAACTTAGAGCCTCTGTCACAGCTTGATTTAAAGAACAGGGTTTAAAAGCAAACTCCTCCTGTCTAGAAAAAGCGAGCAAGCTGCGTATAATGGTTCGGCAGCGCTTTCCGCAAAGGTCGATGTCATCGAGCAGAGGCTTGATTTGTTCATTTATCTTATTCCTTCGCAACAGCAGCTGCGTGTTGCCGATGATGGCGGTTAACGGATTGTTCAGCTCATGCGCGACTCCCGCTGCCATTTCCCCGATTGCTGCCAGTTGGCCGGAATGAAGGAGCTGGGCCTCCATCTGCCGTTTTTCGGTGACATCTTTACTGTACAAAATAACAGCATGAAGAGCAGCTTCCTCTCCGAAAAGCGGGTAGCAGGAGCAGTCATAAAACTTATTTTGGAACCGCAATTCGGCATAGTGCGGCTTATGGGACTTCACGGTTTCTTCAAACGGATTGTTTGCAGATCGAGAGGCCTCTTGTATGAAGGGACGAATATCTTCAAAGTCTTCCAGTGGCCAGGCAGACACAGCGGCATCATTTTTTGATAAAACGGTCCCGTTCGGAGAAATGATCAAAATAGCATCAGAGACGGCGCGGAAGGTTTCTTCCCACTGCTGCTTACCGGCAAAAACCTCTTCATACAACCGGGCATTTTCAACACAGACCGCAATTTGTCCGGCTAAATGCAAAAGGAACGCCTGGTCATTGGCATCATAAGAAAAGGGAGAACATCCGCCCAATGACAGCACTCCAATGATTTTTCCCCGGCTTGTCAAGGGGAAGAGAAAGACAGATTGAAGGCTGAGCTGCTGAAAAGCTTCTTTTTCAAGGAACTCGCAGGTGTCCCCTTTCTGATAGATCCTTTCCTGTCCTGTTGCAAACACTTCATAATATAGAGAGTTCTTGTGAGGAAAAGGTGTTCCCTTTTTTAAGTAGAGCGCTTCTTCCGGAGAAACATAAGATAGACGGAGTTCTTTGCCATCAAACAGAGCAAGGCTGACACGTTTGATGGGATAGATGTCCCCGAGCCTTTTTAATGTTTTTTCCAGCATTTCTTGAACAGACATATTCATATTAAAGCTTCTCATCACTTCATTCATTAATTCCAGCTGGCTGTTTCGTTTCTTTAATTCCTCTACCGTTGTTTTTAATTCTGTATAGTAGTTTTGTTTTGATGATCGAACGCCTGTCAGCAATTCAATCATTTCCTGTTTTTTCATCGCTGTCACCTATAAAGCTTTGCGGAGAAGCGAGGCCACTTCCTCCGCAGTAATGTCGCGCGGATTGGTAATCATGCAGGCATCCGCTAAGGCTGTTTCACTAATTTCAGGGATAAAAGCTTCTTCAAATCCCATTTCTGATAAGGTCAGCGGAGCGCCGATGTCGATGGATAGCTTTTTGACAAAGCTGATCGCCTTTTCCCCGGCCGCTGACGGAGAAAGTGATTGTACATCTTCTCCCATGAGAGAAGCGATTTCTTTAAATTTATCGGGTGATGCCAGCAGATTGAACTCCATGACATGAGGAAGAAGCACTGCATTGATATCGCCGTGAAGAAAAGGGTAACGGCCGCCGATTGCATGGGCCATCGCATGCACGGCGCCAAGAATGGCATTGGAAAAAGCTAGGCCTGCATGCAGGCTTGCCATTGCCATTTGCTCTTTCGCCTCTTTGTTGTATTTGGAGGCAACAGAAGGGCGCAAATAACGGGACGATAAAGCCAGAGCGTTTTTGGCGTGAACATCTGTAAGCGGAGTAGCCGCCACACTAACGAAGGATTCGATGGCATGAGTGATGACATCAAGGCCTGTAGAAGCGGTCAAATACGAACTTTTTGTCGAAAGAGCATCAGGATCCACTACGGCGATATCCGGAACAAGAGATTTAGAGACAATCGTCATTTTTTTCTGCCGGTCTGTATCAAGGATGACAGAAAATTGAGACACTTCAGAGCCTGATCCGGCAGTTGTCGGCACCATCACCAGTGGAGGGAGCGGTGAAGAAATACGGTCTACCCCTTCATAGTCGCGGATATGTCCGCCATTTGTCGCAAGCACGGCAGCTGCCTTGGCAGTATCGATTGCGCTTCCGCCCCCTACTCCCACTAGAGCATCGCATTCATAGTCCAGATAAGCGCGGGCGCAGCTTTCCACTTCTTTATCCTTAGGATTAATGCTGACATTGGAAAAGAGAAACGAGGCGAGACCTGCTTCTCGACAGCTTGTTTCCACCAAGTCTGACCAGCCGGCCTGAGTGACTCCTTCGTCCGTAACGATCAGCACTCGCTTGGCCCCGAGGCGGGTACAGCTTTCCCCCGTATGCTTCATTGACCCGCTGCCAAAAATAATTTCGGGCATCACAAATTTATACATAAAGACACCGCCTTTTGTTTAATTTCTCTTTCCTTATTGTATCATTTCACCGAAAGGTTTTTTATATGGAAAAAGGGCTTATTCAGCCAAAATAGCTGGATAAGCCCTTGTTTATTGATCTTATTTAAACACTTTCATACGCTCGCTCAGCGGCTGGAATTCCTTGTCGCCAGCAGGTGCCACAGGCTGGCCGAATGGCATTTGAGCATGAAGTTTCCAAGAGGCAGGAATATTCCACTCGTTGCGGACTTTTTCATCAATAAGCGGCTGATAGTGCTGAAGGGTAGCACCGAGGCCCTCTTGTTCTAATGCCGTCCAGACAATAAATTGCAGCATGCCGGATGATTGCAGGGAGTATTCCGGGAATTTATCGCTGTATGTCGGGAATTGTTCTTGAAGAGCTCTTACTGCTTCTTCGTCTTCGAAAAAGAGAACGGTGCCAGAACCGGCTTTGAACATTTCCATTTTTTGTTCTGTTGGGCCAAAGTCTTCTGCTGGAACAATTTCACGCAAAGTTTCTTTCGTTAAATCCCAAAACTTGTCATGATGCTGATTAAATAAAACAACAACCCGGCCAGATTGGGAGTTAAAAGAAGTTGGTGTGTGTTTTACTGCGAACTCAACCACTTCTTGAATACGCTCGTTTGATACAGCGTGATCTTTGCTGATGACATAAATAGAACGTCTTTCTTCTACCGCAGTATAAAAGTCTTTTGCCATTTTCATTTCCTTCTTTCTTTTCATGATTTTCCGCCATAGAGGCGGCGAATATAGACTAAAGCTTAAAAACTTCGTTTGTTACATTTCGTAACTAAATATAAAATAAAAATAAAGGTATGTCAAGTAACTTTGTTCATTAAAGTAAATAGATTTCTTTTTAGAGAAAAAAGGGTATAATAAGGCTATGAAGAGGTGAAATTGATGGGAAATTTTCAGCTTTGCCCTAAATTTGAAAAGGGAATGCAGATGCTCGGAAAGCGGTGGACCGGCTTAATTATTAATCAGCTTCTTTCCGGGCCGCAACGGTTCTCGGAAATTAAAGCGGACCTTCCAATCAGCGGCAAGCTGCTGACAGAGCGTTTGAAAGAAATGGAAGAAGAAGAACTTGTTACCCGGAAGGTGTATGCAGAAGTGCCTGTGCGTGTAGAATATGAGCTGACGGAGAAAGGAAGAGCGCTTCAGCCTGTTATGAAAGAAATCTCTAAATGGGCGGAGGAATGGGTGGAAGTTTAAGCAGACTCTGTTTAAAAAGTGAAACAAGGTGGAAAAGGAGGGAAGGGAACAAGTAGTTCTCTTTGCATCAAGCTTACTTGCCGGGATGGAACAGCTTCGGCCTGGGCCGTACAAGGAAGCAGCCTAATCACATTTTAAACTAAAGGAGCTTAACACATGACACAAGATCTGCAGCAATTTCTTTCAGTTATGAGAGAGGCTTATGAAGAGGGCCAGAAACAAGAGGCTACATTAAATAGCGTGCTTAAGTTAATTGAAGAAAAAGTGGAATGGGCTGTTGCGCCAACTAATTAAAAATGAGTTTGCCCGGCTTATCGGGTTAGGTTTGAACGAAAAGAAAGCGTGGAGAAAGGGTATTTTCTCGACGTTTCTTTTTCGTCTCCGGGAGTGAAGAGGCAAACGTCCTTGTATCAGGGGCTCAAAACCGCGAAAAAAGCACTCCCCTATTACGATGGGAGTGCTTTTTCAGTATTAATTGTCATGGTGAAGATCGTCGGTCGAGTCGCTCAAGGCAACAGCGGAATTGGCGACCTCCTGGGAAGCATGATCAATTTCATCGACGATGCGATTAAGCTGAGCCATCTCTTCTTCAATACGGTGATTTTGCTTTTTCGTATTCGTGATGAGCTCCAGTAATTCGTTAAAATCTTCATCTGTTTTTCCCATGCTTTCCATGCCTTCTATGACTAAATCATTTACTTTATCAACTGATTGGCTCATTTGGCCGATTAAGTGATTTGTTTTCATGATGTGATCGGACACATTTGCAGTAGATGTTTTTGTTTGATCGGAAAGCTTGCGGATTTCTTCCGCAACGACAGCAAAGCCTTTGCCGTACTCGCCCGCGCGCGCCGCTTCAATAGAAGCATTCAATGCCAGCAAATTCGTCTGGCCGGCAATGTTGCCAACGATAGTAATGACTTCTGTGATGCTGGATGCGATGTGGTTCAGCTCAGTGGAGAATGCTTGAATGTCCAAGACAGCCGTTCGGATGTCTTGCAGTTTTTCTCCCTGATCTTTCAGCATGGTTTGTCCGCGAACGGAGTGGCTGGCCGATTCGTCAGCGAGGGTCATTCCTTCTTTGGAAAGCTGCAAGATGGAGTCAGACTTTAAGCTGAGTTCTTTGAGCGAAGCACTTGTCTCTTCCGAAATAGCAGCAAGTTCTTGGGAAACGGAATGCACGCTCGCAATCATTGATTCTCTTTTTTGCTGAACGATCAGGCGGAGCCGTTCTTCTTCGTTTTCATAGGCTTCAAGAACGAGCTGCTGTTCTAAATTTAATAGCTTGGATACAGAGGAAATAGCTTCGATTTTCTCATCAGTTGTTCGGTCTTCTTGAGAAATCAGCCAAATCAAAGAGTTGAAAAGCTCTTGAAAGGCGGACATGTACCATTGTGTTTTCAGTCCGATGCGCACGTGTACGTTGGCAATGCGCCGCCGTTTTTCAATAAACTCTTCATTAATTTCTCCGTTGAATAACTCTTTCATATGCTGTCTTAGTGTTTTTTTTAATCGATCCACACTGCTGTGTTCACTGATAATATCCAGCAGTTCGGGCTGTTTGCCGATGGCATCATAAAATGTGTTGACGATACAATCCAGGTGCTCTTCCACGAGAGGCTGAAGCGTTTTAACGATACCTAGGTCCCGTTCAGATAAGTTGATCATATTAATTTGATTCATCATCTTGTCTCCCGGACGGATCGACAGCCGTCCGGCTGCCGGCACTGTTGAAGAAACGATTCTTTCAGCGGTTCTCCTCGGCTTTATTCTCAAAAAGTTCATACTTCCACTCCTAATAATTCCCATCCTTTAAGGCAACAGATCCTTATGGATTTGTGAAGGAATTGTTTCTTCTTTTGTTATCGGAGGTTTACAAAAATTATTAACAGAACTCAACAAAATGTTGTGTCTTTTTTGTTGCGTGTCTTTATATCGGACTGCGCGCATAAGGTATAGAAAGAAGAGAGGAGCAAAAAACATGAAAATCAGAGAATTTCTTATAAACCCTTATATTCTTGTTGTCTTCGGTGTGTGGTTTTTCACTTCTTTTCTTATTGCTTTTTATATGGATTGGGCTTTTGTTGGAGTTGCTCTGTTAGGAGCCGTCTGTTTCTTTTGGTATATCTCCGCTGTTTACCGGTTTGTTCTCTCCAAAGGCATCCTTTGGAGAGAACGCGGAGAGGATCATCTCTTTATGTCGCTTTGGTATGCATGGCCGGTTTATGTTCTTTTGTCACTCACTATCTTTTTGTTATCAGATGAATTATGGGCACTCGCTTACGCGTCAGGGGGAGCAGCGGGCATCCTCGCTGGTGAATTCCGGCACGCTGGCCTGGCAGAAAAGAAGGAAAAGGAGCCTTTTAAAGCACAGGCTCAGTGATAAGGAGACAGGAATCGTCCTATCGTTTCCGAGCTTAGCGCAGCGGCGGAGAGAGAAAAGCAGTCCTCCTTTTATAGCCTTGCGATGAAAAGCGTCCCGGCAGCAGGCACCGGGACGCAGAGGATTTAGATAGATTGCAGAAATTCAATGACTTGTTCTGGTGATTTGGCATTGGCACTATGAAGATGGGCTTGCTTTTCGCTGTTTTTAAAGATTAACAAGCTTGGAATGCCCATTACATCATACTTTTCTGCGAGTTCAGGAAATTCATCACGATCGATTTCATACCAATCATATTGGGTATATTCAGCGATAATATCATCAATGAACATATCCATGCGGCGGCAATCCGGACACCAGCCGGCCGTAAATTTCATAATTACCGGTTTTTCTTGGGAAATTAGTTGTTGAAACTGATCTTTACTTTGCACTCTTTCCATTTTTCATTCTCCTTCAGTTATCATTCTGATTTCCATTGTATGACTTGGACAGGCTGGAGACAAATAAAAGATTTCAATTTCTTTAAGCTTTTATTAAATGGGAGTGGAAAGCGGCTGCTTTTTTTATAATAAGGGAGAACTTCTACATATTGAAAGGAGCAGTGCGATGCATTTATCCTATGGAATCACAGGATTTTATAATAGCGGCGAAAATCCGCCCCCGCGAAATGACGGGAAGCTCTTTAAGAAATTGTGTTTTGAAGCTGCACGGAGCATAGAGGCGGAGCTGATAACCTTTCAGCCGCCGCGTGTCGATACGAATTTTTTTGAAGCTGTTCTTGACAATGGAACGAAACGAATCCATATTTTGATGAATGCCCACTATCCAATTATCGCTTTTGCGGCCTCGGTGTCTTTTAAGCATATTATTTTTTACGATGAACCGGCGTTAAGTGAAATCTTTAAAGGCTTTTATGTTTGTGAAGAGAAAGAATTAAATCAATTGTTACAGATAAAAAAGGCCCCCGTGGTTTCAGTTGGGCAAGAAAATGACTTAAATAGCGCGGAGATGGGACAAATTGTCCACTGGCAGCCGTGTACCATAGGAGAGCTTGTGTTCAATCATTGGGATTAGCGGCAGGAAAAGAAAAGGATGCACCATTTTTTCCAGCAGTTTTCTCACACTAGTCAATGTTAAACTGTTGTGAAATTACACTTTAACGTTATAATGTAAGATGTGTAATTTTATAAGAAAGAGGCATCCTTTCATGACTTCTCCAAATAAAAACTCCAGCCGTATCGATTACGGCTTGATATTAATATTGTTAATGATGTTTATAACAAGTTGCATTGCGATTTACAGCGCTCAGACAACAGGTCAGTATGACAGCAACTTCGTATTGAAGCAAGTTCTTTACTATATGGTCGGCATCGGGATCATTTTGGTTGTTGTCCGGTTTGACTCCGAGCAGTTAATGGGCATGGCCTGGTATTTATATGGTCTTGGCATTGTGCTGCTGATGCTGTTGATCGTATCTCCGCCAAGCATTGCTCCCCGAATTAACGGCGCAAAAAGCTGGTTTCAGCTGCCGGGATTGTCGCTGCAGCCATCGGAATTTATTAAAGTTTTTTTAATTTTGACGCTTGCCCGCGTGCTGATCGTCCATCACCAAAAAAATCCGGTGAAGACGATTCGCTCCGATATGTGGCTGCTTATTAAGCTGGGGCTTGTTACATTGTTTCCGCTCTTGCTTGTTATGCAGCAGCCTGACCTTGGAACATCACTTGTGTTTTTATCGATCCTGCTTGGCATGATCTTTGTTTCCGGTATTACATGGAAAATTCTGTTGCCGCTATTCAGCTCGGCCGCCGCGCTGACTGCTGGTATTTTCTATATGGTGCTTTGGCATCCGCTCCTGTTGGAAAAATATCTTGGCGTGAAACAGTACCAGTTCGGCCGTATTTATTCGTGGCTGGACCCCTACACGTATGAGAGTTCCACCGGGTTTCATTTAACGAGATCGTTGCTTGCGATCGGCTCGGGACAGACGATGGGAAAAGGGTTTGGCTACCGGGAAGTTTATCTTCCGGAAAGCCATACGGACTTTATATTCAGCATTATCGGTGAGGAATACGGCTTTATCGGCGCCAGCATTGTCGTCAGCCTGTTCTTTTTGTTAGTCTATCATATTACTAAACTAGCTTTGGGCACAAAGGTTCCTTACTATACGTATATGTGCGCCGGCGTTATCGCGATGATTACGTTCCATGCGTTCCAAAACATTGGCATGACGATCGGACTTCTGCCGATCACAGGTATCCCGCTGCCATTCATCAGCTATGGGGGAAGTTCACTGATGGGGAACATGTTTGCCATCAGCTTGATTTTCTCCATGACCTTCAATGAACGGCAATACATGTTTTCTTCAGATCGATAGCGATCTTCATAGAACGGAGCCCGACAAAGTTTTCTGTCGGGCTCCGTTTTTGTGTATAAGGAAGAAGAGGTTTATGCAGGTATGCCGCCGATGAGGCTGCACAATAGGAATGCTTAGGCGGAGATGATTGAATAAATGCTCCAGCCAGAATGTAATCGATAGCTGGCTGGAGCACGGATGGTGAAGGGTGTTTTTTCTGTTTTTTCTTTAGTTGCGAACGATTAATACATCGCATTTAGCCGTGCGGGTGATGCGTTCCGAAACGCTTCCGAGGAAAACCCGCTCCATGCCATGAATGCCAGTTGCCCCGCAGATGATTAAGTCAGCTTGAGCCTGATCGGCAATTTTATTTGGAATCAGTGCTTTGGGAGAACCTGTTTCCATGATAGTGTGAACGCTTGGTGCTCCGGCTGCTTCTGCTGCTTCCTTGTACTCTGCAAGCAGTTTTTCCCCTTGCTTTTCGTTGTAGTCTGGAATAGAGGCGTGGGCCAGTGCTTCCACGGAAGCAAAATAGCCGTTGTCCACGATATGTACGATATGAAGAGCTGCCTCATTGCGCTTGGCAATCTCTACTGCTTTCTCAAGTCCTCTTTTTGCTTCATCCGAACCATCTACTGCAATTAAAATATTTTTGTAGGTCATGTCCATTGTTCATCCCCCTTTTCTTTCATTGTACCTAATCCGTTAACCGGAAACATCAGGAAATTTCTAAAAGTTGTGGACACTTTGAAAACATCCACTGTGAATGATTATACAAAAAATGACAAGGTTTACGCATCGCATTCCATCGTTTAATATGAGAAGAAAATGCCAAGAAGGAGTTAGAAAAGCGATGAGAGCAACAGCTTTGTTTGTTTTAGCCGGAATAGCTGAAATTGGCGGCGGCTATTTAATATGGCAGTGGCTTCGAGAAGGCCGCCCCGGCTGGTATGGTTTGCTTGGCGGAATCGCCTTGGTATTATACGGAGTGGTTGCTACGTGGCAGCTGTTCCCAAGCTTTGGCCGGGTATATGCTGCGTATGGCGGCGTTTTTATCGTTTTGAGCTTGCTTTGGGGCTGGCTTGTTGATAAAAAGGCGCCTGATTCTTTCGATTGGGCGGGGGCCTTTATTTGTCTGCTTGGAGTAGCGGTTATTTTATGGCCTCGAAGCTAATGATGCCTTTGTCCGATTAAAGCATCTCTCCTCTGGGAAAGGTAAGGGATAAACAGAGGAAAGGAGGAGGAAAATGAGAAAAGAACCGCACAAGCAAATGACGGACAAAAGCAACGGGCTCAGTGATACGCAAGAGGTGTTATACCAGCATGAATTCAATCGCGCCGATGCGGCTGATAAAGAGAAAAGTAAAAAGAAAAAATAAGCTGAGCAAGGGCTGTTTGGAAAAACAGCCCTTGCTTTTGCTAATAGTGCTTTATTAGAAAGCTTTTTATATCAGTGTTTATCTTCTCCATGTGTGCGGGCGAAGGGAAATGCCCCATATGATAAGCGCGCCATTCCAGTAAGTCGCCGAAAATAGCGGCCGCTCCTGGGAATAAATTCTCTGCCGGAAAGAAGATATCGTCTTCTCCTGCAACGATCAAAATAGGGAAGCGAGCACCTGCCAGTTCTTTTTGGGTTGTTAATTTCGGCATATTCTGCTCAAGGGAAACGTGTGTAAAAATCAGTCCGATCATTTCTTGGTCGATTGCCTGCATGCTGCCGTTCGACAAGGAAGCGGCAAGTGTTTCGAGAGGCTGGGATGAATGGCCTGCTTTATAAAGAAACAAAGGAAGCAAGATCTCTTTTATCATTTTAACTTTTGAGCCGATGCTGACGCCGGCTGGCGATACCAGTGCTGAACAGGCAATTCTCTCAGGAAAAAAAGCAGCGAGCCGTAAAATAATTCCTCCGCCATAAGAAGGGCCAATGAAGGCTGCCCGCTCGATATCATAATAATCAAGAAGATCGCTGAGCCATAAGGCAAAGCTGTCATCTTTGGCTGAGACCCGTGTTTCATCGCTAAAGCCCGGATGGCCGATTGTATCAGGAGCATAGACTTTATACTCCTTCAGCAACGGGCTGAACCAGGACAAGGTCATCGGATTAATACAATTGCCGCCTTGAAGAATAAACAGCGGCTTTCCATCCTCTTTTCCCATTCTTAAAACATGTGTCCGGCCAAATCTTGTTGGTACGTAGTCTCTTGTTATATGTAAAGGAAAGGCCTGCAAATATTGTTCATATTGCTGCAGAATCAGCTGTTTTCCTTGATCGCTTTTGTAGATGCTCTGTTTTTTCATCTTTTTCCCCTTTTTGTCTACTGTAACAGAACTTTCCATTCAACAGTAGAGGGAAAAGTTAGTTAGTGATAATGGTGAAGCAGAAAAGCTTTCATATCTTCATTCATTTTTTCCAGATGATGAACAGCAGGGAAGTGCCCCATATTATAAGCCTTCCATTCCAGCAAATCGCCAAAAAGATGAGCAGCCCTTTGGAAGAGCTGGCCTTCCGGAAAAAATACATCCTGCATGCCGGCGATGATAAGCGTTGGAGAACGATAACGATGCAGTTCAGCTTTCGTCGTCAATTTTGGCAAATCATGTTCGAGTTTGACATGCTGAAAGATCGTAGCAATAATTTCCCGGTCAATTGTTTTCATTTTGCCGGCCGACATTGCATCAGCCACTGCATGGATTTGTTTTGTTGAATCGTTCAGCTGATATAAAGTAAAAGGAAGCAGCATTCTTTTAATCGTCCACCATTTAGAGAAGGGGCTAATGCCTGCGGGAACGACAAGAATAGAACTGCTGATTTTCTCTGGAAAAAAAGCAGCAAGCCGCAATACAATGCCACCTCCGTAAGAAACACCGGCGAAGGCACAGGAATCAATGCCGTAATGATTTAATAAATCGTTCGTCCAGAGGGCGAAGCTGCGATCCTCAGGATTGATTCTTCTTTCATCGCTAAAGCCTGGATGGCCAATGGTATCTGGCGCATAAATCTTATAATCCGCAAACAGCCCCTCAAACCAGGAAAGGGTCATTGGGTTCAAGCAATTGGCCCCGTGAAAAATGAATAAAGGCCGTCCATCCTCTTTTCCAAGCTGCAATACATGCGTCCGTCCGAACCTGGTTTGTACATACTCTCTTTTTATTTTGCCGTCGAATAACTGCAAATATTCTTCGTACTGCTGCAATACATACTGCTTAATTCGGGGATGCTCATAAATCATGCTTTTCTTCCTCCTGTTCGTCTTTCTTTTAGGATAGCCACTTTTGGCAAGTGGCATAAGTTAACGCTCATAAAGGCAAAGCATTTAGAAAAAACTAAGTGTGAAAGAAAGGTGAGACTGTTGAAAAGGATAGTTTATTTTACGATGTTATTGTTTTTTACCTTTTTTGCCGGCACCTGTACTGCAAATGCCGAGAAGGTAAGCATGGAGGATATGGAAGACGTGCTTATTGCCCAATTCCATCCACAAATATCACAATCCATAAGAAGCGTCTATCATGTCAGGCTTCCGCAGTTTGAAAATGCGCATATTGTTTCTATAGAAAAAGCGGCCCTTCCTGAGCCTTCAGAAGAAATGAAGCCTGGCATTGAATATGAAATCACACTGAAAGTAACCGTGCTAAATGTGCCGAGGAACGCTAACTCACTCCTTATTACACTTAGTAATAGCCAGTCCAGCGGGGAATTTGTTGTGAAGCAGGTGAAAAAGGGGTAAGTGTTTATAAAAGGCTGGCCGGCGTGCGTATCCGTATGGATTTCGCGCATAACGGCTGCAATTGCGTGCATAAAAGCAGACTTTGCGCGCATAACAGACAAAATCGCGTGCATAAATCTTTCCGCAAAAAAACTGCCCGGCTGTTAGCTGCCGGGCAGTTTTTTTACCAAATTTTCAGCTTTATGCGATACAGCCGCCTTCATTCACGCAGATAATTAAATATGCTGTAAGTCGTCGTTTAGTTTTTTTGCTTCATTCTTAAAATAAAGGTAGAAGCAAATCCAAATGATTGCATATAGGCCGACGAACAGGCCGGCGAATGAGAGAACGCTCTCCACACTTAGGGTAACCCAGCCAACTCCGAAGGAAAGAACGAAGTAAAGAAACGTGACAGTGACGAAATGCAGGGCTGTTTGCTGCCAGAGGTGAAGAGACTTTATTTCAAAATAGAGCGGGGTAACCGAGAAAAACCATCCGCAAAACATGTTAGCGAAGGCATTCTTAATGAATAGCTGGCCTTCAAGTGTTTCTTTATTTCCGAAATAAATGAGGCAAATGGTGATCATGACAGTAAGGAAGGCGCCGAAGAAGATGCCGGCTATACTTCTGACTGCAAAGGTTTTCATAATGATTTCCTCCTGTTAATTTTTAATGCAGCTTTGATGGAGCTGACATAATGCCGTGTGACATATTCTTTTTTTCCAGACTTGAAGTGAACACAAAGTGTGCCGTTAAATGACGCCTCGAAACGGCTGAGCTCATGCAGATTGGCAATCACCGATTTAGAGAGGCGGACAAACTGCTTGGGGGACAGCAGCTGTTCCAGTTCATACAGCTTTTCTCTTACTTTAAATTCACCATCATCTGTGACAGCGAACACTTCATCTTTACTGGCATAAAAGCAGTGAATAGCAGCCGGCTTTAGAATGTGCTGCATTTCGCCATTTTTACCGACAATAAACTCTATCTCTCTGCCCTTTAAGAAATCGAGTATATCTTTAATAGAATCATCTACCTCCTTGCACTGAATGGTTACTCTCGTTTCCTCATAATCGCTATCAATATCAAGTGATATCTTCATTGCCGTTCCCCCTTGCTGTTGTCTTTGTTAATTCCATTGTATGACAAATCCAATGGCTTGTATCTCTCATACAGACAAGACGCGTAAGAATGCTAGTAACGTACAGATTTCTTCCGATAACATGCAGAAAAAGCTGTCCGGCGTGCGTATCCGTATGGTTTGCGCGCATAACGGCTGCAATTGCGTGCATAAAAGCAGACTTTGCGCGCATAACAGACAAAATCGCGCGCATAAATCTCTCCGCAAAAAAACTGCCCGGCTGTTAGCTGCCGGGCAGTTTTTGGATGGAAGGCTCTAGTTGGATGTCGACATTGCCCTGAAGCGCGCGGCTGATCATACACGATGTTTCAGCTTTTTTGGCGAGCTTGCTTGCCAGAGACATATGCTTGTCCGTAGCGTCGGTTGTCAGTGTAATGGCGGGGCGATGGATAATGGTTTTGTATGTAATTACTCCGTTCGTTACTTCAACGATGCCTTCTGATTCCATTGTCAGACTTTCTTTCTCCAGTCCGCTGCGCTCCATCATTGCTGCTAGCGTAATAATGTAGCACGTAGCGGCAGCCCCAAGCAGCATTTCATCGGGATTTGTCCCGATACCAGGACCATCCATTTCCGGCGGAATCGATACCTCGGTTTTTAACTGGCCGGCTTCAATATAGCCTATGTCATTACGCAGTCCCGGCCAATTTGCTTTTAAATGAAAGCTGTGTACAGTCATTATCTTCTGCCTCCTTAGTAATTGATCGCTTTATGTGTAAACTTCATACAATTGTCAAAATCCGAACGTTTAAAACGAATGAAAATGGTATATATTAAGGATAGATAGTATTTTTCAGAAAATTCTATCACAGTTATTCTTTAATGAAAGGTCCAACGGCCAAATATAGATAAGGGAGTGTAAAAACTTGCGTATCAAACACAAAAAGTCTCTTGAGGAATTGATTCGAGAGAATAAAGAACAATTGCTGAAAGACAAGCAAGCGATTGAAAAAATTGAAAAACGTATTGAAGAACGTCATGAGTTGAAAAAGCTAGCTTAAATGAGCTAGCTTTTTTCTTTTGTCCGTTTTTTCCAAAGGATCAGCGGATTTTCCTGATCTTGATCTAAAGGCATATGAATCATAGAAAGGGTTCGCTCTTCTTTTGATTTTTTCAAGTCTTTATAAATTAGTCCGGATGTTGCCAGGCCAGCATCAGCGGCTTCTTCAACAGGCACGCAATAAAAAGCGTCTGTAATTCCGGCAAAGTACATGGCAGCGAAGCACATTGGGCAAGGCTCTCCGCTCGCATACATGGTATAGCCGGCTAAATTGTTCGTTGCCAATTTTTCCTGTGCCCTCCGAATGGCGAGCATTTCCGCATGCGCGCTTATGTCATGCTTTTTATGAAGCTCATTGACTCCTTCAGAGATGATCCGGCTATCTTTTACAAGCACTGCTCCGAACGGCTGCCCGCCATTTTTGACATTCTCCGCCGCCAGTTCCACAGCCCGTTTCATAAATGAATCCATTTTGATGCACTCCTTTCCAATGTTTATGCCGTTATTATAAGTCATTTGCCCGGCATTTGGCTGCTATCTAGTCCGCAAATAAGAATTTTCACTGAATACTAGGCTTGTACGAGAAATATACTTGATTATGAAGTGAGCTTTCACTTAGAAAGGCGGGTGTTTATTTTGCAAATCCATGTTGTCCGGCGAGGGCAAAGCTTATACAGTATAGCGGCTATTTATGGAACTTCCGTGCAATCGATTGCACAGGCGAATGAATTGCCTGATCCTTCGCGGCTGGTCGTAGGTCAGGCATTAGTCATTCCCATTACGGGAAGCTATCATTGGGTGCAACGGGGACAATCCCTTTCCTCTATTGCAAGGATATATGGCCTGTCCGTCAATGAACTTGCCCGCATTAATAATCTTCCTGCTTCGTCTTCTCTCCGAATCGGCCAGCGCCTGTATATTCCTCCGCGGCCAAAGCCGACCATTGATGCGCTGCTCTACGTGGAGCCGCAGGCAACAGTCAGTCAGGCAATGATTAATGAGGTGCGTAACCGTGTCGGCTCTTTAACGTATCTTGCTATGTTCAGCTACCAGATGAACCGTGACGGCTCTTTGATTGCACCGTCGATTGATGGCATCCCGGCGATCGCCAGTGCGGCTGGAACCGTTAATGCCATGGTTGTCAGCAACCTTGAAGAATATCGTTTCAGCCCTGATTTGGCTCATGCCATTTTTACAAATGATGCGGCCCAGAACCAGTTGTTCGGAAACATTATCCAAGTCGCCAATGACGTGGGCTACGGAGATATTCATTTTGACTTTGAGCTGCTGCTGCCTGAAGACCGGGAGTTATACAATACATTTTTGCGGAGAGCCAGGGACCGGTTTCATGCAGCTGGTTTGATGCTGTCCAACGCCATTGCTCCTAAAGCGAGCGATGTGACGACAGGCATTTACGGCGCGCACGATTATGCTGCAATCGGCAGCATTGTTGATCTTACTGCGCTGATGACTTATGAATGGGGGTACACATATAGCGAGCCGCAAGCAGTCAGCCCGATCGGACCGGTCCGCAATGTAGTGCGCTACGCGGTAAGTGTAATTCCGCGCGATAAAATTTTGCTTGGCCAAAATTTATACGGCTATGATTGGACCGCGCCTTACCCGCCGGCAGGAGGTCCTCCGGCAAGAGCGGTCAGCCCGCAACAGGCGATTGCCATCGCTTTAAGGGAAAATGCGGAAATTCAATATGATAATGAGGCACAGGCTCCATTCTTCCGCTATATTGATGCTGCCGGCCTGCAGCATGAAGTATGGTTTGAGGATGCCCGCAGCATTCAGGCGAAGTTCGATTTAATTAAGCAATTTGGACTGAGGGGAATTATGTATTGGAAGCTCGGCCTTGCCTTTCCGCAAAATTGGCTGCTGCTTCAGGATAACTTTACCATCCGCAAGCGGTCATAAGGAGAAGCAGGACTTACTGAGGGAGGATCGCTATGCTTAATGAACAAATTCAAAAGCTGCTCAACAACTTAATTCAAGTCGAGCATGTTTCCACTACCTTATATTTAGCTATGTCTGCTTACATGGCCAGCCGCAATTATACGGGGATGGCCAGGTGGCTGAGACTGCAGGCTGAAGAGGAAAGGACGCATATGCTGAAGTTAATCGATTATGTAACCGACCGCGGCGGACAAGTGGAAATTCAAGCGCTTCCGGCTCAGCCGGCTGCATTCGGCACGCCGCTGGAGACGTTTCAAAAGGTGCTGGAGCATGAACGTTTTGTCACAAATTCTTATCGTCAGGCTTATAACTACGCAGCTCAGCATGATCAGCAAACAGCCGTCCTTTTCCAAGAGTTTTTAAGAGAGCAGGTAGATGAGGAAGCGCAAGCACAAACGATTGTCGACCGGTTAAAGCTTGCGCAAAACAATCCAGCCGCTTTATTGATCTTAGACCAGGAGCTGGGAAGAAGAACGGCTGCGGCTCCTGGTCCTGCAGCAGGAGGATAAATACTGGACCTTCTTTGCGGCGTGTTTCGGAAAGAGAAAGAGGATGACCTCAGGTCATCCTCTTTGTTTTGATTAAAAGGAAGCAGCCGCCGTTGCCGCTTGTTTCATTCCTTCTTCAATTATTTCTTCTGCTCTGTCAGGGAATTGGTTGTGACCTTCAACAACCACCGTTGTCATATCTGTGATTCCCCAGAAGCTAAGCATGTTTCTTACATAATTCAAAGACATTTCTGTTGCCTTGGCCGGCCCTTCAGAATAAATGCCGCCGCGTGCTTGCAGAAGTGCCACTTTTTTATCAGTAAGCAAGCCGACAGGACCCTCTGGCGTGTATTTAAATGTTTTGCCAGCCTGTGACAAATAATCTAAATACGTGTGCAGAGCTGCCGGAACCGTGAAGTTCCAGAGCGGGAAGGCGATCATTACTTTATCTGCCTCAAGAAATTGGTTTAAATATTTATTCACTGTCGCTGTGGCTGCTTGTTCCTCTGCTGTCAGCTCTAAGCCGCGCGCAGTTTTGAACATGCCGTTAATCATCTCCGTGCCGTAATAAGGCAGCTCTTCTTGAAATAAATCAAGCTCGGTTATTTCATCATGAGGATGTGTTTCCTTGTAGCTGTCTACAAAAGCATGATACAGCTTTACGCTGACCGACTGATCAATCGGGCGCGGATTTGCTTTAATAAATAAAACCTTTGACATACAAAACCCTCCATCTAAACCATTCGTTATATCGATAAGATAAATAAAAAGTAAGCTTATTGACTTTATTAGTTTAAAACGATAAAAAAGCCGCTGTCAAACAATTGGATTTATCAGATTTTAATCTTAGAAGCTTCTTTATGAACAAGGAGCTCGAAAAAAAGGCTGTATCACGACAGCCTTTTTATTCGGGTCCCGGCACGCTTAAGGCAAAGAATAAACCTCGCTATGCGGCGCTTCTTCCAGCTTGGATTTAATAAGCTTGCCCTCGTGAACAAGTCTTTGCAATTCTTCCTCGACATCTTTCGGTCTTACACCTAGAATGTCAGCAACCTTTACTGTGGAGATAGACATATATTTTGGCTTCTTGGAGGAAGATAGGATCATTCCCTTTATTCTCTCAAATAGCAGCTCTTTTTCCATGATGTATGTCCTCCTTATTCCTTGGCTTCTGAAAAAGGTTCCTATGTAAAAAGATAACCTGTGTTCTTTTGTTATATACCAAAGAAATCACCCTTGATTTATTCATGAAGTTTCGATTGCAGGAGATGCTATACCAAAAAAGCAAAAGAAAGGAGGAGGGAGGTGGCTTATCACAATCCTCAGCATATTGCGCGTCTGGCAATAGAAGCTGGAACAAAAAAAGTACACTTGCCGTTTCTAAGTGTCCTGTTGTTAGGGTTTTTAGGCGGGGCATTTATCTCCATTGGTTATCTCGCAGATATACGGGTGATTGCCAGTCTTCCTCATGAGTGGGGCTCTTTCTCGGCTTTTTTAGGCGCTGCGGTGTTTCCGGTGGGGCTTATGCTGATTATCGTTGCCGGAGGAGAGCTGTTAACAGGCAACATGATGGCTGTTTCGATGGCTTGTCTTGCCAAGCGTATCACGGCAGCACAGCTGATAAAGAATTGGTTCTGGATTACAATAAGCAATTTCATAGGGGCCCTCTTCGTTGCTTATTTTTTCGGCCATATAGCTGAATTGACGGCATCTGGGCCATATTTAGAAAAAACCGTCTCCACAGCGGCAGCGAAATTAGAATCTGAGCCGCTGGCGGTTTTATTTTCGGCGATCGGCTGCAACTGGCTCGTCGGGCTGGCTGTTTGGATGGCATATGGAGCGGACGACATCGGCGGAAAGATATTAGCGATCTGGTTTCCTATCATGGCATTTGTCGCCATTGGTTTTCAGCACGTGGTCGCCAATATGTTTATTATACCGGCAGCTATCTTTGAAGGGCACTTTAATTGGATGGACTATTTTCGCAATTTTATTCTTGTATTTATTGGGAATGCTATAGGAGGAACTTTATTTGTTTCCGTGTTTTATTGGACAGCTTATCGGCAGGAGCTTGTGCCAGACAGCAGTTTTGAAAGCAAGGAGGAATAAAAATGTCAGGATCTTCATTCTCCATTCGCATCAATGATAAGGAGTTTACAGCTACACCTGGGCAAACAATCTTACAAGCCGCTCAGTCAGGAAACTATTTCATCCCTAGTATTTGCTACCATCCGAACCTGGGAACCATTCAAACGTGTGATACGTGCTTTGTGCAGGTAGGGGGAGAGATGGTGCGGGCCTGTTCTGTAAAAGCGGAACCAGGCATGCAGGTGGATACCCTGTCAAAGCCAGTGCGGGAAGCTCAATATGAAGCGATGTCGCGCATACTGAAAAACCATGAACTCTATTGTACGGTTTGTGATAATAATAACGGGAATTGCACAGTTCACAATACGGCCGAGTATTTAGAGATTGAACATCAAAAGTATGAATTTGAAGCGAAGCCTTATCCCCCGGATCATTCGCATCCTTTTTACCGATACGAGCCTGACCAGTGTATTTTGTGCGGAAGGTGTGTCGAGGCTTGCCAGGACTTGCAGGTCAACGAAACGCTCACTATCGATTGGAGCCGGAACGCTCCCAGGGTGATTTGGGATAATGATGTTCCGATTGATGAATCCTCGTGTGTATCATGCGGGCATTGTGTAACTGTTTGTCCATGCAATGCATTAATGGAAAAATCCATGCTCGGCGAAGCTGGGTATTTGACGGCGATTCCCCCGAAAATCCTGGAGCCGATGATCGACTTAACTAAAGAAGTAGAGCCCGGCTATAAAGAGATCTTTGCGATATCCGAGGTAGAGGCGGCCATGAGGAAATCACGCATTAAGCGGACGAAAACGGTTTGTACATATTGCGGGGTCGGCTGCAGCTTTGAAATGTGGACAAAGGACCGGCAGATTTTAAAAATTGAACCTTCCGCTGAGGCGCCTGTCAACGGTATCTCAACTTGTGTAAAAGGAAAATGGGGATGGGATTTTGTCAACAGCGAGGAGCGATTGACAAAGCCTTTAATCCGGCGGGAGGATGAATTTGTCGAAGCGACATGGGAGGAAGCGCTTGACTTGATCGCCAGCCAATTGACCGCCATTAAGGAGCAGCATGGGGCTGATTCCATTGGCTATATCGCTTCCTCCAAATGTACAAACGAAGAAAACTTTTTATTTCAAAAACTGGCGCGCGCCGTTATGGGCACCAACAATGTGGATAACTGTTCACGATATTGCCAGTCTCCGGCTACTGCGGGACTGATGAGAACAGTGGGCATCGGCGGAGATTCCGGAACGATACAAGACATTGAGCAATCAGAATTGATCATTGTAATCGGAGCGAATGCGGCAGAGTCGCATCCGGTATTGGCCACGAGAGTGAAAAGGGCTCACAAATTAAATGGGCAAAAGCTGATTGTGGCGGATTTAAGGGAAAACGAACTGGCGCAAAGGGCAAATCTGTTTTTCCGTCCGAAGCCAAGCACCGATCTTATTTGGATCTCTGCCGTCACAAAATATATATTGGACCAAGGCTGGGAAGATCAAGAGTTTCTAAACAATCGGGTGAACGGCTTGGACGAGTATATTCTATCGTTGGAGAAATTCACGCTGGAGTATGCCGAGGAGGCGACCGGTCTTGCGAAAGAACAGCTGATTCAGGTAGCTGCCATGATTCATGAAGCAAAATCAGTGTGCGCTCTTTGGGCAATGGGCATTACACAGCATATGGGAGCAACCGATGCCAGTACAGCGATTGCCAATTTGCTGTTGATTACTGGCAACTTCGGCCGCCCTGGTACAGGAGCTTATCCGCTCAGGGGGCATAATAATGTGCAGGGAGCCTGTGATTTCGGAACAATGCCGGCTTGGTTTCCTGGATATGAGCCTGTTCAAGACGCCGGCGTAAGAAAACGTTATGAAAAAGCATGGGGCGTTGATTTGCCGGCAGAGCCAGGCTTTAACAACCACCAAATGGTGGAAGGAATTCAAACAGGCCAAATCAAGGCGATGTATTTGTTTGGTGAAGAAATGGCCCTTGTGGATTCTAATTCCAACCATGTAGAAGCGCACTTTGAGCAGCTGGACTTTTTTGTTGTTCAAGATGTTTTCTTCAGCCGCACCGCTCAATATGCCGATGTTATTCTCCCGGCTGCACCAAGCCCTGAGAAGGAAGGAACCTTTACGAATACAGAGCGGAGAATTCAAAGGTTTCATAAGGTAATGGAACCGCTGGGCGACTCTAAACCGGACTGGATGATTTTTCAGGAGTTGGCTAGAAGGATGGGAGCTGACTGGAATTATCAGCATCCAAGCGAAATTATGGACGAAGCGGCCCGGCTTGCTCCGATTTTTGCCGGGGTAAGCTATGAGAGGCTGGAAGGCTGGAATAGCCTTGTATGGCCGGTGGCTGCTGATGGAACGGATACACCTCTTCTTTATCGGGAGCGTTTCGCCTTCCCTGATGGCAAGGCAAGATTGTATCCGGTGGACTTTACACCTCCGTATGAAGCAGGAGAGGAATATGATTTGCATTTGAACAACGGCCGCTTGCTGGAGCACTTCCATGAAGGAAATATGACCTATAAATCAGAAGGGCTGACGCATAAAGTTCCGCATCCGTGGCTGGAAATATCGCCTGAACTTGCTGAACAGAGAGGTGTTTCAGATGGAGCGCTAGTGCGGTTAACTTCTCCTTACGGGCATGTGAAAGTCAGGGCGATCGTCACAGACCGTGTAAGGGGCAACGAGCTGTATTTAACGATGAATTCCATGGAGGAACAAGAAGCGGTTAATCGTTTAACGAGCAGCTATCACGATAAGATTACCCACACGCCGAATTATAAAGAGATGAGTGTCAAGATGGAGGTTATCGAAGAAAGCGGAGAGTCTCCGCTGCCCCGTGTGAATCACCGGTTTGGAAACCGCGTTCCCCAGATCAGCGTAAGAGTGGAGGAAAAGTGGAAACGGCCGGATTTCACGCCGATTAATGAGATGATCCAAATAAAGGGGGATGAGTATGGCGAAGGCAGTCAGGCAAATTAGCAGAAGCCTCCCGAATGAGCAGGAGGAACAGTCCCAGGCAGCAGCGGCGATCATGAAAGAATTAGCGGACAACCAAGAGGCGATTATCAGTATGATCGCCATCGTAAAGAACCTCCACGAGATGGGCGTTCTCAATATGATAAAAGGCTTGCTGGAGCAGCGTACAGACGTAGGAGCTATTGCTATCCAGCAGATGAACCAGCCGGGGATGCACAACGTGATTAAAAATGGAATGAATGCGGTGAAGTTTTTAGGAGCGATTAACCCGGAGCAATTGGCGAATACTCTAGATGGCGTAAATTATGGGCTTCAAAGAGCTTCAAAAAGTCTGGAAAACAATGAGGAGCCCAGCATGTGGCAGCTTGGAAAAAGCATGCGCACTCCCGAAGCCCGCGCTTCCCTGGCAGTGATGACGGAGTTTTTGCAAGGAATGGGACAGTCTTTCCATCAGGACAAGAAGGAATCCCAGTAATTGAAGGAGGTGCCTGTCATGCAAAGAGGAGTGATTAAAATAAAAAGTCAGCTGACCGAGCAAGAGGCAGAAAAAGTCTCTAAAGCTTTGGAATCAGTATGGGGAGTCAGAAGAGCGGAAGTCAATGCAGCCAGCAGTGAAGCCTCCTTCAGCTACAATGAAGAGGCGGCTTCCTACATGGACTTCCAGCAAGCTATCACCGACTTGGGCTTTGAGGTAGAACCCAATACGGGATTTTTTTAGAAGGGGTGATGGACAATGAAGGTCTGTGAAGTTTGCGGACAGGAGGAGACGCTGGAAAGCAGTGAAGATCAATGGCAGGCCAGCAGGCTGCATATTTGTGAGAGCTGCCGGACGGATCGCCAATCGCCGTCAATTGGCGACGAATAATGCCAAAATAGACTGCCCCCTGTAAAGTGGCTCTTTGCAGGGGGTTTTGATGTGCGGATGAAAAGTGATCAATTGCCTGTCTTTAAATCAGCTTTCGCCCCATCGTTTGAGCCAAATCAGCGGGATAATTACGGCAAAAGGCAAGCCAATCACCAGTAAAGCCACAGGAATAACCAATAAATATTTGGCAAAATAAATATCTTCCTCTTTCAACCCCATGGTAAAGCGAACAATTTCTGTGCTTAATAAATGAATAACGTAAAGGTGCCAGTCAGACTCGTTAAAAGCCCGAAGTGGAATGCCTTGTCCATCAGCTGTCTCCTCTTTCTGTAATTAAATGTTTTGTAAATTCCACCATTTATGTAGAGTGATTTCTATATTAGGATATTTATAAAGGGGATGATCTAATGCCAAATCCTATCAAAGGAAAGAGCATTCAAGAAATAGCAGCGGACAGGAGAGTCACACAATTACTAAGACAGCAAATAAAAGCTGAGGACATCTGGGAAAGAGCATGGAAATATTGCTTGAAGCTGGGCCGCTTGACGCATGCGCCGGTCACCGCGAAGGAATATTTGCGCATGAAAGAATTCGCCGCGGACGAAGCGCTAGTTGAGGAGGTTTTTCACGCATTGAAAAGATATGAGGTGCCAAACGGAAATCCGGTTTTGACAGGGTTTGATGTCATCGGCTATTTTTACTCCATTGCCTTAATCTCGCAGGCAAAGCAGAATCGGGACAAGCACCTCCTATTTTTGCATCAATTAACTGACCAGTGGATCAAAGAAGAGAATTCCTATGGCCGCTTGCTGCATCGGAATATGAAAAGGCTGAGCAAACAATACCCTGATTTAAAGGCGCTCGAAAGCAAATGGGCGCTGTTTGTGGATAAATCAGGATAAAGGACGAGCAATTTTTTCAATCTCCTTCTGTAATGGAAGAAGGAAGTTTACTTTAAGCGTATGGTGTTTTGCTTGGCAGTGACTGTTGTTGGCTTGCTGCTTATTTATGAGCCCTTCCAGCTTCACAAGCCAGGTGCCTAGAGGCCATCTATTTAAGCTGCTAGGCTATTTTTCTGATAAAATGATAGTACTTACAGCAAAAGGAGAGAGAGAGATGCCGATCTATAACAAACTCGTCCGTGACCGGATTCCAGAAATCATTGCTCAAAGCGGAAAAACGTCCAGTACTCGCATTCTGGATGAAGCTGAATATATACAGGAAATACGTCAAAAAATGAATGAGGAGCTTGCTGAGTATAAAGCAGCTGCAAACGATGAAGAAGCTATGGAGGAACTGGCGGATATGCTTGAGCTCCTTCACGCTGCTGCAGTCATCCACGGAGCGGACTTTAACCGCTTGGAAGCCATTCGAGAGCAAAAAGCCGAAAAGCGGGGCGGGTTTCGCGAACGTATTTTTTTAATTGAGGTAGAAGATGACTAAGCTGCAGCTAGTGACGGAGAACCTTTTGGAAACTATCACCAAGCTGGCAGAAAAAGCAGAAGAAATTTATATTTTAACCTCCTTCGTCATGCAGTCGGGGGTAAAGAGGATTCTTCCCGCTTTACAGCTGGCTGCTTTGCGCGGGGCAGAAATTAAAATTTGTACGGGCGATTAAGTTATTGGAAATTCAACGAACAGGCCTGTGTTTGTTTTTTTAATCTTTTTAGATCGATTTCAAGCTTGTTGTTGTACGTTCTGGCAATGTCCAGCAATTCTTCTTTAGGACCGTAATACACGACTTTAAATTCACCATCAAGGTAGTGCACGATGAAGAAATCATCAAAATGCGAAAATGTATTTTGGTTGACTGTAATAAATCCGTTTGTTTGGGCAGTCGTTTTTACACTTATCCGCCTTCCCTTGCTGATCACGTCGAAGCCATGCTGATTAGTCTGTCTTGATAAATGGCCGTTTGTGTGAATGGCACATAGGAATTCGCCGATTCTGCCTATCAGGTGGCGCAATTCCGTAGGTTGACAGTTTAGTAAACTCATTTCATATCTCAACATTTTATTATATTCTTCATAAAGCGTGATCATCTGCTCTTTGCTGATGAATTCGACCCCGTCTTCTCCATAGGAGCTCTGTTTGTAAATTGTTTTTATGCCACTTTTCCATTCTCCAACAACTATGTCTTCTTTAGAACCTTTAGGTCTGTGAAAAATTAAGCCTGTGTATGGATAGCATTCTCCCAGATATTTATAAATCCCCCTATTGACGTACTCAAATAAATGATGATTGAAGATCGCTCCGTTATTCATCCGGTTATAGCAATAGTCGGATAAGATAACGCTTGCAGGATTCGAATCGAATTGCTTAACTAAAGCTGCTTTTACATCCGATGACGTGAGTAATTGATTTATTTTGGAATCCAATACAGCTTTTATTTGTTCATAGATGATCATGTTTTCACTGCTTTCCTTTATAATTTCTTCAATTACTGGATCGGCTAAAGATCAGAAGCTTTAACTTTTATTTTTGAACCCTTTCAAAACATGAGATACGATAGATAAAAGAAAGAATGTAATCAGAAAGGAAGGGGCTTATGCTCAAAAAGTTCACGTTAACGACAACTAGCCGTGACCAGATGATTGAGGTGACAGAGCAGGTGCAGCAGTTTGTCACAGAGGAAGCGATCACAGAGGGAGCGGCGGTGGTGTATTGTCCTCATACGACGGCGGGTGTGACGATTAATGAGAATGCTGATCCGGATGTAAAGCGGGATATGCTTCGCCGGTTTGATGAGGTGTATCCATGGTCTCATGAGCTGGATCGCCATGCAGAGGGGAATACGGCTGCACATATGAAGGCAAGTACAGTTGGTTCGTCGCAGCATGTGATTATTGCAGCCGGCCGTTTGTTGTTAGGGACCTGGCAGGGCATTTATTTTTGTGAGTTCGATGGACCGCGGACACGCACGTTTTATGTGAAAATTTTATAAAAGGATGAAGAAGGAAAGGGGAGCGGAATGGGCGCCCCTTTTCTTTTTTTGAAGAGCAGTTTTTCCCTCCTCTTTCATTTTGTTTTCAGAAATAGAGAGTACATTAGTAAGCAAAGGGGGGAATAACATGCGAAAAAAATGGATGGCATCTCTTTTAATGATGTTCGTGCTCTTTTTCGGTTTTTCTTCAGGACAGTTGGCGAGCGCGGATGATGAGTATGAGCATGAATATGGTGAAGGCAAAGTAGAGGATCATGAATGGGACGATGAGGATGACGATTGGGAAGAGGAGGAAGGCTATGAATATGAGGTGCCTAGTCAGTCTTCTTATTGGCACATGTGGACGCGGGATACGAGTGTTGCCGCAGACAGCAGCCTGCCTTTTCAGGAAGCCCAGGAAGTCGCTGTTCAGTTAAACAAGGAGAGCGAACAGCTTTACGTGATTCCCCGGAATGGCCAGCTGCTGGTCTCAGGGGAAAAGATGGCGAATCTGCTTCAGGCAGATTATACGTATCATAAACAGAGCAGAATTCTAGAGGTGTCCAAAGGGAGAGATGAGCTGATCGTTCGTTCAGGCTCAAACGCAGCTTATGAAAATCTGGTGAAGACACCTATGCCTTCAGAAGCGTATTTTTTCGAGAAGTCCGTGTACTTGCCAGTTTCTGTCATAGCTAATACATTCGGTTACCGGGTGAGCTGGAATGAAGGCAGCCAAACGATTGTGCTGCAGTCTATTTGATGAATGAGGTGAAATGATGAAGAAAAATGCGAAGGCTAAGTGGATAGTCGGTATGTCTGGAATTGCCTTCTCCGCTTTTATTCTTGGACAATTGGACGATTTTCAAGCAGAGGGCCATGATACAAATACATTGGCAGTAGAAGCAAATGATACGATGAGCCAGCGGGAAAAAGAACTTTTGAAACTTGATTGGAGCAGCTTTTCGGTTCAAGCAGCCAATGAAGGGAATGGGGAAAGTGATCGCATGTCAAGAAAGTCGAAAAGAGACTAATACGCTTGAAGTGGAAGTCATGGATAGTTCGTTTTTTGTTTCCATTTCCAATAGCGAACAGCCGGATTGGAAAGAAGCCATTCGTTCGTTGCTTCACTATTTTGATTACGCCTTTTCAAGGTTTCGCACGCACAATGAATTGTGGATATTCAATCAAGCTGCAGAGGGAGCTGTTGTTTCTGTTTCTCCTGTTTTGTACGACCTGTTGAAAACAGCCGAGAGTTATCGATTGAAAACAGGAGGATGTTTTTCTCCTTACATGCTCAATCAGATGGAGGCTCATGGATATAAACAGTCTTTTCCTTTTGTCACAGCCCCAAAGGAACAAGGAGAGGCATTGACCGAAGAACTGGGAGGAGAGCCTCTGATATTTCACAGTAACGGTACCATCACAAAGAAAACGAAGCACAACATTGATCTTGGAGGAATAGCCAAAGGCTACGCGGTGGAAGCGGCGGCCAGGTGGCTGCGAATCCATGCACGGAGCCGCTTTGGCATTGTAGATGGCGGAGGGGATATACAGGCTTGGTCAAATGGAGAAAAGACGTGGAGAATCGGTGTAATGGATCCCTTTCAAGAAGGGCGCGAGATCGGATCATTCAGCTTTCAAAATGGAAGCATCGCCACCTCTAACCTCATCTATCGCAGCTGGTGGCAGGGAGAAGAGAAAAAGCATCATTTGTTAGATGGAAGAACGGGAAAACCGGTTGAGCCGGTTATTGTCCAATCCACTGTTTTGGCTGAGTCCTGTCTGGATGCTGAGGTAGGGGCTAAGCTTTGTTTCATGGACGGTCTTGAACAGGCGGGAGATCAGTTGCAGAAGCTTGGCGGCCGTTTTCAATTTGTGCTTGTTCAGCCGGATGGACGATTGACAACAGGAGGTGTTGGCGTATGAGCGTGGAGTTTTTTTCTACTTGGCATTTCATCCGCTTTTCGGGGCTTCTTGCCTTCTTTCTGATGACTTTTTCCGTTTCTGCCGGCTTATTAAGCAGCATGACGATGTTCAAGAAAAAGAAGCCGCTGATGCTTGAACTTCATCAAACAAGCAGCTGGATCGGATTTCTAGTTATGTTGTTTCATATGGTGGTTCTTTGGAAAGATGAGTACGTTTCTTATCAAATTGCAGAAATAATTATACCTTTCATGGATGACTATGCACCTGTGTATTCGGCTTTTGGCATTTTTTCCTTCTTTCTTTTCCTGATTGTGCTGGCGACATCCGATTTCTTTATGAAGAAGCTGGGAAGAGGGCTTTGGAAAAAAGTTCATTTACTAGTGCTGCCTGCCTGGGTGTTTATGATGCTTCACGGTTTGTTCATCGGTACGGACACAGAACAGTTCGGCATTGCCTCTGTTTATGCAGGAAGCGCGGTTCTTGTTGCGTTGCTGCTTGCGCTTCGGTATGCAGAGGCTCTTTTTCAGCCCACAAAAAAAACGCCATAACGGCGTTTTTTTTTGGCTTTTGTGAATGTTAAGGAAAAGTAATTGTAAATTCAGTCCCTTTGTCGAGCTCGCTTTTTACGGTGATTTTTGCGCCGTGGGCTTCTGCAATCATTTTGGCAATGGAAAGGCCGATGCCGGAGCCATTTCGGTTGCGTGACGGGTCTGCCCGGTAAAAACGGTCAAAGATATGAGGCAGATCATCTGGCGAAATGCCGCTGCCTGTGTCCTTTATCACTACGATTATTTTCTCTCCTGCCTTCTTTGCAGTACAGCTAATTACTCCCGCCTCTGTATAATGGGAAGCATTATCCAATAAAATGTAAAACAGCTGCTGGAGGCGTTCTGAATCGCCTTTTATGTGAAGGCTGGCGGTAATCTCGCTTTCCAGCTGCAGGGAGACAGGGAGCACGCGTGAAAATCTTTCGAGTAAATTCTGTAACAGCATAGAAAGATCGACTTCCTTCAGTTCAAGTTCAAAATGACCTTGATCACTGCGTGCCAGCATCAGCAGATCATTGAGCAGCTGATGCATCAATTCCGCTTCTTTTTTTACATCATCTAAAACATCTTGGTTGAAAGGGCTCAAGTTTTCTTTTTCTTTATCGAGAATTTCGATCGAGCTGTAAAAAACGCTGAGCGGCGTCCGCAGTTCGTGGGAGGCATCTGAGACAAACTTTTTCTGTGTCAGATACGCTTGCTGAATCGGCCGCATGGCTTGCCCTGCAAAGAAATAGCCCATCCAAGCAAACAGGAGGCTGAATAAGACAGCAAGCGCGATAAGGATCCAGATGATTTTTTGGATTAAATGCTTCTCGGAGGTGATATCCATACCAATGATCACACTTCCAATCATTTGCTGGCCCTGTTGTATATCGTAACGGGCCAGCAGCAAATGGGCGCTTTCCCATTCCAGCTCTTTCACGTATTCATCCTCCTGCTGTTGAAGATTATTGCTTTTAATATAAAGCGAGAGGCCTTTAACTGTTTCATCCCCTTTGACCAGCCGGCCGCTTTCATCAAACAGATAATAAAAAATGCCGCGATCCGGTTCAAAATCAATATCTTCATGATGGAGCTCAAGCAGTTCCTCTGCCCATTCATGCTCCTCTTCGCCATAGAACTGTGAAAGTTCATGTAGCTCATTGTTTTTGATGGCTCCTGAAATAAATATATACAAGGTAAAAATGAAAATAACAAGAATGACGAGCAATGACCCGGTAAACAGGAAAGTCAGCTTGGACTTGACGGAATTAAACATCAGCATTCCTCAAAATGTAACCGACTCCTCTTACATTTTTAATGATAGACGGCTTTCCAGGCTGATCCACCTTTTTGCGGAGCAGCTTCACTAAGGCATCAAGGGCGTTTTCAGTTACCTCCACGTCAAATCCCCAAATTCTTTCAAGCAAAATCTCCCGCGTTAATACGTAATTCTGATTGCGAATCAATAATTCAAGCAAATCGTACTCCTTTTTGGACAGCTCAATGATTTCACCGCCGCGGGTCACTGTCCGTGTATTTAAATTTAACTTTAAATTACTGCAGGAGAGCACTTCTTCAAAGGGCTTGTCGATTCTCCGCGACAGGGCCCGCAATCTCGCGGCAAGCTCCTCAAACTTAAATGGCTTGACGATATAATCATCGGCGCCGGCATCCAGTCCTTCAATCACATCCTCCAGTGAATCCTTGGCAGTCAGAAACAAGATGCCTCCTTTGTATCCATTCTTTCTTAGATGCTGGCACGCCTCAATCCCGCTCATCTTAGGCATCATCCAATCCAGAATGATCACATCGTACTGCGTAAATTGCGCATAATCGCAGGCCGTTCTTCCGTCCTTGACCCAGTCGGCGCAACTGAACTCTTTTTGCAATAAATGGTGAATAAGCTTTCCTAAACGCTCGTCATCTTCCGCAAATAAAATATTCATCAGACTATCCCCCTCTGCAATCATGTTTTTTACTTTTAGAATAGCAGATTATCCTGAAAACCTCCTGAAAACGATAAAAGGTTTTTCTCTTTATTCAAAATAGGGTAAAGCCACCCAATTTTGAATAAACGTGACTGTTCATTGTTTGCTCGTGCTGCCGTTGGAGGGTGTTCAGGCGCCAGACCGCCTTGGCCTATGCCTTTGTTTTCAAAATGGCACAATTCTTGCTTTTATATTCCACAACAAAAAGAAATGAGCGCAAATAAATTTGTTTGCTAAAAAAGCGAAAAAGGAGGAATGGCCATGGATATTACTTTCTTGATGGATGAATCGGAGCTGCAATCCAATCGGTTTGTTTGCTTGATGACGGAGGAGCATCGTTATGATTTTGCCATTATTAACACGAAGCAATTTTTAGGCAACAGCATCGTTCTCTCACTGCAAAACCACCGAATGGTATTGATGTGCGAAGAGGATATTGAAGATCGTGACTATTGGCCGCAGAGGCTGGGGATTGAAGCAGGGGATATAGAGGCTGTGCAAAGCTTTCTATATGGCGTTTTGGGAGCCTTGGAGCCGGCTGAGCTTTCTTATTAAAGAGAGAGCTTTGTTTGTAACAAAGGTGTGATCCAAATGAGAAGGCAGTTTTGCTGACAATCTGTTCGTTTTTTTAAATAAGAGAAATGAAGGGGATGGATAAGACATGGAAACCATTCATATTCGACCTGCTGAGGAAAAAGATGTTCCGCAATTGATGGAACTGATGTATGAGTACATCGTCGACTTCTACAAGTGTGACCGCCCGAGTGAAGAATCATTGGAAACATTGATTAAGCATTTAATTCAACATCCTTACGAAGGCATCCAATTTGTAGCGGAAAGGAGCGGAGGGGACCTTGCCGGTTTTGCGACCTTGTATTTTACTTTCAATACACTTGAAGTAAAGAGAATGGCTTTTCTCTATGATTTATATGTGACGCCGAGAATAAGGGGGCAAAAAATCGGAGAGCAGCTGCTGCAGACTTGCATCCGTTATATGAGGGAGAATGGCTATTCTCACATGATTTGGGAAACCGCTCATGATAATCTGGCTGCGCAAGCTTTATATGATAAAGTCGGTGCGAGTAAAGCTGCTTGGTTAAACTATGAAATCACTTGAGCGGCATATGCAAATGCGCAAGCGATAGATAAACAGCTAAAAAGATAGAAAATTCTTTTTATTTCCAGCTATAATGATATACTTTGAGTAGTGAGACATTGCATAGGGGGAATAGAAATGAACGTCTATCAAGTAACACGGGAAGATGTACACAGTGTGGCTGAGCTGTTCGATGCATACAGAGTTTTTTACGAGCAGCCTTCTAATAAGGAGGCCGCGGAGAGCTTTATCCGTGAGCGTCTGGAAAAGGAGGAATCGGTCATTTTCATGGCGGTTGAAAACGGCCAATCTATCGGGTTTACTCAGTTGTACCCAACGTTTTCTTCTGTGGCTATGAAACGAGTATGGATTTTAAACGATTTGTTTGTCACAGCGGACAGCCGCAATAAAGGAGCAGGGAGAGCACTGCTGCAGGCTGCCAAACAATTTGCAAAAGAAACGGGCGCCAAGGGATTGCAATTGCAGACAGCGGTAGACAATAAATCAGCCCAGCATTTATATGAATCGGACGGCTGGGTGAAGGATGAGAAGTTTTTTTATTATGAATTTAAGCTATGAGCGGGACCGATTCGCAAAAAGACATTCTAAAGGCTGCCTTTAGGATGTCTTTATTTTGCTATAAAAGCCGTACAGGCAGCATATGATAAATAATGTTTAAAATGAGATGAACTTCCAATTCAATAGCTATTTCAGTTGCTTCATAGTTATAATAAAAGGGAAAAAATAATAAATCATTGCTTGATAGCAGGCAGATGACTAGATAGCTTTTGTGGAGTGGATAAACGGCTTTTCTTTACAGCCATAAGTTTCTATTAATAACGATTGAATGGTGATGACGTGGAAAACTTTGTTCAGCATTTAGAAGCATCTTTACATAAAGGTTTTATCAATCAAAATATTCGGCAAATCGGAAATTACAAGCCAAAATTATTAATCAATAACACACAAAAAAATGAAACGGTTCTTACCTCGATAATTGAAGAATTGCATCAAAGCCAAACATTTATATTTTCTGTAGCCTTCATTACCGAAAGCGGACTTGCCACCTTGAAGTCCTGCCTTTGGGATTTAAAGAAAAAGGTGTGAAGGGTCGGATTTTAACTTCTACCTTTTTAAACTTTAACCAGCCCAAAGTGTTTAAAGAGCTGCTGAAAATTGCAAATGTGGAAGTAAGATTGACGAATGTAAAAGGCTTTCATTCAAAAGGATATATTTTTAATCATGGAAGACATTATTCATTGATTGTCGGAAGCTCTAACTTAACAGCCCATGCCCTAAAGGTGAATTATGAATGGAATGTAAAATTGACTTCCCATGAAAACGGGGAAATTGTTCATCATTTTCGCGACCAGTTTGAAGAAGTGTGGGAGCAATCCCAGCCGTTAACTGAACAGTGGATTGCGGAGTATGAAGCAGACTATGTGCAGCTTGTTGATAAGAAGGCGATGGATCAAGTAATGGAGCTGCCTGCACCTTATCGTGTAAATTCCTTAAAAGAATCGATTGAAATCAAGCCAAATAGGATGCAACATGAAGCGCTGGCTGCCATTCAGGCTGTTCGGGACGCAGGAAAAGACAAAGGGCTTGTTGTCTCAGCAACAGGCACAGGAAAAACCTATCTTGCAGCTTTTGATGTCAGACGGTTTGCACCTAAGCGTCTGCTGTTCATTGTTCATCGGGAGCAAATTGTAAACAAAGCAAAATCAGATTTTCAGAAGGTGCTTGGCGGGATCGATGAAGAGTTTGGCACGCTCACAGGAACGAACAGACAAACAGAAGCGAAGTATTTATTTGCGACGATTCAAACCCTGTCCAAGCAAGAGGTGCTAGGCCAATTTGATCCCAATGAATTTGATTACATTTTGATTGATGAAGTACATAAAGCCGGAGCTGCCTCTTATAAGAAAGTGATCGAGCACTTTCAGCCGCACTTTCTAATGGGCATGACGGCAACCCCGGAACGAACAGACGATATTAATATTTACGAATTATTCGATTACAATGTTGCTTATGAAATTCGTCTTCAGGAAGCGCTTGAAGCGGATATGCTTTGTCCCTTTCATTATTTTGGCGTGACAGATTTTGAATATAACGGCGAGACGATTGATGATACAACTGTTTTATCCCAGCTTGTGACGGAAGAGCGCGTCCAGCATTTACTGGACAAAATTCAATACTACGGATTTTCTGGCCGAACGGTGAAAGGGCTAATGTTTTGCAGCCGGAAAGAAGAAGCGAAGGAATTGTCCCGCCAGTTGAATGAAAAAGGCTTGCGTACCGCGGCGCTGACAGGTGAAAGTTCTCAAGAGGAAAGGATCCGCTCTGTCAGGAAATTAGAAGAAGGGGAGCTTGATTATATACTTACTGTTGATATTTTCAATGAAGGAATCGACATTCCAAGTATTAACCAAGTTGTCATGCTGCGGCAGACGCAATCCAGCATTATCTTTATTCAGCAACTGGGAAGAGGATTACGGAAGCATAAAGCGAAGGATTTTGTTACGATTATTGACTTTATAGGAAATTATAAAAATAACTATTTAATACCGGTTGCCCTTTCTGGAGAGAGCTCGCAAAATAAGGACAGGCTTCGCCGAAGGACCCTGGATACGAGTTATATTAAAGGCATTTCTACGATAAATTTTGAAGAAGTGGCGAAGAAGAAAATTTTTGAAGCTATTGATAAAAGCAATTTGACGGCAATGAAAATATTAAAAGAAGCGTTTATTCATTTGAAAAATAAAATTGGCAGAACGCCTTATTTGTATGACTTTATCAATAATCATTCTATTGATCCGGTCGTCATTGCAGAAAAGAATGCGAATTATCATCAGTTTCTCGCCAAAATGGGAGAGGATGTCCCGCCGTTAACTGATTACGAAAACAAAGTGTTGACGATGTTATCGCTCGAAATATTGAATGGCAAGCGAAAACATGAAATCCTGTTACTAGAGTGCCTTTTAGAAAAAGGAAGCGTCCCTTACAGTGAATATCTTAGCTACCTGGCTGACATGAATTGCCGGGCAGATGAACAGACACTTGCCTCAGTTCAGCGCCTTTTTGACTTATCATTTTTCACGAAGAGCGAGAGAAGTCAGTATGGAGAGGAGCCAGTCGTTTTGTTCACTGAACGGGACTGCCGCTTAAATGTAACCATAGAGAAAAGTCTCTCTTCTAAGCCATATTTTAAGGAGTTAGCACTTGATGTCTTGCGGAGTGCAAAAGAAAAAGCTAAGCTGTACAGCTGCAGTCAACCATTTACTTTATATCAAAAATATACGAGAAAAGATGCCTGCCGGCTTTTAAATTGGGAGAAAAATGAGCAATCGACGATATATGGCTATAAAACGAAACACGGCACATGCCCTATCTTTATTACTTATCACAAGCATGAAGCGGTGGATTCGAGTGTTGCTTATGGGGATGAGTTTCTCAGCAAGGACATTCTGAAGTGGTATACGAGAAGCAATCGGAAATTACAGTCGGAAGAAGTCCAGCAGATTATCAAGGCTAAAGAAAGGAACATTGACATCCATATTTTTGTGAAGAAGGATAATGATGAAGGCGGCGACTTCTATTACTTGGGACAAGCATGGCCAGATGAAAAGAGCGTTGAGCAAACCACAATGAAAAATAAGAAAGAGCAAGATATTCCGGTTGTCCGCATGAATATGGTGATGGAGAAGCCGGTTGACAGTAATCTGTATAACTACATTAGAACAGGGACTCAAGGTTGAAAGGAACTGGCCAATAAGTCTCTCACATAAAAACAGAGGAAGAAAAGAGAACGATTTTTTCCGCCGGAATGACAATCAGCCGGTTTCTAAGAAGAAAATAGAGGCTGTCTCAAAAAATCATGTGTTATGACCTTTTGGGACAGCCTCTTTTAGTTAGATTGAGAGTAAAGTGCCAAACATAACATCGATAGCTAAAAAAGGAATTAGGCATCTACCCTCGTGGACAGCAGCTTATTGATCGTTGGAATATCTGCAGGTGCCCATTCTAATGAACGTAAATCATGAAGGGGGACCCATTTAATTTCAGCATGCTCTTTTGCACGCGGTGTTCCTGCTGTTATTGTGGTGCGGTATGTAAGTAAATTAACAATAATATTAGGGTATTCATGAACTACATCCTCAATCAGCTCATGTACTTTCACTGTACATCCAAGCTCCTCTTGGATTTCTCTTATGAGCGACTCTTCAGGAGTTTCCTCTTTTTCGACTTTTCCTCCTGCAAACTCCCAGAGATTAGGCAAAGACATGTCTGGTGAACGGAGTGCGCACAAAACCTCATTTTGTTCATTAAAACATACAGCTGCAACTACTTTAATTGTTTTTTTCATCTGAACAGCTCCTTTTATTCGTTAAGCAGATCTATTCTTTGTCTAATGTAACATAATTTCGCTCACAAACGGGAGGACTTCCTGAGTTTACAGAGTTTTTGAGAAAGCATGGAGGTTATTAGTCGAAAAAAACAGCCGTCCTTGGAATGGGGCTTCCAAGGCGACTGTTCTTATCTCTGTGTTAAATACTTAAAAGATTCTCTCGTAATTCTTGGAACTGCCACGCTTCTCTCGGCCCGGGCAGCCAGGTGCTGGGCAAATTCACTGACTTTCTCAAATTCATTCGGGTAAGCGAAGGCCAATTCTTCATCCTCCTCAATCGGAAAGAGCTCAATAAAGTAGGTCGTATCCGGCTTATAATCCAGCATCCCATCGACAAATCCTAATATTTGACGGAACTCTTGCTGTTTTTCTTCTGCCTCCGTATCAAAGTAAGAAAAGAATAATACCTCAATATGATTGGCGCGGGCATAGTCCTGAAATCCCTCTTCGGTCATCCCGCTTTCAACTAGAACCTGATTATCGCTTAGTCTAGATTTTCTTCGGGCATCATGAAACATCAAGTAGCCCACATCTTCAAAGTCCGTTCCTATTACCCTGTAGAACTCAACATTCTGACTGGCAATTAATCTTTGAAAAGTAACGATGGCTATCAAACTCCTTCTAAGAAAAGGTTCTCTATCAGATAATTTTAACGGAGAGGGTGCTTTTTTTCTATTCAATCGATGAAAATTTTGGAAAGTGGCGAGCGGGTGTTTGTCCAATAAAAAAATCCGCTCTGGCCAATGATCGGACAGGCGGATTTATGGAAAAGAGAGACATGGAACAGGCAATGGTTTATTCCTCCACTTTGCTTAGGCAGTGCTCGCATTCGTTATGGTAAGACTCGTGCTGCTCAACCATTTTTACGCCGCATTGGCAGCATTCCTTCTGTGGGATATTGCGGTAGAATTCTAATGGCATCATAGAGATACCCTCCTTTTTTGATTATTCTGATTTATCTTTATATGAATTGTATTATAACAGATATATAAAGTCAACAACTGTTATATAATTATTTTGTTTTTTTAAATAAAAAAACTGTGTCCAAACCTTGGGCTTGGACACAGTAGAACAAAGTAGTTTAACTGAATAGATTGATCGTTGTAATAATGATTGGTATAGAGAATACATCAATTAAGAAGGCTCCAACAATTGGAACGACTAAGAACGCTTTTTGGGAAGGACCGAATTTATTGACAATTGCGCTCATATTGGCAATCGCATTTGGCGTCGCCCCAAGGCCATGTCCGACAAATCCAGCGACCATTACGGCCGCGTCATAATCTTTGCCCAGCAATCTGAAGAGAATGAAGATAGTGAACAAAGAAATGAAAATTACTTGAATAAGCACGATAAGAATTAGCGGAAGTGCGAGGTCCGCAATTTCCCAAAGCTTGATGCTCATAAGTGCCATCGACAAAAAGATGCTGAGCGATATATCTCCGATCAGTGAAATGCTATTCATTTGAACGATGTTTCCGTCAATACGGTCCAAGACGTTCCGGACAATAACAGCAACAAACATAGCACACACATAATCAGGAAGAGAAAAGTCCGTCAAGCTCGTAAACAGATTGCCGAGATAAGAGCCTGCGGCCATGCATAAAGTAATAATAAACACTTGCATCATAAAGGATCGAGAGGTGATCGGCTTCTCCTCTTGTTCTTCTAAGTCGGAAGGGAGATCCAATTGGGATTCTGAAGGCTTCAGGTTATGTTTATTGATGAGATATTTGACAATTGGACCGCCAACCAGCCCGCCAGCGACTAATCCCAGCGTGGCAGCAGCTAATCCGATAGATAGAGCCGAGTCGATGCCCAGGTTTTCAATAGTTGTCCCGAATGCTGTCGCTCCGCCATGGCCCCCCTCCATCGAAACAGCACCGACCATTGCGCCGATGAGCGGATGAATATCAAGCAATTTAGCTAAGGACACACCAATAACGTTTTGCATAAGAGCTAAAAAGCCGCATGAAACCCAGTAAATAACCAGGAGCTTTCCTCCAAGCTTAATCAGTCCAAAGCTCGCACCCAAGCCGACTGTTGTAAAGAAAGTAATCATGAACAGCCCTTGAAGGGAAGTATCTAAAGTGATATGGAGAAGGTTCGTGCTTTTCAGGATGGTTGCAATGATAGCGAATATGAGCCCGCCAACTACCGGGGCAGGTATACAGAATCTGTCCAGAATCGTTAGTTTTCTATTTAAGTATGTTCCAAGCATAAAGACAGCTACTGCTAGGAAGATAGTAGTCTCTTGGTTGATTTCAACTGTCATAATGTCACTCCTTGTTATGTTTGTATCTTGTTGTAATGGTGCAGCACTTCTGCGACCAGATAGGCGGCAAGCCGGATCGTCCGGTCTCCTTCGTCATAGATCGGATTTACTTCTGAAATGTCGAAGCTGAGCAGGTTGTTTTTCGCCACTATATATTTTAACAGAATTTTGACGGTTTTTGGTTCTAAACCGAAAGGAGACGGGGCACTGACACCAGGTGCTGCGTCGGCACGAATGGAATCTGTGCATAAAGTTAAAATAACATAGTCGTATTGAGCAGCAAACCGGTCAATTTCCCTAAACGTATTCAAGAAGTCATTAGCCGCTACATCTTCTTCATAGATATAAGTGCAGCCTAACTGGTCAGCTGCTTCAAACAGTGCTTTTGTATTTCCTAATTCTTGAATGCCGATACATAAGTAGCCTGCCTGCTCGTCCTCTTCAAGAATTTGTCTGAACATCGTGCCGGAAGAAGGAAGAGGATCCTGGCGCATATCGAAGTGGGCATCAATATTGATAATTCCCAAGGAAGCATGAGGCCCGATGTGTTTTCTCGCACCTAAATAATGGCCATACAGCGTTTCATGGCCGCCTCCTAAAATAATCGGGACACAAGAGTGGCGATATAGCTTGCTGATATGGCTGCCGAGTTCTTCCTGGGCTTTTTCCAGCTGGTTTCCGTCACAAGCGATATTGCCGGTGTCGATGAGTTTTTTATCAAAAGTGTACGGAAGATTCGACAAAAATCGTCTAATTTTATTTGGAGCCAAAGCCGCTCCTAATCTTCCTTTATTGCGTCGCACGCCTTCTTCGCACTCAAATCCGACGAGGCCAAAAGCGCTTTCATTTTCATTTAATTGTTCGATGTTTTTTAACGTTACTATTTGATGGAGACGAAAAGCGCTCCGGTCGCTTTCACTGTCAATTCTGCCGCTCCAGTGCTGTTGATCTGCTAAAGTATAAATCATAATCACCTCATAACTGCATAATCATTCGATTTGAAAATTGCTTATCTTTTTATTATAAAGCAGGCCGATATATAATGACTAATATAGAAAAAGTATATTTCTATAGTTTTTAGCTATAACAGGAGGAAGATGGAAATCAGACAACTTTATTATTTCATTGCTATTGCAGAAAAACGTACATTTACCGAAGCGGCTTCTGCTCTTCACATTTCCCAGCCGTCTTTAAGCACCGCTATCAAAAAGCTTGAAAATGAGCTGGGCTTAACTTTATTGGATCGCAGCAATAGAGAGGTGCAGCTGACAAAGGAAGGGGAAATCTTCTATCAGAAAGCCAAAAAGCTTATCGATCATTTTGAACATGTCACTGATGAAATGAAAAGACTGAGAGAAAACGGTCCGATGGAATTGTCACTTGGGATGATTGAATCAGCAAAGTACTGGGTGCCGAAAGTGCTGTCTCTCTTTAAAGCCGAGCATAACGACGTCAGAATTCAGCTGATGGATATATTAAGTCTGACCGATGTAGAAAAAGCGCTAAACAATTTTGAGATCCATGCAGCGATTACTAATCAATATATTGACAATGAGGAAATCGAAGCGATACCTATTTATGAAGAAAGATTAGTCGCGCTTTTGCCTGGAAATCACCCGTTAAAAAATGCTTCGTCTCTCGTTATAGAGGACTTGAATGAGGAGCCTTTTATTATATGCAAGGAAGGGTTTCAAACCCGTATAGATATTTTGAATGCTTTTAAAAAATCCGGGGTTAAGCCGAATATTCAGTTTGAAGTTGAACGCTTTGAAATATCCTGCCGGCTCGTGGAGGAGGGAATGGGCGCAACGATCCTTCCTGAAAACTATGTCAAGTTCGACAGGCAGGCGTCCTTTCATGTGAAGACGTTAGAAGATCCGAACTTATCGCGAATGGTGTATCTGGCGTTTAATAAAAACAGCTATTTGCCGCCGCTTGTGCTGCGCTTTATGTCCTTAGTCAATGCCTTTTTTAATGGGAAAGTGAACGCTCTCTAACAGGCAAACAAATGGAACAGGTAACACAGACCTGGTAAATAAGATTGATTTTGTTAAAATGAAAAAGAGTACATAGTAGGGTTATTTTCCTATTTTAAATAAAAACGACAATATCACCCATTTTTTGAAACTTTTCGATGGTTGATTCGTATAGAATAGAGAGAAGACAGATTACTTAGGAGGTAAAGAAATGAAAAAATGGGCAAGCTGGATGGCAGCTGGAGTTTTAACACTCGGTCTTGCTGCTTGCGGGGAAACGGCAAAACCAACGCCGGAAACGCCAAAAGAAGAAACGAGCAAAATGACACTTGGAGAAGTATTTAACAAGACGATGGAAGTGTCTAAAGAAACAAAAAGCTTGAGCGCAGCGATGGATATGAAGCAAAAAATGACCTATTCACAAGAAGATAAGTCTATGACAACTTCCATGAAAATGGACATGGACGTGACAATGGAGCCAATTGCTGTCTATCAAAAAGGAACAATGACGGTGGCTGGAGACGGAGCAGAGCAGATGGAGCCGATGCCGGTTGAGTCTTATATGACAGAGCAAGGCTTTTATATGAAGGAGCCTGAAGGCGGCCAATGGATGAAGCTGCCGAAGGAAATGTATGACCAAATCATGAAAATGTCTCAGCAGCAGGCAAAGCCTGAAGAGCAGCTGAAGCAGCTAGAGCAATTTAAAGATGACTTTAAATTCGAGCAGACAGCAGATAGCTATGTGTTAAAGCTTGATGCTTCCGGAGAGAAATTCAATAAGTTAATTGAATCACAAATGTCCCAAATGATGCAGGGGGCCGAAGCTGAAGAAGCCCAGGCATCGCTGAAAGAAATGATGGACGCTATGAAAATAGAAAAAGTGAATTATACGATTTATGTAGACAAAAAGACTTTCGAGACAACAAAAATGGATATAAATATGGATATGGCCATGGATATTGAAGGCAACGAAATGAAAACCTCCCAAGTAATGAATGTCGTGTACAAGGACTACAACAAAGTTGAGCCGATTAAAGTGCCAGATGATGTTGTAAAAAATGCTCAGGAAGTACCGATGCCAGAGATGGAATAATCCGGTTGTCCCCGCTTGTATAAGCGGGGACTTCTTTATTTGATGGGTCCGTGATTGATGCGGCTCAGCCCTTCATTGGCTTGGAATATCTTCCCGCGGACATCTGTGATGCCAAAGCCATTTAAGCGTTTCGTGTGCTTCGTCAAATAGTTTTTCGCATCCTCTATAGCTTCAAACAAATAAATGCCGCCGGCTTCATGTGTTTCTGCATTCTCTGTCCAAATTTTCCAAATCAGTCCTTTTTCTTCGTTGATGCTTCTGGCCAAATCGGAAAAGGCCGCCTCCATCTCCGCTCCGAATGGTCCCGCATGATGAAAATCAACTTGTAATATGTAAGCCATCTCGATTCTCCTTTCTTTGCTTGCTTTTATAATAGCCGAAAAGAGCGATCAATATAAAGGGAGAAGATCCAATGGGCGTGAGGAGGCGTTTGCTTTCGATTCAGGGAATGCTGTTCATTCCAGTCAGCATGGCAGGCGGTCGAGGGGAAGTGTTAAAATAAAAGGAGGCATCAACAGAGAAAGGAGATCGGGATGAAAGGGTTCTTTGTCATGGCCGGAGGGTTTGCGGGGGCGATAAGCAGATATGGATTCGGTGAATGGATCGATCCGGTGCATGGCTTCCCTCTAGGAACGTTGCTTATTAATCTTATCGGCTGTTTTTTGCTAGGCTGGTTTCTGACCTATGTAAGCTGCAGCCCAAGAGTTAAGCCTGAGATCGTGTTAATGATTGGTACAGGATTTATCGGTTCGTTTACTACTTTTTCAACCTTTTCTGTGGAAACGATCCGCTTGGTGCAAGCAGGCAGTGTATTACCGGCTGTGCTTTATGTTTTACTCAGCACGCTTGCCGGCCTGCTGCTGGCTGAGGCGGGGCGCAGATGGGCATTATCGGGCGGAAAAGAAGGAGGCAAAGAATGATCTGGCTAATTGGGATTGGCGGAGCTTTAGGAGCGGGAGCAAGGTTTTGGCTTGGCGGGCTGTTCAATAACAGATCCCTATTCCCTATTGGAACATGGCTGGCGAATATGACAGGAGCCCTCCTGCTCGGCTGGCTGACCAGCCTTTATCTAGCGGAAAATATAAGCGACGAGCTATGGTTCTTCGCTGGTGCCGGATTTTGCGGGGCGTACACCACCTTTTCTACATTTAGTTATGAAACCATCACGCTTATTCAAGAGGGAAAGCTTACTGCCGCTGTTATCTACCTAACTGTTTCAGTCACAGTCGGCTGCTTGGCTGCCGCACTTGGCATGCTGCTATAAAAGAAAAAAGTGTCAAAAAATCAAAACATTCTTATAATTTATTGACGTTTGATGCAGCGTCCTCTAAAATGAGAAGCAAGTTGTTTTGACATTGTGAATCAAACTGATAAATCTACGGGACTTCCTGCAAGAAGCCATTAGTAGATCCAGCCAGTTAACGCCAAACATACAAAGGGGGTTAACTGGCTTTTTTTCGTTCCTGAAACAAATAAAGAAGGAAAGGATGATAATATGGAGGTCACTTTGTTAATGGATGAAACGGAGCTGCAATCCAGTCGTTATGTATGCATTCTTACCGATAATGAGCTTTACAATCTGGCGATTATTCATACGGGCCAATTTTGCGGAAAAAGTCTTGTTCTTTCCATTTTAAATGCAAGAATGGTTGTGATGTCTCAGGAAGACATTGAAGATACAGAGTATTGGGCTGGAAAACTTGGAATTGCTGATGAGGATGTCAAGGAAATCCAGTCATTCTTTTATACAATCTTGGGGAATCAGGCGTCTGTTGGTGCTTCTTACTGACCGATTGTTGATCTATAGCGAAAAACCGGTTCAAAAGAGCCGGTTTTTTGTTTGCAAAATCATGACGTCCTGACAGTTGGTATTAGACAGATGGGCGGTTTGGCTTTTATAATAGAAGTTAAAATATTGAAAATATTATGAATAAAAGGAGGGTTTGATGGAATCACTGGCAGCAGAATCAAAGCATGTAACAGCAGAAAGGAAGTATGGGCTGCTGACAGCAGTCTTCTTCTGCAGCGGACTCTTTATTGTTTCAGCCTTATTCGTGACGATCCCGCTGCATCCATTATTCGCGGCAGACTTTCAGCTTACAGCGGAACGAGCGGCCTTGGCATCAAGTATCTGTTCCTTTTGCTATGCGTTTGGCACAGTATGCTTTGCGCCTCTTTCTGATCGTTATGGACGAAAGCGCATGATTTTATTAGGCATGATCTCTTTGATCATCGTCTCACCGGTGATCGGCTTGTTAAAGAGCTACGAGGCCATTCTTCTCGTTCGCGGGCTTCAAGGGTTTGTGGCCGCCTCATTTGCACCGACGGCCCTTACATTTATTACAGAGCTGTATCCTCAGCGGAAGCGCGCGACAGCCATCGGCTTTATCAGCGCGGGCTTCTTGATGGCAGGCATCATCGGCCAGGTATACAGCAGCACGGTCGCTGCTCTTTTCGGCTGGAATTTTGTGTTTTACATACTCGGTCCGGTATACGCTTTTGCAGCACTGGCATTTTATGTTGTTATTCCACAAGACTCAGCTTATGCGTCCGAGGGCAGAAGGTCGATCATTGGCGCATTTGCCGTTGTGTTATCCCAGCGCTTCTTTCGGTTTTGTTACTTTATTACGGCGCTGCTGTTATTAAGCTTTGTCGGGATGTATACCATTCTTGAAAGCTATTTGCAAGAGACCTATGCGCTCGAAGCCGTGCACATTTTGCTGGTGAGATCAGCAGGAATTCTCGGTATGCTGCTTGCACCGTTTGGCGGCCGTCTCGTTTCTCGTTTTGGCGTGCTGCCGTTAATGCGTACAGGTTTGGCTTTAGCGGCTCTGGGTCTTTCTTGCATTGGTATCTTTGAGAATATCCTCCTGATAACGTTAATGAGTGTGATTTTTACAGCGGGAATTTCTGTCACCGTTCCGGCCCTTGTGTCATTGCTCGGACAGTCTGGAGGAGATGAAAAATCATCAGCCATGTCCCTTTATTCCTTTTTCCTATTTATCGGATCGACTCTCGGCCCGGTCATGGCCGTTGTATTCATGAAAACAGGCAGCCACCTATTTGCGTTTACAATCATGTCTGCCTTCTTGGCCGTTGGTTTTTTGACCACATTTCCGCTCGCTAAGCAAGCAGCGACTTAACAACAGAAACAAACAAGTTCGCGCAGGTGATGCATAAAGCCTGCGCGAACTGTTTTTCGAGGTGAGTATTTTGATTAAGATCAAGTTAGTAGTCCCCCGCAAGGGATATATTAAAGATGCGTTTAAAAGATTTGAAGAATTTGAACAGCTTGAGGAGAGAGAGAATCAGAACGACCATATGCCGAAAATTGAATTAGAAGAAGTCATAGTCGCTGCCGATAAAATTCCCCAGCTAGAAATGGATGCTGACGTGATTATATCAAGGGGATTAATGACGAAGCTTTTAAAAGAGCGTAATGAATTTATGCCAATCGTTGATATTCCAGTGCAGGGAATTGATTTGATCCGCTGTTTGTCCGATTGTAAAGAACGTTTTGGGAAAAGAAAAGTCGCGGTCATTGGGGCGCTTAATATGATCTATGGTGTAGAAAGCTTGGCTGATATTGTCGATTTGCCCATTCAATCTTATATTCTCGAAGATATTGAGAAATCAGCGGCTTTGGTTGACTTAGCTGCCAGTGAAGGCTGTGAGATTGTAGTCAGCGGATTAAGTACGACTGAATATGCGAAGAAACTCGGTCTAGGGACCGCAATCGTGGAAACTGGAAAGGAATCTTTTCGGCAGGCTTTAATGGAGGCAAAGAGACTGGCACTTGTAAGTTTAAGAGAGCAGGAAAAAGCCCAGCGCTACCAAACCATTCTGAATCATGCCTACGAAGGAATCATCGCGATTGATTTAAGAGGGAAAATCTCTGTGTTTAGCAAAGCAGCCCGAGAGATGCTGGTGATCCCGGAAGAAAATTTAATAGGATGCTCCATCACGGAGGTATTACAAAAAGGAAAGTTCAGGGATTTATTGCTGAGTGAAGGCGAGTATCGGGAAGAGATCGTTTCTTACCAGTCTGTTCAGCTATCTGTGAAGAAGGTCGGGATTTTCTTGAAAGGAAATAAAGTAGGAAACATGGTTGCGTTTCAAGATGTGACCGGCATTCAAGAGATGGAAGGCAAGATCCGGAAAAAAATTTATTCCCGCGGGCATGTAGCTAAATATACATTTGCAGATATTCTGTTCGGCAGTACAGCCATCGAAAAAACAATTGAAACGGCTAAACGCTACAGTGAAGTAGATTCCAATATTTTGATTATTGGAGAAACAGGAACGGGAAAGGAAATCTTTGCTCAGAGCATTCATAATCACAGCAAGCGAAAGAGCAATCCGTTTGTAGCGATTAACTGTGCCGCCCTTCCGGAGGATTTATTGGAAAGTGAGTTATTTGGCTATGCGGAAGGAGCTTTTACAGGGGCAATGAAAGGCGGGAAACAAGGTTTTTTTGAGTTGGCTCACAGAGGAACTATTTTTCTAGATGAAATTGGGGAAGTTTCACCCAAGCTCCAAAGCCGGCTGCTCCGTGTACTGCAGGAAAGAGAAATTATGCGTATTGGGGATGACAGAATTATTCCTGTTGATGTGCGAATTATAGCTGCTACTAATAAAAACCTTATAAACATGGTTAAATCAGGAGGGTTTCGGGCAGATCTTTACTATCGCTTGAGTGTATTGGATTTAAAACTGCCGCCGCTTCGGGCACGCAGAGAGGATATACCCATGCTGGCAGACGCTTTTATTCAAAAGATGTTGCCAATGATTGGCGGTAAGGTGATGACCGAGGCGGCGAGCCGGAAGCTAAGCGAGGCTAACTGGGAAGGAAATGTCCGCCAGTTACAAAATTTTTGCGAACGATTAACGGTGCTTTGCAGAGGAAAGGTCATTGATGTATGCGATATTGAAAAGCATTTACCGGAGACTCAGGGAAAGGAGGACATACAAGTAAAAAGTCCCTTATCAGGAATGGTACAGGCGTCGGCTATTTCTGAACGTGAACAGGTTGTGCAGGTGCTGAGAAGCTGTCATTACAATAAAGGAAAAGCGGCAGCTGAATTGGGGATGAGCCGCACGACATTGTGGAGGAAAATGAAGCGCTGGAACATTGAAATAGAATGAAACAATTTGAAACAAAATGTTTCAATTGGAAACACTTTGTTAACAGATAGGGCCAGCAAGGGTCGAGAGAAAACAGCAATACCAATAAAAAGATTATATTCTGAATATTGGCATAATTATTGCAGATATATACAAAGAGTGTTCACACTAAGAATAGTCATTTGGAAATGAAAGAGGGGAAGTTATGAGCTGCCTGGTATATATTCCGCAAGATATTGAGGCAGAAGGAAAGAACTATTTACTAGAGAGAGGATACGAGTTAAGAATAGGTTCAGATTTATCGCAAAAAACCTTAATGAACGAAATACGAGACTGTGAAGCTTTGCTGACGAGATCCATGGCGGCTATCAGCAAAGAGGTGATCGCAGCAGGCAGAAGATTGAAAGTGATTGCCAAATACGGGGTAGGCTTGGATAACATTAATGTAAGAGCGGCCACTGAAAGAGGCATTTATGTCACCAATACTCCGGAGGCTAATGCGAATACAGTAGCTGAACATGTCATGGCCTTCATTTTAGCTCTATCTAAACAATTGATGGCAGCTGATAAAGAACTAAGGAAAGGAAACTATGAAGTCCGCCATCAGCTCTTAAGCATGGATCTGGAAGGAAAAACGTTAGGTGTTATCGGTCTAGGCAGAATTGGGAGGCTGTTGGCGCAAAAGGCGGGAAAAGGTTTTGGGATGCGGGTGATCGGATATGATCCTTATTTAACTGCAAATCCGGATAGGGATATAGAATTTGCCGCTGATATCGAGCGGGTATTCAGGCATTCTGATGTGATCAGTCTTCACCTCCCTTTAACAGAAGCAACAAAAGGAGCAATAGGAAGCCGGGAGTTTGCCTGGATGAAATCTTCTGCTTATTTTGTTAACGCTTCCAGAGGGGAGATTGTGAAGGAAAAAGATTTAGTCGAAGCGTTGAAAACAGGAGCAATTGCCGGAGCGGGAATTGATGTGTTTGAGGAGGAACCTCCTAGTGAGAATAACCCTCTTTTTCAACTAGAAAATGTCATTGTCAGCCCCCATAGTGCAGCTTTGACAACAGAAGCTTCTGCCCGTATGGCTATTCATGCAGCAATGCAAGTGGATCAGGTGTTAAGGGGAAGGCGGCCTGAGTGGGCTGTGAATGAGCCGCAGAACAGGGAGAAGATGAATGGGACCGGCAAATTAATGAAGAGGCTGTAAGAAGGAGTAATGTTTAATTTTCATAGTGCACTAGAGATAGAAATAGGAGGAGCATGTATAAAGGTTAGCGGAGATCAAGCTGTTGTGAACGTTATGGTCAAAGAAAGAGCGGAAAAAGCTTTTTATGTACCAGGAGAAAGTTATTTTGGGATCAGGGACGCATTATATAAGCATTCCGCAATAGTGAGTTCATCTCGGCGCGCCACGCCACGAAGGCCAGACTGGCCATTTAGAGAAAAACTTTTAGGAGGTTTACTCATGTTAAAGCCTTATCTAGTCGTAGAGTGGAATGATACTGAAACAGATGCGAAAGGGTGGCTTGTTGTTCATAATTTTGTGAAAGGCTATACTGGCGGCGGAACAAGAATGCACCCGACAGTGACAAAAGAAGAAGTGGAGCGACTGGCTGAAGCAATGGCCTATAAATATGTAGCCTGCGAATGTGGAACAACCGGCGGATGCAAAGCGGGAATTGCCTATGATTATAAGGCACCCGATGCTTATGCTGTATTAAGAAGGTTTTTAATCGCCATGATGCCTTATATTGACATTGGCGTTTCGTTAGGCAGTGATTTAGGCACTAAATATGAAGATATTCTCAAAGTATTTAATGAATTCGGCATAGATATACCATTGACAAAGTCCATGAAGAAAAACCCTGATGTTCTGCAGGGAATGAAGGATTTCGATGAATTGCTGACAAAGCGGATTGATGGTCTGTTGTTAAATGATGCAGTCACAGGTTACGGTGTAGCTTTTTCAGCAGACGAAGCGTGGCGGTTCAAAAACGGAAGACCGGGAGCGAGAGTTGTCATTCAAGGGTTTGGCTGTGTAGGAGCAAGCTGTGCCCTAAAGCTGTCCCAGCTAGGCTACAAAGTTGTTGGAATCTCTGACGCAAACTTGCTGGTCACATGTGACGAAGGGCTTGACATACAAAAACTGATTGACCATAAAAATGTCTATGGAGAAATGGACCCTAATCACTTTGAAACGCACTATACTGTGAGACCGAATACGGAATGGCTTGATGTGGATTGTGATATTTTAATCCCTTCAGCGCTAGAGGATGTTATTAACAAGTCTAATGCTGATAGGGTAAAGGCAAGTTTACTTGTGGAAGCTGCCAATATTCCCGTTTCTGCTGAAGGAGATGAAATGATTAAACGGAGAGGAATCGATGTAGTCAATGACTTTGTCGCTAACCTAGGGGCTATCCGGTTTTATGATGCCGTGATCTTTGGACTGGTGAAGCCGACTCCAGATGCTGTAATAAACGATATTGAAAAGCTGTGCAGAAAAAATACACGCCGGCTCTTTGTAGAAGCCAAAAAGCAAAAGAAGTACCAGAGAGAGATCGCTCATAAAATTTTTAAGCCTACAATCAATGATTTACTGGAGTATAAAGAGCCAACTGAGGCAGAAGTTGCACAAAAGTAAAGTTAAATATCAGAATAATTGAAATGTTACGAACGAAATGAGCGAACGGTGAGAAACGGAGGGAGTTTCATGCAAAAAGGGCAAGAAAACCAGCCGCGAGAACTGCAGCGGTCAATGAAGAGCCGGCATTTATTCATGCTTTCGCTTGGTGGGATTATTGGAACAGGGCTTTTTCTAGGTTCAGGTTATGCAATAGGGGAAGCCGGTCCTGCGGGAGCCATTCTCGCTTACTTAGTCGGCGGATTACTAATGTATCTGGTAATGATGTGTCTCGGGGAATTATCAGTCGTAATGCCAGTTTCTGGTTCTTTTCAAGCCCATGCAGCGAGATTTATCGGCCCGGCTACAGGATTTGTGATCGGTTGGACTTACTGGATGAGTTGGGCTCTTTATGTAGGTCTGGAATTTATAGCGGCCGGGTTGCTCATGGCTAGATGGTTTCCGGATACGCCTGTATGGGTGTGGTGTGCTGTTTTTGCCTTGATCTTATTTGCAATAAACGCGTTGACAACAAGAAGCTTTGCAGAAACGGAATATTGGTTTGCAGGCATCAAGGTGCTTACCGTTATTTTATTTATCATTATCGGTGGAGCAGCAATGTTTGGGCTTCTTCCCATGAAAGAGCAATCCGCCCCGTATTTCTCTAACTTTATCGGTGATGGCTTATTTCCTACAGGATTTACAGGGATTTTTATTTCAATGATGACTGTTGTATACGCCTTTCAAGGTTCTGAGATTATGGGGGTAGCAGCGGGAGAAACGGAAAATCCAGAAAAAAGCATTCCAAGAGCGATCCGAAGCATTGTGATCCGTGTGCTGCTTTTTTACATTTTGGCGACCTTTGTTTTATCGGCTATTGTGCCATGGAAAGAAGCAGGGGTACTGGAAAGCCCATTTGTCACTGTATTTGAAATGATTGGCATTCCGTATGCAGCGGATATTATGAATTTTGTCATCCTGACGGCTGTTCTCTCTGTTGGGAATACGGGGTTATTTGCTTGTACGAGAATTCTCTTTTCACTCTCACAAACAGGCATGGCCCCTGCCTCATTAGGAAAACTTAACAAGCGTGGAGTCCCTATGAATGCTTTGTTAATCACCCTCGTTTTTGCCTTGTTGTCTCTGCTTACTAGTGTGGTGGCAGAAGAAACATTATTTGTGGTCATGCTTGCGATTAGCGGAGTGGGCGGAGTACTTACTTGGATGGCGATTGCGTTTGCCCAGTATAGATTTCGCAAGCAATATGTCAAAGAAGGGGGAAAGATAGCGGATTTGAAGTTCAAGGTTCCTTTTTTTCCATTCGTGCCGATTCTTTGTCTCATCATGTGCATAGGCATTTTCGTGTTTACGGCATATGATCCGACGCAGCGTACTTCGCTCTATTGGGGCTTTGGTTTCATTGCTGCTTGTTATCTTTTTTATTATTTAAAATATACAAGGCGAAAGGTAGAGACTCCCGTTTTAACGACTGTGGCGGAGCAGTCGGATAAATTAGTTCCATAGAAATAAAGAAAACAGGACGCAGGAGAAGAAAGTATGCGTTATTTAAATTACATCAATGGTCAGTGGAAAGAGCCGTCCAGCGGGTTTATCTAGATCGGATGTAGTCGGCCAAATATAAAGGCAAAGGAGAGGGGTTTTCGCTATGACAGCACCAGAAAAGTTGCAATTTAATTCTACGCAGCCTTATTCGCGTTATGTAGATCCGGCGGTATTTATAGAAGAAAGAGAAAAGATTTTTGCGAGAAATTGGATCTTTATCGGGCATCTAAGTCAGCTTAAAAAGCCAGGAGATTTTTTGACGATGGATGTTGCTGGAGAACCGATCATTGTGACCCATGATAAAGAGGGAGAATTAGGAGCTTTTTACAACATTTGTCCGCATCGCGGGATGAAGGTGGAGCAAAGCGATCACGGCAATAAAAAAGTTCTGCAATGCAAATACCATGGCTGGACGTTTAAGTTGGATGGAAGCGTCAATCGAGCGCCTAACTTTAGAACGACTGAGCTTGGACAGCATAGCTGTATGAAATCTATTCGGCTGGAAGTGCATCATTCTTTAGTTTTCGTGAATTTAGATAAAAACGCGTCCTCTCTTTCAGAAGAGTATAAGGAGTTTCTAGAAGAGATGGAGAAATACTCCTTTTTTGATTCAGTGAAGCTAGTAAGGGAAACGCGCCGTGTAGTAAAAGCAAACTGGAAGGCAGTTGTTGATAATTATTTGGAGTGCGATCATTGTGCGATTGCTCATCCAGGGTTTGCTAAATCTTATGATCTATCCAATTTCTGTACTGCTATACATGAGAAATTTACTCATCAGTACATGGCAGCCAGTAAAGGGACCGATGAAAGCGAACTTGCCCGCTTTTATTGGATTTGGCCAAACATGATGATTAATGTCTATCCGGGGGATGGCAACGTCAATACGATTCAAGTTATTCCATTGGATGAGAACACTTCACTTGGCATTTATCGCGATTACTCGTTAGAAGAAACGATTACGCCAGAGAAAGAAGAGTATTTTAAATTTGTTGATCAAGTCCGCCGGGAGGATTTTGAATTAGTGGAAGAATTGCAGAAAGGGCTAAGTTCAAGAGCGTTTACCAATGGGATTTTCTCCCCTACCGAAAACGCAGAAGAATATTTTCATGAACTTGTTGAAGAGGCTTTGAAAGCTGAATAGCCCTAGGAACACAGCATTGTTGTCAGCTCAAGGATGAAAACGAACATAGAGGACATGTATGCAACTGGATTTGTCGAAGTACCGACCACTGTCAGCAACAGGAAAGCCTTAGGCGAAAGGACAGCTGTTTCACAGTACGTTCGTTATGGGGGAACAAAAAAGAAGGATAAGAAAGTTTGATAACGCAGTATATCTTCTGCGTTATTTTTTATTTTCATAAATTAAGGAAGATATCCATTCAAATTTTCTGAAAAATCAATTAAGATAAAGGGGAGGGGACAAATTAAAAGGACCGGGGGATGAGAGAAATGAATGTACCACTTGTCGTCACGCAATTTCTTGATCGGGCTGTCACTTATTATGGAGAGAAAACAGCGGTAATTACACCGACTGGCTCACTTACGTATAAAGAATTATTTGCAAGAGTGCAGCAGCTGTCACGCGGCTTAAGGGCAGAAGGGGTTCAAAAAGGAGACAAGGTAGCTTATTTAGCTCCTAATTCCCTTGAAATGCTGGAAGGGTTTTATGGTGTGTTCCAGCTTGGAGCTGTCATGGTTCCGCTTAATATTCGCCTGAAGCCAGATGATTATTTATTTATTCTTAACCATAGCGAGTCAAAAATTTTGTTTGTGGATGATGAACTGTACACACTTATTGAACCGATAAAAGCCAAATTAACAACAGTTGAACAAATTATTGTTCATGACAAGAAAGAAAGCTGCCCGGAACTTGGCTATGATCAGTGGCTTGCTCATTTTTCTGACATCGCTTTCGAGCGGGAGGAGGTTGAAGAAGATGATCTCGCCAGCCTTTTATATACAAGCGGAACGACAGGCAATCCAAAAGGAGTCATGCTTACACACCGCAATAATTACTTGCATGCGCTGTCTTCCATGCATGCCATTCGCGTATCGGACCGGGATGTTTATTTGCATGTGCTGCCAATGTTTCATGTCAATGGCTGGGGAGCGCCCTTTTATTACACGGCAAATGGAGCCACGCATATTTGCTTAAAGAAAGCAGATCCAAAAACGATTTTCGAAGCGGTTGCTGCCCATAACGTGACGGTCATGCATATGGCTCCTACTGTCTTAAATAGCCTGCTGCAATATCATGAACAGCATAAACCTGACATTCCTCAAAAACTGCGCGTTGTGATTGCCGGATCAGCTCCGCCGCCAGCCTTTGTTGCCCGTGTGGAGGAAGAGCTTGGCTGGGAGTTCTTGCAGGTTTACGGCATGACCGAATCTTCGCCGCTCAGTACATATTCGGTTATTCGCCCGCAATGCGATGAATTGCCTTTAAAGGAAAGGTATCGAATGAAAGCAAAAGCGGGGTTTGCGATGATCGGCAATGAAGTGCGTGTCGTGGATGAATGGGGAAAGGAGGTGCCTCATGATGGACGGGCGATTGGTGAATTAATCGTTCGCAGCAATGGGGTAATGAAAGGATATTGGAAAAACGAACAAGCAACGATGGAAGCCATCCGGGATGGCTGGCTGCATACAGGGGACATGGCTACTGTTGATGAATATGGAAATGTCGATATTGTTGACAGAAAGAAGGATGTAATTATTAGCGGCGGTGAAAATATTTCCTCAATTGAAGTAGAAGGGGTATTGTATGAGCATAGTGATGTGTTAGAAGCGGCTGTTGTAGCTGTTCCCCATGAAAAGTGGGGGGAAACACCGCACGCTTTCGTAGTGAAACGCCCTGCTTCCAATATAAGCGAGCAAGAATTAATCGATTTCTCAAGAAGCCGTCTCGCTCATTTCAAAGCGATCACAGGGGTAACGTTTGTGGAGGAACTGCCCAAAACGGCCTCAGGGAAAATTCAAAAGGTTCATTTGCGAAACGAGTATTGGAATGCTGAAGGCAAAGCTGGACGATTTGTCAATTAAATGCAAGAGCAAACAGAGAGAAAGGGGCTGGATCAGGTCCTTTCTCTTTATTTTGATGGTAAAAATTTTCCTGTTATTGTAGCTTTATAGTATGGAAGAATATTTTATCGTTTTTAAACAGACGTGAAAGCGTTAGAATCTGAGTGGACGCTTGCGGGATATTGGGAGCCTTGACACTGAAACAGGAAAGGAGGATAAAGTGAAAATACTGTACAACTTGCCTGAAAAGAATGCGAGTGCACATAGAAAGCTTATGGAGGACGGCTGGGTGCCGCTGAAGGAGCCTAAACAGATGGTGAGTGCCATTTTATGGTCTATTCCCTTTATGATCGTGGCTGTGCTCATCTCTATTGGCAGCCTGCATGTCTTTTCAACCGTTTCCTTGAGCGAGTTTGGCCTGACGGCAGGTTCATTCTCGATGACGATTAAATTCAGCACAGTTTTTGAAATAGCTTTGCTGTTGCTCCTTCATGAATTTCTTCATTTGCTGTTCATTCCCCATTTTATTCGATCAGACAAAACAGCTATTGGACTTACCTGGTCCGGCGGGTTTGTGATAACTGAAGAAGAACTTGCAAGGTCAAGGTATCTGCTTATTACTATGGCGCCTTTCCTAGTCATTTCATTCATTGTTCCGCTCTTAGGGGGCGCGCTTGGATGGCTCACGCCTTTATTAAAATTTTTCATCCTATTAAATGCTATGGGCTCATCAGTGGACTGGCTGAATTTTTTCCTTGTCATCAAGCAGGTGCCAAAAACAGCTGTTTTGAAAAGCGATGGGCCGAACACGTATTGGAAGAAAACAAGGTGAAGAAATCCAGGGACATTTAAAAGAATGGACAGCCCCCTCCCGCTGCCGCGGAGGACGGCTTCCTTGTCGGAAAGACCTTTTGCTGACAATGACCTTCTTTATATAAGCTTTAACGATTGATTTCGTTCTGGATGACAAAAGAGATTGAATATTAAAAATAAAGTGACAAGTGCGAGCTTTTTTTGCCAGTTTTTGTTCATTTTTTGATACAGTAGAGAGTAAGTACATAACAAGGGAGAGATGAAGAATGGAAAAAGCAGAACAGCAAACGCTATTTAAAGAAGTCATGGGGAACTATCCGACGGGTGTGACAGTTGTTACCGGGGTAACGGAGGATGGAACGCCGGTTGGTTTGACAGTCAATTCCTTTGCCTCTGTGTCACTTGATCCGCTGATGGTGTTATGGTCTATTGATCATAGAGTATCAACAATCAAAGCGTTCACGGAAGGCGGCAAGTTTGCTATCCATGTCCTTGCAGGAGAGCAGCAGGAGCTATGCCAAACATTTGCAACGAAAGGGGTAGATCGTTTCAGTCAATGCAAATGGGAAATGTCCGAAAACGGGCTGCCAATCATTGAAGGGGCGTTCGGCGTATTCGAATGTGAAACATTTAAGGCGATTGAAGCAGGTGATCATACGGTCTTGATCGGCAATGTGACCAACATTCGCCTGGATAAAGAAAAAGATCCGATGCTGTATCATCGTCGCTGCTTTGGTCCAATTCCTGCTGAATTTTATACAGAATAATGCTGCTTTGTCCGCTGCCTGTCTGCAGCGGACTGTTTGTTTGAGAAGAGCAAATTGACACACTAGCGGGAGGAGTTATACAATAAATCTCGAAATCGAGATATTATATAGGAAGGAATGATAAGAATGGAAGCAGCTGATCAGCAAGATCTGTCTTTAAAGCTATTCGTTGTGCTTTCTAGAGCAGTGCAGACGATCACGAAACGAGTAGAAGAAGATATTAAGAAATACGGATTAAATCCAACGGAATTCGCGGTGCTTGAGTTATTGTTTAATAAAGGAGATCAGCCTATACAAAAAATCGGCGAAAAAATATTGCTCGCAAGCAGCAGCATTACATACGTCGTTGATAAATTAGAAAAGAAGCAGCTGCTGGCGCGTAAGCCATGCCCGGAAGATCGCAGGGTGACCTATGCAGTCATCACTCCAGAAGGCAAGCAGCTGATGGCGAGCATCTTCCCCCATCACAAAGCAGCAATAGAAGAAATATTCGGAGGCTTGGATGCGGAGGAGAAAGAACTGATGATTACACAGCTGAAAAAGCTGGGTTTTTATGCAAAAGGACTGTGAATAAAAAAGGAGAATGTGCATAAATGCACACGTTTCGCGCGTAAAAGGGGCTTTTGCGCGCATAAATAGGCGCATTTCGCTCATAAAGCACATAGATTCGCTTATAAACCACTCTTTGCCGCCCATCAGGAATAATTCCCCTCCATTTCATGAGTCTGGATTTTCAGAAAAAACTATCATCTCTTGAATCTCTCGTTTCCCCCTTATAATAGGAACAATTAAAGGGTGGATAGGAGAAGGGAGAGATGAAATGAAAAACGTTGGACTGATTTTGTTCGGTTCATTTTTAGTAGGGGTAGCTTATAATTTCTTTCTCATTCCGCATGAGATATTAAGCAGCGGATTGAGCGGGGTAGCGATTATGTTTGGTCTGATCACTCCTTTAAATACGGGCGTAGTAAACCTTCTTTTAAATTTGCCGCTGCTCGTCATTGGCTTAATGAAGCTCGGGAAACGTTTTATCAGTTATACGATTTTGTCGGTGCTGGCCATTTCATTTAGTCTCTATGCTATTCCGATTATTAAAGTGTCAACAGAGCCGATCTTGTCTGCTGTATTCGGCGGGGTGATAACCGGAGCCGGCATTGGCTTGATTTTTCGCGCTTCCGGATCATCAGGCGGATTTGATATTCTTGCCATGCTGTTGACAAAGAAAAAGGATTTTCCAATTGGTACTATTTTAACAGCCATGAATGCTGTCGTTGTCCTTGCTTCCGGTTTTATTTTCAGCTGGGATGCGGCTCTTAATACAATGATCACCATTTATGCGACCGGGAAAGTGATCGATATGATTCATACCAACCATGTGAAACTGACTGTCATGATCATTACATCTAAAGGGGAAGAAGTGAAGGAGAAGCTTCTCTCCAATTTGTATCGGGGCATTACGGTAATGAACGGTGAAGGAGCCTACACAGGTGAAGGACGTGCGGTGCTTGTTACCGTTATTACCCGCTATCAGCTTACGGATGTAAAGAAAATGATTCATGAAGTCGATCCTCAGGCATTTGTGAATGTCACTCAAACGGTGGAAGTCGTCGGTTCATTTCACCGCGCCTCTTAAAAAAAGCAAGCCTTTTCCATTTGGAGAAGGCCTATTTTTATTGGTCAACTTTTCTTGGTTCGATTAAATCCCCGCAATACTGCCGAATGAGCCGTGAAGCTTTTGTTTGGCTGATTCCGAGATCCCCGGCTACTTTTCTTGATGATTTATGTGTTTGATAGGCTCTTCTAATGAAGGTGCGCTTTGTTTCCTCTAAAGCTTGATCCAATGTATGCGGCAGGGAGAGTCTGGTAATCGGACCGGCATTTTCAGTGATCATATCCGGCAGATCGGTTGCTTGAATCACCGAATCGCTAATCACGACCAGTCGCTCAAGTAAATTTTCCAGCTGCCGCACGTTGCCCGGCCAATCATAATGAATCAATATATTCAGGCATTCTTCAGAAATCACTTTGTTCGTGTGGTACTTTTCGTTAAATTTATTTAAAAAATTATAGGTTAAGGGAATGATATCTTCTCTTCGCTCCCGCAGCGGCGGAAGCTGGATGTCAATCACGTTAAGCCGGTAAAACAAGTCCTCTCGGAATTTTTTATCCTTGACCATATTTACTAGGTTTTGGTTTGTGGCGGCAATAATCCGGATGTTGACTTTTTTTGTTTCACTGCCGCCAACTGGGATAAATTGTTTGTCCTGAATGACCTGCAGCAGCTTTGCCTGCAAAGAGAGAGGCATTTCCCCAATCTCATCGAGAAAGACGGTGCCGCTGTCGGCTGCTTCAATTAAGCCGGGTTTTCCAGATTTGCTTGCACCGGTAAATGCGCCCTTGGCGTAGCCGAACAGCTCTGATTCGAGCAGCTCTTCCGGGATAGCTGCGCAATTAATCGTCAAAAACGGCCCGTTTTTCCGCCGGCTGATTTGATGAACAAAATGAGCGAGCACTCCTTTGCCTGTGCCGGACTCCCCCTCGATCAAAATGGTCGAATCGGTAGGTGCCACTTTTTCACAGAAAGAGATAATTTGTTTGATTTTTTCGCTGTTCGTTACAATCCGTTCAGCTTCTTCTTTAAGGTGAGTTGTATTTGACTCATTAGCCTCTTCTTTTGCTTTGACCATTTTATACGTCTGCGCTTCGGTCGATGTAATCACAACAAGCTCAATATCTCCCGCTTCATTTAAAAGAGGAACCGCAGAGGTAAGCAGCTCCGCGCCAATGTACGTTTGTTGCTTTAGATAACAAGGCTTTTTTCTCCTATACACCTCTGGAACGATAGAAGGCTTCCAATAGCCTTTCTCAAATAATTCTACATTATATTTGCCGATGACATCTGTCGGCTTTAACCCGTAATGGCGTTCGCATGCTTGGTTGACATAAAGAATTCTTTTTTCGCCATCAAGAACGAAGATTTCATCAGAAGAATGATCCAGAATTTTTAATAACGTTTGCAGTGTCATTTCTACACTGCTTTCTTCGTTCGGCTGCTTCATATATGCTCCTCCTTTTTTAAAAAAGTGAGTCATTTTTGACTATGCACTCTCTATATTGAGTTAAATATAACTCAATTAACGGATAATTAGAAAGAATTTTCGGTATATTTTTATTATTTTCGCTATTTTTCTGCCTTGGCATCTTAATTGCATACAGAATAAGCAAACCTAAGCGTGTTTGAAGATAAGAGGCATATTTCATATCAGAGGGGGAATGGCGATGGAGCAGCCTACAGTATTTGATATTACGATTATCGGCGGAGGACCAGTCGGATTGTTTACCGCTTTTTATGCAGGGATGCGCCAGGCATCGGTAAAGGTGATTGAAAGTCTTCCGCAGCTTGGCGGCCAATTATCGGCTTTATATCCCGAAAAATATATTTACGATATCGCCGGCTTTCCGAAGGTGCGGGCTCAGGAGCTTGTCGATCAATTAACGGAGCAAATGAACCAATTTGAAACAGCGGTGTGTCTTGGGGAGTCCGTAGAGAGCATTGTACGGACAACTGATGGTGTACTGGCTATCACAACAAACCAGAAAACCCATTATGCTAAAGCGGTGATTATTACGGCTGGCAATGGAGCCTTTCAGCCGCGCAAGCTGAAGATAGAAGGAGAAGAAAAGTTTGAAAACACGAATCTTCACTATTTTGTTCGCGACTTAAGTCAATTTACAGGAAAGAAGGTGGTCGTGTTCGGCGGTGGAGACTCTGCGGTTGACTGGGCCTTAATGCTGGAACCGGTTGCTGAAAAAGTGACCCTGATTCATCGCCGGGATACATTCCGTGCCCATGAGCACAGTGTCGAGCAGCTGAAACAGTCCAGCGTGCGTATTTTAACTCCCTATGTGCCGGCTGGGCTTGCAGGCGAAGAAAGAGTTGAAGCAGTCATTGTGAAGGAAGCAAAGACTGGCGAACCGCTTGAACTAGAGGTTGATGATGTACTGGTTAACTATGGATTTGTTTCTTCACTCGGTCCAATTAAAGAGTGGGGGCTTGAAATCGATGGCCATTCCATTGTGGTGAACTCCCGGATGGAAACAAGCATTGAAGGAATTTACGCGGCTGGTGATAGTTGTACTTATGAAGGAAAAGTGAAACTGATAGCGAGCGGCTTTGGGGAAGCGCCAACCGCTGTCAGCAACGCCAAAGTGTATATTGACCCGCAAGCGAAAGTGCAGCCGCTTCATAGCACAAGCGTCATGGGAGAAAAAAGCAAAAGCGCTCCATCGGTCTGACAGCTGAAAGTCAAGCAGACTAGCAATAAGAGGAGAGAAAGGAGATAGGCGGTGGCTAAATATACAATTGTAGATCAAGAAACCTGCATTGCTTGCGGTGCCTGCGGAGCAACAGCGCCGGATCTGTTTGATTATGACTTTGAAGGGCTGGCTTTTGCTAGTCTGGATGATAACGAAGGAGCAGCAAAGGTGCCGGCTGAATTAGAAATGGATTTAGAGGATGCGCTTGATGGCTGTCCGACAGACTCCATTAAAGTGGCAGAACAGCCTTTTACTCCAAAAGAAGCGTTAGGCCGTTAAAGCGGCAAATCAGTAAACTTGCAAAGGGGAATGAATAATGGCTTATAATAAAGTAGAGAATGCGACAAATCGGACATTTGAAAGAACGATGACTTACGATCTGTATACAGACCCAAAAGTCTTGGATAAGGAAATGGATTTGATTTTCTCAAAGTCCTGGCAGCTTGTGGGGCATGTCAGTCAATTGGAGAAACCGGGCTCTTTCTTTACAACTGAAGTAGCTAAAGAGCCTATTATCGTTATCCGCGGTCAGGATGAAGTCATCCGCGCTTTTTACAATGTCTGTCCGCACCGTGCGACAAAACTTGAAAAGAGTGAGGCCGGCAAGAAGAAAATTCTTCAATGCGGCTATCATGGCTGGACCTTTAAATTGGACGGAAAATTAAACAAAGCGCCAAACTTTAGGGGGGAAGATGCGGCTTGTGTGCAAGATGCTTGTTTGCGCCCGGTTCGCATGGAAATCTTGGAATCTTTAATTTTTGTGAATCTGGATGACCAGGCAAAGCCGCTTAGTGAGTCTTACGGGGATTTCTTTGAAAGGCTCAGCAAGTTTCCGTTTCTGGGCAAATTAAAGCGAACCCATCAAAAAACAAGAATCATTCAAGCGAACTGGAAGGCATTTATTGATAATTATTTAGAATGTGATCATTGCCATGTGGCGCACCCTAGCTTCGTCGCCGCCTTGGATATGGATGATTATCAAATTATCACTTGTGAGAACTACTCCATTCAGGGAACGATCGTCAAGCCTGATAAAAACTACGGGTCTGTTGATTTAAATCAAGCAGAAATGCAAGGGGGGTCTTTCTACTGGTTGTGGCCGAATTTAATGGTGACGATTTATCCCGGTCCAGGAAATATGGCTACTATTCAAATGCTTCCAATCGATCATGAGAACACGCTAGCCGTCTATACTTATTATTTCCGTGATGAGAATTTAACCCAAGAGGAAAAAGACTTGGTCGCTTTTGCTGAGCAGGTCCGCCAGGAGGACGTAGAACTCGTGGAGTTGGAGCAAATTGGCTTCCGTTCCCGCGCATTTAAAAAAGGGGTTTATTCTTCTTCTGAAAAGGCAATTGTTCAATTTCATGAAATGGTGCTGGAGGCTCTCAATGAGTAGATTAGCGAATCAAGCGAAGTCCATCAAACAATTTCTTTTCATCAATGGTACAAAAATAGAAGCGCCAGCCTACGCACCGCTTTACTCTCCTTATTCCGGGGAAGAGATCGCTCAAATTGCCATGGCGGACCGCCATCTGACGAAGCAAGCTATCACAGCTGCTTATCATGCGTGTAAAGTGATTGGAAAAATGCCTGCCTATCAGCGGGCTGAAATTTTAGAACGGGTGGCGGCCTTGTTAAAGGAAAGAGCGGATGAAGCTGCTGAAATCATTTCCCGAGAATCTGCCAAGCCTATTATGTTTGCGCAGGCAGAAGTAGCAAGAACGATTGAGACGTATAAGTTCTCGGCGGAAGAAGCGAAAAGAATTCATGGCGAAACGATTCCTTTTGACGCAGCTGCCGGAGGCGCTGGCCGGATCGGTTATACCGTCAGAGAGCCGATCGGTGTTATCGGCGCGATTACGCCGTTCAACTTTCCGCTTAACCTGGTGGCCCATAAAGTCGGTCCGGCTGTCGCAGCAGGCAATACAATTGTATTAAAGCCTGCTTCACAAACACCTTTGTCTGCTCTTTTCATTGCCGAGATCTTTGCAGAAGCGGGGCTTCCGGCAGGCGTGCTCAATGTGGTGACAGGACCCGGCGGGACAGTAGGCGATGCCATTGTGGAAGATGAGCGTGTCAGCATGATTACATTTACGGGCAGCCCCAGTGTCGGTATCAGCATCCGCAAGAAAGCCGGGCTGAAGAAGACAACGCTGGAGCTCGGTTCTAACTCGGCGCTGATTATTGATAAAAGCGTGAAAATTGATGAAATCATTGATCGCTGTATTATGGGGGCTTTTTCTAACCAAGGCCAAGTCTGCATTTCTCTTCAGCGTGTATATGCCCACCGGGAAATATATGAGGAGTTCGTCGAGAAATTTACCAAGGCGGCTAAACAGCTTAAAGCAGGGGACCCGCTTGATCCAGAAACGTATATTTCCGCTTTGATCGCTAAAGGGGAAGCTGACCGTTTACTGGAATGGATGGAAGAAACGAAAGCAAGTGATGCCCAGATCATTACGGGAGGCAAGCTGAAAAACGGCATTTTGGAGCCAACTATCATTACGGGTGCAGATCGTAAGTTAAAGGTATCGTGTCAAGAGGCATTCGCCCCGGTTGTTGTAGTAAATCAAATAGACAGTATCGAAGAAGCGGTTGAACAGGTGAATGATTCCCGCTATGGACTGCAGGCAGGAATCTATACAAATGATATTAAGACTGCTTTATACGCATCGCAAGAACTGCAAGTAGGCGGTGTCATCATCAATGATGTCCCAACCTACCGCGTTGACCAAATGCCATACGGAGGCGTTAAGGAAAGCGGAACAGGACGCGAAGGCATTAAATATGCAGTGGAAGAAATGACTGAAATGAAGCTGGTCGTTTGGAATCAAAGTTGAAAAACGAGGGAGATTACAGTGAAAACATTTAAAATAGCGGTAATTGCCGGAGATGGAATTGGTCCCGAGGTGATTGATGAAGGCATTAAAGTATTAAATAAAACAGCTGAGCTGGATTCAGGCTTCCGGTTTGACTTTACTTATTTTCCGTGGGGATGCGAGTTTTATGCGAAGCATGGCAAGATGATGGACGATAACGGGATTGAACAACTGAAAGAGTTTGATGCTATTTATTTAGGAGCTGTCGGGTTTCCGGGGGTTCCCGATCATGTGTCGCTTTGGGAGCTCCTGTTAAAAATTCGCAAAAGCTTTGACCAATATGTCAATATTCGTCCGATTAAGCTGTTAAAAGGGGCGCATCTGCCGCTTGTCGATGTGAACCGCGAGGACATTAATATGCTATTTATTCGTGAGAATAGTGAAGGCGAATATGCCGGAGCCGGTGACTGGCTGTTTAAGGGACAAGAAAATGAAGTCGTCTTGCAAAACAGTGTGTTTTCCCGCAAAGGAACAGAGCGCATTATTCGTTATGCATTCGAAACGGCTAAAAGAGAAGGACGGTCGCTCACAAGTATTTCTAAAGCGAATGCTTTGAATTATTCGATGGTTTTTTGGGATCAAGTATTCGAAGAGGTCAGCAGGGACTACCCGGAAGTTGAAACGGCTTCTTATTTAGTCGACGCGGCAGCCATGCTGATGATTAAAGATCCGAAGCGTTTCGAAGTAGTGGTTACCTCCAACTTGTTCGGAGATATCTTAACAGATTTAGGCGCCGCGCTTGCCGGCGGGATTGGTCTTGCTGCTGGCGCTAATATTAATCCGGAAAGGCACTACCCATCCATGTTTGAGCCGATTCACGGATCAGCTCCCGATATTGCCGGGCAGGGATTGGCCAACCCGCTCGCTTCTATTTGGTCTGCAAGCCAAATGCTGGACTTTTTTGGCTGCGAAGACTACGGAAAAACCGTCTTGAATGCCATCGAGCAGCTGCTGTTGGAACAGCAAGTATTAACACCTGATATGGGGGGCACGGCCTCTACCGCTGAGGTCGGCGACCGGGTGGTAGAGATTGTCGCTTCGCTGGCTAAAAAATAAAACAACCGCCCGGCCGGCGGCAAAGAGCTTTTCAGCTGCCGCCGGCCGAGTGATGCTAACGCGTTACGTTGAAAATAGCCAATTATTCCTTGTTCCATCTGTCTATTTAATGTATAGAAACCGCTTACATTGCAGCAAGAATGTCGCACAGAATGTAAAACAATCTAATAAGGAGTGATTGGATGACACACAAAAAAGCTGTCTTTTATACCTCTTTGGCGGCCAGCTTGTTGCTAATCAGTATCGGTGTATTGGCACCGAAGCAACTAGAGAGGTTTTCTAATTCATCATTAAATTTTATTTATAATTATTTAGGATGGTTCATTCTTGGAAGTGTCTTTGTTTTCTTTGCTTTTTGTATGTATATCGGGCTGTCAAAGTTCGGCCATATTCGTTTAGGAGATGATAATGACCGCCCGGAATATAAGACCGCTACTTGGATTGGCATGCTCTTCAGCGCTTCGATCGGCATCAGCCTTGTTTTTTGGGGAGTAGCCGAGCCTGTTTCTTATTACATTGATCCTCCGTTTGGAAAAGGCTCCTCTGAAGAATCGGCCAAGCTCGCCATGCAATTTGTTTATTTGCATTGGGGGGTATCAGCCTGGGCGTGTTATGCGCTCGTAGGCGTGTCTTTGGCTTTCTTCCAGTTTCGAAAAAAACTGCCGTCTTCCTTGAGCTCTGTTTTCTATCCGCTCATTGGGGATAAGATTAAAGGCTCAGCGGGCAAGGCGATTGACGTAATGGTCATTCTATCCATCGTTATCGGCATTGCTACCTCTCTTGGATTTGGGACGCTTCAAGTGAACAGCGGCATGAGCTTTCTGTGGGGAATCCCGGTAAACATCAGCACACAAGCACTCATTATTATTGCAGTTACTCTCATTTATATAGGCTCTACCGTTTCAGGGCTTCAAGGAGCCATGAAACATTTATCCAACCTTAATATGCTGCTTGCTTTTGCTTTGCTGGGGTTTGTTCTTTTTCTGGGACCGACCCAGGCTATTTTTAAAATTTTTTTCCAAGGAATCGGCGATTATGCCCAAAACTTTATCGGAATGTCTTTCCGTACCGAACCTTACAGTGACGGCTCTTGGATTGCCAGCTGGACATTGTTCTATTTTGGCTGGTGGATTGCCTGGGCGCCGCTCGTTGGCAGTTTTGTTGCCCGCATTTCTAAAGGACGGACAATTAAAGAGTTTATGATGGGAGCGGTATTCATTCCTGTGATTGGGTCTTTCTTCTGGTTCGCCGTGATGGGCGGCTCCGCGATCCACCTGATTCAAAATATGGGCGAAAAGGCACTGGCTGCCGCCGTATCAACCGACGTGACATCCGCTTTATTTCAGTTCTTTGAATATTTTCCGATGAGTGCGTTTCTAAGCGTGCTGGCAATGGTGCTGGTGCTGATCTTCTTTATTACATCAGCTAACTCCGCTGTTTTCGTATTAGGCATGATTAGCGAGAATGGAAATCCGAATCCGGCGCACCGGACGAAAATTGTTTGGGGAGTGGTGATCGCTGCGATCTCAGTTGTACTGATTATGACAGGCGGTTTGCAAGGGCTTCAATCGGCACTTGTAGCCACCGCTGTTCCGCTTGCCGTCTTAATGCTCGTTATGTGCTACTCAACCTATAAAGGATTACAAGATGAATGGCTTCAGCTATCTCGACAAGAAAGTGAAGAACAAATGGCAGCGAGAGCCAGAGCTGAAAAACAAGCGCGATAAAAAAAGAAAGGGTGACTCCCAAGCCGTTGAGGTAGTGACGGCGTGGGGCACCCTTTTTTGCTGCTGTCTGCATAGATTATGTTTTTTCGCTTTGTGTTTGCTTCCCCGCAGATGCATTAAGAAGAGCAATCCCAAAAATGATTAGGAATAAACCGCTGATTTTCAAAAAGTGAAAGCTTTCCCCGAATACAAAACCGCCAATGACGGCTGTCAGCGCTGTGCCTGCTCCGGACCAAGTAGCATAGGCAAAGGAAAGAGGAAGCGTTTTGAGGGCAAAGCTGAACAAGGTAAAAGCAGCGAGGAATCCGGTGGCGACACCGACCGAAGGCCAGAGATTTGTAAAGCCGTCCGAAAGCTTGAGCATAGTTGACCCAAATACTTCTAATAAGATAGCCAATGCCAGAAAAATAAAACCTTTCATTTTAGCTCTCCTTAACTATTTAGTAATACAAGGCCAATGATAAGAAGAAAGATCCCGGCAATGCCTTGCTTATTCATTTTTTCTTTAAAGAAGAGGATGCCTACCGCGACCGTCAAAATGGTTCCGCAGCCGCTCCAAGTGGCATATACCACTCCTAAAGGCAGCGTCTTCAAGGAAATGGATAATAAATAAAAGGCCAAGCCAAAGCCCGCAATAACTCCAGCCACCGGGAGAATACGGGTAAAGCCATTTGAAAGCTTGAGCATAGTTGAACCAAACACTTCCGATAGAATAGCTATCCCTAATAATAAATAAGAAAGCAGAATCATTTTATCTCCTCCGCTGAAATACAAACTATGCAAATAGTTTAACACAGATTGTTTTTCAGCTGGATAAAAATGAAACTGAAGGAAAATGGTCACTTTTTTTCAAAGAGAAGAGGGAATTTCTGTTATAAAATAATAAGAAGAGATAATAATTTAGTAAAGGAGGCTGTTCACATGAATGCTGCACATGTATCTCAGCCAAAATGGAAATGGTTCATCATTCTGTCAGCAGTGATTGTGCTATCCAATTTTTACGCCCACCGTCTTCTTCCTCTTTCCGAGAATGATAGACAATGGGCAGCCGCTGGTTCATTAGTGGATTTTGTACTTGTTCTTCCTCTTCTTGCCTACCTCTTTGTTTTTCGAAGAAAACGCCAGGTTGTTCCGGTGATTGGTGTAGCGCTCAGTGGCTATTTTGCCGCAAAGGCGATCATTCCTCAAGCTCACCTAGCAGGAATGGAATGGGTAGGCTGGCTGCTGCTTGCTGGAGAAGCCGCTTTATTTGCTGCTGAAATTTGGATTATTGTTCGGCTCGTCAAAACGATTCGCTCGATCCGGCGAAAAGTTGATGCAACTGAAGGAGCGGTTACACCAGCGCTCACTGTTTGGCATGAGGCTGAAGCCGCTTTTTCAGAAAACCGGCTGGCAAAGGTCATCATTTCTGAGTGGATGATGTGGAAATTTGCGGTGACCAGTTGGCGGCAAAAGGCTCCCGAGTCCAATCGTCACTTTACCGCTCATCGCCGGACGAGTGTTTTGGCTTTTCGCATTATGCTGATCCATGCCATTATATTAGAAACTGTGGGAGTTCACTGGCTTATTCATTCATGGAGCCCTGTCCTTGCTTGGATTATGGCAGTCTTGAATATATACGCCGTCTTTTTCTTTCTTGGAGAAATTCAGGCAATCCGTCTGAATCGGGTAACTGTGGAGCCAGATAAAATTACGATTCCGATGGGATTAACGAAGAGAGTGGTCGCTGAAAAGGATCATATTCTTTCCGTTCGCTGGATAGAGGAGGGAGAATATAATCCAAAGGATCAAACAGCTTTTCATGGGATATATACAGATATGGAAAAGGGCAAGCCGCAAATTGTCATCGAACTTGACAGGCCGGCAACGGTTCACTATATTTATGGATTTGCTAAAAAAGCCGATACAATCTATTTGTGTCTTGATCAGCCATCCGAGTTTCTTGAGGCAGCAGAGGCAGAAGGATTTAAACATACAAGCCAAAAAGGGGATGGCTAAAAAAGCATCCCCTTTTTCATGAGTTGATCGTCATTTCAGCTGCACGGAAGGTATTTAAGAAGCGTTCAGCTTTTTTGGACAAGTAGCGGTCTTTCAGCCAGATAATAGCTGATTCAGATTGAATCGTACAATCTTCAATTTCAACGATCTGCAACCCGTTCGTTGGAAAAGAGAGAAGGGTCGATTTCGGCAGAAGAGCCGTGCCTAGTCCTGTTCGTACGAGGGACAGCAGCATTGCCGCATCCGGACATTCGCAAATGATATTTGGTTCGAAGTCATGCCTTTTGCATTCATTAATGACCAGTTCATAAAGTCCAACGCCGCTGACTCGATGCAACAGCATAAGCGGCATGCCGCTGAGCTCCTTCATTTGCATCACAGTGGGTGTGCGGGGGTTTTCTGGCATCACTGCCACAAAAGGATCAGTCGGCAGGGGCAAGTAAGAAAACTCCTCCATTTCCAGCGGCAGCCGAACGATAGCTAATTCAACTTCGCGCTGTTTCACATAATTGGCCAGCAAAGAAGAGTCTCCTTCTTTTAACCGGAATTTGACACGGGGATACTTTTCCCTGAAGTGAAGAAAGCGTTCAGGTATATAAGAAAAACAAGTTTTAACGGAACCGATCGATAAAACTCCTTTTAACCCGTCTCCGACCTCTTTTACCTCTACAATTGTTTCCTCCATTTGTTCAAGCAAATGCTTGGCCTTCTTATACAATACTTTTCCTGCTTCTGTCAATTCGAGCTTTCTTCCTTTGCGTTCTAGCAGCAGCACGCCCAGTTCTTCTTCTAGCGACTTTAGCTGCTGGCTGAGAGGAGGCTGAGCCATGTGCAGTTTTTTGGCAGCTTTCGTAATTTGTCCTTCTTCGGCAATCGTGGCGAAATAGCGAATTTGCCGGATATCCAATGTGATGACCTCCTTAAGTATATCTTTTTTATATATTTAACCAATATTTTTAATATTTTCAATATTTCAATCTCTATGATAAGTTATTTATGTAAACGATTCCAGTATTTTTTCCGAATTTTTAGAACCTTCCGCTTAGACAGTGGAATTAATTAAAACGAATGAAGAAGTAAACATAAAAGGAGAGAAGGACATATGTCAAAAGTTCAGGAAGCAAAAGAAAAGCTAAAAGGATCAATAGCACCTGTTATTACGCCGTTCAAACAGGATGAAAGATTGGATCTTGATACATTCAAAAGCTTAATCAACTGGCAAATTGAAAGCGGCAGCCACGGGATTTCCGTTACAGGCACATCCGGGGAACCAAGCTCGTTAACTGTAGAAGAAAGAGAGCTGGTTATGGAAACAGCGTTCAAAACAATTGATGGCCGCGTTCCGTTTGCGCCGGGTACGGGCTCTGTTAACTACAATGAAGCCCTTCGCCTGACAAAAGCCGCTCAAGAGATGGGCGCAGATGCAGCGATGGTTATTGTTCCTTATTACAATAAACCGTCCCAGCATGCTCTTTACAATCATTATAAAACGATTGCCGATGCAGTTGACATTCCGATTGTGGTCTATAACATACCGGGACGTACAGGCGTCAATCTTGAAGTCAAAACATTGGCGCGACTCGTGGAGGATTGCCCGAACATTATCGGCGCAAAAGAATCCAATAAAGATTTTGAACATGTGAATCGTGTCATGCTGAATTGCGGACGGGATTTTAAGCTGTTCTCCGGCATTGAATTGCTTTGCTACCCGATGCTGACAATTGGCGGAGCTGGTTCAATCAGCGCAACCGCGAACGTGGCACCGGCGCAAGTAGCCGAAATGCACAATGCCTGGATGGAGGGAAATACAGAACGAGCATTGGAGCTTCACTATGAATTAATGCCGTTAAATGATGTTCTCTTTAAAGATACAAATCCTGCTCCAGTCAAGGCTGCTATGGGCATGATGGGTAAAATTGAGCCGGTTCTTCGCAAGCCGATGGCGTTGCCGACACAAGAATTGCAAGATGAAATTCGTCAGGTATTGACAGCTTATAACATTTTACCAGAAGGCGTTTCAGCTAATTAAGCAGCGGAAAGCTGCAAACTTAATGAAGCGCAGGGGGATGAAAGAGGAGGGACCATGATGCAAGTACAAGCAGCTGGCCAACAGGAGCTGACTCATAAACGAGTAGATGACGTAAAGCTTTATATTAACGGCCAATTTACCGATGCCGCAACAGGGGCAACCTTTGAAAATATGAATCCATTTACCAATGAAGCGAGTAATGTGGTTGCCGAAGGCCGTGCAGAAGATATTAACAAAGCAGTAGCAGCGGCAAAGAAAGCGTTTGAAGAAGGGCCATGGGGAAAGATGAAAGTGGCCGAACGCATGAAATATATTAATCGCATTGCGGACCTTATTGAGGAGCATGCCGAAGAAATTTCTTATTTGGAATCGCTGGATACCGGCCTTCCAATCAGCCAAACGAAGAAGCAGGCAGCCCGGGCAGCGGAGAACTTCCGCTTCTATGCCCGGATGGTGCAGTCGCTGATGCATGGAGAGTCTTATCCGATGGATGATGAGTTCATTAATTACACGGTGTATAAGCCGCTTGGGCCAATTGGGCTGATAACTCCATGGAATGCGCCGTTTATGCTTGAAACGTGGAAGGTGGCTCCGGCTTTGGCTACAGGAAATACAGTGATATTGAAGCCGGCTGAACTGTCTCCTTTAACAGCGAACAAGCTGGCGGAAGTGATCGATAAAGCGGGTCTTCCAGAGGGCGTATTTAACATTGTCCACGGTTTTGGAGAAACAGCAGGAGCAACGCTTGTCGCGCATCCGGATGTCAAGGCCATCTCTTTTACCGGTGAAACAACAACGGGATCAGTGATCATTAAAAATTCTGCCGATACACTAAAGAAAACATCCATGGAGCTTGGGGGTAAATCTCCGCTGATCGTGTTTGACGACGCGGATCTTGACCGGGCGCTTGATGCAGCCGTCTGGGGGATCTTTTCCTTTAACGGTGAACGCTGCACAGCCAACTCTCGTGTGTTTTTGCATAAAAATATTAAAGAAGAGTTTGTTGAAAAGCTGAAGAAGCGTGTCATGAATATTAAAATCGGTGATCCGATGGATGCACAAACGCAGCTTGGCCCGCTGATTGAGAAAGAGCATTTTAATAAAGTAAAAGGCTATATTGAACTGGCAAAAGAAGAAGGCTGTGAAGTTATTCAAGGGGTCGTTCCGGAAGAGGTGAAGGCTGGCAACTTCGTACCGCCTACTCTCTTGTTGAATGCTAAAAACGAGATGAAGGTGTGCCAGGAAGAAATTTTCGGACCCGTCATGGCTGTCATTGAATTTGAAACGGAAGAAGAAGTGGTTAAAGCAGCTAACGATGTGCGCTATGGGCTTGCTGGATATGTCTGGACAAATGATATTAAGCGCGGGCATCGCGTGGCGCAGGCAGTGGAAGCCGGCATGCTGTGGATCAATGCGCAAAATGTGCGTGATTTAAGAATTCCGTTTGGAGGAATGAAAGATAGCGGTATCGGCCGAGAAGGCGGCCGTTATGCCCTCTTTGAATTTTATACTGAACCAAAAGTGATCCACGTAGCGATTGGCGATCATCATATCCCGCAGTTCGGAAAGTAAAAAATGCATAAAGATGAAGGCGCTAAGCGGGCGCCTTCTACTTTCACTAGAGAAGGAGCGAGTAAGATGCCAGCTAAAACAGGTAAAGAGTATATTGAAAGAGTAGACCAAGCGCAAGCAAATATATGGATTAACGGAGAACAGGTAAAAGGAAACATCTCTGAGCATCCGTCATTTAAAGGCGTGATGAAGACTCAAGCTGAATTGTATGATATGCAGCATGACCCAAAGAAGAAAGAATTTATGACGTATGAATCACCTGCGACAGGCGATCGTGTCGGAACCTCCTTTATTCAGCCGAGAACGAAGGAAGACTTGGAAATGCGCCGCAGAATGATGCAGGAGTGGGCTCGCCATAACAATGGAATGATGGGACGTTCACCAGACTATATCAACGTTGGCATGATGGCCTACGGTTCAGCATCAGAAATGTTCGGCAAGCAGGACCCGTTTTACGCTCAAAATATGTCGAAATATTACGAATACTGCCGCGAAAATGATTTATCTTTAACGCACACTCTCATCCAGCCGCAAGTCAATCGCGGCGTCAATGCAGCACAGTTGCCGGATCCGTATATTGCAGCTCGCATTAAGGAGAAAACTTCAGAAGGTGTTGTTATTAAAGGAGCCCGTTTGCTGGCTACTCAAGGCGGGATTACAGATGAGATTATGGTCTTCCCTTCCACGCTGTTAAAGCAGGCAGAAGAGGAAAATCCTTATGCGTACGCTTTCTCTATTCCAAACAACACGCCAGGATTAAAGTTCATTTGCCGTGAGTCCTTTGATTACGGAAAGTCTAATTTTGATCACCCGCTTGGTTCGCGCTTTGAAGAAATGGATACGATCGTTGTGTTTGATGATGTGGTTGTTCCGTGGGATCGCGTCTTCGCTCTCGGAGATGTTGGTGTCTGCAACCAGGCATACAACGAAAGCAATGCGGTCGTTCATATGACGCATCAGGTTGTTTCGAAAAACGTGGCGAAAACAGAATTTATTCTTGGATTGGTCCAATTGATGATCGAGACGATTAACATCGGCCAATATCAGCACGTTCAAGAGAAAGCCTCTGAAATTATTATGGCATTAGAAACGGTAAAAGCGTACCTGACAGCTTCCGAAGCGAACGCCAAAATTGACAAATGGGGCATCATGACACCGGATTTCACACCGTTAAACATCGCCCGCAACTACTACCCAAAAATTTATCCGCGCTTCAGTGAAATTATGCAATTGCTCGGCGCCAGCGGCTTAATGGCCATTCCGAATGAGGCTGATTTCAACTCAGATATCCGTCCGGATCTCGATAAGTACTTGCAGTCAGCGACTGGAAACGCTTACGACCGTGTGAAGTTGTACCGCTTAGCATGGGATGTCTGCATGAGCGCGTTTGGAACAAGACAAACATTATACGAGCGCTTCTTCTTCGGTGATCCGGTGCGCATGGCGAGCGCCTTGTACAACGGTTACGACAAGCAGGAATATGTGGATCGCGTGAAAGAGTTCTTAGACCGCTCAGAGGAACTCGTCCAAAAATAATTCATATCGATAAGCAAAAGGGAGGCAGGGGCAAATGGATTTTAATATTATCCGTATCGCCAGAACAGTACTGAATGTAAAGGATCTTGAACGCTCAAGAAAATTTTATGTCGACGCTTTAGGTTTTATTGAAACAGAAAGTAATGATGAATGCATTTACTTAAGGGGCTTGGAAGAACATGTCCATCACAGCCTCGTATTGAAAAAATCAGACAAAGTGGGCGTTCATGCACTCGGTTATAAAGTAGAGAAAGAAGAAGACCTCGATAAGCTGGCAGAACTCTTTAAGTCAAAGGGCTTAAAAACAAAATGGCTGGAGGAGGGTTCGCAGCATGCGGTTGGCCGAGCGCTTCATGTGCAGGATGTATCTGGCCTGCCGCTGGAATTCTTTTGCAAAATGGATAAAGCAGAGCGGCTCCTTCAGCGTTACGATTTGTATCGAGGAGCTCGAATTCAGCGCATTGATCATGTGAACTGTGCGGTTCCCGATGTGCAAAAGGCCTACGATTTCTTTATTAATGAACTGGGATTTGCCTGCTCTGAGTATACAGCGACAGAAGATGAGAGCATTTGGGCGGCTTGGCTGCACCGCAAGCCGAGCGTTCATGATCAAGCATTCATGAATGGAGAAGGACCGCGTTTGCATCACTTTGCTTACTGGCTGCCGGACCCGTTAGCTCTTATTCATTGCTGTGATGTTCTTGCTTCCCTTGGATACGCGGATAGCATTGAACGGGGACCTGGCAGACATGGCTTATCTAATGCCTTCTTCTTATATTTAAGAGATCCGGATGGCCATCGCATCGAGCTATATAACGGTGACTACTTAACGAGTGATCCTGACTTTGAACCGATTCGCTGGGACTTGAACGATCCGCGCCGCCAAACATTCTGGGGAGCTAAAGCACCGGATAGCTGGTTCAATGAAACTTCTCCATTCATCGATATTGAAACAGGAGAGCTTGTTCAAACGGAAGCACCGAAGCTTGCCCAAAAGAAGCCTGAATTCATTATCTAATGTCAAGTAACGGAGGAATCAACAATGGATGATCGGTTATTTCGCAATGCAATGGGAAAATTCGCGACAGGAGTAACAGTTATTACGACAGAGCTGGACGGGGAAGCACATGGCATGACGGCAAACGCCTTCATGTCCGTATCCCTTAATCCGAAGCTTGTTGTCATATCGATTGGCGAAAGAGCGAAAATGCTTGAGAAAATCAAAGAATCAGGCAAATTTGCTGTCAATATTTTAGCAGCGGAGCAGCAGGAAGTATCCATGCTATTTGCTGGACAACTGAAAGAAAAGCGGGAAGCAGAGTTCGGCCGTATAAAAGATATGCCGGTCATTAAAGAGGCGCTTGCTAATATTGTGTGCAACGTGCATTCGACGCAGGTAGCGGGAGACCATACGCTGTTTATCGGTGAAGTGCAGGAAATTGTTCTGCGCGAAGGAACTCCGCTTACTTTCTTTGAAGGAAAATACGGACAGCTGGCGGAAGAGCAGCTCGTTTAAACGAAATGAAAGGGGACGTGCAGCAGATGGAAACGATTCACATTGAACACCCAAATGAGATCCCAGCAATAGCCGGATCCGCTCCTTGTGTACTGGCGCTCGGTTTTTTTGATGGAGTGCATATCGGTCACCGCGGCATTCTGGAAGCAGCCAAAGCAGCAGCAAGATCAAAAGGCTATCAATTTAACGTCATGACTTTTTATCCTCATCCAAAGGATATTCTTTTTCCTTCTCAGGAACCTATGACGTATTTAACGCCGCTGCCGCTAAAAGAAGAGCGGTTTCAGGAGCTGGGTGTCGATCGATTATTCATTGTGAAGTTCACGCCTGATTTTGCACAGCTTTCCCCCGAAGCTTTCATCGAGCGTTATATCTTAGCTTTACACAGCAAGCATGTAGTTGCCGGCTTTGATTATCATTATGGACATAAAGGCAAAGGAAATATGGAGACACTTACGAGAGCAGGAACCGGCAAATTCGAAGTGACAACGATTCAAAAGATTGAGCAGAAGGAAGAAAAAATCAGTTCGACGGCGATCCGTGAATTGCTGGCTGCCGGGAAGGTGGATAAAGTTCCTTCCTTGCTTGGCTGTTCATATGAAACGAGGGGCAGGGTCCAAAAAAACTCCCTGTTTTATAAGAATCACCAATTTATCAAAGTGGACATTGACAAGGAATACCGCTTGCCAAAGCTTGGGATTTATCGTGTTGAAGCAGAAATAGAAGGGCGAGTATATAAAGGAATCTGCCATCAAATGTCGGTGGCGGGCTGCCAGCCTTCTTTACTCGTTCAACTGAAAGAGTGTTTTGCAGACACATATGCCAAGCAGGTGAACATCAAATGGCTGAAATATACGGCTGGCAAACAAAACGAGACGACGGAAGTAAGCGAGTATATCCATAAGGAAGAGCTGGTGATTTAATCGCAGTTTCGTCAAATGGCCATACAACCGTTAAAGCTATGAACAAACGGGAAAGGAGGGGAGCAGCCAGATGCCTCCCCTTTCCTCCTGTCTGGATTTTTTATGAAAGATTTTTTGGTGCGTTAAAGCGTCCTAGTGAAAGTGCCTAGAAAATCCGGAACTCATTTACTGCCAAAGGAGTGCGAAATGAATGATAACAGCAAAGGCAAAATTTCAAGGTAAACTGCAATCGGATGAAATTTATATAAAACTGGCGGAAGGGAAAATCGAGAAAGCGGGGTGTTCCTTCTGTTTGAATGAGCTAATGTTTGATGCACCGGTGTCCGGGACGATATACGGAACGCTATTAAACTATAAAGGAGCGCTTGAATTACTCGGAGAAGCCGTTCATGAAGCGCCTTACAAAGCAGCGCCGAAAGCACCTGTTCTTTATATCAAGCCTGCAAATACAATTAATAGCCACAGCCGGCCGGTGATTCTTCCGGAAGGAGTAGAAGCGCTGGAGATCGGAGCAGCGCTTGGCATTGTTATCGGCCGGACAGCCACGCGGCTAAAGGAAGAGGACGCATTGGATTATGTAGCTGGCTACACGATTGTCAACGATGTAAGTGTTCCGCATGAAAGCGTCTATCGCCCGGCGATCAGGCAAAAAGCACGGGACGGCTTTTGTCCGGTTGGGCCTTGGATAGTACAGCGGGAAGCGATTCAAGATCCTGACCAGTTATACACTCGCGTCTATATTAACGGGGATCTGCGCCAGGAAAATACCACAGCTAATTTAATTCGGCCAATCGCTAAGTTATTGGCAGAGGTAACGGACTTTATGACATTAAACGAAGGAGATGTCCTTTTAGCGGGCGTTCCTGAGAATGCACCTCTGGCGAAAGCAGGTGATCAAGTGCGCATCGAAATTGAAGGATTGGGTGCACTTGAAAATATAGTTCTGTCTGAGGGGCAAGCAAAGGAGGAGTCACAATGAGACGAGCGAAAGTAGCTTATGCCGGAGCGATTCATGGCGCTGTAGAAAAGGATGGGCGGCTGCAGCTTAATGACGGACGGATAGTAGAAGAACAAGCCGTTGTCTGGCTTCCGCCGTTTGAGCCGAAGACAGTCTTTGCTCTTGGTCTGAATTACGCAGATCATGCGGCCGAATTGTCTTTTAAGGCGCCGGAAGAGCCTCTCGTTTTCTTAAAAGGGCCGAATACTTTTATCGGCCACCGCGGACAAACCCGGCGGCCGGCAGATGTGGAATACATGCATTATGAGTGTGAGCTGGCCGTTGTTATTGGCCGTCCGGCACGAAATGTAAAAAGGGAAGAGGCCTACGAGTATGTATCAGGCTACACGATTGCTAACGACTATGCTATCCGCGATTATTTGGAGAACTATTACCGCCCTAACTTGCGGGTGAAAAATCGGGATACATGCACCCCAATCGGCCCTTGGTTCGTTGATAAGAAGGATATCCCTGATCCGATGAATTTGTCACTGAAAACATATGTAAATGGAGAGGTGACCCAGGAAGGCAATACGAAGGACATGGTATTTGATATTCCTTATCTGATTGAATACTTGAGCAGCTTTATGACGCTGAATGAAGGGGATGTCATTTTGACGGGTACACCAAAAGGCTCCGTCGACACGAAAGTCGGCGATGAAGTCATTACTGAAATTGAAGGCATCGGCCGTCTCATCAATACAATTGTGGGCGATGATTTATTTGGCATCGGTCCAGTGCCGCAAGAAGAAGCGTCTAAACAAACAACATGAGAAGGGAGGGAAATGCCTGTGCCTCATTTCATTATCGAGTATACAGATAATATTAAAGCAGAGGCTGAGATACCGGCTTTGCTGAAAAAGGTGAATCAGCTGCTTATCTCTTATGATGGAACGTTTCCAATTGGCGGGATTCGTTCCCGGGCGATCGAACTGCATGATTACGTTATCGCCGACGGCACAGAGGATGATGCATTTGTCCATGCTGTCTTGAAAATTGGAGCAGGCCGGCCGGAATCAGTAAAGAAGATGGTATGCGATGAGCTGTTTCAGGTAATGAAAGACCATTTTGCTGATCTTTTCGCTAATCGTTACCTGGCTCTGTCAATGGAATTAATCGAATTTAGCGAGGCTGGAACTTATAAGCACAATAATATTCATGCCCGCTACAAAAAGACAGCTACAGAGAAATAACATCACACTTTTTATTCTGCAAGGGGATAGCAAGGATAAGAATAAAAGTCTGCTTGTAACAGAAGCTTGCTTTGAATCGCGCTTTTGTTACAAGTACTTTTCGCTTTTGGGAAGGTTATATAAAAGGGGGAAATGACCTATGTTTGGTATGGAAGATCCAATTATTGCTTTTGCATGGCTGGGGACGATTTTATCGATGGTTGGCTGCATTATTTTTGGAGTGGTTATGTGGAACCGCGGAGAGGGAGAGTGAGCTAAGTGAATTTTGCTGTATTAATTCCAATACTTTTACTTTATTTAGGCATTATGTCGGCGCTTGCTTATTACGGCTATAAAACTACAAGGTCCGAAGCTGATTATTTAGTAGGCGGGCGGGGAATTAATCCTACAGTTATGGCACTTTCCTATGGGGCCACTTTTATAAGCACATCTTCTTTAATTGGCTTTGGCGGTGTCGCGTCATTACATGGCTTTGGTCTGTTATGGCTCTGCTTTCTCAATATTGTTTTTGGCGTTTTTGTCTCCTTTGTGTTTTTTGGAACCCGCATCCGAAAGGTTTCCGAACAGCTGGGGGCCTACACCTTTGCTGAACTTTTAGGAAAGCGTTATCAATCAAAGTTTATTACTGTGTTTTCAGGGATTGTTATTTTCGTATTAATGCCGGCTTACACGAGTATCGTTCTAGTGGGCGGAGGACGGTTTCTGCAGGAAACTCTTTCGATGGACTATAATATCGCACTGTTAGTATTGGCCGTCATCGTTGGTTTTTATGTATTAAGCGGGGGAATTAAGGCTGTTATGTATACGGACGCATTTGCAGCGATCGTCATGTTTATTGGTATGGCCATCTTCTTGTTCATGGGATACAAGGCTGTGGGCGGTGTTATTGACGGACATGCTGGATTAACAGCTATGAAAGATCTGGTTCCCCAGTCTCTAGTCGAGCAGGGCCATCGCGGCTGGACTTCCATGCCGGAATTAGGGTCTCCGATCTGGTGGACACTAGTAAGTACAATTGTTATGGGAGTGGGAATCGGAGTGCTGGCACAGCCGCAGCTTGTGATGCGGTTTATGACAGTAAAAAATAATCAAGCGCTTTACCGCTCTGTTATTGTCGGCGGGGTATTCATTTTCTTTATGACCGGTGCCGCTTTTATGCTTGGACCAATTAGTAACCTGTACTTTCAAGAACATCTAGGAAAGCTGTCCATAGAGGTGGCAAAAGGAAATGTAGACCTTGTGATTCCTGCTTTTATTAATCATTTGATGCCGGAATGGTTTGTTTATCTATTTACTTTAACCTTGTTATCAGCGGCGATTTCAACGATTAGCTCTTTAATTCATTTACAAGGCTCGGCTTTTGGACAAGATATCTTAAAAAGCTTCGGTATTCGGTCGGTATTTGGAATAGATGCTTCCCGTATCGGCGTGCTTCTCGGCATTGTGGCCGCTGTTGCGTTATCTTATGTATTGCCTGGCGGTGTCATTGCCCAAGCGACTGCTTTCTGGTTCGGCATATGTGCGGCCGGATTTTTGCCGGTAATGATCGGCGCCTTCTTCTGGAAAAACTCAACAAGAACAGGGGCAAAAGCAAGTATGATTGTCGGTTTTGCTGTAAGTATTTTTGGTTTTCTGTTCTTGCATGAGAAGGAGGCGGCCGTTCTAGGCCTCTCTAAAGCATTGTTCGGAAAAGACACGTTGTTTGCGTACCCAATGACGCATATTGATCCGTTATTTTACGCGTTGCCAGTGTCGGCAATGGTCTTTATCGTAGTGAGCTTATTTACAAAGAGTGAAGCAGTGAAGGAAGAGGAAGAACGTCGCGAACAAATTATCTAGCAACAACAAAACCAGGCCCATTCATTCGGGCCTGGTTTTGTTGTGTGCAGCAGTTAATCGTTGTCACGTTGTTCTGCGCGAGCGTTTCCGCCTTTTTCACCAATTTCTTGATAGAAGTCTTTATCGTGATTTTCGGAGGTCGCTTCTCCTCCTTTTTTGCCGATTTCTTGGTAGAAGTCTTTATCGTGGTTTTCAGCAGTGGCTTCTCCGCCCTTTTGTCCGATTTCTTGATAAAATTCCTTATCATGATTGCGGGCAGTCGTTTCTCCGCCTTTGCGTCCAGCTTCCTCTAGGCTCATTTTGTTTTCGTTGTTTTTTCTTGCCATTTTATACATCTCCTTTTTAATTTAATGAATCATATGGTTTTTATTTCCTTTTTTTAAATAATTTAAACCGTTATTTTAAAAATATTATTTATTAGATTCTCTTTGTTCCGCGCGGGCATTTCCGCCCTTCTCGCCAATCTCCTGATAGAAATCCTTCCCATGTTTTTCAGCGGTCGCTTCTCCGCCCTTTTTGCCGATTTCTTGGTAAAATTCCTTATCATGATTGCGGGCAGTCGTTTCTCCGCCTTTGCGTCCAGCTTCTTCTAAGCTCATTTTATTCTCGCGATTGTTGTTATTGTTTTCTGCCATTTCTCTCATCTCCTTCAATGGATTATTTGGTGTACGGTTGTTATATAGCCTCTTTCATTTGTCCGGAAACACATAAATATATATAAAATAAAAACTCCTACTTTTTTCATAATTTATTTTTTTCCTTTAAATGTTATGAAGGGATTGATAAACGGAGATAAGATGTTTTTATCTTTTGAATGCAGTCATTTACGTTGGAAAAATCCAGAGGGTGTTATAAGATTTAATAAGAAGACCTTATTTTCTGAAAGGAGAGTGCGATGAATTTTACGATTGAAAACATTATCTTAGCTGTATCTATTCTTTTGCTGGCCGGTGTCATCGGGGCCAAGTTCTCCACAAGGCTCGGTTTGCCGTCCCTTGTGCTGTTTATTGTTGTCGGCATGATATTAAATCGTTTTGTCTTTTTTGATAATGCCTGGCTTGCTCAGCTCCTGGCAACGGTTGCCTTAGTCATTATTTTATTTGAAGGGGGCCTGCAGACAAAGTGGGAAAGCGTGAAGAAGGTATATAAACCCTCCTTGTCGCTTGCTACGATAGGAGTCGTTGTCACCACTGTCACAGTTGGGGCGGCTGCCAAATTTATTCTTGATTTAACGTGGGCAGAGGGCCTGCTTGTCGGGGCAATTGTCGGTTCGACGGATGCCGCAGCTGTATTCAGTGTACTTGGAAACAAGAACGTGAAACAAAAGCTGACAACCGTGCTTGAAGCTGAGTCAGCCTCCAACGATCCGATGGCTATCTTTTTAACCATTAGTTTAATTCAAGTGATTCAATCACCCTCATTTGAACCTCTTCACCTCGTTTTCAGCTTTTTTTGGCAAATGGGAGTTGGACTGATTCTAGGAATTATGTTCGGTATCCTCTCTATTTGGATCATTAATAAAATTAACCTCGATTCCTCCGGGCTTTATCCGGTTCTATCTATTGCTTTAGCGATCTTTGCGTTTAGTACAGTCACCATTATGAATGCGAGCGGGTTTTTGGCGGTATATGTAATGGCGATCATTATTGGAAATGCCGACCTAACCTATCGCCATTCTATTCTTGGGTTTAATGAGGGTCTGGCATGGATGATGCAAATGGTCATGTTTATGATTTTAGGCCTTCTTGTTTTTCCGGGCGAATTGCTCCATGTTGCTTGGCAGGGAATTGCCTTGGCTGTTTTTTTAATGCTTATTGCCCGGCCTATTGGTGTATTTGTCAGCTTGTTTTTTTCGAACATTAATCTAAAAGAAAAGCTCTTCATTTCATGGGCTGGCTTAAAAGGAGCTGTACCGATCATCCTTGGCACATACCCGCTGGTAGAAGGACTGGAGCATGGCCAGCTGATGTTTAATGTTGTCTTTTTCGTTGTTCTGCTGTCCACCGTTATTCAAGGAACGACAATTTCTAAAGCAGCAGAACTGCTTAACGTGACCGGAACGGGAAAAAAGGCGCAATCCTCCCACAGCTTGGAATTAATTTCTATTGGTAAGGCAAATAGCGAAATGGTAGAAATGCGCATCCTTGAAGAATCACCGGCAGCGAATAAACAAATTCATGAAGTCCGCTTGCCGCCGAAGACATTGATTACCGCGGTGGTGAGAGGGGAGAGGCTTATTACTCCGGAGGGAGCAACGAGGCTTCTCCCAGAAGATGTGCTGTATGTATTAGTAAAGAAAGATAAAAAGAAGGAATTGAAGGAAACCCTTATGAAAAAAGGCGGCGATTCATAGGAAGGAGAAAGGACAGCACAGGTTGTGTGCTGTCCTTAGTTTGTCGGCAAAAAAGAGTTCGGAAGGAGATTCTTTCTGCTTTTTGAGGTGGATGTCAAGCTATCTGAGAGAATAACAGACCTATGACTCAGGCCATTTTTTTAAGAGTCATGGCAGCTGAAGTAAACATCGCCTGCCTCAACCATTTTTAAGCTCTCTTCATCTTGTTCAACGCATGCTCCATTTGACGAACCAGATGATTCTCTGGCACAAGCTGATTGGAGGGGCCGATGTTTCGAAGGCCTCTTCTTTACCTCAAGCGTTCCATCTATTTATTTTTAAACAGTCATCACTGTCACGTTGTCCACCGTGTTGATTGAAATGG
>NZ_BCVF01000006.1 GCF_001591605.1 Bacillus badius NBRC 15713 | reverse complement strand
CTATTGCAATCAACAAGGTGTACAACGTTGGGGTAGCCGTATAATGGTTACCTGTTTGAACATAAATCGACCAAATGCTTGAGGGGGAGGAAGAGGCTTTCCAAACACCATCCTATCCAACGGGACCAAATAGATAGGACCGTTTTAGACCAGCTTGTACCAGAGATCATCGATACAGAGAGGCCTATCTTTCTCTCAAATGGCTTGAGTCCCTTTTGGCGACAAACTGAAAGACCTTTTTTAGGGTCTTTATTTTTTCGGAAAAAAGCCGATATAATTGAAAAACAGTGATAAGATGGATCAAGTCAGGGTCAAGCAATTTCGACGGCCTCAAGGGGTACATAATCTAAAAGGTTCATTATATTTTACTAAAAACAAATGGTGCAAAATTCAAAAAAACACCGTTAAGAAATCAATTGAAGGAGCTAGCTATGTCCCAATCCATAAGCGAAATTAAAAGTGAATTAAAAAACATACAAGCAGAAGATGATCCGCAGCTTCAAGAGTGGCTGAAAGACCCGCGCAAAGGAGTTCAGCAGGCGATTGCGCAATGGTATCGCCGGCAGGAAAAGCGGAAACAGGAACAGCTGCATTATGAGCAAATGAGAGTATTTGAACAGCAGCTCATGGAGCAGGGAGTGACCGCTGCAGCCGGGGTTGATGAAGTGGGGAGGGGGCCGCTTGCCGGACCGGTTGTAGCAGCGGCGGTTGTCTTGCCTCCACAGCTTGAATTAATTGGAATCAATGATTCGAAGAAGCTTTCTAAAGAAAAAAGAGAGTTTTTTTATAAAGAAATTATCGAAAAAGCCGATGTTGGCATCGGCGTTGTCTCCGCTTTCGAAATTGATCAAATAAATATATACGAAGCAACAAAAAAAGCGATGAAAGAAGCTGTATCCGCACTTTCGCAGCCGCCGGAGCATTTGCTGATTGATGCGTTGAAGCTAAATCTCCCTATTCCCCAAACCGCTATTATAAAGGGAGATGCAAAGAGCGTTTCGATTGCGGCAGCTTCAGTTGTTGCCAAGGTAACAAGGGACCGTTTGATGTGCGACTACGCCCAGAGTTATCCGCAATATGGTTTTGAAAAAAACATGGGGTACGGTACGGCTGAGCATTTAGCTGGACTGCGCTCAAGCGGTCCATGTGAGATTCATCGAAAAAGTTTTTCTCCAGTAAAAGAGATGGAGCAGCAGAAAAAGTAAAGGGGGAAAAGGAGTGATTATCCAGCAAGCCGCCCTTGCCCAAGGGCTTCTTGGGAAAGAAAAGACAGTCCAACTAAGAGAAGGAGAAATGTTTCCTGCCAAAGTAGTGAAAATGCTGCCTAACGGAATGGCTGAGCTTTCAACTGGAACGACAACGATAGTCGCCAAGCTAGAGGTGCCCCTTCAGTCAGGAGAACGGTACTGGTTTCGGGTGACATCGGCCGATGACGGCATACAGCTGCAGGTTGTTGCCTTGCCTATGGCGGGCAGCGAGAATATCGGGAAGATGGCAAAGGAGCTGTTGCTGCAGCTTTCCTTGCCATTGACCAAAGAGAATAAAGCCTTTGTGGAAATGATGATGAAAGAGAAGCTGCCGTTAACTAAAGAGTTAATTATCAAAGCGGGAGAATGGCTGGCAAAAGGAACATTATCTGAAGGATTGCAAGTGATCAAAACCATGATTGACCATTCTCTCCCCATGAGCAAGGATATCTTTCAGCCGCTCATGACAGCCTATTCTCCAGCTTCGCTCGCTGCATTAACCAAAGAGTTGTCTTCGAGACTTCAGCAGCTGGAACAGCCACCAGCTGCAGCAACGGCGATCATCAAGTTGCTGAAGGAATGGCAGCAGCCCTTAGAAAAGCATCTGGTCCAGAGGGTGGCAGCTGCCGTAATCGAGCAGCTGTTTTCGACAGATAAGCCTTCTGCTGTCCAAACGGCAGCCTTTGATTTAGTGAAATCATGGGGCATTGTTCCCAAAACTGCCGAAAATATAGAGGATGCGCTTATCCAAATCGTTCGCCAATGGAGCAAAGAGCAGAGCCAACCGGGCCAGTTGCCCATTGAAAACCGGTCAACCCCTTTAAAAGAAGCAATTAGCCAATTGGTGCAGCAACCGGCGGACAAAGCGTCTTTGCAACGAGTAGAGCAACTGCTTTCAGCCGCTGCCAGATCAGCTGAAAAGAATGCTGTCGAGCCTTTAATGACTGAAGTAAAGTCAATAATGGAAGGGGTAAAGGGAAAAGCTGTGAGCGATGAACAGCTGGCGGCTCTTTTTAAAACAGCCGCTAAGGTGAGCATTCAGCAAAATCAGCCTCATGAAGCGATTCATCAGCTGGCTTCCCTATTTAATAAAGAAGCGGAGGAAGTCGTTCAGCTGATCAGGAATGAAACAGCAGCTCTTCACTCTTCGTCCTTGTCCGCTCTTTCCAAAAAGGATGTCTTGTTTCAACAAATCATCCTTGCCGCCGAAAATGAAATTCAGCTTCATTTCTCGGCCAAGGAAGCACATTCCCTGATTAAGGATACGTTTCGGTTGTTGGGAGTTGATTTGGAGAGCATGCTGAACGCCGATATCGGCGAAACAGAAGTGGAAAAGATGCTGAAGCCTCAGCTGCTGCGCCTTCTCCATGAAAACATTCCGGTTCACGTCAGAGAATCTGCCGAGCAATTGCTTGGACGAATGACTGCCCAGTCTTTATTATCCGCTGAGAATGGGCCGCTGCAGCAGCTGGTTATGCAGGTTCCGGTTAATCTGTTTGGATTTCATACAGAATTAACTTTACAGTGGTCAGGCAAAAAAACAGAGGACGGCCAGCTGGATGCTGATTATTGCCGGGTGCTTTTTTATTTAAATTTGGAAAATATAAAGGAAACAGTCATCGATATGCAAGTGCAGAACCGGATTATCCAATTGCATATATTTAACGAAACACCTGGCTTAAAAGAGGCGGCTGCCGAGCTGATTCCAGTATTAAAAGCCGGGATTGAGGACAAAGGCTATCAACTGTCCAGCATTCAATTTAAACAGCCGCAAAAAGCCGTCCTGCAAGCCCCGCTTGCACAAGCAATGGAGGCCCAGCCGTATGAGGGAGTGGACATTCGCGTATGAATAAGGAAGCGCAAAGAAAGCAGGCAGCCGCTCTGTCTTACCGGCCTGAAAAAAATCAATCGCCGGTGCTGATTGCTAAAGGGAAAGGGAAAGTGGCAGAAAACATCCTCGAAAAAGCGAAGGAACACAATATTCCTATTCAGGAGGACCCCAGTCTTGTGGAGCTGCTTGGCCAGCTGGAAATCAATGAAGCGATTCCGGAAGAGCTTTATCAAGCGGTAGCGGAAGTGTTCTCCTTTATTTACCGGCTGGATCAACTGAAAAAAATGGGGGAATGAGGTCAGCCGTTTGAGGGAAAGGTAACAGAGAGAAGAGACTGCGCAGGAATATCCATTTTTTCCTATAAAACGGTTTAGGTAAAAGATTGAAATTGCTGAAATATATAAAAAAGCCGAACAATAACAAATTTAAGTACAATATCTAGACAGGAATTACTAGTTTATATACAATGGAAACGCAGTCTACTTTTTTGAGATTGATAGGAGGATGAAGTATGAATATCCATGAGTATCAAAGCAAAGAAATCCTCAGAAATTACGGGGTAGCCGTTCCAAACGGTAAAGTTGCTTTTTCCGTAGAAGAAGCAGTTGAAGCAGCAAAACAACTCGGCACTGACGTTTGTGTAGTAAAAGCACAAATTCATGCAGGCGGCCGCGGAAAAGCGGGCGGAGTAAAAGTTGCAAAAAACATTGATGAAGTGCGTACATATGCTGAAGAAATTTTAGGTAAAACGCTTGTCACTCATCAAACAGGTCCAGAAGGAAAAGAAGTCAAGCGTTTATTGATCGAAGAAGGCTGCAATATTCAAAAAGAATATTACATCGGTCTTGTTCTTGACCGCGCAACTTCTCAAGTCGTATTAATGGCTTCTGAAGAAGGCGGAACAGAAATTGAAGAAGTGGCCGCTGAAACTCCAGAGAAAATTTTCAAGGAGTATATCGATCCGGTAACTGGCTTAATGCCTTATCAAGCACGCCGCATTGCATTTAACATTAACATCCCGGCAGAGCTTGTGAATAAAGCAGTGAAGTTCATGATGGGTCTTTATACAGCGTTTGTTGAGAAAGATGCTTCTATCGCTGAAATTAACCCGCTCGTTGTGACAGGTGAAGGCGATGTTATGGCGCTTGATGCGAAAATCAACTTTGATTCCAACGCATTATACCGTCACAAAGACATTATGGAATACCGTGATCTTGAAGAAGAAGATCCAAAAGAAATCGAAGCTTCAAAATATGACTTAAGCTATATCTCTCTTGACGGCAACATTGGCTGTATGGTTAATGGGGCAGGCCTTGCTATGGCAACAATGGATATCATCAAGCACTATGGCGGCGACCCTGCAAACTTCCTTGATGTTGGGGGCGGCGCAACAGCTGAAAAAGTAACAGAAGCATTTAAAATTATCCTTTCTGATAAAAACGTTAAAGGGATTTTCGTTAACATTTTCGGCGGAATCATGAAATGTGACATTATTGCAACTGGTGTAGTAGAAGCGGCGAAGCAAGTCGGTTTATCTGTACCTCTTGTTGTTCGTTTAGAAGGAACAAACGTTGATTTAGGCAAGAAAATCTTAAGCGAATCTGATATTGACATTGTGGCTGCCGAGTCTATGGCTGATGGCGCGCAAAAAATCGTTGAACTTGTAAGCAAATAATCCCAGAGTTGACCAGAGAAAGGCAGGTATAGGCATGAGTGTATTTGTTAATAAAGACACAAAAGTAATCGTTCAAGGTATCACTGGTAAAACAGCTCTTTTCCATACAAAACAAATGTTGGAATATGGTACAAAAATCGTTGGTGGTACATCCCCTGGTAAAGGCGGAACAGAAGTAGAAGGAGTACCGGTATTTAATACTGTTAGCGATGCAGTGAAAGCAACAGGCGCTAACGCTTCTGTTATCTATGTTCCTGCTCCGTTCGCTGCAGATGCGATCGTAGAAGCAGTGGATGCAGAGCTTGATCTTGTTATTTGTATCACTGAGCATATTCCGGTATTGGATATGGTCAAAGTAAAACGTTACATGCAAGGCAAGAAAACACGTTTAGTCGGTCCAAACTGTCCAGGGGTTATTACACCTGGTGAATGTAAAATCGGCATCATGCCTGGATACATTCATACAAAAGGACATGTTGGCGTTGTTTCCCGCTCTGGTACATTAACTTATGAAGCGGTACATCAATTGTCACAAGCTGGCATTGGACAATCAACAGCTGTCGGCATCGGCGGAGACCCGGTAAACGGCACAGACTTTATTGATGTATTAAAAGCGTTCAATGAAGATCCTGAAACAAAAGCTGTTATCATGATCGGTGAAATTGGCGGAACAGCTGAAGAAGAAGCGGCACAATGGGTGAAGGCAAACATGACAAAACCTGTTGTCGGCTTTATTGGCGGACGCACAGCTCCTCCAGGAAAACGCATGGGCCATGCTGGCGCTATCATTTCCGGCGGAAAAGGAACAGCTGACGAAAAAATCCGCGTAATGAACGAATGCGGCATTAAAGTAGCTGAAACTCCATCTGTTATGGGAGAAACATTGATCGAAGTGATCAAAGAAAAAGGCATCTACGAAGAGTGCAAAACTCACTAATTCTATAAAATCAACAACTAAGAGACTGTCCGGGAAGCCATGAAATGAGCCTTTCGGACAGTCTTTTCTAATCTCTGCGGGCCTAAGGAATCATTGTTTATGGAATCATTTTTCGATGTCCGAAAGCAGGATCAGTATGCTTAAATCGTTTAAAGAAAAGGAGGAAATCAAACTGGATCAATTAACGAGAAAAATTATCCACCTGCAGCATTGCAAAGGAATTGGCTGGAAAGCGATTTACTTGCTATTGAAGCAAGACAGCGATTTAAAAAATTTATATCACTATCCCCCCGAGTATTTTTCCCGCACACTCGCTTTATCCCCTGCTCAATCCATCGCTGTTATTGAACAGCTCAAAGATGCCACTCTTTATTCCCTGCCTGAAACCTATAAAGACTATGGGATTAGCGCCATACCAATTTACAGCTCTTCCTATCCTTCCCTCTTAAAAAATTTGCCGCAGCCTCCATGGGTTCTTTATGCAGCAGGAAACTGCTCCTTGCTTAAACAAGAGCGCAAATTAGCGATCGTGGGAGCGCGAAAAGCGGATGAGTACGGCCGAAAAGCGATACAGCTTTTAATGCCGGAGCTGATTGAAAACAATTATATCATCGTTAGCGGGCTGGCTAAAGGAGCCGATGCTTTTGCTCACGAGGCTGCTCTGGCGGAGGGAGGAGGAACGATTGCGGTGATTGCCGGCGGATTTCATCACTTGTATCCGCGGGAGAATTTGCCTCTCGCTCGAAAGATCGTGCGTTCCGGCCTGATTGTATCGGAATTCCCGCCGAATATACAACCTAAAAAGTGGCACTTTCCAGCTAGAAATCGGATCATTAGCGGGCTGTCGCTCGGGACTGTTGTAGTACAGGCTGGCAAGCAAAGCGGTTCACTTATTACTGCTTATTGTGCCTTGGAACAAGGCAGAGAAGTGTTTTGTGTGCCGGGGCGAATGGATGATCCGCTCTCTGAAGGCACAAATGAACTAATCGGCGAAGGAGCCAAATTGGTACAGAAGGCCGCTGATATTTTATCGGAAATAAAGGGAGAATAAAGGCGGAATTTCAAGAAATAATCATTGTTTTTTCCTTCTTTTATAAAAAAAGGTTGCTTTTATTCGCAAACTGTATTAAATTTTGCAAAAGAATCAATGATTTAAAAGAGGCAAAAAAATATATGAGCGAATAGAGAAAAAACAAATAGAAAAACATAATTAAAAGGCAATTGATTGACAATTATCATCAATACGGCTAATAATGTGTGTTACATCTATTTATTTTCACCTCTAGGGGGAGGTTTATGAATGTCAGAGTACTTAGTAATAGTCGAGTCCCCTGCAAAAGCGAAAACTATTGAACGTTATTTGGGGAAAAAATATAAAGTGAAAGCATCCATGGGCCATGTGCGCGATCTGCCTAAAAGTCAGATGGGTGTGGATATAGAAAATAGCTATGAGCCGAAATACATTACGATCCGCGGAAAAGGGCCGGTGCTGAAAGAGTTGAAAACGGCTGCTAAAAAGGCGAAAAAAATTTACTTGGCAGCTGACCCCGACAGAGAAGGGGAAGCCATTGCCTGGCATTTGGCCCACAGTCTGGACTTAGATACCTCATCAGACTGCCGTGTAGTGTTTAATGAAATTACAAAAGATGCGATTAAAGAATCGTTTAAACATCCGCGGCCCATTAATATGAACCTTGTGGATGCCCAACAGGCGCGCCGCATTCTTGACAGACTAGTCGGTTATAACATTAGTCCGCTTCTTTGGAAGAAAGTGAAAAAAGGATTGAGTGCAGGACGGGTTCAATCGGTTGCCCTGCGGCTGATTATTGACCGCGAGAAAGAAATCAGCCTCTTCAAGCCAGAAGAATACTGGACGATTGAAGCCCAGTTTTCAAAAGGAGCTACTTCATTTTCTGCTTCTTTCTATGGAAAAAATGGAAAGAAAACGGCACTGAAGTCAGAAGAAGAAGTAAAAGCAACGCTTGCCGCTATCAAAGGCAACAGCTTTGAGATTGCAAGTGTGACTAAAAAAGAACGCAAAAGAAACCCTGCGCCTCCGTTTACAACCTCTTCCTTGCAGCAGGAAGCGGCCCGCAAACTGAACTTCCGGGCAAAGAAAACGATGATGCTGGCTCAGCAATTATACGAGGGAATCGACTTAGGCAAAGAAGGAACAGTCGGTCTCATTACTTACATGAGAACGGATTCTACAAGAATATCCGAAATTGCCCAAAAAGAAGCCCGTGAGTTTATTGAATCAACACATGGCAAAGAATATACAAAAGCAACAGAAGCAAAAAAAGAAAAAAAATCATCCAAGGCACAAGATGCGCATGAAGCCATTCGGCCGACGAGTGTGCTGAAAGAGCCAGGCATGCTGAAGGAGTTTCTGTCCCGCGACCAGCTGCGGCTATACAAATTAATATGGGAACGCTTCCTTGCCAGCCAAATGTCATCAGCTGTCATTGATACAGTCAGCGCTGACCTTGTAAACGGTGACATTACCTTCCGGGCCACTGGTTCAAAGGTAAAATTCCAGGGATTTATGAAAGTATATATAGAAGGATCTGATGACGGCCAAGAGGAAAAAGAGAAGCAGCTGCCTAACCTCGAAAAAGGCGATACGGCTATTTCTGAAAATATAGAGCCGAAACAGCATTTTACACAGCCGCCGCCCCGCTATACGGAAGCCCGGTTGGTGAAAACTTTAGAAGAACTTGGAATTGGCAGGCCATCTACCTTCGCTCCTACGCTTGATACGATTCAAAAGCGCGGCTATGTGTCTCTTGACAATAAAAGATTTGTGCCGACCGAATTAGGCGAGATTGTCCATGAACTGATGAAGGAATTTTTCTCGGATATTATCGACGTGGAATTCACGGCAAAAATGGAAAAGGATTTGGACCATGTTGAGGATGGACAAGTAGAATGGGCAGAAGTCATCGACGAATTTTATCGCGGTTTTGAGCAGCATTTAGTCAAGGCAGAAGAAGAAATGGAGAAAGTGGAGATTAAAGATGAGCCGGCCGGGGAAGATTGCGAAAACTGCGGCAGCCCAATGGTCTTTAAAATGGGTCGCTACGGAAAATTTATGGCTTGCAGCAATTTCCCTGATTGCCGCAATACAAAAGCGATTGTAAAAGAAATCGGCGTGAAATGCCCAAGATGCAACGAAGGAAATATAATAGAAAGAAAAAGTAAGAAACGGCGGATTTTTTATGGATGTGACCGCTTTCCGGAATGTGACTTTTTATCTTGGGATAAACCAATTGAACGAAAGTGTCCAAAATGTGAACAGATGCTCGTTGAAAAGAAATTGAAAAAAGGCGTGCAAATTCAATGTACAGGATGCGATTACAAAGAAGAGACACAAGTATAAAAGCGGGAGATTCCCGCTTTTTTACTTGTTTTCATACATAATACTTTTTTTATGGGAACGTCTGTTGTACAATGCTGTAGGGACATAGATGTACGTACCATTATTTATTCAGGAGGCTAGAAAACAATGGAACCAGTTGTTAATGTGATCGGAGCAGGATTAGCTGGAAGCGAAGCCGCTTTTCAAATCGCTGAACAAGGCGTAAAGGTACATCTATTTGAGATGCGGCCGGTCAAGCAAACACCGGCTCACCATACAGACAAATTTGCTGAACTTGTCTGCAGCAATTCATTGCGGGCCAACGGGCTTACGAATGCAGTCGGTGTGCTGAAAGAAGAAATGAGAGCCTTAAACTCTGTTATTATTTCTGCCGCTGATCATTGTTCTGTTCCGGCAGGAGGCGCCCTGGCAGTTGACCGTCATGAATTTGCCGGCCAGGTAACTGAGCGGGTGAAAAATCATCCAAATATCACCGTATTCAATGAAGAGGTAACGGACATTCCAGAAGGGATTACCGTCATTGCTACCGGTCCGCTGACAAGCGAATCGTTATCCCAGCAGCTAAAAGAGTTAACGGGCGAGGACTATTTATACTTTTATGATGCTGCTGCTCCTATTATTGAAAAAGACAGCATAGATATGAATAAGGCGTATTTAAAATCCCGTTATGATAAAGGCGAAGCCGCGTATTTAAATTGTCCAATGACCGAGGAAGAATTTGACAAATTTTATGAAGCGCTGATTTCAGCTGAAACAGTTCCTTTGAAAGAGTTTGAAAAGGAAATTTTCTTTGAGGGCTGTATGCCGGTTGAAGTGCTGGCGAAGCGCGGAAAGAAAACCTTGTTGTTTGGCCCGATGAAGCCGGTTGGGTTGGAAGATCCCAAAACAGGAAAGAGACCCTATGCGGTCGTGCAGCTGCGGCAGGATGATGCTGCTGGGACGCTTTACAACCTTGTCGGTTTTCAGACTCACTTAAAATGGGGACCGCAAAAGGAAGTGCTCCAGCTGATCCCGGGTCTTGAACAGGCAGAGATTGTCCGGTATGGTGTCATGCATCGCAACACATTTATTAATTCTCCAAAGGTGTTAAAGCCGACTTACCAGTTCAAGGAACGCAGCAATGTATTCTTTGCCGGCCAGATGACAGGGGTAGAAGGCTATGTCGAGTCTGCAGCGAGCGGTTTAATTGCCGGCTTAAATGCGGCGCGCCTGGCTTTAGGAAAAGAGCCGGTTCAGGTACCGGCAGAGACAGCGATCGGCAGCATGGCTCATTATATTACTTCCGCCAGTGAAAAGAATTTTCAGCCAATGAATGCGAATTTTGGTTTGTTTCCAGATCTCCCGGTTAAGATAAGGAATAAAAAAGAAAGATACGAGGCCCATGCACAACGGGCATTGGAAACAATTCGGACTTTTGTGAAAAATTTGTAAACTTTCTTGCAAGGGCTGCGTGAGTGTGATACTATTTAGTAGCCCTAGGGGGGTGCGTAAATGTCTGAACCTTTTAATAAGTATTTACAATCTTTCATTGAATTCCTGCGGGTGGAAAAGCATTATTCAGATTATACGATACAATTTTATCGCTACGATATTGAAGAATTCTTTAAGTTCACTAATGAGCAAAGCATTGAGGACTTGAAGGACGTAGAATACTTAGATGCACGGCTGTATTTAACAACGCTGCACGAAAAACAACTGTCCCGTTCAACGATCGCTAGAAGAATCTCTAGCTTGCGCAGTTTTTTTCGTTTTTTATCCAGAGAAAAAGTTATAACGGAAAATCCTTTTGCGCTCGTTCAGCAGTCAAAAGGGGCAAATAAGCTCCCCTCCTTTTTTTACGAAGAAGAGATGGAAGAGCTTTTTGCTGTGTGTGCAGGAGAGGGGCCCCTGGAAATCCGCAACCGGGCGATTCTGGAATTGCTGTATGCAACAGGCATCCGCGTGAGTGAATGTACAGGAATTGAAATGAAGCATATTGATTTTGATTTTTCCGTGTTACTTGTTAAAGGGAAAGGGAATAAAGAGAGGTATGTGCCGTTTGGCAGCTTTGCTCATGAAGCCATAGAGAGATACATAGCAACCGCGAGAAAGCACTTGATGAAGTCTGGAGATGACCACTCTTTTTTGTTTGTAAACCATCATGGCAAACCGCTGACCGCAAGAGGCATCCGTCATATCCTGGGTGGGCTGATAAAGAAAGCTTCCTTAACGAGAAAAATTCACCCGCATATGCTGAGGCACACATTTGCCACTCACTTGCTAAATCATGGAGCTGATTTGCGGACGGTTCAGGAGCTGCTGGGTCATGAGCATCTTTCTTCTACGCAAGTGTATACTCATGTGACGAAAGAGCATTTAAGAAAAACATATTTAACTCATCATCCCCGTGCGTAAGTAAAAGGAGGAATCAGAATTTATGGATCAGTTTCATGCTACTACCATCTTTGCTGTCCAGCACAAAGGCAAATGTGCCATGTCTGGAGACGGACAGGTGACCTTTGGCAATGCTGTCGTCATGAAACATACAGCGAGAAAAGTCCGAAAGTTATTTAACGGAAAGGTACTGGCCGGCTTTGCCGGATCTGTAGCCGATGCGTTCACGTTGTTTGAACTGTTTGAGCATAGGCTGGAAGAGTATAATGGCAATCTGCAGCGGGCAGCAGTGGAGCTGGCTAAAGAGTGGCGTTCCGATAAAGTCCTGCGCCGTTTGGAAGCAATGCTGATTGTCATGGATCATTCGAACATTTTGTTGATCTCCGGAACAGGAGAGGTGATTGAACCGGATGATGGGCTTTTGGCTATCGGCTCTGGCGGCAATTTTGCTTTGGCTGCCGGGCGCGCATTGAAAATCTATTCCGGTGACCATTTAACCGCCAAAGAGATCGCGAAAGCGGCCTTGGAAATTGCCGGAGATATTTGTGTTTATACGAATGATCAGATTATCGTGGAAGAACTCGAATAAAGGAGTGAAGAGTTTGGATAGAAAATCATTGCAACTGACGCCTAGACAAATTGTGGAGCGGCTCGATCAGTACATTGTTGGCCAGAAAGAGGCTAAGAAAGCCGTAGCGGTAGCTTTGCGCAATCGTTACCGCCGCAGTTTGCTGAGTGAACAAATTCGAGACGAAGTCATTCCTAAAAATATATTGATGATCGGACCGACAGGGGTAGGGAAAACAGAAATTGCCCGCCGTGTCGCAAAGCTTTCGGGTGCTCCTTTTATAAAAGTGGAGGCGACGAAATTCACGGAAGTCGGTTACGTGGGCCGTGATGTAGAATCCATGGTACGCGACCTTGCAGAAACTTCAGTAAGAATTGTCAAAGAAGAAAGAATTCAATCGGTACAGGAGCCGGCCAGAGAAGCGGCGAACCGCCGGCTTGTTGAACTGCTTGTTCCGTCCAAGAAAAAAGCAAACAACATGAAAAACCCATTTGAGATGTTATTTGGCGGCAACGGACAAGAGCAAGGCAGTTCAGAAGAAGCCCATGAAGAGGCGTCGATCCGTGAGCAGCGGAAGCTCGTTGCAGATCGGCTGGCTCGAGGCGATATGGAAGAGGAAATTGTAACTATCGAAGTCGAGGAACAGCCGCCTTCCATGTTTGATATGTTCCAAGGCTCCGGCATGGAACAAATGGGCATGAACATGCAGGATGCCTTGGGCGGACTGCTGCCAAAGAAAAAGAAAAAGAGAAAGCTGTCTGTCCGGGAAGCGCGCGAAGTGTTGACCAATGAGGAAGCACAAAAGCTGATCGATATGGACGACGTCACACAAGAAGCAGTCAGACGGGCTGAGCAAACCGGCATTATTTTTATTGATGAAATTGATAAGATCGCAGCTAAAGGCGCGGCTTCTTCGTCTGCCAGTGTATCGAGAGAAGGTGTTCAGCGTGATATTTTGCCGATTGTGGAAGGCTCCACGGTCGTTACAAAATACGGCTCAATAAAGACAGATCATGTTCTATTTATTGCTGCCGGTGCTTTTCACATGTCTAAGCCGTCTGATCTTATTCCAGAACTGCAGGGACGTTTTCCGATTCGCGTAGAGCTTGGAAAGCTTTCAGTCGAAGACTTTGTCCGCATTTTGGTCGAGCCGGATAACGCTTTAATTAAACAATACGTAGCTTTATTAGAAACAGAAGGTATAGAAATTGAATTTTCTGACGATGCTATTAAAAGAATAGCAGAAATTGCCTTTGAGGTGAACCAGAGCACGGATAATATCGGTGCACGCCGTCTTCATACCATCATGGAAAAATTACTTGAAGACTTGTCATTTGAGGCTCCTGATATTACCATGGAGAAAATCATGATTACTCCGCAATATGTCAATGAAAAGTTAGAAGCTATTTCTCGTGACAAAGATGTGAGCCAGTTTATCCTATAGAGTTTGGGTCAAACAGGCAACAGGGTACAAAGGAAAGTAAACAAACAATTATAAATTATAAAAAATATTGCATTGATCGGTAATAGACAGACCAGTCATTGTAGGAGGATTTAATTATGAATTTGCTAGAAAAAACAAGAAAAATTAACAAGTTGCTGCAGGATGCAGCAGGCAAGCATGTCAACTTCAAAGAAATGGCAGAATCTCTGTCAGACTTAATTGAGGCAAATGTATATGTTGTCAGCCGCCGCGGAAAATTGCTCGGCTTCGGTGTTAATCAGCAAATTGAAAACGAGCGGATGAAAAAAATGCTCGCAGAACGCCAGTTTCCTGAGGAGTATACAAAAAACCTATTTAATTTAGAAGAGACATCTTCCAATCTCGGTGTTGACAGTGAGTACACAGCTTTTCCTGTGGAAAATAAAGAGCTATTTAAAAACGGCCATACAACGATTGTGCCGATTAAAGGAGCGGGAGAGCGCCTTGGTACGCTTGTTCTGGCCCGTTTAGAAGAAAAGTTCCATGATGAAGATCTCATTCTTGCTGAATACGGCGCTACTGTTGTTGGGATGGAAATCCTTCGCGAAAAAGCAGAGGAGATTGAAGAAGAGGCAAGAAGCAAAGCGGTCGTGCAAATGGCGATCAGCTCTCTTTCTTACAGTGAATTAGAAGCCATTGAACACATTTTTGAAGAGCTGGATGGCAAAGAAGGATTGCTAGTTGCTTCAAAAATTGCTGACCGTGTAGGCATTACTCGTTCTGTTATTGTTAATGCCCTGCGCAAGCTTGAAAGTGCTGGTGTCATTGAATCCCGTTCATTAGGGATGAAGGGTACGTATATAAAAGTATTAAACGATAAATTCTTGATGGAATTGGAAAAATTAAAATCAAACTAATTTAATAATTAATAAAAAATCGCCTGTTTTCGACAGGCGATTTTTTATGTTATTTTTTCATGAACATCAGGAAAATGGGAATTTTGTCATTTGTTCCTTTTGGGAATTTGTGATTAAATGTGTGTTAGTGATTGCTAATTATCGCAATATATGAGTAAATAAGACTATATTTGTCATCTTTGTTAATCTTTTATTGTATTTTTATTGAATTTGTAAAGATGCGTCAAAATTAAACAAGATTTGTGTTATAGTTTCAAGCGTAAGATTGAAAATAAACATAAATAGTAAAAAAACCTTTGTTTTTAAATTGAAGGAAAAAAAGGGAAAAAATGTTTGGCTCGATGCTTGTTCGAGCAACTATTATTAACACGTTAGACGGAGTGGTGATTCATGAAGCTTTTTTCAGGTTCATTTAGTGCGATTGAAAAAGGGTTAGATTACTCTGCACTAAAGCAAAAAGTAGTAGCTAACAATATCGCGAATGCCGATACGCCCAACTATAAGTCCAAAGAGGTCAGTTTTAAAAAAATGTTCGACGAAACATTGGCTGATCAATTGGCTGCTTACCGCACAGACTCCCGTCACTTTTCTTTTCAATCCAGCCGAAATCATCCTGCTGTTGTGACGAATCGAAACCTCTCCTTTAATCAAAACGGTAACAGTGTGGACGTGGACAAAGAAATGTCGGACTTGGCAACAAATCAAATTTATTACAATGCGCTTGTTGATAGGATGGGCAGCAAGTTTAATTCTCTAACAAATGTCATCAAAGGGGGAAGATAACATTGACTATATTTCATAGCATGAATACAACTTCATCCGCCTTAACGGCGCAGCGTTTGCGCATGGATGTCGTCTCCTCCAATATGGCCAATATGGATTCCACCCGCGCACGCCAAGTGAATGGAGAGTGGCAGCCATATCGAAGGAAAGCTGTCGTTCTTCAGCCTAAGCAAGGCGGTTTCGCCTCTTATTTAAACAAGGCAATGGGCCAGCAGAGCGGCGGGACAGGGAATGGGGTCAAAGTGACAAAAATCGCAGAAGATGATTTGACCCCTTTTAAAATGATGTATGATCCGACCCATCCCGATGCCAATGGAGAAGGATACGTGCAAATGCCAAATGTTGATCCGCTGCGGGAAATGGTTGATTTAATGTCCGCTACCCGCTCATATGAAGCAAATGTCACCGTATTTAACGCGTCTAAATCCATGATGATGAAAGCATTAGAGATCGGTAAGTAAAGGAGAATGAACAAATGGCGATTCAACCTGTACAAGGGGTGACACCGTTTTTAAAAGCAGAAAGAGCAGAAGTGACACCTGATGTCACGCCTTATAAGGCTCAGCAAAATTTTGCCCACTTTTTAAAAAATGCAATCAATCAAGTGAGCCAGGCAGAAGCACAGTCCAACACTTTGACAAGCAAGCTGGTCAAAGGAGAAGATGTCGACCTTCATCAAGTGTTAATTGCCGGCCAAAAAGCAAGTGTAGCCATGCAATTGACGATGGAGGTACGCAATAAGGCTGTGGAAGCTTATCAGGAAATTATGAGAATGCAAATGTAAAGGTAATAAAGACCGAAAAGGAAACACCCTATGAATTAGAAGCGACGTAACCGGGGGATTGTAATGAATGACACGATACGCCAACAATTAACAAGAATAAGAGAATACTGGAACAGCCGCACAAAAAAGCAAAAGTGGATCGGAATCGGTGCCTTTTTGCTGTTTGTCATAGCGATTAGCACGATTGTTCTTTTGATGACAAGAGAAAAGATGGTGCCGCTGTACAGTGAGCTTGCTCCGACAGAAATAGGGGCTATCAAAGAAAATTTGGACGGCCGGGGCATCAAGTATGAAATTACCGAGGGAGGGACCGGAATATTAGTCCCAGAGGAAACCGTCGATTCACTGAAAGTGGATTTAGCGGCAGAAGGGCTGCCGAAGTCCGGCAGCATTGATTACGGATTTTTTAGTGAAAATGCCGGGTTTGGCATGACCGACAATGAATTTAACATTCTAAAGCTGGATGCTATGCAAACCGAGCTTGCCCATTTAATTACAGGCATCGAGGGAGTAAAAGATGCGAAAGTGATGGTCAATCTTCCGGAAAAGGATGTATTTGTAAGAGAAGATGGAGAGAAAGCATCTGCATCGGTCGTGCTGAAAACCGAACCGGGATATCAGTTTGATCAAAAGCAAATCAAGGCGCTTTATCATCTTGTTTCAAAAAGCGTACCGAATCTGCCGGCTGAGAATATTGTCATTATGAATCAAAATTTTGAGTACTATGACCAGCAGGACAGCGGAGACTCTGTATTTGGCAATGAGATGGTTCAGCAAATGGAAGTTAAAAAGAAGATCGAACGGGATATCCAGCGTCAAGTGCAAAGTATGCTCGGTACACTGATGGGACAAGACAAGGTTGTCGCATCGGTTACAGCTGATATTGACTTTACCCAAGAAAATAGGGAAGAAAACTTAGTTACACCTGTAGATGAAGAAAAAATGGCTGGTATCCAAATCAGCGCTCAGAGAATTACTGAAACTTTTACAGGGGACGGAGCACCGGCGGGAGGCATTCCTCAAGGGGAAGATCCAGCTGATGCACAAGGCTCCACTTATATGGAAGGAGCAGGCGGTTCGGGTGACTATGAACGCTCCGAAGAAACAATCAATAACGAAGTGAACCGCATACGCAAAAAAATTACAGAAAGTCCTTATAAAATCCGAGACTTAGGCATTCAGGTAATGGTGGAGCCTCCGAAAGCAAACAATGCCGATTCTCTGCCTCAAGAGCGTGTAGATGATATCCAGCAAATGCTTGGCACAATCGTCCGTACGTCCATCGATAAAGGCTATAATCAGGAATTGACTGATCAAGATCTCGAAGAAAAAATTTCTGTTTCTGTCCAGCCATTTAAAGGAAAAGCGACATTTGCTGAAGAAAAACAGCCGTTTGTGCCTTGGTGGGTATATGTGATCGGTGCTGTGATGCTTGTCATTATTGGAGTATTAGTCTTCCTTATTTTACGTGCGAAACGCCAAGAGGAAGAAGAGGAATTCGAAGAGGATATCGAGCCGGCTGAGCCGCTTGCTGATATTAATGAAATAGAGACGGAAGGTTCGGCCCGCAGAAAGCAGCTGGAGAAAATGGCGAAAGAAAAGCCTGAAGAGTTTGCTAAACTTCTCCGATCCTGGCTGTCTGAGGATTAAGAGCAAGCTGTGTGCGAATGATAATGTGTTGAATAGGAGGAATGCAGTATGGCTGTGAGAGAAAAAAAGCTAACAGGAAAACAAAAAGCGGCCGTTCTTCTTATTTCTCTCGGTCCGGATGTTTCGGCTTCTGTATACAAGCACTTGTCAGAAGAAGAGATTGAACGTCTGACGTTAGAAATATCAGGAGTGAAGAAAGTTGATGCAGAGGCAAAAGAGGAAGTGTTTGAGGAATTTCACAATATTGCTCTTGCCCAAGATTACATCACCCAGGGTGGAATTGGCTACGCCAAGACAGTACTCGAAAAGGCGCTTGGCAAGGACCAGGCGCAAAACATCATCAATCGGCTTACTTCTTCCTTGCAGGTCAGACCTTTTGATTTTGCACGCAGAGCGGAAGCAAGCCAGATTTTAAACTTTATTCAAAATGAACATCCGCAAACGATTGCTCTCATTCTTTCTTATCTTGATCCGCAGCAGGCTGGTCAAATTCTTTCAGAGTTGCCTCAGGATGTACAGGCAGATATTGCAAGAAGAATTGCTATTATGGACAGTACCTCTCCGGAAATTATTAACGAAGTCGAGGCGATTCTAGAGCGCAAGCTAAGCGCTACAGTAACTCAGGACTATACACAAACAGGCGGAGTCGAGGCGGTTGTAGAAGTGCTGAACGGAGTGGACCGTGCAACTGAAAAGACAATTCTTGATTCTCTCGAAATTCAAGACCCTGAACTTGCTGAAGAAATTAAAAAGCGGATGTTTGTCTTTGAAGATATCGTGACCTTGGATAACCGCTCCATTCAGCGTGTCATTCGTGACTGTGAAAATGAAGATTTGCTGTTATCGCTAAAGGTTTCCAGCGAGGAAGTCAAAGAAGTTGTTTTCCGCAATATGTCCAGTCGAATGGTCGAAACCTTCAAGGAAGAAATGGAGTTCATGGGACCTGTGCGTCTGCGTGATGTAGAAGAGGCGCAGTCGCGCATCGTAAGCACTATCCGCAGACTCGAAGAAGCCGGTGAAATCATTATCGCCCGCGGCGGGGGAGATGACATTATTGTCTAGAATTATTAAATCCTACCGCACGGAATGTATCGGTGCAGCCGATAAAGAAATAAAAGTGAAAATATTTCATACGCCGCTCCAAGATTTGGGCGAAGAAGCCGCCCCTGCCCAAGCTCTTTACTTTGAGGAAGAGAGAGAAAGGGTGTTGCGGGAAGCAAAAGAGGCAGCTCGCACAATCATTGAGCAGGCGGAACAGCGACGCCGGGAAGTAGAGGAACAAATAGTCAGCGATCAGCAATTCTGGGAGACAGAAAAGCAAGAGCTAACTGAACGGGCTTATGCAGAAGGTTTTCAAGCGGGGCAGGAACAAGGCCACAAAGCAGGCTATGACGACTATAAATCATTGATTGAAACGGCCAAAGAAACGGTTGAATGCTCAAAACAAGAATATGCACTCAACGTTCAACGCTCTGAAAAACTGATTCTAGATATTGCGGTTAAGTCGGCCGAAAAAATTATTGGCCAGAAGCTGAAAGAGGACGAGGAAGCTTTTTTGCCGATCGTTAAGCAGGCTTTAAAGGACATGCCCGACCAGAAAGAATTACAAATACATGTTCATCCGTCTCATTATTCGTTAGTTGTGAGCCAAAAAGAAGAAATTGACGCCATGTTTCCGGTTGATACACTTTGCTATATTTACCCGAATGAAAAGCTGGAGGAGGGCGGCTGCTACATTGAGACAAGCCATGGGCGAATCGAAATCGGCCTGGACAGTCAGCTGCAGCAGCTGAGAAAACAGCTATTTGAACTTCTTGAAGGTGAAGAAAATTGAAGTTATCCAAGCTTGTCCAAAAAATTAGCAGTCTTGATACGTATAAACGTTACGGCCGCATCAAGCGGGTTGTCGGTTTAATGATTGAGTCCCAAGGACCAGAATCTTCAATCGGCGATGTGTGTGTGATTTACCCGAACGGCTCGGCTAACGGCCAAGTCATCCATGCGGAAGTGATTGGCTTTAAGGATGAGATGGTTGTCCTCATGCCTTACAGTGACATCAGTGACATCTCTCCCGGCAGCCTGGTGGAATCTTTAGGACATCCGCTGGCTGTGAAAGTCGGTCCTTCCCTTATTGGAAAAGTGGTCGATTCAATGGGCGAGCCGATGGATGGAAGCTCTCTTCCAAAAACACTGCCTTCTGTCGGCACCGAGCAAAGCCCGCCTAATCCGCTCAATCGGCCGCCGATCAATGACCGGCTTGAAGTAGGCGTGCGTGCAATTGATAGTATGCTGACGGTAGGAAAGGGCCAGCGAATTGGGATTTTTGCCGGAAGCGGTGTCGGAAAAAGCACGCTGCTTGGCATGATTGCCCGCAACACAGAAGCCGATTTGAATGTTATTGCCTTAATTGGAGAGCGCGGGAGAGAAGTAAGAGAGTTTATTGAACGTGACCTTGGCCCGGAAGGTCGCTCCAAGTCAATCGTTGTGGCGGCCACATCGGACCAGCCCGCTTTAATGAGAATTAAAGGAGCGTTTACCGCAACGGCTATTGCTGAGTATTTTCGGGATAAGGGTTTAAATGTCATGCTAATGATGGATTCTGTCACGCGAGTAGCTATGGCTCAGCGCGAGGTTGGCCTTGCTGTTGGTGAACCGCCGGCAACGAAAGGATACACACCTTCTGTATTTGCAATTTTACCGAAGCTGCTAGAGCGAACAGGAACAAATGAACACGGCACCATTACCGCGTTTTACACTGTGCTCGTCGATGGCGACGATATGAATGAACCGATTGCTGATGCAGTCCGGGGGATTCTTGACGGCCATATTGTTCTGGATCGCGCTTTAGCTAATAAAGGACAGTATCCGGCTATCAATGTATTAAAAAGCGTCAGCCGTTTAATGAGTCATTTGGCATCTGAAGAACATAAGCAGGCGGCGATTCATGTAAGAGAGATGATGAGCACCTACTTGAATTCAGAGGATCTTATCAATATTGGCGCCTACAAAAAAGGATCGTCTGCTGACATTGACCGTGCCATGGAATATTATCCTAAAATCATTTCTTATTTAAAGCAGCGAACGGATGAAAAAGTTTCCTTGGAAGAAAGTGTAGCGGCTCTTATTCAATTAGCTCAAGGGAGAGAAGGCTGAAGATGGCATACAGTTACAAATTCCAAAAGATCTTGCAATTGAGAGAACGTGAAAAGGAAGAAACGCAAACCCTTTATAACGAATCGCTTAAGCAATTTGAGAAAGCAGCTGAAAAGTTATATGCCCTCTTAAAAAAGAAGGAAACCTTAATTGACTTTCAGGAAGCCAAGATGGTCAGCGGCTTTTCCATCCAAGAGATTCAGCACTATCAGCTGTTCGTTTCCAACCTTGAGCAAACCATTAGCTATCAGCAGCAAGTAGTCATTAATGCCCGCAATAAAATGCAATGGCATGAGCAGCAGCTTCAAGAAAAAAACATAGAGGTAAAAAAATACGAAAAAATCAAAGAGAAAGATTTTGAGAGGTTTAAAGAAAGCTTGTTGGAAGAAGAAAATAAGCAAATGGATGAAATCTCAGCCATTCAATTCATGAACCGTGGAAATTAGGTGAGAGTCTTGGCAAAGAAAAGAGAATTCGTGGAAATAGAAGAAGAAAAAGGATATGGCGTATTTCAATGGATTCTTTTTGTTCTTGTGATTCCATTGTTATTCGCAATCACTGTTGCCTTAATCGTCATGACAGTGGCGGGTGTAAATGTATTTGAGAAGGCGAAGGAAATCGGCAGCCATGTGCCTTTCGTTTCGAGCCTCATAGACGACGACGGGTCAGCTGACAAAGGCGGCCAGACGGATAAGGAAAAAATTGTTTCCTTACAAGCAGAAATAAAAAACAAAGAGGCAAAAATTGAGCAGCTTGAAAAAAATCTAAAGGCATCAGATAAGAAAATGGAGGATTTGTATACGGAAAAGGATCGTCTTGAAATTGAGCTTGAAAAGCTGAAAGAGACAGATGATGCAGCCGTCGCTGAGGAAAAGCAAGATAATCAGTTAATTAGCACATACGAATCTATGTCTCCTAAAAACATTGCGAACATCCTGGTGAATTTATCAGATAATGAAGCGGTGAAAATCTTGTCAGAAATGAGTACAGAAAAACAAGCGGATATTTTAGAGAAGCTTCCTCCAGAAAAAGCCGCTAAATATACAAAACTACTTTCTGGTGTTTCTTAAATAAGAGACGGCCGATGATTACAGAAGCAAGGGGGTGTCAGATGATGATGCAATTGGTAAACGCGCTTCCAGTTCAAAAGAATACAGCGCAACCTTCTGCAAATGAGCCGGCTGCTTCAGCTGCAGATTTTAAATCGCTTCTTGCAGGACAGCAAAACGACCAATCAGTTCAAAGCGGTGGGGCTAATCCGGCACAAGAGAGGCTCACTAGTGAAAAACAAACAGCTGAAGCCTTGAGCATTGAAGGAATTGCAGATATACCGGAAGCTATCAGGGCCATTGCTAAGGAATGGATGGCGGATGGCAAATTTCCTTCCTTTGAGGAGCTTGCTGCTTTTTTAGGAATGAGCACAGCGCAGCTGCAAGAAAATATCCAAAGGCTAATCGGACAAATCTCCCATTTGGCAGATGCAGAACAAACCATTCTGCCAGCGGAGGAACGAGTGGATGGCGGTCAAAGTCAGCAGGAAGAACAGCTGCCGCCTGTCTTGTCCGGGAATGAAGAGTTTGCTGCTTTGCTGCAGGCGGTCCAATCGCTGGCTGCTGTACCGGCCGAGAAATGGACAACACTTGATGAAAAGGCGGTCCAAACGGTTCTAACAGCCGGAAAGCTGTTGCAACTGCTTGGAGAACAAGCAGATAGTATAGCAAAAGACCTTTCCTTTCACGCAGCTATCAAAAACTCTATGAAAGAAATTGCCGATAAGCTCGATAAACTGCTGGTTCAGCCCCAGACAAGCAATCGGACAATGATTATACAAAGAGCGTTTCAAAACTTTTTGCAGCCGCATTCTACTGGAAAACAAGCACCAGCGGCTGAACCAGAAGACGGACAAGTGCTGCAAAAGCTTCCGACTGCTCCATCTGGAAAGGAAGGCACGGTACATATGCCGTCATTCTTCCATCAATTGGGACGTACTGAAACCTTTTCCTTAAGTGTTCACACAAATCCGCGGCCTATTAATATGGAGCAATTTATTGAGAAGTTTTCACAAGTGCTTGGAAATTCTAATTTGGTCAAAATGCCGAACGGCACAAAGCTGCTGATTAGGCTTTATCCGGAGCAGCTTGGCAGTCTGCGCATAGAATTGCTGCAGCAAAACGGCATGATGACAGCCAAGATTTTATCCTCAACTTCTGCAGTGAAGGAATTATTTGAACAGCATGTAAGCAGCCTGAAGCACGCTTTCGGCCAGCAAAACATCAATGTGGACAAAATTGAGCTGACATTCAGCCAAGCAGAACCGCAAAAGTTTGATCGCCAGCAACAGCAGCAATCCCGGCAGCAGCAACAGCAAATGGCGCAGCCGACAGAAACGGATGACGAGCCAGCTGAGAATTTTCAGGACTTATTACTCAATGTGGAGGTGTAAAGGCCTATGGCTAAAATCGATCCAAGTTTGTATTTGGAAAATAACAGACCGAAGCCGAACACAGGAAACAGCTCTCTTGGAAAAGACGAGTTTTTAAAAATTTTAATGAAGCAGCTGCAAAACCAGGACCCGCTCAGCCCGATGGAAGATAAGGATTTTATTGCACAAATGGCGACATTTTCTTCCTTAGAGCAAATGACGAACATGGCCTCCTCCTTTGACAAGTTTCTGCAAATGCAGCACACGTCGCAAATGATCAGCTATAACTCGTTTGTCGGCAAGGAAGTCACCTGGCACAAAATTGTGGAGAGCACTGAACCGGGCGGAGAATCAGCTGTTCAAACGGGAACTGGCACAATCACCTCTATTCAATTTAAGGGAGACGGCGTCCAGTTTATATTAGCAGATGGCACGGTTTTAGACCCGGCCAATATTTCGGAAGTAAAGGGCGGCTCTGCCGGCAGCGGAAACTCACTGGTTGACGCCAGCCACCTAATCGGACATAAAGTGACTTGGAATAAAGAGGGAGCCGAGCAAACAGCAGTGGTGAAATCTGTATCTATGAAGGACGGCGCTATTTGGCTCCAGCTTGATAATGGTGAAACAATTAGTTCTTCTGCCCTAATGAGAGTTGAAAAATAAATAATTTTTTAGGTAAAATATCATAGTGCATATCGATCGAAAACACTCTCGGCCGATAAAAGTTGAGAAGCAGACAGATGGTCAGTCCATTGAAAAGAACGAATCAAATCTTGTAAAGCAAGATTCATTCGAAAGGGGAAAATAATCATGCTACGTTCAATGTACTCAGGAATCAGCGGAATGAAAGGCTTTCAAACGAAATTAGATGTTATTGGTAACAACATTGCCAACGTAAACACCTATGGATTTAAAAAAGGCCGTGTCATCTTTAAAGATATGATCAGCCAGCAAATTTCCGGAGCCAGTGCAGCAACAGCCACTAGAGGGGGAACAAACCCGAAACAGGTTGGACTAGGCTCTTCTCTGGCAGCGATTGATACGGTTCACACTGAGGGAAGCACCCAAACGACTGCTCGTCCTCTTGACTTAGCGATCGCCGGCGACGGATTTTTTGTTGTCCAAGACGGCACTAATCGTTATCTGACAAGAGCTGGTAACTTTTACCTTGACAAAGCCGGAGACCTTGTAACCAGCGATGGACTATACGTTTTAGATACGACAGGAAACAAAATTAATATTCCATTAAATAGCAAAAGCTTTAGTGTTGGTTCAGATGGAAAGATTGTTATTGTTGATAGCAATGATCAGCGAGTTGAAAAAAACCCGATCGCTATCGCTACTTTTTCTAATCCAGAAGGGCTGGAAAAAGTAGGGCAAAACTTGTATCGAACCACTACTAACTCTGGGGATATACAAAATCCATTAACCGGAGGAACGGTTGTTTCCGGTACACTCGAAATGTCTAACGTGGATCTGTCCGAAGAGTTCACAGAGATGATCGTAGCTCAGCGCGGATTCCAAGCGAATACTCGCATTATTACAACGTCAGATGAAATTCTTCAGGAGCTTGTGAATCTGAAGCGTTAACGGGGATTTGTAAATGAAGGAGGTGCCAGGGCGAAGCGGCCGCTTCAGCCCTGAAATCGATTGATTAATGTAACGAGATTAAATGGCAAGCCTTTTTCGCTGAATGCCCTTTATATTGAAACAATTGAAAGTTTCCCGGATACAACGATTACGCTTTCCAACGGGAAGAAGTACCTGGTGCGTGAGAATGAAGCGGAAGTAATACAGCGGATAGAGGAATTTTACCGCCGGGTGCATGTATTGGGGAAAATGGAACAGGGAGAGATGACAAATGGAGACTGAAGCAAAGTCCGGAAAAGGTGATAATAAGCTTCTGACAGTTATGATCGTGATGCTGACGGTTATCTTATTAATCGGCACAGCTGCGATTATCATCATTTTGAAGTCTTCTAAAGAAAGTAAAGCAGAAGCGCCAAATATTGACGAGGTGATAGAGTCATCAGTGGATATTCCAGAGCTGACAACTAATTTGGCGTCGGATGATTACATTCGCATTTCCTTTAAGATTCAAACAGACAGCAAAAAAGCAAAAGAGGAAATGACCAAGCGTGATTTTCAAGCGAAGAACATTATTATTGAACAGCTTTCCGAAATGAAATCCCAGGATCTAAAAGGGAAAAAGGCAAGGAGCAATTAACGGGCCAGCTAAAGGATCAGTTAAATGACATTATGCAGGACGGCAAAGTGCTTGACGTGTACATCACCTCTTATATTATTCAGTAACACATGACAATCTATTTGATGGAGGTGACAGTATGTCGGGAGAGGTTTTATCGCAGAATGAAATAGACGCCCTGCTGTCCGCCCTTTCTACAGGGGAGATGGATGCTGATGAGCTGAAAAAGGAAGAGCAGGAAAAGAGAGTTAAAGTTTACGATTTTAAAAGGGCGCTTCGTTTTTCCAAAGATCAAATCCGCAGCCTTACAAGGATGCATGACAACTTTGCCCGCATTTTAACGACGTTCTTTTCAGCTCAGCTGCGGACATTCGTGCAGATTTCGGTCGCCTCAACGGATCAAATTCCCTATGAAGAATTCATCCGTTCCATCCCCAATATGACCGTACTTAATGTATTCGAGGTTCCGCCTCTAGACGGCCACGTTCTGATGGAGGTAAATCCGAATATTGCTTACGCGGTTTTAGACAGATTGCTTGGCGGTCGCGGGGAAAGCATAAACAATATTGAAGGATTGACAGAGATAGAAACAAAGATTATGTCCAGTGTATTTGAACGGGCATTTGAACATTACCGGGAGGCGTGGTCTAATATCGTTGATATCGACCCGTTGATGACAAACTTCGAGGTAAATCCGCAATTTTTGCAGATGGTATCTCCGAATGAAACAGTGGTTGTGATATCATTGGATACGACTATCGGTGAAACGACCGGGATGATCAATATTTGTCTCCCGCATGTTGTTTTAGAGCCGGTTATACCGAAACTTTCTGTTCATTACTGGATGCAAAATCCGGACAGGAAGGAAAGGGAGCCGGAAGAACTTGAAAACTTACAAAAACGAATTCAAAAAGCAGAAGTTCCAGTTGTGTCAGAACTTGGCGGAACGAGCATTACCATTGAAGAATTTTTGGCGCTTTCCATTGGAGATGTTATCGAGCTTGAAAAGCGTATCGATGAGCCTTTAATTGTAAAAGTGAGTGATATTCCAAAGTTTACGGCCCAGGCTGGAAAGTTGAATAAAAAAAATGGCAATCCAAATTCTTGATGATTTCAAGGGGGGAGATGAGGATCATGGGTGACGGCATGCTTTCTCAAGAAGAAATTGATGCCTTGTTAAAAGGCACAGCAGATGAAAATAAAGAGAGCGAAGAAGTAATAGAACCGACTGCAGTAGACACCGAAATGTATGTCGACTCTTTCGAGCAGGATACCCTCGGCGAAATCGGTAACATTTCATTTGGAAGTTCGGCTACAGCATTGTCCAGTTTGTTAAATCAAAAAGTAGAGATTACTACGCCAACCGTTAGCATTATTGACCGGCAAAATTTAAAAAATGAGTTTCCTCACCCTTATGTAGCCATTGAAGTGGAATATACAGAGGGATTTACAGGAGCGACGAACCTGCTCGTTATTAAACAGACAGATGCAGCCATTATCGCCGATTTAATGCTTGGAGGAGATGGTACAAACCCGGATGCGACTTTAGGGGAAATTCAGCTGAGCGCTGTACAGGAAGCGATGAATCAAATAATGGGCTCGGCGGCAACGTCAATGTCCACCATTTTTAATAAACGAGTGGATATTTCACCGCCTTCGATCGGTTTAATGGATTTGAATGTAGGAAAAGGCGAAGAGACCATCAATAGCCAAGAGCTGCTTGTGAAAATCTCTTTCCGGCTGACGATTGGCAACCTAATTGATTCCAATATTATGCAACTTGTTCCATTGGAATTCGCGAAAGAGCTCGTTCATGAATTAATGAACCCTTCAGTGAAAGAACAAGCAGCGGCAACAGAAATGATGGAAGCTCCTAAAACACAGCCAGAGCCGGGCAAGCCACTCCAAAGCGCTGGACAGCCGATGCCTTCTGCTTCATCTGAACAGAAGCAGCCGCTGATGCAAGTGAACAGACAACAGGCAAGTGCAGCGGTGCAACAGCCAGCTGTCAATGTCCAGCCAGCTTCTTTTGCGTCATTTGAGCCGGCACCGCTGCAGGAGCATGAAGCCCGCAATTTAAATATGCTGCTGGATATTCCATTACAAGTAACTGTAGAGCTCGGAAGAACAAGCAAATCTGTGAAGGATATTCTTGATTTGTCTGCCGGGTCTATCATTGAATTGGATAAATTGGCAGGTGAACCGGTTGATATTCTTGTCAACAGCCGGCTGATAGCTAAAGGAGAAGTAGTAGTTATTGAAGAAAACTTCGGCGTTCGAATTACAGATATTTTAAGTCAGAGCGACCGTTTAAAAAATTTAAACTAATTTATTTTGGGGGTTAGTGACCATGGGAAACCGCATTCTAGTTGTAGACGATGCTGCGTTTATGCGCATGATGATTAAAGACATTCTTACCAAGAACGGATTTGAAGTCGTCGGGGAAGCATCTGACGGGGCACAGGCCGTTGAGAAATATAAAGAGCTGAAGCCTGATTTAGTCACAATGGATATTACCATGCCTGAAAAAGATGGAATCTCCGCTTTGAAAGAAATCAAGGCAGATGACCCGAATGCCAGAATCATTATGTGTTCTGCTATGGGACAACAGTCAATGGTTATTGACGCCATTCAGGCAGGAGCCAAGGGCTTCATTGTCAAACCATTTCAGCCTGACCGCGTCATTGAGGCAATCTCCAAAACACTAGCATAAGCTTAAGAAGGTGCATTATTTGATCAGACAACTTTTTAAGCCTTTCGCTTTCATCCTCTTCACTATGGCTCTGTTTGCAGGCAATGTTTCTGTCGCGCAAGCAGAGCCATTTGACAATAACGTAAAGGACTGTTTGCAAAGCCCTGAAAAATGCGGGCAGCAAAAAGAACAGCCGAAGAAGGAAAAGCAAGGCAGTCAAAACCAGCAATTAGAAGCCGAGAAGACAGTAGGAGTAACAATTTGGGATTTTGTAAAAATGATAGGCGCGTTAATTTTTGTCCTTGCTCTTATTTATTTTTTACTCCGCTTTGTTAACCAGAAAAGCCGTTCTTATCAGCAATCGAAATTAATCCAGCATTTAGGGGGAACTCCGCTTGGAGGCAACCGGTCGATCCAGATGGTGAAAGTTGGCGACAGGATCCTTATTGTCGGAGTCGGAGAAAACATTGAATTGCTCAAGGAAATTAATGACGAAACCGAATTAGCCCGCTTTGTTGACCACTATAATAACCAAGCCGAGCAAATGCTTCAGCCACAGGATATAGTCACAAGGCTGATGAACAAGCGAAAAGGAAAAGAAGAGAGGGACAATGAAAAGCAGGATCCCTTTAAACAAATACTAGCAGGTAAATTAAGCGAGCTGAAACAATCGCGCCAGCAAACCATTTCTAAAATGAACAACAGGGAGAAGAAGCAAGATGAATGAGTTTATGGAGTTTTTTAATAACAGTTCTCCTGACAATGTATCAACATCGGTTAAGCTCTTCCTGCTGCTGACCGTGCTGTCGCTTGCACCGAGCATTTTAATTTTAATGACTTGTTTTACCCGCATTATCATTGTGCTGTCGTTCGTCAGATCAGCGCTTGCCACACAGCAAATGCCGCCGACGCAAGTATTGATCGGTCTTTCGCTGTTTTTAACCTTTTTCATTATGGCACCGGTATTCCAGGAAATAAATGACGAAGCGCTCACACCGTTATTTAATGAAGAGATTAACTTGGAGCAGGCATACGATAAGGCCAGTATCCCTTTAAAAGATTTTATGAGTGAGCATACGAGACAGAAGGATTTAGAATTGTTTTTAAATTATTCAGGGGCTGAGCGTCCTGAAACGGTGGAAGACATTCCTTTAACCTCGCTTGTCCCGGCATTCGCTTTAAGTGAAATTAAAACAGCATTTCAAATTGGTTTTATGATTTTTATTCCGTTCCTCGTTATTGATATGGTAGTTGCCAGTATTTTAATGTCGATGGGGATGATGATGCTTCCGCCGGTTATGATTTCTCTTCCTTTTAAGATTCTGCTCTTCGTTCTTGTTGATGGCTGGTATCTAGTCATCCAATCTTTGCTGAAAAGCTTTTAAGTAGGTGGAACAATGAATTCTGAAATGGTTATTTCCTTGGCAGAAAAAGGGGTTTATACAACAATTATTGTTTGCGGCCCGCTCTTGTTAATTGCGCTTGTCGTTGGGCTGGCAGTGAGCATTTTTCAGGCGACAACGCAAATTCAGGAGCAGACACTGGCATTTATTCCGAAGATTGTTGCTGTTTTAGTTGGATTAATTTTCTTCGGGCCGTGGATGCTCAGCAAAATGCTTTCTTACACGCTTGATATATTTACGAATTTAACTAGATTTGTAGGTTGATGGAATGGAAGAAATAGTACCTCATTTTTCTGTCTTATTATTAATTATCGTCCGGGTTTCCACTTTCTTTATAACAATGCCGTTATTCTCTCATCGGTCCATACCGGCGATGCACCGAATTGGCTTGGCTGTTCTGCTTGCCTGGATGATGTATTACACGATGGATGTCGGTCCGCTTGAGATTGATGGCAGATACTTTTTGTTAATTTTAAAGGAAGCGCTTGTCGGTTTGCTCATTGGCTTATCCGCTTATATGATGATAGCGGCTATACAAATTGCCGGAGGATTGATTGACTTTCAGATGGGTTTTGCTATCGCCAATGTGATTGACCCGCAATCCGGGACACAAAGCCCGCTGATGGGGCAGTACTTGTATATGTTCGCTTTATTATTACTGCTGGCGCTCAATGGACACCATTTGATGCTAGATGGCATTTTTTACAGTTATCAATATGTTCCTATTGATCAGTTGTCGCTTCATTTCGATAGCGGCAGCCTCGCCGGATATATGAGCCGGGCGTTTAGCTCGATGTTTTTGATTGCTTTTCAAATGTCTATGCCCGTGGTAGCCACGCTATTTTTAGTGGATGTCGCATTGGGGATCGTGGCTCGGACTGTACCGCAGCTAAACATCTTTGTAGTGGGGTTTCCTGTGAAAATCGGTGTCGCATTTATCGTCATGACGGTAGTAATTGGGCTGATGTTTACAGTGATTCAAAAGCTGTTTGAGCTGATGCTGTATACGATGCGTGATGTGATGTCGCTGCTGGGAGGGGCCTGAATTGGAAAATTTGAAACTAGATCTCCAATTTTTCGCCGGAGAGAAAACAGAAAAAGCCACTCCGAAGAAAAGGCAGGATTCCCGTAAAAAAGGGCAAGTGGCCAAAAGCCAGGATGTGACGACAGCGGTCAGTTTACTAGCGTTGTTTGGCTTTTTATTTGTCGGAGCTTCGTTTATAGGAAAAGGCATTCTTCATCTATTTCAGCATTCATTACAGTATTATCTTACGATGCCAGTTACAGAGGCCAATTTGAAGGTCATTGTTCTCGAAATTATGGAGCAGCTGGTATATATACTAGGCCCGGTAATGCTGGTGGCTCTTCTAGCCGGACTCGTAGCGAACTATATGCAGGTAGGCTTTTTGTTCACGGGAGAACCATTGAAGCCCAAGCTTGAGAAGCTGGATCCGATTAAAGGATTTAAAAGAATCTTTGCTGTCAGGGCTTTGGTGGAACTGCTGAAGTCGATGTTGAAAATCACCTTTGTTGGCGCTATTACGTTTTTTATTCTTTGGTCAAATATTGAGGATGTGCTAAAGCTTTCATTTAAGTCCACGGCGGATGCGTTGCAAACTGTTGGAATATTGACATTGCAGATGGGAGCGGCCGCCTCCGCCGCGCTGCTTTTCTTGGCGCTTCTTGATTTTTTATATCAAAAGTATGATTTCGAAAAAAGCATTCGCATGTCCAAGCAGGATATTAAAGATGAATATAAAAACATCGAGGGTGATCCGCTCATTAAGTCGAAAATTAAACAGCGCCAGCGGGAAATGGCGATGGGCCGGATGATGCAGGAGGTGCCCCAGGCGGACGTTGTCATTACGAATCCGACCCATTATGCAATCGCCTTAAAATATGATGAAGAGCAGGCAGATGCCCCGGTCGTCGTAGCAAAAGGGGTGGATTACCTTGCTCAGAAAATAAAGTATATCGCCGGAGAGAATGAGGTTGAGTTAATTGAAAACCGACCGTTGGCAAGGTCGCTTTATGACCAGGCGGAAGTAGGCCAGCCGATTCCGGAAGAGTTTTTTAAAGCGGTGGCTGAAATTCTGGCGTATGTCTACCGAATAAAAAATAAATTGTAAGTTTTGTTGTTGGGAGAGAGAGAAATGAAAGCAAGAGACGTCTCCGTATTGTTAAGTGTAATTTTAATTGTGGCTATGCTCATCATTCCGCTGCCGTCGTGGCTGCTGAGTGTGTTAATTATTATAAATATTTCTCTTGCGCTTTTGGTGCTGCTTATTTCGATGAATATGAGAGAAGCACTGGAGTTCTCTGTATTTCCGTCCTTGCTCTTATTGCTGACGCTGTTTCGGCTGGGGCTCAATGTCTCCACGACGCGCTCAATCTTAAGCAAAGGCGAAGCAGGGGGCGTCGTTGAAACGTTTGGAACATTCGTTGTCGGCGGAAACGTTGTCGTCGGGATGGTTGTCTTTTTAATTTTAATTATCATTCAATTTATCGTCATTACGAAAGGGTCAGAGCGTGTATCGGAAGTAGCTGCACGTTTTACACTTGATGCGATGCCCGGAAAGCAAATGAGTATTGACGCAGATTTGAATGCCGGCATGATTTCTGAACAGGAAGCAAGAGAACGGCGGGAAAAGGTCAGCCGGGAATCTGACTTTTATGGCGCGATGGACGGTGCAACAAAGTTCGTTAAAGGGGATGCGATCGCCGGTATCATCATTGTTATCATTAACTTAATCTTTGGGATGATTATCGGTGTTGTTCAGCAGGGGTTGCCGGCAGCTGAAGCGGCGACTCGCTATTCACTGCTGACAGTAGGCGATGGCATTGTTTCTCAAGTACCGGCCCTTTTGATTTCAACAGCAACTGGTATTGTCGTTACACGAGCAGCTTCTACCGGCAATCTGGGAGAAGACATTATGTCTCAGCTCCTAGCTTTTCCAATGATGCTCTACGTAGCTGGCGGAACGATTTTCTTGTTGGGTCTGGCAACGCCAATTAATGACATCTTAACGATTCCAATTGCCGGTGCTCTTGCTCTCGGAGGCTATATGCTCCAGCGTTCACCTGAAAAAGAAGAGATCGATCTATTTGAGGCAGAAGAGGAAATGGAAACAGAGGAATTAAAAAGTCCGGAAAGTGTCGTGAACTTATTAAATATTGATCCGATTGAATTTGAGTTCGGCTATGGGCTGATTCCTCTGGCAGATGCCAGCCAGGGCGGTGATTTGCTTGATCGGGTGGTGATGATCCGGCGCCAGCTGGCAATTGAGCTTGGCCTTGTGATTCCGGTTGTCCGGATCCGCGATAACATCCAGCTGCAGCCGAATGAGTATCGCATCAAAATAAAAGGGAGTGTAATGGCTTCCGGCGATCTGCTGCTTGATCATTATCTGGCTATGAGTCCAGGGGAAGATGATGAGTCCGTTGAAGGAATCGACACGGTGGAACCATCATTTGGCCTTCCGGCGAAATGGATTACAGAAGAAATGAAGGAACAGGCTGAGATCTTAGGATACACGGTTGTTGACCCGCCGAGTGTTGTGTCCACCCATTTAACAGAAGTGATTAAAGCAAATGCTCACGAATTGCTTGGACGCCAGGAAACACAGCAGCTAATTGAACATTTAAAAGAATCCTATCCAATTCTGGCAGAGGAAGTAACGCCAAATCCGCTGACAGTGGGAGAAGTTCAAAAAGTTCTTGCTAAGCTTTTAAAAGAAAACATCTCCATCCGAAACTTGCCAGTCATTTTTGAAACGCTGGCTGACTTCGGAAAGATGACTTCCGACACCGATTTATTGACGGAATATGTCCGTCAAGCGCTGGCACGGCAAATCACCGGACAGTATGCTGAGCCGGGAGAGCCATTAAAAGTAATTACTTTATCCGGACAGGTGGAGAAAAGGGTAGCTGACAGTGTCCAGCAAACAGAGCACGGCAACTTTTTGTCGCTTGACCCGATGGATTCTCAGCAGATCTTAGAGGCAATGGCCGCTCAAGTCGAACAGGTTTCTTTCATGCAGCAGACGCCGATCATTTTATGTTCGCCTGCTATCCGCATGTATATCAGGCAGCTTGCTGAACGGTATTTTCCGCAATTGCCGATTTTATCTTACAATGAACTTGAACCGAATGTTGAAGTTCAAAGTGTAGGGGTGGTGAACTTAGATTGAAAGTAAAAAAATACACCGCAGCATCTATGCCGGAAGCGATGAAAAAAATCCGTGCCGAGCTGGGGGAGCAGGCTGTGATTTTACAGTCAAAAACTGTGTATACCGGAGGATTTTTAGGACTGTTCAAAAAGAAGAAAATGGAAGTAGTAGCAGCAGTGGATCCGAATCCGGCACAGGAAAGTGTTCGCCCGCAAGAAGCGGTTCCTGTAAAGAGGAAGCCTGAATTGCCGCTGAAAACAGAAAAAAGCAGCGAAGAGATATTAAAGAGGGAATTAAACGAGCTGAAGGAAATAATCAAACAGTTTTCCAAGGCGGATCAGCTTTCATTGGAAGCCTACCCGGAAGAGTTGAAGCTGCCGCTGATCAAGCTGAAGAAACAAGAAGTGGAAGATGGCTTGATTCAAGAGCTGAAGCAGCTGCTTCTGGAAAAATGGAAGGAAGAAAAAGGACAGGTTACTGAGAAAACGGCAGACGAATGGAGCCGGCAGTGGCTGGTTGAGAAAGTCACGCCGCTGCAAAAAGAGCACGCGGCTCTTCCAAAAAAGTTTATTAGTATCGTCGGGCCGACAGGAGTCGGCAAGACGACCACGCTTGCCAAAATGGCGGCCGAAAGCGTGCTCGAGAAAAAGCTTAAAACCGCTTTTATTACGACTGACACGTATCGGATTGCCGCCATTGAGCAATTGAAAACATATGGGGATTTACTAAAGGTTCCGGTGGAGGTAGTTTATAAGCCAGCCGATATGAAGCCGGCTATTGAGAAGTTTAAAGCATACGATGTCGTGTACATCGATACGGCTGGACGAAACTACTTAGAGGAGCAATTCGTCAGAGAATTGAAGGCAACGATCCCTTTTGAAAAAATGAAGAACTATTTGGTGCTCTCCTTGACCGCGAAAGAGCAGGATATTCATTCAGTGATTGATCGGTTTTCCACTGTGCCGATCGAACAGTTTATTTTTACAAAAATGGATGAAACGACAAGCTGCGGCGCCATTATAAATGTCATGTGCCGATATGGCAAAGGAGTAGCTTATTTAACGAATGGGCAAAATGTACCGGACGATTTGGTCCGTCCTAATCCTGAAAAGCTGACAGCTCTCATTTTTGGTGAGCGCTTATGACAAACAATGACCAAGCAGCAGAGTTGCGAAGAAGAATCAACCGCCTTACGGGAAAAAGGGCAAAAACAGTAGCCATTGTGAGTGGAAAAGGCGGCGTCGGAAAATCAAACATTTCATTGAATTTTGCTATTGAGTTAACCCGCCATGGGAAAAAAGTGCTAATATTTGATATGGATATCGGAATGGGAAATATTCATGTGCTGACCGGACAGACGGCCGGCCGCTCAATTGCCGATTTTTTTGAGAAAGACCTTTCACTGGAAGAGTTGATATACAGGGATCAGGAAGGTGTTTCTTATATTTTAGGGGGATCGGGCCTCAGCCGCTTGATTGAATGGGATAACAGTCATTTCAGCCGGTGGCTGGAAGGAATAGAAGCTCTTCAGGAGCAGTATGACTACTTATTGTTTGATATGGGAGCAGGTGCGACAAAGGAAGCCCTCAACGTTCTCATGTCAGTGGATGATATCATCGTTGTCACTACCCCTGAACCGACTTCGATTACAGATGCCTATTCCATGATGAAATATATTCATTTTCAAGGCGGAGAAAGCGCATTCTATCTCCTATGCAACCGGGCAGACTCGGAAAGGGAAGGGCAAGAGGCTGTGAAACGGCTTCAACAAGCTATCCGCAAGTTTTTGGGAAAATCAAGCTTCGAATTGGGAGTATTGCCGGAAAGTACGGCTGTGAAGAAAGCTGTCAGTGCCCAGATTCCCTTTCTTGTGGCAGCCCCGAATGCCAAGGTTTCCAGGGCTTTACAGGAGGCTGTGAAACTGTACAGAGAAGGCTACGGATACCTTGAGGAGCGTCCGGAAACAAATAGTTTTATATCGAAGCTTCGTCACTTCTTTGTGAAAGGCAGGCATTGACAATGAGAGGAAAAAAAGTAGTTGTAGTTGATGACTCTGCGTTTATGCGTAAGTTAATTACCGAGTTTTTATCTTCCCATCCTGAATTAGAGGTTGTAGCAACGGCCCGAAATGGGAAAGACGCAATTGAAAAAATTAAAAAGTTTCAACCGGCAGTCATTACAATGGATGTAGAAATGCCGGAAATGGACGGTCTTGATGCCCTTGGCTATATTATGGAGCATATGCCGACGCCTATTGTTATGCTATCCAGCTTAACAGGTGCAGGAGTCGAGACTACGCTTCGGGCGATGGAAAAAGGAGCCGTTGATTTCGTAAAAAAACCATCAGGCACTATTTCACTTGATCTTCATCGAATTAAGGATGAATTGATAGAAAAAGTACTTGCTGCCAGCAAAGCGAACTTACGGCCCGTTATTGCGGCTGACTATCCAGCTTCCACTCACAAAGCAACCTTGAGAGCGCCGGAAAAAAGAAGCCTGGCCGCTGCCGGTGCGAGTGTAAGAAAGCGAAAGAGCAACCGGAGCCTTGTGGTCATCGGTACATCAACAGGAGGTCCGCGCGCCCTTCAAAAAGTCCTGACACAACTGCCGAAGGACTTGGAGGCAGCCGTGCTGGTTGTTCAGCATATGCCTCCGGGATTTACGAAATCATTGGCCCAGCGCCTGGATTCTTTATCTGCGGTTCATGTCAAAGAAGCGGAGGACAAGGAAACGCTCCGAAATGGAACAGCTTATATTTGCCCGGGCAATTTTCATTTAAAGGTGAAGGAGCAGGGAATGACGCTTGCTGTCAATCTTGACCAGTCCCCTCCTGTTAACGGGCACCGGCCGGCGGTGGATGTGATGTTTGAATCCGTCAGCGAAGTGACCGGTTTTGATAAGGTGGCTGTTATTATGACAGGGATGGGAGCAGATGGGGCAAACGGCCTCATTAAGCTGAAAGAAACAGGAAACGTGCATGCCATTGCAGAATCAGAGGAGTCTTGTGTTGTATTTGGAATGCCACGAGCTGCTATTGCCACCCGCTTAGTCGACTGCACGGTTCCTGTGGAACACATTGCTCAAAAAATTTTAGAGTATATAGGATAGAAAGGGTGAGTGGCTGATGGAAGTGAATCAATATTTAGAAGTCTTTATTGATGAGAGTAAGGAACATTTGCAGGCAATCAATGAAAATTTGCTGTTACTGGAGAAAAGTCCTGACGATCTGGCCATCGTTAATGAAATTTTCCGGTCTGCCCACACGTTAAAAGGGATGTCTGCGACCATGGGATATGAAGATTTAGCTAACTTAACCCATAAAATGGAAAATGTTCTGGATGCAATCCGTAATCATAAGCTGCACGTAACAGCGGAGATTTTAGATGTAGTATTTTCTTCAATTGATGATCTAGAAGCAATGGTACAAGATATCGCTGCCGGCGGCGCAGGAAAGCGTGATGTCACCGATATCGTTGATAAGCTGCTGAAGATTGAAAATGGCGAAACGGTCCATGCTGATTCTTCTGCACAAACAGAAGCTGCTCCTTCTGTCAGCCCTTCTTCAGCGGTCAAATATGATGAGTTTGAATACACGGTGATTCAACAATCAAAAGAACAGGGATTTACCTGCTTTGAAGTAGAGGTCGAGCTTCGTGCTGATTGTGTGCTGAAGGCAGCGCGCGTATTTATGGTATTTGAAGTGCTGGAAAAATGCGGGGAAGTTATTAAATCTACGCCTTCTACCGAAGAACTTGAATCAGAGCAGTTTGATGAGCGCTTTGTAGTAACGCTTATTACACAAGAAGCAGCAAATGATATCGAAAGCAAGGTGAAAAAGGTATCAGAAGTAGAACGAGTGGCTGTTTCCGAATTTGTTGCTCAGCCGCTTGATACCGGAGAAGCAGCAAAAGAAGTGGCAGCTGCCTCAGCCCCTGCCCCTGCGCCAACAGCTTCTGTGCCTAAAAAAGCAGAGAAGCAGGAAGAGCCAAAGCCTGGAAAGCAGGCGGCTGTGTCAAACAAAACGATTCGTGTAAATATCGAACGACTTGATATTTTAATGAACTTATTTGAAGAACTTGTGATTGACCGGGGACGGCTGGAGCAAATTTCAGGTGAACTCAACAACCCTGAGTTAAATGAAACAGTAGAGAGAATGTCTAGAATTTCCGGTGATTTGCAGACTATTATTTTGAATATGCGAATGGTGCCAGTAGAAACAGTGTTTAACCGCTTCCCAAGAATGGTGCGCCAGCTGGCTCGTGATTTAAATAAAAAAATCAACTTAGAAATCATTGGAGCAGAAACAGAGCTTGATCGAACAGTCATTGATGAAATCGGCGACCCGCTCGTTCACTTAATCCGCAACGCCATTGACCATGGGATTGAAATGCCTGAAGAAAGAAGAGCTAAAGGCAAACGCGAAGAAGGAACGGTTAAACTGAAGGCTTATCATAGCGGCAACCATGTATTTATTGAAATAGAGGACGACGGAGCAGGCATTAACAAGCATAAAGTGCTGGATAAAGCACTTGCCAAAGGTGTTGTCACAGAAGAACAGGCTGCTTCGATGACGGATAATCAAATTTATGAACTGATTTTAGCTTCCGGCTTCTCAACTGCTGATACGATATCCGATATTTCCGGCCGCGGGGTAGGTTTGGATGTAGTGAAAACGACAATCGAATCCCTTGGCGGATCGATCAGTATCGAAGCAGCAGAAGGAGCGGGGTCGACCTTCCTGATTCAATTGCCGCTGACGCTTTCAATTATTTCTGTCATGCTGGTGGAAGTGGAACAGGAAAAATATGCTATTCCGCTATCTTCTATTATTGAAACGGCAATCGTCAAAAAAGAAGATGTCTTTAATGCCCATACACAGCAGGTGATTGACTTCCGCGGAAAAATCGTACCGCTTGTTTTCCTGGAAAAAATATTTGAAGTACCGAAGGAAAGTCAAGAAGATGATTTCTATTCGATTGTAATCGTCCGCAAAGGAGATAAAATGGCTGGTTTGGTTGTTGACTCGTTTATCGGGCAGCAAGAAGTCGTGCTAAAGTCACTTGGAAACTATTTATCTAATGTGTTTGCTATCTCAGGAGCTACCATCCTCGGAGATGGCCAAGTAGCTTTAATTGTAGATTGCAATGCGTTAATAAAATAAGGAATAGAGGGGAAAAGGAGGGAAAAACAATGAGTGAAATTGCAGCTCCGTCAATGATTAAAGTCATTGCTTTCCAATTGATGGACAAGGAATATGCATTTCCGGTCCATCAAGTTCAAGGGATTGAAAAGCTGATACACATTACACGCGTGCCGGGAACCGTGCCTTTCATTAAAGGTGTCATTAATCTGCGTGGGGTTGTTACCCCAATTATTGATTTGCGCAATCGCTTTAACCTTCCGGAAAAAGAATACGATGAACAGACAAGAATTATTATTGCTTCCTGTGACGATATCGAGGTTGGACTTGTTGTCGACAGCGCCAACGATGTTCTTGACATTCCAAAGAGTATTATTGAGCCGCAGCCTGATGTGGTTGGAGCGGTAGAGGCTGAGTATATTACCGGCGTTGCCAAACTTGAAAAAAGACTGCTCATCCTGCTGAATTTAGAACGAGTTTTCAAGTAGGGGCCAAAAACGATGAACTATATAGAAAAAATGAATACCACCCATTTAGATATTTTAAAAGAATTTGGCAACATTGGCGCTGGCCATGCAGCTACTGCCCTGTCAACTTTGTTGAACAAACAAATCGATATGAAGGTTCCAAGTGCCAGAATTGTGTCCTTTAATGAAATGATGGAAATGGCGGGCGGTGCGGAAGAAGAAGTTGTCAGTGTGAGCTTGCGAATTGAGGGAGAAGTGACGGGCAACATGTTTTTTGTCCTTTCCTTGCAGCAAGCGGAACATTTTATTAGCAATATGACAGGCGACAAGAGTTTTTCCTTTAGGAAAGCAGAGGGAAAGAGCCTCGGATTATCCGCTATGCAGGAGTTAGGAAACATTTTATCCGGTTCTTATTTGTCGGCGCTTGGCGATTTCACCCGCCTTCAAATTTATCCTTCAGTTCCGGAGCTTGCCATCGATATGTTTGGGGCAATCATTAGTTATGGCCTTGTAGAATCTTCCCGGTATGGTGACTATGCCATCGTCATCGAAACGGTGCTTAAGGAAGTAGAAGCAGGATGCAGCGATGAAATGAAAGGGCATTTCTTCTTGCTTCCTGATCCGCTGTCATTCGGTCCAATCTTTGAAGCTCTTGGAGTTGGGATAAATGAATAGCGTCGGACAAGTGATCAAAGTAGGGATTGCCGATTTGAATATCGTTCGGCCGCCGAATGTCATTCGAACATCCGGGCTGGGTTCCTGCGTCGGGGTAGTTATATACGATGAACGGATGGCAATTGCCGGAATGGTGCATGTAATGCTTCCTGACTCTTCGCTTGCAAAGAGCGGGCATATGAATAAAGCAAAATATGCAGACACAGGGATTACTGAACTGGTGGCGCAGTTGAAAGCGGAAGGGGCACAATCCTATAGGCTGAAAGCCAAGATCGCCGGCGGTGCCCAAATGTTTCAATTCAATTTGCAAAACAGCTCCTTCAAAATCGGACCAAGAAATGTCGAGGCTGTGAAGCAAATGCTGCAAGTGTATCATATCCCGGTAATAGCAGAAGATGTTGGAGGAAGCAGCGGCCGCACGATCGAATTTGACCCGCGCACCTGCGAGCTTTATGTAAGAACAGTCAACAAAGGCAATTGCCGTATATAAGAGCGCAGGATAGAAAATGGCTTCCAACTTTCTTAGCGCCTGTATGCAAAAGCTGATCGTGCGTAACCGCACGGAATGTTAAAAATGAATGCAGTAGACAGAAATTCCTTACTGAACTACTAGACGTTGTAAAAATTTATTTGCGTTTCGGCGATATCTTTTATTAAAATGTGGAACGTAAAGAATAAATAGCCTGACCGTCTTTTTCAGAAAAACTTCTCTGAGAGGTCAATCCGAGGAGGAGAAACGTCAACTATGGCCAAACCGAATAGATATAGTGAACAAAAGTTGTGGGCTGCCTGGAAAGAGTCAGAGGATCCAGAGGCAGGCAATCTGCTTGTTGAAAAGTATATGCCGCTCGTATCCTTTCATTCTCAACGCATCTCGGCCAGTTTGCCAAAAAGCGTCAATAAAGAGGATATTAAAAGTCTTGGATTAATGGGCTTGTACGATGCGTTGAAGAAATTTGATCCGGCTCGGGATTTAAAGTTTGATACGTATGCTTCTTTTCGCATTCGCGGAGCGATCCTGGACGGACTTCGCAAGGAAGACTGGCTGCCGAGAGGAACGAGAGAAAAGGCGAAAAAAATTGAAACAAAGATTGAAGAACTGGAGCAAAAGCATCTTCGGAGAATTACTGCAGCAGAAGTGGCAGAGCAGCTGAATATGACAGAAGAAGAAGTCCATCAGACAATGACGGAACATTTATTTGCTAATGTCCTGTCAATGGATGAACAAATTCATGATCATGAAGATTCAGAGGGGAAGAGGTTTGTTTTAAAAGACGAGAAGGCGGATCTTCCTGAGGATGTTCTTGTCAAAGGCGAGCTGATTCAGGAATTAACAGCGGAGATTACTAAGTTGTCTGAGAAAGAACAGCTCGTGCTCAGTTTATTCTACCATGAGGAGCTGACTTTAACAGAAATAGGCGAAGTGTTGAGCCTCTCCACCTCAAGAATTTCGCAAATTCATTCCAAAGCGTTGTTTAAGCTGAAAAATCAACTTGTCAAAATTAATAACCCGGTGCATGGATGAAAAAGTTTTATCATTAAGGAGACTTCATGGCTACTCTATTTATCTTTATTTCGTTTATACTTAACGCTGTTGCCCTCTTTGCAATTATTTTGCTGTTCATGAGGCAAAACCGCCTGCATGAAATAAAAAAGGAGCAGGAAAAGCTTGTAGCAGATATGGAAGAAATGATGACCGCTTATCTGGCGGAAATGAAAGAAGAGAACGAAAAGTTTATTAAAGAATTTTCTTCTTCAAGCCCAGCGGAGCATTCCGCAGCCGCTGGACAGGCTTCTTCTGCTGTGACGCCCGGGAAGTCAGCTCCCCCCGACCGGGCTCCAGAGGGCGCTGGGGCTATTGCAGCACCTTCCATGCAGCGTATTCGGGCTGCACAAGTATACAGGACAGCAAACAAAACAGCGGATGAGAGGGAAAAAATATCCGCAGAGGAGCAGGAAGCTCCGGCAGCTGAACAAGCCTTAGCTGACGAGATTGTTTTGTTGAAGGATCAAGGGCTAAGTGTAGAAGAAATCGCCAGAAAATTAAATAAAGGAAAGACAGAAGTGGAATTAGCACTGAAATTTGCGGATGCTGGCAAAAATAGTTGATTGCGTTGCCAGGCTGTGGTATAGTTACTAACGGTGTTATCACACACGCTCCCTGATTTGTTCAGATGGTGCTGTCTATGAGACAGTTTCTGGATAAAAATGATGAGAGCGGAGGACAAATTAAAACCATTAGGAGGAAACAAAACATGTCAGTTATTTCAATGAAGCAATTGCTTGAAGCTGGTGTTCACTTCGGTCACCAAACACGCCGTTGGAACCCAAAAATGAAAAAATATATTTTCCAAGAGCGTAACGGAATTTATATCATCGATCTTCAAAAAACAGTAAGAAAAGTTGAAGAAGCTTATAAATTTGTAAGAGACTTAGCTGGAGACGGCGGAAAAGTTCTTTTCGTTGGTACAAAGAAACAAGCTCAAGAATCTGTCAAAGAAGAAGCAGAACGTTCAGGAATGTACTATGTAAACCAACGCTGGTTGGGTGGTACATTGACTAACTTCTCAACAATCCAAAAACGTGTGCAACGTTTGAAAAACATTGAAAAAATGGAAGAAGACGGCACATTTGAAGTACTTCCTAAAAAAGAAGTCGTACAGCTGAAAAAAGAACATGAGCGCTTAGTGAAGTTCCTTGGCGGCATCAGAGATATGAAAGGTCTTCCAGATGCTCTTTTCATTATCGACCCACGTAAAGAGCGCATTGCTGTTGCAGAAGCTCGCAAATTGAATATTCCAATCGTTGGTATCGTTGATACAAACTGTGATCCGGACGAAATTGATTACGTTATTCCGGCAAACGATGATGCGATCCGCGCTGTTAAACTTTTAACAGGTAAAATGGCAGATGCTATCCTTGAAGCAAAACAAGGAGAAGAAACAGCAGAGGCAGAAGTATCAGCAGAAGCAGAAGTTGAAGAAACAGCAGCTGCAGCTGAATAACAGTCAATAAAAGGTGATAAGTAGACCTTCTCTTATCACCTTTTTTTAAAAACCTTGCTGAAACAAGTGTAAATATACTCCAGCATAGCCTTTTAAGTAGGCTAACTGCACATAAAGAAGCATACGACTCGAAGGAGGAAGAAAATTATGGCAATTACTGCTCAAATGGTTAAAGAACTGCGTGAAAAAACTGGCGCTGGTATGATGGATTGTAAAAAAGCGCTAACAGAAACTGACGGTGATATGGAAAAAGCGATTGATTTCCTTCGTGAAAAAGGAATTGCAAAAGCTGCAAAGAAATCCGACCGTATTGCTGCTGAAGGAACTGCTTTCATTAAAAGCGAAGGCAATGAAGCCGTTATTTTAGAAGTAAACTCAGAAACTGACTTCGTTGCTAAAAACGAAGGTTTCCAAGCGCTTGTAAAAGAATTAGCGGACCATTTGCTTGCTAAAAAGCCTGCGAACGTAGAAGAAGCACTTGAGCAAAAAATGGAAAATGGACAAACAGTTGGCGAGTACATCAATGAAGCGATCGCGAAAATTGGTGAAAAATTAACTCTTCGCCGCTTTGAAGTGAAAACAAAAGGCGATAACGACGCTTTCGGTGAATATCTTCATATGGGCGGCCGCATTGGCGTGCTGACTGTTCTTGAAGGCACAACAGATGCTGCTGCAGCGAAAGATGTAGCGATGCATGCGGCAGCTTTAAACCCTAAATATATTTCCCGTGACGCTGTTTCTGAAGAAGAAGTAGCTCGTGAGCGTGAAGTATTAACTCAGCAAGCTTTAAATGAAGGCAAGCCTGAGAATATCGTAGCGAAAATGGTTGAGGGCCGCCTGAGCAAGTTCTTTGAAGAGATCTGCTTGGTAGATCAACCGTTCGTTAAAAACCCGGATGAAAAAGTAGGCAAATTTGTTCAATCTAAAGGAGCGCAAGTAACTGGGCTTGTACGCTACGAAGTGGGCGAAGGTATTGAGAAACGCCAAGACAATTTTGCTGAAGAAGTAATGAACCAAGTGAAAAAATAATTTTGTTCTATTGATTAAAAATAGAAGGAATTTGTTATTGTTAGATAGAAATCCCTTGCCGGCTATTGGTAAGGGATTTCATCTAGGGTTTGGCGATTTTGCAAGATGATAGCCAAGGCAAACCAATAACCATACATATGGAGGTTTACATGAGCGTTCCAAAATATAAACGTGTAGTATTAAAGTTAAGCGGTGAAGCGCTGGCAGGTGAAGCAGGATTTGGCATTAATCCGGCTGTTATTAAGTCAATCGCCGAACAAGTGAAGGAAATTGCCGAGCTCGATATCGAGGTAGCAGTCGTAGTTGGCGGCGGCAACATTTGGAGAGGAAAGATCGGCAGCGAAATGGGAATGGACCGGGCAACTGCTGATTATATGGGGATGCTTGCGACTGTCATGAACTCAATGGCTTTGCAAGATAGCCTTGAGCAGCTTGGCATTGAAACAAGGGTTCAGACGTCCATTGAGATGCGCCAGGTAGCCGAGCCTTATATCCGCCGCCGGGCTATTCGCCACCTTGAAAAGAAGCGGGTAGTTATTTTTGCTGCAGGCACAGGCAACCCATATTTTTCTACAGATACCACAGCTGCACTCCGGGCTGCTGAAATTGAAGCGGAAGTTATTTTAATGGCGAAAAACAATGTGGATGGTGTGTATTCAGCCGATCCGCGCGTTGACAAAAATGCAGTGAAATATGATCAATTATCCTATCTTGATGTAATCAAGCAAGGACTTGCGGTAATGGACTCCACAGCATCCTCGCTATGTATGGACAACGACATACCGCTGATTGTATTTTCTATTACCGAAAACGGCAATATTAAACGGGTCGTCATGGGTGAAGATATCGGAACAATTGTAAGGGGGAAAGAATAATGGCAAATCAAACAATTGAGCAGATGAAAGAAAGAATGACCAAAGCAATTCAGGCTTACACGAGAGAATTGGCTTCTATTCGTGCCGGCCGTGCGAGTGCCTCAGTGTTAGACCGCATTACCGTAGACTATTACGGAGCGCCGACACCGATTAACCAGCTGGCTTCTATTTCTATTCCAGAAGCGAGACTTCTAGTCATTCAGCCTTATGATAAAACAGCTATGGGTGACATTGAAAAAGCTATTTTAAAATCAGACCTTGGGTTAACGCCGTCAAACGACGGATCTGTTATCCGTCTTGCGTTTCCAGCTTTAACAGAAGAGCGCCGTAAGGAATTAGCTAAGCTTGTGAAAAAAGAAGCGGAAGATGCAAAGGTGGCCATTCGCAATATTCGCCGCGATGCGAACGAAGAGCTGAAGAAACAAGAGAAGGCTGGAGATATTACTGAAGATGAATTGCGCGGCTTGACGGACGATGTTCAAAAGCAAACAGATGAGTTCATCAGCAAAATCGACAGCATTTCCAAAGACAAAGAAAAAGAAATTATGGAAGTTTAATGTACAAACCCTCTTCGATGTAAGAGGGTTTTCTTCTTTTTTATTGAATAAGCTATGGTAAAGCAAGGCGACCCTCCTTGTCCGAGCAGGTTAAAAAGAACTAAATTGAACATGATTATTCAGCAAAGCCATAGAATTAAAAAATACATCCATTTCTGCAAAGTAATCGACAAGCAATTTTGGTATTATAATAGGTAATGATTTGTTAATAATTTGGTGATGCTACATCGTGGAGGATATTTTATGATCAATAAAAAGAAATTATGGAGAACAGCAAATGACCATAATATTGAGGACCGGGTCAAAAAGATTAAAGAAGAACCGGTGCCGGAGCATATTGCGATCATTATGGACGGCAATGGACGATGGGCGAAAAAAAGAGCTCTTCCCCGAATTGCCGGTCATCATGAAGGAATGAAAACGGTAAAAAAAATAACGAAACTCGTAAACAAGCTAGGCGTAAAAGTGTTGACGCTGTACGCGTTCTCAACTGAAAACTGGAAGCGCCCCAAACATGAGGTAGAGTTTTTGATGAAATTGCCTGAGGAGTTCCTCGGCATGTTTTTGCCGGAATTGATCGAAGAAAATGTCCGGGTGCAAATGATGGGCGAACGAAGCCAGATACCGAAGCATACGCTCAATGCAGTGGAAAAGGCTATGGAACAGACAAGCGGCAATGATGGACTGATTTTAAATTTTGCTTTGAATTATGGAAGCCGGGCGGAGATTTTAACCGCTGTAAAAAATATTATTAGCGATGTAAAAAATGGTATAATATTAGAGGAAAATTTGAATGAAGAGCTTTTTTCACGTTATCTTATGACCGAGCATTTACAAGACCCGGATTTGCTTATTCGGACGAGCGGCGAAATTCGCCTCAGCAATTTTATGCTTTGGCAGCTGGCCTATACAGAATTTTGGTTTACGGACACGAATTGGCCTGACTTTAAAGAAGATCACTTGCTTGAAGCGGTAGAAGCTTTTCAGCGGCGCTCACGCCGGTTCGGCGGTTTGTCGTAATTATTTTTTATTAGAGAGTTAGGAGTATGAGACATGAAACAACGTATCTTAACCGCTGTTATCGCAGCAGCCGCTTTTTTGCCGGTTGTGCTGTATGGCGGCTGGCCCATGATTATACTGGCTTATTTAATGGCCGTGATCGGGCTGACGGAAGCATTAAAAATGAAGGGGATCGCTCCTGCTTCGATGCCTGGTTTGCTTTCTATTATTTTAATTTGCATTATATTAATGCCGGAGCGCTTAACTGCCGTTATTGAACAAGCAGGGTATGATAAGCTGCAGCTTGCCGGTTTGCTCGTCTTGCTGATTCTAGCGTACACAGTCGTGTCTAAAAACAGATTTCATTTTGAAGACGCGGGATTTTGTGTATTGGCTGCTCTGTATGTCGGTTTTGGTTTTTATTATTTTATAGAAACAAGAGAAGCTGGCGTGATATTTGTCTTTTTTGCTTTGTTTATTACATGGGCGACAGACTCAGGAGCGTATTTCGTGGGACGGTCATTCGGGAAACGCAAGCTGTGGCCTGAAATCAGCCCGAAAAAGACGATCGAAGGATCCGTCGGGGGCATTATCGCAGCTATTATTGTGGCTTTGATTATCTCATTGGTAGGGGATATGGATATCCCGGTGTTTAAATTGTTGATTGCTACAGCCGTGCTATCCGTGTTTGGACAGCTTGGCGATTTGGCAGAATCAGCCCTAAAGCGCCATTATGGCGTGAAGGATTCGGGCACTTTGCTGCCGGGGCACGGGGGAATTTTAGATCGGACAGACAGCTGGCTGTTTGTTTTCCCGCTCGTTCATTTATTGCAGCTAGTGTAACAGGACAGCTTGTTTGAGGAGATGAAACATGTGAAGAAATTAAGTCTTTTAGGTGCGACTGGCTCCATCGGCCGCCAGACGCTTGATGTGATCCGCGAGCATCGCGAGGAATTTTCGCTGGCTGCCTTTTCAGCTGGCCGGAACATAGAGGAAACAAGGAAGATCATCCGTGAGTTCCAGCCGGCATTAGTAGCGGTGGCACGCCAGGAAGATGCGGATAAATTAAAGTCCGAATTTCCTTTTTTGCAAATTATGCATGGGGAAGAAGGGCTTGTTGAAACGGCTGTTTTTCAACAAGCGGATATGCTAGTAAACGCCGTGCTCGGCAGCATCGGCCTGCGCCCGACGCTGCAAGCGATCGAAGCGGGCAAGACAGTTGCTATTGCTAACAAAGAAACGCTCGTTACCGCAGGGCATCTAGTGATGGAGGCGGCAGAAAAGCATCATGTAGACCTCTTGCCGGTAGACAGTGAGCATTCAGCTATTTTTCAATGCTTGCAGGGAGAACAGGAGAAAAACATTGAGCGTCTCATATTGACGGCTTCTGGAGGAAGCTTCCGGGACCGTACGCGTGAAGAACTAAAGAATGTAACGGTGCAAGAAGCGCTGAACCACCCTAACTGGTCAATGGGCGCGAAGATTACGATTGATTCAGCCACGATGATGAATAAAGGCTTGGAAGTCATTGAAGCTCACTGGCTTTTTCATTTGCCATATGAACAAATAGATGTTATTTTACATCGAGAAAGTATTATTCATTCGATGGTCGAATTTCAAGACAGCTCAGTCATTGCCCAGCTTGGGACCCCTGATATGCGTGTGCCTATTCAATATGCGCTTTCTTATCCGGATCGCCTGCCATTGCCGTCTGCCCGGCGTTTGAATTTGCTGGAGGCGGGCAAGCTTCACTTTGAACGAATGGATCAAGAGCGTTTCCGGATGCTTGCCCTCGCTTATCGGGCAGGGAAAGCGGGCGGCACCGTACCTACAGTGCTAAATGCTGCAAATGAAGCAGCTGTTGCTGCCTTTCTTGACGGGAGAATTACATTTTTGCAAATTGACGAAATGGTTGAACGGGCTTTGGAAAGACATGAATCTATTGCTCAGCCGGATCTGGAAACAATTCAGCAAACCGACAAGGAAACACGGAATTTCGTCCACTCACTTTTATAAAAAAGGTGGTTATCTATATTGAATACTGTTATAGCGTTTATCGTTATATTTGGTGCCCTCGTCTTCTTTCATGAGCTTGGCCACTTCATCTTTGCTAAACGGGCCGGTATTCTCTGCCGGGAATTCGCGATTGGTTTTGGTCCGAAAGTATTTGCTCATAAAAAAGGGGAAACCGTTTATACCCTTCGTCTTCTTCCATTAGGAGGATATGTCCGCATGGCCGGGGAAGACCCCGAAATGGTGGATTTAAAAGCGGGTCATCGCATCGGTGCCTTGTTTAATGAACAAGAGGAAATTGTTAAAATTATTGTCACTGGAAAAGATCGATATCCCGACGCCAGGGTCATTGAGGTAGAGACAGCTGATCTCGAACATCAACTCATGATCAGGGGCTATGAAGATGGAGAAGAAGAAATCAAAGCATTTCCGATTCACCGGGAGGCCGTCATTGTAGAAGACGGGATGGAGAGCCAAATCGCTCCTTGGGACCGCCAATTTGCTTCCAAAACTTTGGGGCAGCGCGCCATGGCGATTTTTGCCGGTCCGCTTTTCAATTTTATTTTAGCCTTTGTCGTGTTCATTCTGATTGCTATTTTGCAAGGAATGCCGACAAATGAACCTGAGCTTGGCAAGCTGAACGCTGATGGAGCAGCGAAGGAAGCTGGTTTAATGGAAGGCGACAAAGTGGTCAGCATTAATGGACAAGGTGTAGCCAGCTGGAATGACATTGTGACGGTTATTCAAAAAAACCCGCAAGCTGAAATGGATTTCACGATCGAAAGAGATGGGAAAACACTGGATATTCCGGTGACTCCTGAAGTTAGGGAAGTGGAAAACCAGAAAATCGGCGTCATTGGTGTACACAGTCCAGTGGAAAAATCATTTTTTGGCTCCATCGCCTATGGGGCGAAGGAAACCTATTTCTGGACAGTAGAAATTATTCGCTTGCTTGGCAAACTTGTTACCGGACAATTTTCGATTGATATGCTTTCTGGTCCTGTCGGCATTTATGTCTCGACCGATACCGTGGCTAAATCAGGTATTATGAATTTAATGAAATGGGCTGGTGTGTTAAGCATTAACTTAGGAATCATGAATTTGCTGCCGCTTCCGGCATTAGATGGAGGCCGCCTGTTGTTTTTCCTTGTTGAAGCGCTGAGAGGCAAGCCAATTGACCGCCAAAAAGAAGGAATGGTTCATTTTGTCGGCTTTGCCTTGCTGATGCTGTTAATGATTGTGGTAACCTGGAATGATATCCAGCGATTCTTTTTACAATAAAATAGTCTGAGGTGTATGTGATGAAACAAAGCCAAACGTTAATCCCAACATTAAGAGAGGTACCGGCAGATGCTGATGTCAAAAGTCATCAGCTGCTGTTAAAGGCAGGGTTTATCCGCCAGAATGCCAGCGGAGTTTACAGCTATTTGCCGCTTGGCAAAAAAGTGCTTCGCAAAGTAGAAGAAATCGTTCGCGAGGAAATGGACAATGCTGGAGCAGCAGAGCTGTTAATGCCTGCCCTTCAGCAGGCGGAGCTATGGCAGGAGTCCGGCCGCTGGTATACATACGGACCGGAGCTTATGCGCTTGAAGGATCGGCATGAACGTGAATTTGCTTTGGGAGCGACTCATGAAGAAGTCATTACAAGCTTGGTTCGGGATGAAGTGAAATCGTACAAGCGCTTGCCGCTGACGCTTTATCAAATCCAAACAAAATTCCGTGATGAGAAGCGCCCGCGCTTTGGTTTGCTGCGCGGCAGGGAGTTTGTCATGAAAGATGCTTACTCTTTCCATACTTCCCACGAAAGCTTGGGAGAAGTGTATGACCGGATGTATACGGCGTACTCCAATGTCTTCCGCCGTTGCGGCTTAAACTTCCGGGCGGTTATTGCTGACTCGGGAGCAATGGGCGGAAAAGACACTCATGAATTTATGGTGCTTTCTGAGATCGGTGAAGATACGATTGCCTACTCTGATGCTTCTGATTATGCCGCTAATATTGAGATGGCTCCAGTTGTGACAGCCTATGAAAAGAGCGGGGAAGCAGAACAAGAGATGGAGAAAGTGGCTACCCCGGATGCCAAAACAATCAGCAGTGTAGCAGAGCTTTTAAATGTTTCAGCTGAACAATGCTTGAAGACTCTTCTTTTTAAAGTAGACGGAGAGTATGTAATTGTTCTTGTCCGCGGTGATCATGAAGTCAATGAAATTAAGTTGAAAAACTTATTTCAGGCTGATACAGTAGAACTTGCTGAACATGGAGAGGTTAACGAAGTGCTTGGCTGCACGATCGGCTCGCTTGGACCGGTAAATGCAAAAGAAGGAATCAAAGTCATTGCAGATCATGCTGTCAAAGCGATTACGAATGGGGTTTGCGGAGCCAATGAAGAAGGCTTTCATTTTATCAATGTTAATGCAGAGAGAGATTACCGTGTAGATCAGTATGCGGACCTTCGTTTTATTCAGGAAGGAGATGCCTCTCCTGATGGACAAGGAACCATCCGCTTTGCTAAAGGAATTGAAGTCGGCCACATTTTTAAATTAGGCACGCGTTACAGCGAAGCGATGAATGCCACTTACCTGGATGAAAACGGCCGTACGCAGCCGATGATTATGGGCTGCTATGGAATTGGGGTTTCTCGGACATTGGCTGCTGTTGCTGAGCAATTTAATGATGAGCAAGGCTTTATTTGGCCGAAGGCGCTTTCTCCTTTTGATCTCCATTTAGTTCCGGTAAATATGAAGGATGAGAGCCAGCGCGCGTTGGCTGACGAGCTTTACAGCCTGCTTCGCGAAAACCGCTATGATGTTTTAATGGACGATCGTGCGGAACGTCCGGGAGTAAAATTTGCGGATAGCGATTTAATTGGTTTGCCAGTTCGAGTAACTATCGGCAAAAAGGCAGCTGAAGGAATCGTTGAAGTGAAAATCCGCAAAACAGGAGAAATGATGGAAGTTCAAAGCAATGAACTTGTATCCAAATTGCAGGAAATCTTTCAATCAATCTAATCTAACAGCAGGCAGGCAGTGACAAAACAAGCCTCTGCCAACAGCCTGAAAGGCACCTGAATCGGGTGCCTTTTTCTTTCTGAATTTCTGTTAAAATAGAAGAGAACTTATAAATTTGGGAGGCATACAAATGAGTGAAGAATCCCAGGGAAGACGGCAGCGGTTTCAGCTGCTGCTGCAGCAATTAAAGCTGACAGAAGATGCAGTTGTTCGTCACTTTGAAGGGGCTGAGATTGAAAAGCTAACAGTAGAACGGCAAGCCAAGCGCTGGCACTTTTCTTTTGTGACAGAAACGATTTTGCCTTGCCGGCTGCTCCAAACCTTTGCGAATGCTTTGCATTCCTCTTTTAAAGAAATCGCTCAAGTGACGTTTGCGGTCAAAGCGAAGAATGCCGCCGTTTCAGAAGAATTGATCAGTGAATATTGGTCTTTTTGCATCAGCCAGCTGGAAGGAATCTCTCCTCCGATGCTTGCGCTGTTAAATAGAGGCGTACCTGTGGTGAAAGGAAATAAATTAATAGTCAGCGTCAGCAATGATACAGAGGGAATGACGCTCAAAAATAAATACAGCGACTGGATTTGCGGCACTTATCAAAATTATGGTTTTCCGCCGCTCACTTTTGATGTAGAAGTAATGGAAAAAGAGACAAATGACGAATTTCAGCAATTTCTCGAAGCAAAGCAAAAGGAAGACGCCGAGCGTGCTATGCAGGCGGTTGCTGAAATGCAGAAGCGGGAAGAGAGTGCGAGCGAAGACGGAGAAGCAGCCAGCGGGCCTTTGATGATCGGCTTGACAATCAAAGACGATGCCGATTTCAAGAAGCTGGAAGAAATACAGGATGAAGAACGCCGGATCGCTATCGAAGGGTATGTTTTCGATGCTGAGACAAAAGAACTTCGAAGCGGACGCACGCTGCTCACCTTTAAAATTACCGATTATACTGATTCCATATTAGTCAAAATGTTCTCCCGCGATAAAGAGGATGCTGCTCTGTTCAGCCGTCTGAAAAAGGGCATGTGGGTAAGAGCGAGAGGGACAGTACAAAATGACACATTTGTCCGTGATCTTGTGATGATTGCAAATGATGTCAATGAAATCGCTCCGGTTATGCGCCAGGACACTGCTCCTGAAGGAGAAAAGCGTGTAGAGCTTCATCTGCACACGCCGATGAGCCAAATGGACGCTGTCTCATCAGTCGGAGATTTAGTGGCTCAAGCAGCTAAATGGGGGCACAAAGCGATAGCCGTGACCGATCATGCCGTGGTCCAATCGTTTCCGGATGCCTACAGCGCCGGAAAAAAACACGGGGTGAAAATCCTATATGGACTAGAAGCGAATTTAGTGGACGATGGAGTTCCCATCGCCTACAATGATGCCCATCGTTTGCTGGCCGATGAAACGTACGTTGTATTTGACGTTGAAACGACAGGTCTTTCAGCCGTTTACGACACGATTATTGAATTGGCGGCTGTTAAAATTAAAGACGGCGAAATCATTGACCGTTTTGAATCATTTGCCAATCCGCACCATCCGCTTTCGGCGACGACAATTAATTTAACAGGGATTACCGATGACCTTGTCCAAAATGCGCCGGAAGTAGAAGAAGTGCTGAAGAAATTTAAAGACTGGACAGCAGATGCCATTCTTGTCGCCCATAATGCTTCATTTGATATGGGATTTCTTGATACTGGCTATGGCCGCTATCACCTGGGCCGATCCGCTAACCCGGTTATTGACACGCTGGAATTAGCCCGTTTTCTATATCCAACCATGAAAAATCACCGGTTGAATACACTTGCGAAAAAATTCGATGTCGAGCTTACTCAGCACCACCGAGCGATTTATGATGCGGAAGCAACGGGCTACCTGTTCTTAAGGATGCTCAAGGACGCAACTGAAAAAGGCATTTCTTATCATGATGACTTAAATACACATATGGGAGATGGCGGGGCGTATAAAAGAGCCCGTCCGTATCATTGCACGATCCTCGCGGAGAATGATACCGGCTTAAAGAATTTATTTCAGCTCGTTTCAATTGCGCACATCGATTACTTTTACCGGGTGCCGCGAATTCCGCGGTCTGTCTTGCAAAAGCATCGGGAAGGGCTGCTGATTGGTTCGGGATGCGATAAAGGCGAGGTATTTGAAAGCATGATGCAAAAAGGGATGGAGCAAGCAGAAAAAGCAGCCAAGTTTTATGACTACCTTGAAGTTCATCCGAAGGAAGTATATAGCCATCTGCTGGAGCTGGAGCTTGTCCGCGATGAACAGGCGCTTGAAGATATTATCAAAAAAATTGTCGAGCTTGGAGAACGGATGCAGCTGCCTGTAGCGGCAACAGGCAACGTGCATTATGTGAATCCAACTGATAAAATCCATCGCAAGATTTTGGTCAGCTCTCAAGGCGGAGCGAATCCGCTGAATCGCCATGAATTGCCGGATGTTCACTTTCGGACAACGAATGAAATGCTTGATGCATTCAGCTTCCTTGGCAAGGAGACGGCGGAGAAAGTTGTGATTCAGCATCCGAACGAGATCGCTGACCGAATTAGTGAGATCAAGCCGATTAAGGATGATCTGTATACGCCGAAAATTGAGGGTGCCGATGAAGAAATCCGCGAAATGAGCTATTCAAAAGCTAGGCAGATCTACGGCGAGGATTTACCTGAAATTGTTGAGGCGCGGTTGGAAAAAGAGTTAAAAAGCATCATTGGCCACGGCTTTGCCGTTATCTATCTCATTTCTCATAAACTCGTGAAAAAGTCGCTGGATGATGGTTACCTTGTCGGCTCAAGGGGATCGGTCGGTTCTTCTTTCGTTGCCACTATGACAGAAATTACTGAGGTCAATCCGCTGCCCCCTCATTATGTTTGTCCGAAGTGCAAAAAATCGGAGTTTTTCAATGATGGTTCTGTAGGCTCCGGCTTTGATTTACCCGACAAAAATTGTCCGGACTGCCAGATCAGATATAAAAAGGACGGACACGACATCCCGTTCGAAACGTTTCTTGGATTCAAAGGGGACAAGGTCCCGGATATTGACCTGAACTTCTCCGGAGAATATCAGCCTAGAGCACACAATTACACGAAAGTGCTATTCGGGGAAGAATATGTGTATCGTGCGGGAACAATCGGTACCGTGGCGGATAAAACAGCATTCGGCTATGTGAAAGGCTATGCAGGAGACAATAACTTACAGCTGCGGGGAGCAGAAGTGGATCGCCTTGCCAAAGGGTGTACAGGAGTGAAACGGACGACAGGCCAGCATCCGGGCGGAATTATCGTTGTGCCTGATTACATGGACATTTATGATTTTTCGCCGATTCAATACCCAGCTGACAGTGACAAATCCGAATGGAAAACGACTCATTTTGATTTCCATTCTATCCATGACAACCTGCTGAAGCTTGATATTCTCGGACACGATGATCCAACCGTTATCCGGATGCTGCAAGATCTTTCCGGCATTGATCCAAAAACGATTCCTACAGATGACCCGGAAGTAATGAAAATCTTCAGCGGAACCGAATCGCTTGGCGTGACAGAAGAGCAAATTATGTGTAAAACCGGCACGCTGGGCATCCCTGAATTCGGGACACGATTCGTTCGGCAAATGCTTGAAGATACAAAGCCAACTACTTTTTCTGAGCTTGTTCAGATTTCAGGGCTGTCCCATGGCACTGACGTTTGGCTCGGCAATGCGCAGGAACTGATCCATAACGGCATCTGTGAATTAAGTGACGTAATCGGCTGCCGTGACGATATTATGGTGTATTTAATTTACCAAGGGCTCGACCCGGCTTTTGCCTTTAAAATTATGGAGTCAGTTCGTAAAGGAAAAGGATTGACTGATGAAATGGAAGAGGAAATGCGCAGCAAAGAAGTACCTGAATGGTATATCGATTCCTGCAAAAAAATTAAGTATATGTTCCCGAAAGCGCATGCGGCTGCTTATGTTTTAATGGCTGTTCGGATCGCCTACTTTAAAGTACATTTGCCGCTTTTATATTATGCGGCTTACTTTACAGTCCGGGCGGAGGACTTCGATGTTGATGCCATGGTAAAAGGAGCAGTTGCCATTCGTTCGCTGATTGATGAGATCAACGCGAAAGGGCTCGAGGCTTCTCCAAAAGAAAAAAGTTTGTTAACTGTATTAGAGTTGGCGCTGGAAATGTGCGAGCGCGGCTTTTCCTTCCAAAAGGTAGATTTGTATCGGTCGAGTGCCGATCAATTTATCATTGATGGGGATTCGTTAATCCCGCCGTTTAATTCGATCCCTGGCCTTGGCACCAATGCGGCGTACAACATCGTTAAAGCGCGGGAAGAAGGAGAGTTTTTATCAAAAGAGGACTTGCAGCAGCGTGGAAAAGTATCTAAGACAATTATCGAGTATTTGGATAATCATGGATGCCTTGCTTCGCTTCCTGACCAGAATCAGCTTTCCCTTTTCTAAGCTCAATAACGGTCCAGTTGCATAAAATAAAGGGATATGGTATATTTTTAGTGGAAATACTAATTGATAACTCTCTTTGAAAGAGTGGGGCATCCCCACTCTTTCGTGTTTGTAAAGGAGTTTCATTCTTGGTCAGGGATTTTATTCAACCAGGGGGTATATATGAGCAAAGTAGTTGAAACAGTTGAACAGTTAGTGAAACCAATTACTGAAGAGCTGGACTTAGAGCTAGTCGATATCGAGTATGTAAAAGAAGGAAAGAACTGGTTCCTTCGCGTTTACATTGATAAAGAAGCCGGAGTTGATATTGAGGAATGCGGAATGGTCAGTGAACGGCTGAGTGAAAAGCTAGATGAAACAGACCCGATTCCTTATAATTACTTTTTGGAAGTTTCTTCTCCGGGAGCAGAACGTCCGCTTAAGAAAATGAAGGACTATGAGCGGGCGGTCGGAAAACGGGTGCATGTAAAGACCTATGAACCGATCGATGGAGAAAAAACATTTGAAGGCACGCTGCTTTCATTTGAACAAGAAGAGCTTGTAGTTGAGTACTTGATGAAAACAAGAAAAAAACAAGTGGTTATTCCGCTGGATAAAATAGCGAAAGCTCGCTTGGCTATTTCGTTTTCTTAAAACGGGATGGCCAAGGCCATTTGTTTGACGTCATGAACAAAAAATGACAGTTTATTATTATGTAAGGGGGCGGAAAGTCCGATGAGCACTGAACTGTACGATGCTCTTTTATATTTGGAAAAAGAAAAAGGGATCGAACGCAATTTAATTATTGAGGCGATCGAAGCGGCGCTTGTTTCTGCTTATAAACGAAATTTTAATCAAGCGCAAAATGTCCGCGTCGACTTAAATCTTGAAACTGGCACCATGCGTGTCTTTGCCCGCAAAGAAGTGGTAGACGAGGTATTTGATTCCCGCCTGGAAATTTCCGAAGCGGATGCTCGGGAAATTAATCCTTCTTATGAACTGGGGGATATTGTAGAGCTGGAGGTCACACCGAAGGACTTTGGACGCATTGCCGCCCAGACAGCTAAACAGGTTGTTACCCAGCGTGTGAGGGAAGCAGAGAGAGGCATTATTTATTCAGAATTTATTGACCGCGAGGAAGACATTATGACAGGGATTGTTCAGCGTCAAGACTCCCGGTTTATCTATGTCAGCCTTGGGAAAATTGAAGCGCTTCTGCCGCTGGCGGAGCAAATGCCAAACGAAAGCTATAAGCCTCATGACCGCATAAAGGTGTACATTACAAAAGTAGAGCGGACGACAAAAGGCCCGCAAATCTTTGTTTCACGAACTCATCCTGGCCTATTAAAACGTTTGTTTGAGATCGAAGTGCCGGAAATTTTTGATGGCACGGTAGAGATTCGCTCAGTGTCCCGGGAGGCGGGCGACCGTTCCAAGATTTCCGTCTATGCCGAGAACCCTGAAGTCGATCCAGTCGGCGCATGCGTGGGGCCGAAGGGAAGCCGAGTTCAGGCAATTGTCAACGAATTGAAAGGTGAAAAGATCGATATCGTTAAGTGGTCGGAAGATCCGGTCGTCTTTGTTGCCAATGCCTTAAGCCCGTCAAAAGTCATCGATGTACAAGTGGATGAGGAAGCAAAAGCGACAACGGTTATTGTGCCGGATTACCAATTGTCTTTAGCTATCGGCAAGCGGGGGCAAAATGCTCGCCTGGCAGCAAAATTAACAGGTTGGAAGATTGATATTAAGAGTGAAACAGACGCACGGGAGGCGGGTATTTATCCGCGTGACCACGCGGCTCCGGCTGTAGAAGACGAAGGCGCTTATGACTTTTCCTCCGAAGAAATTGAATAAGAGGTGAAGAGAATGAATCGCCCAAAGAAAGTTCCATTAAGAAAATGTGTCGCTACAGGCGAGATGAAAGCCAAAAAAGAAATGGTACGCATCGTTCGCTCTAAAGAAGGCGAAGTGTCAGTGGATAGGACCGGAAAAAAATCCGGCCGCGGCGCGTATTTGTCAAAGACCAAAGAAGCGGTGGAGCTGGCAAGGAGCAAAGGCATCTTAGCCAGACAGCTTAACGCAGAAGTACCGGACAGTGTATTTGAAGAATTGCTCTCTTATGTAGAAAAGGAGACGAACTAGCCGATGAATGAGCCTCAGTGGGCCAAATTGCTGGGATTAGCCAACCGGGCCCGCAAAATCATCTCGGGCGAAGAATTAACGGTAAAAGAAATTCAAAAAGGCCGGGCAAAACTTGTTTTGCTGTCGGCAGACGCATCACCCAACACAAAGAAAAAAGTACAGGACAAAGCAGCCTATTATCAAGTGCCATTAAGGTGGATAGATGATCGGTATGTTCTTGGCCAGGCCATCGGCAAAGAGGCAAGGGTAGTCGCAGCTGTTACAGACGCGGGGTTTGCTAAAAAGCTTTCCGCCCTCCTCGATCATACTATGCGGGGGTGAACAGATGAGTAAACAAAGAGTACATGAGTATGCGAAACAAAAAAACGTGTCAAGTAAAGTGGTCATTGAAAAACTCAAAGAGTTGAATGTAGAAGTCTCTAACCATATGACTGTTATTGACGAGGAGGCTATACAAAAATTGGAAAAATCTTTTACGAATAATAAACAAACAAAAACAAATTCTTCCGGGAATTCTAATTCTCAAGGTCCAAGCCGGAATACATCTTCAAGCAAGGGAAAAACGGGAAATAAAGGACCTGGCGGACAGAAAAATTCTCAGCAAAAAGGATTTAATCAAGGAAAAGGGAACAATAAAAATCAAGGGAGAGGCAAGCAGCAAGGAAACAAGCAGCGGCAATCCAAACCAGCTGTAATGCCGCAGCCGCCAAAGGTAAAGGAACTCCCTGAAAAAATCACATTTGCTGGCTCATTAACTGTGTCGGAGCTAGCTAAAAAGCTCAACCGCGAGCCGTCTGAAATTATTAAAAAGCTGTTTATGGTTGGCGTAATGGCTACCATAAACCAAGAGCTTGACAGCGATGCTATTGAATTGATAGCGGGTGAGTACGGGGTTGAAGTGGAGGAAGAGGTCCTGATCGATAAAGCGGACCTGGAAGTTTACTTCGAAGAAGAACAGGATGAAAATAACAAGAAAGAGCGTCCGGCTGTCGTGACAATTATGGGTCACGTAGACCACGGGAAAACAACGCTCCTTGATTCCATTCGTCATACGAAAGTGACGGAGGGGGAAGCTGGCGGGATTACCCAGCATATTGGTGCTTACCAAATTGATATTAGTGATAAGAAGATTACCTTCCTTGATACACCGGGGCATGCTGCGTTCACAACTATGCGGGCCCGCGGAGCCAAAATCACAGATATCACCATTCTTGTGGTGGCAGCGGATGACGGTGTGATGCCACAAACGATTGAAGCGATCAACCATGCGAAAGCAGCGGAAGTGCCTATCATCGTAGCTGTCAATAAAATTGATAAGCCAACAGCCAATCCGGATCGGGTAATGCAGGAGCTGACAGAGCACGGTCTCGTTCCGGAAGCATGGGGCGGCGAAACGATTTTTGTACCGCTTTCCGCGAAAACAGGTGAGGGCATTGAGCAGCTTCTTGAAATGATTCTGCTTGTAGCAGAAGTGGAAGAATTAAAAGCCAATCCGGATCGCCGGGCTATCGGAACAGTAATTGAAGCGGAGCTTGATAAAGGACGCGGCTCTGTTGCTACCTTACTTGTTCAAAATGGCACCCTGAATGTTGGAGATCCGATTGTTGTCGGCAATACGTTTGGCCGTGTGCGCGCCATGGTGAATGATCTTGGCCGCCGCATCAAAACAGCAGGCCCTTCTACCCCAATCGAAATTACAGGCTTGAATGATGTTCCGTTAGCCGGAGATCGTTTCGTCGTATTTAAAGATGAAAAGACAGCCAGACAAATTGGTGAAGCGCGCGCCCAAGAAGCTTTGCAAGCACAGCGGAGCGAGAAATCACGTGTAAGCCTCGATAATTTGTTTGAACATATGAAACAAGGGGAAATGAAAGACTTAAACATCGTTTTAAAAGCGGATGTTCAAGGGTCGCTTGAAGCAGTGGCCGCCGCCCTTCGGAAATTGGAAGTAGAAGGCGTAAATGTGAAAATCATTCATACAGGCGTCGGTGCGATTACGGAGTCTGATATTATTCTCGCTTCTGCCTCCAATGCTATCGTTATCGGCTTCAATGTTCGTCCGGATGTGAACGCGAAACGGGCAGCAGAAGCAGAAGAAGTAGATGTTCGCCTGCACCGTATTATCTACAAAGTCATTGAAGAAATTGAAGCAGCGATGAAAGGGATGCTTGATCCTGAGTTCCAAGAGAAGATTATTGGCCAGGCGGAAGTGCGCCAAACCTTTAAAGTATCTAAAGTAGGAACGATTGCTGGTTCTTATGTGACAGAAGGAAAAATCACCCGCGACAGCGGTGTGCGTTTAATTCGTGACGGCATTGTTATTTTCGAAGGGGAAGTAGACGCGCTCAGACGCTTTAAAGATGATGCAAAAGAAGTCAGCCAAGGCTATGAGTGCGGTATTACAATTAAAAACTTCAACGATGTAAAAGAAGGCGACATTATCGAAGCCTTCATCGAGGAAGAAATTGAACGCAAATGATCGGTTATGCTGAGGTAGAATATTTAATTTACAACTCGCATTCCTTAAAGGAAAAACGGGCTGTGCTGCAGCGTACACTCACGCGTCTGAAGCAAAAATTAAATGTTTCCGTGGCAGAAATGGATCATCAGGACGTTTGGCAGCGTACAAAATTAGCTGTTGTTACTGTCGCTTCATCGAAGAAGGCGGCAGAAAGGGAGCTGGCGAATGCCTTGCATTTTCTTGACTCCTTCCCTGAATGGGAGCGGCTGGCTGTTTCCTATGAATGGCTATAGTGAGGTGAGAAAAATGACTCTTCGTTCAAATCGTGTTGGTGAACAGATGAAAAAAGAACTGACAGACATATTGAATCGAAAAGTAAAGGACCCGCGCATCGGTTTTATTACCGTAACCGACGTGGAAGTGACCGGTGATCTTCAACAAGCGACAGTCTATATTACTGTGCTTGGCAATGAAGAAGAGCGCGAAGGAACATTAAAGGCCTTAACAAAAGCAAAAGGGTTTATCCGTTCGGAGGTTGGGCAGAGAATCCGTCTACGCAAAACGCCGGAGCTGCTCTTTGAAATGGATGAATCGATTGAATACGGCAACCGTATCGATACTTTATTAAGGGAAATTAATAGTCCTTCCGCAGATCATTGATAAACAGGAAAGGAACATAAGGTTCTGGCTTCTTCAGTGAATGAGATATAGACTTTTCAGTGCTATATTCATTTCTTCTTAAGAAGCTGGAACCTTTTTTCTGCCGGAAAAAGGAGAGAAGCTACATGAACGGAATACTTCCTCTTTGGAAGGAAAAAGGAATGACCTCGCACGATTGTGTGTTTAAGGTGCGCAAAATTTTAAAGATGAAAAAGGTGGGCCACACTGGTACGCTTGACCCTGATGTAGAAGGAGTGCTGCCCATTTGTCTCGGGCGGGCAACGAAGCTGGCCGAATACATTATGAACTCAGGAAAAGTATACGAAGGCGAAGTAACCATTGGCTTTTCGACAACAACAGAGGATGCATCCGGCGACATCGTAGAACAACAGCCGGTAAGTTCGAGAATTTCACGAAAGGATATTTTGTCAGTGCTGCAGTCGCTGACCGGTGAAATTATGCAGACTCCCCCGATGTTTTCGGCTGTGAAAGTGAATGGGAAGCGGTTGTATGAATATGCCCGCCAAGGAATTGAGGTGGAAAGACCTTCAAGACAGGTAACTATCCACCAATTGGATTTGCTGGATGAGAGAGAATGGTTTGAAGGTGAAGCTATTCAATTTTCTTTCCGCGCATCCTGCAGCAAAGGCACTTACATTCGGACACTGGCTGTGATGATTGGCGAAAGGCTCGGCTACCCAGCGCATATGTCCAAGCTTATAAGAACGTCTTCTGGGGGATTTGACAAGCAGCAGTGCATCACGCTCGACGAACTCAAGCAGCTTCAAGAGAAAAGCGCCGTTTCTTCTATTGTCCAGCCGCTTCAAACGGGAGTCGAACATTTGCCGAAATGGACAATAAATGATACATTAGCAAAGAAAGTAATGAACGGTTCTGTGCTCGATATGCCGGCGGACTGGCCGGAAAAAGCAACGGAGGCCGCGGTATTTTCAGAGGAGAATTTACTGGCGATTTATAAGCTGCATCCAGATAAGCCGGGGAAAGTAAAACCGGTCAAAGTGCTAGCTGACTGACAGGAGGACAGGTGAAAACGGTGAAAGTGTATATGTTGCATCATCCCCATAGCTTACAAAAAGAAAATTTGCCCTCTTTAGTAATGGCTCTTGGCTTTTTTGACGGAGTCCATACCGGGCACCAGCAAGTGATTCTTGCGGCGGTAGAAAAAGCAAGGAATCAGGGTATGAAAAGTGCGGTGATGACATTTGATCCTCATCCGTCCGTCGTTCTTGGAAACAAACATAAACAAATAAAATATATTACGCCCATAGGTGAAAAAGTAAAAAGAATTGAAGCGCTGGGAGCCGATTATTTATTTGTTGTCCGGTTCACCTCTGATTTTGCAGCGCTTGAACCGCAGCAATTCGTTGATCAATATGTGATTGGCCTTCATGTCAAGCATGTCATAGCCGGCTTTGATTATACATATGGACGCCTGGGCAAAGGAACGATGGAAACCATGCCGTTTCATTCGCGCGGCACCTTTACTTCAACGATCATTGATAAGTGGGAGTACCATCAAGAAAAAGTCAGCTCCACAAAAATCCGTCAGCTGTTGAGGGAAGGAAATGTAGAAGAGGCAGCAGGCCTGCTTGGAAGGCCATACGAGGTCCAGGGAACAGTCATCCATGGGGATAAGCGCGGCCGGAAAATCGGCTTTCCGACTGCAAATGTGGAGGTAGAGGAAGATTATCTCATTCCGGAAACAGGTGTATACGCGGTGCGTCTAAAGGTGAAGGAAGAGTGGCACGATGGCGTCTGCAATATTGGTTACCGCCCGACCTTCAAGCACCCGGATGAGCATAGCCTGTCGGTTGAAGTCCATATATTCGACTTTGATCGCTCTATATACGGAGAAGAAGTAGCCATTAAATGGTATGCCCGCCTGCGGGGAGAAGAAAAGTTTAACGGCATTGAGGCCCTCGTGGCGCAAATTGATAAGGATAAGCAGTCAGCGGCTGCTTACTTTGCCGGGCAAAAGTAAAGAGGTTGCATTTTATTGCAAAATAAGCTATGATTAGAAATGGATTATTTGAACCTTTGCTCAGCATCGCGCCGCTCCAGCGCCTGCTTGGTAACAGGGGATTTTATAAAAACTAAGGAGGAATTACAATGGCTTTAACTCAAGAACGCAAGAATGAAATTATCAACCAATTCAAAACTCACGAAAGTGACACTGGTTCTCCAGAAGTACAAATTGCTGTACTTACAGAGCAAATCAATACACTAAACGATCATTTGCGCACTCATAAAAAAGATCATCATTCACGCCGTGGTTTGTTAAAAATGGTTGGACGTCGTCGTAACCTGTTAACTTACCTTCGTAACAAAGATGTTCAGCGTTACCGTGAATTAATTCAAAAGCTTGGCTTGCGTCGCTAAGCCGTTCAGAAAGCGGGATTTGTTCCCGCTTTTTTATTAGGTGAAAAATGATTGGGATTTAATTCCAAAAGAAAATGTAAAGTATATGAGTAACCGGTGTTTTTCGGTGAAAAATAGACAAGATAGATAAATTCAACGATATAACTTTGCATCAATCATCCCGAATGTTATGCTAATAGTTAGGATGATACGCAATTACAACATTTTATTGGTATAGAGAGGGGTTCATTTATGGAGCAAGGGAAACAAACATTTTCCATAGAATGGGCAGGCCGGGAGCTGACCGTTGAGGTTGGCCAGGTCGCTAAACAAGCTAATGGAGCGGCGTTGATCCGCTATGGAGATACAGTCGTATTGAGTACTGCCACTGCTTCGAAGGAAGCAAAACCTTTTGATTTCTTTCCGCTGACAGTTAACTATGAAGAACGTTTGTATGCGGTTGGAAAAATCCCGGGCGGTTTCATTAAAAGAGAAGGGCGTCCAAGCGAAAAAGCAACGCTTGCCAGCCGACTGATCGACCGTCCAATTCGTCCGCTGTTTGCGGATGGATTCCGCAACGAGGTGCAAGTGATCAGCATCGTAATGAGTGTGGATCAAAACTGCTCCTCTGAAATGGCCGCTATGTTTGGTTCTTCATTGGCGCTAAGCATTTCTGATATCCCATTTGAAGGCCCAATTGCCGGCGTAATCGTTGGCCGTGTAGATGAAGAATTTGTGATTAATCCATCAGTGGAACAGCTTGAGAAGAGTGATTTGCACTTAACTGTGGCTGGAACAAAAGATGCGGTCAACATGGTAGAAGCTGGAGCAGATGAAGTGCCTGAAGAGGTCATGCTTGAAGCTATCATGTTTGGTCATGAAGAGATTAAGCGCCTCATTGCTTTTCAAGAGGAAATCGTTAAGGCGGTTGGGAAAGACAAGATCGAAATCGCTTTGTATGAATTAGATACAGAGCTTGAACAACAAGTTCGTTCTCTTTGTGAAAAAGAAATGATTCAAGCTATCCAAGTGCAGGAGAAACATGCACGCGAAGATGCAATCAAGGCAGTCAAGGCAGAGGTTGTTGAGAAGTTCACTGCCGAAGAAGCAGAGGAAGACATGGTGAAGCAGGTTGGACAAATTTTGGACAAGATTGTCAAAGAAGAAGTCCGCCGCTTGATTACAGTGGAAAAAGTACGACCGGATGGCCGGAAAATTGATGAAATCCGTCCGCTATCCTCCATGGTAGGCTTGCTTCCGCGCACGCATGGTTCTGCGATGTTTACGCGCGGACAAACACAAGTGCTGAGCATTTGTACCCTCGGAGCGCTGGGTGATGTCCAAATCTTAGACGGGCTAGGCATTGAGGAGTCTAAGCGCTTTATGCACCATTATAATTTCCCTTCCTTCAGTGTGGGTGAGACTCGTCCGCTCCGCGCGCCAGGACGTCGCGAAATCGGTCATGGTGCATTAGGAGAACGGGCATTGGAGCCGATTGTTCCAAGCGAAAAAGACTTCCCATATACCATTCGCCTCGTATCAGAAGTATTGGAATCTAACGGTTCTTCTTCCCAGGCGAGCATTTGCGCAAGCACAATGGCAATGATGGATGCAGGGGTTCCGATTAAAGCGCCGGTAGCGGGAATTGCAATGGGACTTGTTAAATCTGGAGAACATTATACCGTTTTATCGGACATTCAAGGAATGGAAGATCATCTTGGTGACATGGACTTTAAGGTAGCGGGTACAAGCAAAGGTGTTACAGCTTTGCAGATGGATATTAAAATCGAAGGCTTAAGCCGTGAAATTCTCGAAGAGGCACTGCAGCAGGCGAAAAAAGGCCGCATGCATATCTTGGATCATATGATTTCCGTTATTGCGGAACCGCGCAGCGAGCTGTCTGACTATGCACCGAAGATCTTAACGATGACGATTAATCCAGATAAGATCCGTGATGTAATCGGGCCAAGCGGTAAACAGATCAACAAGATTATCGAAGAAACGGGCGTTAAAATTGATATCGAGCAAGACGGAACAATCTTTATTTCTTCAATTGATGCAGAGAAAAATAATGCTGCCAAGAAAATTATTGAAGATATCGTGCGTGAAGTCGAAGTCGGACAAATGTATGACGGCACAGTCAAGCGTATCGAAAAGTTCGGGGCATTTGTTGAATTATTCCCTGGAAAAGATGGACTTGTCCATATTTCGGAGCTTGCTGAAGAGCGTGTTCGCAAGGTGGAAGACGTGCTTGCACTTGGCGATAAGCTGCTTGTTAAAGTCATCGGCATTGACGACCAAGGCCGGGTAAATCTTTCGCGCAAGGTCGTGCTAAAGGAACAAAAAGAAGCGGCTGAAAAGCAAGAACAGCAGTCTTAATTACAGGACCAGAGGATCTCTCCTCTGGTTTTTTCGCGTGTTCTATAATCCCTCCACTTTTCATAATTTTAAAACAATGGGGGGAGGCATGGACAATGGGAAAAATAAAACATATGATTAGTATATTAGTCATCGGAGTGATAGTGCTATTTTTCGTGGAGAGCCATACAGTCAGCAGTTATCTTAAGGGGTTGAAAAGTGAAGCGCAATTCGCCCATCAAAGCGGACCGTCGCTGCTTGATCAAATTAAACAAGAAGCAAAAGACCGCTTTGTTCCGCCTCAGGATGCCCAAATTGACCGGGTATGGAAAGCAACTCCCGGCTACAACGGTCTGAAGGTAGATGAAAAAAAATCCTATCAATTGATGAAAAAAGATGGAAAGTTTCAAGAAAGCCGTTTAATATACAAACAAGTGCCGCCTAAGGTTCATTTAGAGGACTTGCCTCCCTCTCCGATTTATCGCGGGCATCCCGATAAACCGATGGTGAGCCTCGCGATTAATGTGGCGTGGGGAGAAGAATATTTGCCGGAGATGTTAGAGGTGTTGAAAAAGCATTCAATTCATGCTACCTTTTTCTTCGAAGGGCGATGGGTAAAAAAGCACCCTGATCTTGCCAAAATGATAGTCGAAGCCGGGCATGAAGGAGGAAACCATTCTTACACTCATCCCGATATGGCCCGACTGAGCGAGGGGCGTGCCCGGGAAGAAATAAAAAAGACAAATAAGGTCATTGAATCAGCAACGGGAAGGCGCCCGCAGCTGTTTGCTCCTCCGAGCGGCAGCTTTACAGATCATACGGTAACCGTTGCCCATCAATTGGGAATGAGCACTATTTTATGGACAGTAGATACGATTGACTGGAAGAAGCCGACGCCTAATGCTCTCATAAACAGGGTCATAAGCCGCGTTCATCCAGGAGCGATTATTTTAATGCATCCGACTGAATCATCATCTGCTTCTTTGGATGCATTGATTAAGCAAATAAAAGCAAAGCAATTGAAAATAGATACTGTATCCAACTTGCTAAGCGAAACTAGAATGATTGCTCGTCACTCATCTAGTCATTAACGAACCTCGGCTTTTTTACAGCGGCTGAAATAGGAGGATAACATTGATAAAAAAGTTTACTTGCGACAATGGGGTCAGAATAGTAATGGAAGAAATACCTACCGTGCGGTCAGCAGCCATCGGTATTTGGATTGCAACAGGTTCAAGAGATGAGACGCCGGAAAACAACGGCATTTCTCATTTTTTAGAGCATATGTTTTTCAAGGGGACAGAGACAAAGTCGGCGAAGGAAATTGCGGAAAGCTTTGATAGTATAGGCGGTCAGGTCAATGCCTTTACTTCAAAAGAGTACACCTGCTACTATGCGAAAGTGCTGGACAATCACGCCGCTTACGCATTAGACACACTTGCTGATATGTTCTTCAACTCCGCTTTTGCTGAAGAGGAAATGAGCAAGGAAAAAAGTGTGGTCTCAGAAGAAATCAAAATGTATGAAGATACCCCGGATGATATTGTTCATGATTTATTGAGCAAAGCGTTCTATAAAAACCATCCGCTGGGCTATCCGATTCTTGGGACAGAAGAAACGCTTGCTTCTTTTACAAGAGATAAACTAAAGCAATATATGCATGATATGTATACGCCGGACCGCGTTGTTATTTCCATTGCCGGAAATGTCAGCGATGAATTGGTGAAGCGCGCCGCAAAGCTTTTCGGCTCTTACGAAGGCGGACAGCGGGAAGAGAGCAATATCCCGCCTGAGATATTTACAGATAAAGTAGCCCGGAAAAAAGAGACAGAGCAAGCGCACCTTTGTCTCGGTTTTGAAGGACTGCCGATCGGCCACAAGGATGTATACAGCTTAGTGGTGTTAAATAATATTTTAGGAGGAAGCATGTCTTCCCGCCTCTTCCAAGAAGTGCGTGAACAGAGAGGGCTTGCTTATTCGGTTTTCTCTTATCATTCGTCTTTTCAAGACAGCGGTCTTGTCACTATATACGGCGGCACGGGCGCCGATCAGTTGAATGAATTATTCGATACGATCCAAATGACGCTGGCAGCGTTAAAAGCAGAAGGCATCAGCAGCAAAGAGCTGCATAACAGCAAAGAACAATTAAAAGGCAGCTTAATGCTCAGCTTGGAAAGCACAAATAGCCGAATGAGCCGCAACGGAAAAAATGAGCTGCTGCTGAAAAAACACCGCACGCTCGATGAAATCGTCAGCATGATCGATGAAGTAACAATGGATAAAGTCAATGCTCTAGGCAGTCAAATTTTTAGCAGTGACTATTCAGCGGCCCTGATCAGCCCAGACGGCAAGTTTCCAGTTGCTGTCACTGTTTAATCAGAAAAGTCTCTTGTAAAATGCAAGAGGATCAGACTGCAGACAAACTCAATGAAAATTGAAGTTTGTCTGCAGTCTTTTTTATTTTATTCATGGATGAGGTCTGTTGATTTCCGTTCCAGGCGCTTCGCTTTCCGCGGGGCGGTCGGTGAGCCTTCTGCTTCAATCAGCAGAGTGGACAACGTGCAGGAGCCGTGCAATGATATTTGTTTGAAAATAAATCGGTCAAACGGCTTGAAAACTATGTTAAAACGGAAAGGGTTTGATTCCGGCTCTCTTTCATCGGCAAACGGAAGTCTCTTGCAAAATGCAAGAGGCTTTTTATTATTCATTTCACCGAAATCTTATTTCTTCATACAATGTAGAAGCGAGAAGAAAGGAATGGTGAAAACGATGCTGACAGGGCTCCAAGTAGCAGTGTTAGGCGGAGATGCCCGCCAGCTGGAGATCATCAGGAAATTAACAGAGCTTGATGCGAAAGTGTATCTGGTGGGGTTTGACCAGCTCGAACAAAGCTTTGCGGGGGCAGTGAAGGAGAAGCTGGAGGAGCTGCCTTTTCATGAATTAGATGCCCTCATTTTGCCTGTTGCCGGCTTGCAGCCGACAGGTGAAATTGAAACAGTGTTCTCTTCTGCTCATCCCCAATTAACCAAAACGATGCTTTCGAAAACGCCGGATCACTGCCTCCTGTTCACAGGAATCAGTCCCCCCGTTCTTACGAAGCTGGCTGAGCAGGCGGGGAGAACACTTATCCGGCTGTTTGATAGGGACGACGTAGCAATTTATAATTCGATTCCCACCGCAGAAGGAGCGGTCATGATGGCAATCCAGCATACAGATTTTACGATACACGGTTCATCTGTAGCTGTGCTTGGTATGGGCAGAGTCGGAATGAGTGTGGCTCGAACATTTGCCAACTTAGGGGCAAATGTAAAGCTTGGTGCGAGAAAAAGTGAACATTTAGCTCGTGCGATTGAAATGGGGCTGACGCCATTTTCGATCGACCAGCTTCCTCAACAAGCTGAATCTCTTGATCTTATTATTAATACGATTCCCTCTTTAGTTATCACTTCTCAGGCTATTGCCAAAATGAAGCCGCACGTATTCATTATTGACCTGGCTTCTAAGCCGGGAGGAACAGACTTTCAATTTGCCAAAAAAAGAGGCATCAAAGCCATTCTTGCTTTGGGGCTTCCAGGAATTGTCGCCCCTAAAACAGCGGGACAAATTTTGGCCGGTGTTATTACAGATCTGCTGAAGGATGCGGCTATCACGAAAGGAGAGTAAAATATGTCACTAAAAGGAAAACGAATCGGTTTTGGCATCACAGGCTCTCATTGTACGTACGAGGAAATATTTCCGCAAATTAAAAAGCTGGTTGAACTTGGGGCAGAGGTCGTTCCTGTCGTTACTGCTACTGTCAAAGGCACAGGCACGCGTTTCGGTGAAGCGGGAGTATGGGTGAAGAAAATTGAAGAAGTAACGGGCAAACAGGTCATTGATTCCATTGTGGAGGCGGAGCCGTTAGGCCCTAAAGCCCCGCTTGATTGCATGATCATTGCTCCAATCACCGGCAACTCCATCAGCAAGTTTGCCAATGCGATGACGGATTCGCCGGTTTTGATGGCAGCCAAGGCTACCTTAAGAAATTTAAAGCCGGTTATTTTGGGGATTTCGACGAATGATGCCCTCGGGCTAAATGGAATGAACATTATGCGGCTGATGGCTGTAAAGAATATCTTTTTTATTCCGTTTGGCCAGGATGATCCGGAGAAGAAGCCCAATTCGATGGTAGCGAAGATGGATAGCCTTCCAGAGACGATTGAGGCTGCCTTGGCAGGTAAGCAGCTGCAGCCGGTCATTATTGAAAGATTTCGTTACGGGAGTTAGATCCTCCCTCTTTTTTCTCTTTTTTTTAGAAGTCAGCATTTTGTTGCTCTTTTCGAACTTTAATGTGATAAAATAGTAGCTATTAAAAGTGCTGTTCCATTTTTTAAACTATTTCATATTATTTAAAAACTACTACATATGCACAAGTCTATTTGTTCATAGGGAATTCGAAAGGGGAAAAAACAAAATGAACACAAGAGGATTTCACATCGCTGTTGTAGGCGCAACGGGTGCGGTTGGCCAGCAAATGCTTCGCACATTGGAGGAAAGAGACTTTCCTATCCGTCAATTAACATTGCTTTCATCAGCACGCTCTGCAGGTAAAACACTTCTTTACAAAGGAGAGGAATTTACTGTACAAGAAGCAAAGCCCGAGAGCTTTGAAGGAGTAGATATCGCTTTATTCAGCGCAGGAGGCAGCATTTCAAAACAGCTTGCTCCAGAAGCGGTGAAGCGTGGAGCGATTGTTGTGGATAATACAAGCGCATACCGCATGGATGAGGGCGTTCCGCTCGTTGTGCCGGAAGTCAATAAAGAGGACTTAAAAAAGCATAATGGGATTATTGCCAACCCGAACTGCTCAACTATTCAAATGGTTGCAGCGCTCGAGCCTATTCGCCAATCATATGGCTTGAAAAAAGTAATTGTCTCCACTTATCAGGCAGTATCTGGCGCAGGGGCGCAAGCGATCAACGAAATGTATGGCCAAACAGAGTCTATTCTTGAGGGCAAAGAAGTAACACCGGAAATCTTGCCGGTAGGCAGCGACAAAAAGCATTATCAGATTGCGTTTAACGCCATTCCTCAAATTGATAAATTCCAAGACAATGGATTTACATTTGAAGAAATGAAAATGATTAATGAAACAAAGAAAATTATGCATATGCCGGAGTTGAGCGTAGCGGCTACATGTGTGCGCCTTCCGATAGAAACGGGTCATTCTGAGTCTGTTTATTTTGAAGTGGAGACTCAAGGCTTGTCAGCAGCAGAAATTAAAAATAAACTGAAAGAGGCACCAGGGATCGTATTGGAAGATAATCCAGACGAACAAGTATACCCAATGCCTGCGCATTGTGTCGGCAAAAAGGAAGTCTTTGTCGGACGTGTGCGCAAAGATTTAGATGAAGATACAGGTTTCCATATGTGGGTCGTTTCCGATAACCTTCTTAAAGGAGCTGCCTGGAATTCCGTTCAGATTGCTGAAACTCTGATTGAGATGGAGCTCGTAAAAGAAAAGTAATCGTTGGATGATCTCACCACAGAAATGCAGAGGTGTTTATAGTGAAAGTTATCGTACAAAAATTCGGCGGCACATCTGTCCGTAATGATGAATCACGCCGCCATGCCAAGCGGCACATTGAAGCAGCCATTAAAGAAGGATATAAAGTCGTGGTGGTTGTTTCCGCGATGGGGCGCCAAGGAGATCCTTATGCTACAGATACGCTCTTATCTTTAGTAAATGGAGCCGAGATGAAGCTGACAGCGAGGGAACAAGATATGCTTCTATCCTGTGGTGAAGTAATATCCAGCCTCGTTTTTACAAACATGCTGTTAGAAAGCAATATCACTGCCTGTGCAATGACCGGCGCTCAGGCAGGGTTTGTAACGAATGAAGACCATACAAATGCCAAAATCCTTGAAATGAAATGCGACCGGCTGTTAAAGGCGCTCCATTCCCACGATGCGGTAGTCGTAGCCGGCTTCCAGGGAGCGGCTAAAACAGGTGATGTCACAACAATCGGCCGCGGAGGAAGCGATACGTCTGCAGCTGCTCTCGGCGCTGCTCTTCAGGCAGAATGGGTAGATATCTTTACAGATGTGGAAGGAATTATGACGGCTGATCCGCGTATTGCAACCAAGGCGCGTCCGCTTTCTGTTGTTACTTATAACGAAGTATGCAACATGGCTTATCAAGGAGCGAAAGTCATTCATCCCCGTGCAGTAGAAATTGCGATGCAGGCGAAGGTGCCAATGCGCATCCGTTCTACGCAGTCTGATGGAGTCGGCACGCTGGTCACCTCCATTACACGGCCAAATCAAGGGCCGGATGTCCGGGAGCGCCTCGTGACGGGAATTGCTCATGTAAACAACGTAGCCCAAATTAAAGTGCAGGCGAAAAAGGATGAATATAACTTCCAGGCAGAAGTCTTTAAAGCGATGGCCAACGAAAAAATCAGCGTGGACTTTATCAATATTTCTCCAACTGGTGTTGTGTATACGGTCGCTGGAGAGATGATTGACCGTGCTGTTTTCGTTTTACAGGAGATGGGCTATGAGCCCGAAGTGGAAAAAAACTGTGCGAAAGTATCCGTTGTCGGTGCTGGGATAACGGGTGTACCAGGTGTCACATCGAAAATTGTTACTGCGCTGGCTGAAAAAGGAGTCGGCATCTTGCAATCTGCCGACAGCCACACAACTATATGGGTGCTCGTTAAAAATGAAGAGCTTGTTACTGCGGTTAATGCACTTCATGATGCTTTTCTTTTGCATGAGGACCAGTTTGAATATGAAAATAACTAAGCCGGCTGTTTGAAGGAGGAAAATAGGTATGATTTCTTTCGGGCGGGTGTCTACCGCAATGGTAACGCCATTTGACTCAAAAGAGAATGTGGATTTTGAAAGAACGACTCAATTGGTGAACTACCTAGTCAACAATGGAACGGATTCACTGGTTGTGGCAGGAACAACGGGAGAATCACCGGTTTTGACAGCAGAAGAAAAAGTGGCTTTATTTCGCCATACCGTGAAGGTAGCCGATGGACGAGTACCTATTATCGCAGGAACCGGCAGCAATAATACGCGCCAGTCCATTGATTTAACCAGAAAGGCCGAAGAGGCGGGCGTAGATGCCATTATGCTTGTAGCCCCTTATTACAACAAACCGAATCAGGAAGGGCTGTATCAGCATTTTAAAGCAGTGGCTGAAGCTACTTCTTTACCGGTAATGATTTATAATATTCCTGGTCGTTCTAGTGTTAACATTGAGCCGCAAACGGTCATCAAATTGTCTAAGCTGCCAAATGTCGTCGCGGTGAAAGAGGCGAGCGGAAATTTAGACGCCGTAACAGAAATTATTGCTGGCACGGATGAGGAGTTTCAGGTATACAGCGGTGATGACAGCTTAACTCTCCCTATCCTTTCAATCGGCGGGGCTGGTATCGTTTCTGTCGCTTCGCACGTGGTGGGGAATGAAATGCAGCAAATGGTTTCTGCTTTTTTAGAAGGCAATTATAAAGAGGCTGCGAAAATCCACCAGCAGCTGCTGCCGTTAATGAAACAGCTGTTTGCAGCGCCAAGCCCGGTGCCTGTAAAAACAGCTCTACAGTTAAAAGGCATGGATATGGGCTCTGTTCGTTTGCCGCTCGTTCCGCTTGTAGAAGCTGAACGCACAGCTTTGCAAAAGTTAATATAGAGCATACGGAAAATTCCCGATACGGTAGGGTCTTTCAGCTGATAAAGCTGCAGAAAGTTTTTTCTGCTTTCCTTTCAGCGAAGTTCCTGTCTATCGGGAATTTTTTTGTTGGGGCGATTAAGCACTTATTTAGCTGGGCTTTTTTGTTTAAGTGGTTAAACAGAAAAGAAAATTTGCCAGCAATTTACTATAAAAGCCCCTTCCTATGATAGATAGTATTGGCTTTACTTTCCTTCATCCCTTATAATAAACATAATGTGATGGGACGGGTGTTCTTAAGTATAGGAGGAAATTTACAGTGAGTAAGAAAAAGAATGAAATAATTAAGGTGATTCCGCTTGGCGGAGTAGGTGAAATTGGAAAAAATATGACCGTGATCGAAATAGACGAAGAAATTTTTGTGATCGACAGCGGGCTGATGTTTCCCGAAAATGAAATGCTCGGCATCGATATCGTCATTCCGGATATTTCTTATTTAATTGAAAATAAAGAGCGGGTAAAGGGCATCTTCTTAACACACGGTCATGAGGATGCGATCGGTTCATTAGGCTATGTTCTGCAAAAAATTAAAGCACCTGTGTACGGTACGAAACTGACAATCGCTTTAGCAAAAATGCGCTTGCGCGAGGAGAATGTGAAGGAAGAAGTAAAGTACTATACCGTTCACTCGGACACGCGGCTTCGCTTTGACGGTGTAGAAGTGACGTTCTTCCGCACGACTCATAGCATTCCAGACTCTGTCGGCATAGCGATTCATACATCTGAAGGCGCGATTGTGCATACCGGAGAGTTTAAATTTGATCAGGCGGCCAAAGGCTTGTATGCGCCTGATATCGGCAAGATGGCACAAATCGGCCAGAATGGCGTATTTATGCTTTTGTCCGATTCTACAGAAGCAGAGCGTCCGGGACATACAACCTCTGAAGAAGTGATCGCCAGTCAAATGTCAGATGCCTTTCACATGGCAAAAGGGCGCATTATCGTCGCTTCCTTTGCTTCGAATTTGATTCGTATTCAGCAAGTGTTTGACGCCGCCCACAAAAATGGACGGAAAGTCGCTGTCAGCGGGAAAAGCATGCAGCGCGTCAATGATGTAGCAATTAGGCTGGGCTATTTAAACGTGCAGGAAGACACCCTAATCAGTCTTCAGGAGATTGCTGACTACCCTGAACATGAAATTGTGATCTTAACCACGGGCGTTCAAGGCGAACCGATTGAAGCGCTTCAAAAGATGGCCAAAGGAACGAACAAGCTTGTAAAAATTAAAGAAGGCGACACGGTTTTAATTACAGCCACACCATCACCAGGATTAGAATTGCTCATGGCAAAAACAGTGAACCTTCTTTATCGTTCCGGCGCGAATGTCGTAACAGGGAACCGCAAAGTCCATGTGTCTGGGCATGGTTTCCAAGAGGACTTGAAGTTCATGCTTAACTTAATGAAGCCGCGCTATTTTATCCCGATCCAAGGAGAATACCGCATGCTGAAAGCTCATGCAAAGCTTGCTCAGCAAATAGGTGTGGCTGCAGAAAACATCTATCTGCCTGAGAAGGGCGATGTAGTTGAGTACAAAAACGGCAAACTGCGCGTCACCTCTAAAGTAGCTGCCGGAAATGTATTAATCGACGGCATTGGCGTTGGCGATGTCGGCAATATCGTCTTGCGCGACCGCAAGCTCTTGTCTCAAGACGGCATTTTCATCGTCGTCATTACATTGAGCAAGAAGCAAAAACGAATTGTCTCCGGTCCGGAAATTATCTCTCGCGGCTTTGTCTACGTTAGAGAGTCAGAAAAGCTAATGGAGCAGTCAACGAAATTAATTACTGATATTGTCGAGAAGAACATGACTGGCGAATCTTTTGACTGGTCCAGCATTAAGCAAGATATTAGAGACCAGCTGAACTCATTCCTGTTTGAAAAAACAAAACGCCGTCCAATGATCCTCCCAATCATTATGGAAGTATAGAAAAGCGGAAGCGCCTGTCCTGCTCCGTCAGGCAAATGTTCTTCCCGCAAAGAAGCCGCTCTTTGGCTTTGAGTAAACATATTACAAATAAGCCCTAAGGTTTATCTCCGTTTGCAAGACGCGAAAGCGATGCTGTCTGCACACTGAAATGAAACCCAGGGCTTATTTTTTATCCGATGCTTCTTGAGGGATTTTGCATAATATCAGCCGGGTTAGGGAGAATATGCATATATAAGCTCGGCCTTAGAGTGTGCCGTCTTCGAAAGGAGCAATCGAATATGGATACAGAAAAGAAAATGAACGAAGAGACAGAACCAGAGGAGCAAGCGGAAAATCCTCAATCTTCATTAATGGAAAAAATTCAACAGCTTGGACAGACAAACGTTCCCCAGCTTTCCAATGATTCTCCTGTGCATTGCCTGACGATCATCGGCCAAATTGAAGGACACCTGCAGCTTCCCCCGCAAAATAAAACTACAAAATATGAGCACGTTATCCCGCAGATTGTAGCGATTGAGCAAAACCCTGCAATTAAAGGGCTGCTCATTGTGCTAAATACGGTCGGAGGAGACGTGGAGGCAGGGCTCGCTATTTCGGAGATGCTTGCTTCTCTATCCAAGCCTACGGTGTCAATTGTACTCGGGGGAGGTCATTCTATCGGGGTGCCTATTGCTGTGTCGTGTGATTATTCATTTATCGCTTCAACGGCTACAATGACCATTCATCCGATCCGGCTAACGGGTCTAGTCATTGGTGTTCCGCAAAGCTTCGAATATTTGGATAAGATGCAGGAACGGGTTGTCAACTTTGTGACGCAACATTCTTCCGTTACTGAAGAAAAGTTTAAAGAGTTAATGCTGGCTAAAGGAAATTTGACGAGGGATATCGGGACCAACGTCGTCGGGAGGGACGCGGTGCAATATGGATTGATCAAAGAGGTGGGCGGCATCGGAGAAGCGATGAAAAAATTAAACGAATTAATTGCTGCTAACGAGCAAGGCGGAGCGATGATCCAATGATTTTATATACAATGATGCCGCATGAATGTATTTATCCTGAGGATCATCAAGACAGCGGGTTAGAGCTGGTTTCCTGGAACGGCATCCCTTTATTTGCCGAGCGCGAGGAAAATCGCTATAAAGTTGTCCGCGTGCTGAGTACTGACCCCACCCATTATTTGAACAATCACATTATGCCGGGACAATACATTTCCTTATAAACAGCGTTAGATAGATGCGAACAAATATGCTATACTATAGAAAGCAGCCACGCCGGCTGCTTTCTTGCTTTTAGTTTTGGCTCTGTTAAATAGGGTGTTGATTTTAACTTTGGAGAGATTCATAGAAAGAGATTGAACATCCACATGGCCTGTGTAGCATGGCCGTTGTTTGAATCCAATAGTTAGGTGGGAGCTATGGCAAATAAAAAGAAGAAAAAATCGTCCAAGCGGACAAAAAAATCCATGCAGATCAAAGAAGCGGTGAAGCTTGAGCTACTGGGAATTGTGATCATTGCTTTGAGCCTGATCGGCATTATTAGGCTTGGCGCGGTGGGCAGCGCATTTGTCTATTTCTTTCGATTTTTCTTTGGCGAATGGTATATGATTGGGTTTATTGCGGCAATTATTTATGGCGTATACATAATGATCAAGCGTAAAAGGCCGCTTTTGTTTCGAAGGAAGCAAGTCGGGGTGTATATTATTTTGGTGAGTATTTTGCTTCTCAGCCATGTAAACTTATTTGAACAGCTTGGTAACGGGCGTTCATTTAAGGAGCCGAGTGTTTTAATTAATACGTGGGAATTATACTGGATGGAAGTTAAAGAAGGAATGACAAAGACCCATGATTTGGGAGGCGGAATGATCGGTGCGGCTTTATTTGCTGTCTCTTACTTTTTATTTGATACGCTAGGGACAAAAATTTTAAGCTTTGTGCTTGTTATGATGGGCATTATTCTAATCACCGGCCGTTCATTTGGAGAAGTTTTCAACACACTTTTGGCAGCTGGCCGGAAAAATTTCAATAAGCAGTGGAAGGCTTTTCTCCAGGATATGAGAGATTGGAAGGATGAGAGAAAGGCGAAGCAGGCAGACCGAACGGACGATGCGGAGAGAATATCTGAACGGGCAGCCGATCCGGCTCCGCGGACAGAAGAGGACGAGGAACATCCCGTGCAGGAGCCAATTATCTCCAGCTTCACAGAGAGGGCTTATCAAGAAGAGCCCGCGCCTGTTCGAGAACAGCCATCCGGAGAAGGAAAAGCAGCTTCATCTGCTCAAAAGGATTCGGAAGAGGACCGGGCGCCTTCCATGACGTTTACAGAGGTTGAAAACAAAGATTATCAGCTGCCTTCTATTAGCTTGTTAAAAAGGCCGAAGCAAACGGATCAAAGCAGAGAATACAAGCAAATTCATGCAAACGCGGCGAAGCTTGAAAGGACGTTCCATAGCTTTGGCGTGAAAGCAAAGGTCACCCAAGTTCATCTTGGTCCTGCGGTGACTAAGTATGAAGTTCATCCTGATGTGGGAGTGAAGGTCAGCAAGATTGTCAGCCTGAGTGACGACTTGGCTCTTGCCTTAGCGGCAAAGGATATTCGAATGGAGGCGCCGATCCCTGGCAAGTCCGCCATTGGGATTGAGGTGCCTAATTCCGAAGTGGCAATGGTGTCGCTGCGCGAAGTATTGGAAGCAAATGTTAGTGAAAAACCTGATTCCAAACTGATGATTGCTTTTGGACGCGACATTACAGGAGAGGCCGTATCGGCCGAATTAAATAAGATGCCGCATTTGCTTGTGGCCGGAGCTACAGGAAGCGGGAAGAGCGTTTGCATTAATGGAATCATTACAAGCATTTTAATGAGAGCGAAGCCGCATGAGGTAAAGCTGATGATGATTGATCCGAAAATGGTGGAGCTGAATGTGTATAATGGCATTCCCCACCTGCTGGCTCCGGTTGTGACAGATGCCAAAAAAGCATCCCAGGCCTTGAAGAAAGTGGTCGGAGAAATGGAAAGGCGCTATGATCTTTTCTCTCATAGCGGCACACGGAATATTGAAGGATATAATACGCACATTAAGCGCTATAACGAGGAAACGGGGGACAAGCAGCCGCTTCTTCCTTATATTGTTGTCATTGTAGATGAGCTTGCTGACTTGATGATGGTTGCTTCCAGCGATGTAGAAGATTCGATTACACGGCTTGCCCAGATGGCGCGGGCGGCCGGCATTCATTTAATTATCGCGACTCAGCGCCCGTCTGTTGATGTAATTACAGGGGTTATTAAAGCCAATATTCCATCAAGAATTGCTTTTGCTGTCTCTTCGATGACGGATTCAAGAACCATTTTGGATATGGGCGGAGCGGAAAAGCTATTGGGCCGGGGAGATATGCTGTTCTTTCCTGCTGGAGCTTCCAAGCCTGTTCGTGTGCAAGGAGCTTTTTTGTCAGATGAAGAGGTGGAAGAAGTTGTCGACTATGTCATTTCACAACAAAAGGCTCAGTATCAGGAGGACATGATTCCTGAAGATGCTCCGGAAACAGCAGCCGAAGTAGAAGATGAACTGTACGACGAAGCGGTTCAACTGGTAGCGGATATGCAAACAGCTTCCGTTTCCATGCTGCAAAGAAGGTTCCGCATTGGCTACAGCCGTGCCGCCCGATTGATCGATGAAATGGAAATGCGCGGAGTGGTTGGTCCGTATGAGGGAAGCAAGCCAAGAACTGTTTTAATTCCTAAACAGACAGAAGAACATATGCAATAATGGGAAGCCGCCTGCCTTAGAAGCAGGCGGCTTTTTCGGCTATAAACCATCGTTATGAGACAATTCCCCTCTTGCTTTTAACTATTTTTCCCAAGTAATGATTTTAAATAAAGATACGAACAATAATCTCAACCACTCTCTTTCTCCTCGAAAAAATTAATAATTATAAAAGCGCCTTCATGAAAGATCGAAAGGGTTTTCATAATTATGCAAGAGAGGTGAATGCGCAAAAAAACAAATATCGAGAATAGTCGATTTTATCTTTCCTTTCTGAACAAAAAGTGCTATCTTAAATTTAAATTAGTAGAAATGTTATACATCAGAGGTCTGACGTTGTGAGAAAGCGGGTGGTTGCATGACAATAAAGTCGGATAGCCGACATTTATACCTTCAAGTGATTGACCGTCTAAAAAGAGACATTGAAGCAGGGGTTTATAAGGAGAAAGAGAAGCTTCCTTCCGAATTTGAACTAGCGAAACAGCTAGGGGTCAGCCGCGCTACTCTAAGAGAAGCCCTGCGCATTCTTGAAGAGGAAAATGTCATTATCCGCAGACATGGAGTCGGAACGTTTGTAAATGCAAAGCCGCTGTTTACTTCAGGCATTGAGCAGCTGAACAGTGTGACAGATATGATCATTCAAGCAAATATGGAGCCTGGAACCATCTTTTTAAATTCGGGAATACAAAGCCCGACGGAAGAAGACAGAAGGCGGTTTGGCTGTGAGCCTGAAGAAGAAATATTTGTCATCGAACGTGTGCGTACAGCTAACGGAGAGCCGGTTGTTTATTGTCTAGATAAAATCCCGGTGAAATATTATCCGGAAAGCTATAGCCATAGTGATGAATCGCTTTTTTCGGTGCTTGATCGGACAAGCAGCCGGAAAATTTCTCATGCCATTGCTCAAATCGAACCGTTTGGCTATCACGAGAAAGTGTCACCAATTCTTCAATGCGATCCTGAAACTGCCCTGCTCATCTTGAAACAGTTGCACTTTGATGAAACAGATCAACCGATTCTCTATTCAGTAAATTATTTCAAAGCGGATAAGTTCAGTTTCCACGTCTTAAGAAAGCGGTTTTAGAATAACAAATAACATTTCTACTAAGTTTAAACTTTGAGGAGGTTATTCCGATGACAAAACGCAAGTTTGGCTTTGCCATGTCCCTTGTGCTTGCAGCCGGTACTATTCTTGGCGCCTGCGGCGGCGGTGACAATGACAGCGAAAAAAGCGAAAAGGACAGCAGCAAGAAAGATGATCAGTTTACAGTAGCCATGGTTACTGACGTAGGCGGCGTGGATGATAAATCCTTTAACCAGTCTGCTTGGGAAGGCTTACAAGAATTTGGAAAAGATAACGGATTGGAAAAAGGCACGAACGGTTTTGATTACATTCAATCAAAATCAGATGCTGACTACAAAACAAACTTAAACACAGCTGTCCGCAATAAATTTGACTTGATTTACGGAATCGGCTATAAGCTGAAACCAGCGATTGAAGAAGTATCTAAACAGCGCAAAGACAGCCACTTTGCTATCGTTGATGACGTAATTGAAGGCCAAGATAATGTCGCAAGCATTACATTTAAAGAGCATGAGGGTTCTTTCCTCGTTGGTGTAGCTGCCGGATTATCTACAAAATCCAACAAAATCGGCTTTATCGGCGGAACTGACAGCGATTTAATCAATAAATTTGCTGCCGGCTTTGAGGCGGGCGTGAAAGCGGTTAACCCTAAGGCAGATGTGAAAATTGAATTTGCCGGTGCATTTGACAAGGCAGACAAAGGCCAGCAAATGGCTTCTGCTATGTACGGATCAGGAATTGACGTCATTTATCATGCAGCCGGTGCGACAGGCAACGGTGTATTTACAGAGGCGAAAAACTTAAAGCAAAAAAACCCGGAAAAAGACATTTGGGTAATCGGTGTTGACCGCGACCAAGCGGAAGAAGGAAAAGTAACAGTTAAGGGCAAAGAGCAAAATGTGACGCTTACTTCTATGGTGAAACGCGTAGACATCGCTGTGAAAGACTTGGCTACAAAAGCAAAAGAAGGAAAATTCCCAGGCGGAGAATTGCTTGAGTACGGCTTGGAGGATGATGCAGTAAGCATTGCTCCAACACAAGATAACTTAAGTGATGAAGTGAAAAAAGCTGTGGCAGAATGGTCTGAAAAAATCAAAAAAGGCGAAGTAAAAGTTCCTGTAAAACCTGAAGGAAAATAATAATAGCCTTAGCATAGTTAAATAACAATCCCGGGGCAGACCAGAAAGATAAGGGTTTGCCCTGGCTTAAAAATGGTAACAAGGACGCAGGTCTTGCTGCGTGCTTGTTAGGATTTTTAAGCTGGCACTTGCGCTTTTCTATTGGGATAGCGGAAGATGTTATGTTTGGCAAAAATCCTAGTGATAGAAGGTCAGACATCCTACTTGCAATCATTCGTTGCTTTTATTCCTAAGATAGCCTGTACGGCAAGAAAAGACCTTATATAAGGAGTGAGTCAGGTGGAATATGTTATTGAAATGCTCGGCATTCGCAAAGAATTCAATGGATTTGTTGCCAATGATGACATAACGCTTCAATTGCGCAAGGGAGAAATTCATGCGTTGCTCGGGGAAAATGGGGCAGGGAAGTCCACGTTAATGAACGTGCTCTTCGGGCTGTATCAGCCGGAAAAGGGCGAAATTAAAGTTCATGGCAAGAAAGCGGATATCTCTAATCCAAATGTGGCAAACGAACTGGGAATTGGCATGGTGCATCAGCATTTTATGCTTGTTGATACATTCACAGTTACCGAAAATATCATTCTAGGAAAGGAGCCGAAAGCGGGCGGCAAGATTGATATTAAGAAAGCAGAACAAAAGGTTCGGGAGATCTCTGAACAGTATGGCTTGGCTGTAGACCCGACAGCGAAAGTGGCTGATATTTCTGTCGGCATGCAGCAGCGTGTCGAAATCTTAAAAACGCTGTATAGAGGCGCTGAAATATTGATCTTCGACGAGCCGACAGCTGTATTAACTCCACAGGAAATTAAAGAGCTGATTCAAATTATGAAAACGCTTATTAAAGAAGGCAAGTCCATTATTTTAATTACCCACAAGCTGAAGGAAATCATGGAGGTTTGTGATCGTGTAACCGTGATCCGCAAGGGAAAAGGAATCGGAACAGTCAATGTATCAGAAACCGACCCCAACCATTTAGCGAGCTTAATGGTTGGCCGGGAAGTTACGTTCAAAACAGAAAAAACAGAAGCCCAGCCGAAAGAAAATGTACTTGAAATTAATAGTTTATTCGTTAAGGATGCGCGGGGGATTCAGGCGGTGCGCGGGCTGAATTTAACGGTGCACGCTGGAGAAATCGTCGGTATCTGCGGCGTGGATGGAAATGGGCAAAGTGAACTGATTGAAGCTATTACCGGGCTTCAAAAAGCGGAAAGCGGTTCTATCCTCCTCAGCGGCAAGGATATTACGAACCTCAAGCCAAGAAAAGTGACAGAACAAGGGGTCGCGCATATCCCTCAAGACCGGCATAAGCATGGGCTCGTTCTGGACTTTCCGATCGGCGAGAACATGGTCTTGCAAACATATTACCAGCAGCCATACTCAAAAGCGGGTGTTTTAAACTATAAAGAAATTTATAAAAAGGCGGGGCGCCTAATCAAAGAATATGATGTGCGGACACCGTCGGAATACACACCGGCCCGCGCTTTATCCGGCGGAAACCAGCAAAAAGCGATCATTGGCCGGGAAGTGGACCGCGATCCGGAGCTTTTAATCGCTGCCCAGCCTACCCGCGGATTAGATGTCGGTGCGATTGAATTCATTCATAAACGGCTTATTGAGCAGCGCGATAAAGAAAAAGCAGTATTGCTAATTTCTTTTGAATTAGATGAAATCCTGAACATTAGCGACAGGATTGCTGTTATCTATGAGGGAGAAATTGTCGCTATTGTTGATCCAAAAGAAACAACGGAGCAGGAACTTGGATTACTAATGGCCGGCTCCAAACGAAAGGAAGCAGGTGAGATGAATGTCTAAACGGTTTTCTAACTTAGCTGTTCCGGTTGTCTCCGTGCTGCTGGGGTTAATTGCCGGTGCCATCATCATGTTAATTAGCGGCTACGATCCGATTAGCGGCTATGCCGCGCTTTGGAACGGAGCCTTTGGAGATTCATTCTATGTTGGCGAAACGCTCCGGCAAATGACTCCTTATATCTTTGCCGGGCTGGCTGTTGCCTTCGCGTTTCGGACAGGCTTATTTAATATCGGCGTAGAAGGGCAGCTGCTGGTCGGCTGGCTGGCAGCAGTCTGGGTAGGGGTTGCATTTGATTTGCCGAAAATAATTCATTTGCCGTTGTCTCTCCTGGCTGCAGCGGCAGCCGGTGCACTATGGGGATTGATTCCGGGGATTTTAAAAGCCCGCCTGCATGTTCATGAAGTGATTGTTACTATTATGATGAACTATGTTGCTCTACATCTGACGAACCATTTGATTCGCAATGTCATTAGCGACCAGTCGGATTCGACAGAGGCAGTAAAGGAAACAGCCAGCTTAAAATCGTCGTTTTTTGAGTCGCTGACTGACTTTTCTTCTCTTCATAACGGGATTTATCTTGGATTAATTGCCGCGGTTATTATGTGGTTTATGCTTGAGAAAACAACGCTCGGATATGAGCTGCGCTCGGTTGGTTACAGCCAGCATGCCTCTCAATATGCCGGCATGAATGTAAGCCGCAATATTGTCCTGTCAATGGTCATTTCCGGAGCTTTCGCCGGACTTGGAGGCGCAATGGAAGGCCTCGGCACATTCGGCAACGCATTTTTGCATTCCGGATTTTCCGGTGTCGGCTTTGACGGGATCGCTGTAGCGCTTCTTGGCGGAAATGCTGCCATTGGGGTGGTGCTAGCCTCCTTGTTATTCGGCGCCTTAAAAGTAGGGGCTCTGAATATGCCGATCGAATCAGGTGTTCCGAACGAATTGGTAGAAATCGTTATCGCCTTGATTATTTTCTTTGTCGCTTCCAGCTATATGATAAAATGGCTTCTCAGCCGATTCAAAAAGGAGGAGAAATAAGTGGATGCATTAACCGTTTTATCCATTATTATTTCATCGTCTCTTTTCGCAGCGGCCCCGCTTATTTTCACCGCGCTGGGCGGTGTGTTCTCCGAGCGTTCCGGTGTAGTGAACATCGGTCTTGAAGGGCTGATGATTATTGGGGCGTTTACTGCTATCGTTTTTAACTTAACGTTTGCTTCAACTTTCGGTGCCGCAACTCCATGGGTGGCGCTTCTTGCGGCTATGGCTGTAGGCGGTTTGTTATCGCTTCTTCATGCGCTCGCTTCCATCACTTTTCGGGCTGATCAGGTCGTCAGCGGCGTAGCCATTAACTTTTTGGCTCTCGGCGTATCACTGTTTTTAGTGAAAATGCTTTACGATAAAGGCCAAACCGATATTATTAAAGTGAACTTTAAAAAAGTCGATATCCCGGTATTAAGCGATATTCCGGTGATCGGCAAGTTGATTTTTTCCAATATTTCTTATCCAGCCATTGTAGCAATCGCTCTTGCTTTTGTTTCTTGGTATGTATTATATAAAACGCCATTTGGCTTGCGCTTGCGGGCAGTAGGCGAACATCCGATGGCTGCTGATACGATGGGCGTCAACGTGGCAAAGATGCGCTACACTGCCGTCTTCATTTCCGGCCTTCTCGGCGGTCTTGGAGGCGGAGTATATGCTCAATCGATCTCACTTGACTTTAGCCATGCGACCATCACGGGACAAGGGTTTATGGCGCTTGCAGCTATGATCTTTGGAAAGTGGCATCCGCTTGGCGCGATGGGCGCGGCAATCTTCTTCGGTTTTGCCCAAAGCTTAAGTATCGTTGGATCCAGCATTCCGTTCTTAGAAAACATTCCAGCTGTATATTTGCTGGTGGCTCCTTATGTGCTGACTATTTTGGCTCTCGCCGGATTTATTGGCCGCGCGGATGCGCCGAAAGCAGCAGGCACTCCATACATTAAAGGCAGCCGGTAACAAGAAAAGCGGAGCCGACTGCTTAGCTCCGACAAGCAAATGTTCTTACACCAAAGAAGCTGCTTTTCGGCTTCATTGGTGCAAGGTTATTTGATCTTGAGGAGCAAGGAGGCACAGCTGGACAAAAGAAAAGCGGAGCCGACTGCCTGGCTCCGACAAGCAAATAATTCGATAAAAAGGGTTGGAATGATCTCATTCCAACCCTTTTTTTGATTTTTGTTGGATGCTAAGCCTTCTTAAGTCCGTGATTTTAGGGCAGCTCCGCCCCCAGGCAGGCCCAATGGAGCATCACCACTCCGCAGAAAGCCAAGTACCTTCAGCGGAATCCCCCTGCGAGTAAAATAACAAAGACTGCAGGTAAGCTTAACGTTCATCCAGTTTGCTTTAATTTAAACTGTCCAGGTGTTTTTTTAGGAAGAAGGCGTCTAAATGAACCGTTTCAATTCTCAATTGCTTCCTGCTCATGTATAGTGAAAGTAAGTTTTTCATAAATATGGGCATGAATTATGGCCTAAACGGATAAAAATATAGACATAGCTGCCGGAAAAGGAGGGTTTTTTAGTGACATTAGTCAATGAAAATATTATAAAAAAACAAGGATACAATTTGCACATCGTCAAGACGGATAAGTATAAGACCAATACGATTGTATGGAGAATGAAGGCGCCGCTTGAAGAGGAAACAGTAACGAAAAGAGCCTTGCTGCCTTATGTTCTGCAAAGCAACTCAGCAAAGTATCCGACTTCCACACATTTGCGCTCGTATCTCGATGATTTATACGGCGCCAGCTTTTATGTCGATGTAGCGAAAAAAGGAGATTTTCATATCATGAGCTTTTCACTGGAAGTCCCCAATGAGAAGTTCTTGAAAGCGAAGGAACCGCTGCTTGAAAAAGCTCTAGAGTTTATGCATGAAATTTTGCAAAAGCCGAAAGCAAACAACGGAGCGCTGGACAAGGATACGGTGCAAGACGAAAAACGCAATTTAAAACAGCGGATTCAATCCATCTATGATGATAAAATGCGTTTTGCCAGCGCCCGTCTTCTTGAAGAGATGTATAAAGGAGATCCGTATGCCCTTCAGGCCAATGGCTCACTGGAAGCGGTCGATGAACTGAATGAGACCGAGCTGTATCAGTATTATGAACGGGTGTTTGCGGAAGATGAAATGGATGTATATGTTGTCGGAGATGTGGAAGCTGATCAAGTGGAAAAAATAGCTGACCGCTTATTTCAATTCAACAGCAGAACCCCTCGTTCTCCCCAAACAGCCAAACAGAGCGCCTCACCTGCTGAACCGAAGGAAATTGTGGAGAAGCAAGAGATTAATCAAGGGAAGCTTCATATCGGCTACCGCACGCACGTGACGTTTGGAGATAAGGACTATTTTGCCCTGCAGCTGTTTAACGGCATTTTCGGCGGATTTTCCCATTCGAAGCTGTTTACAAACGTGCGTGAAAAAGAGAGCCTGGCTTATTATGCAGCAAGCCGTCTCGAAAGCCATAAAGGTTTCTTAATGGTTCTTTCCGGTATCGACAGCAAAAATTACAGCAAAGCAGTAAAAATTATTGCTGAACAGCTGCAAGCAATGAAAAATGGAGAGGTTTCTGAAAAAGAACTGCTGCAAACGAAAGCAGTTATCCGCAATCAAGTGTTAGAAACATTGGATACAGCGAGAGGGGCAATCGAAATGCTTTATCACAATGTCGTTGCCCAAACAGCCGTTACAGTGGATCAGTGGCTTGAGGCGGTAGAGCGGATGACGATAGAAGAAGTGACGGCAGTTGCTGACAAAGTCGAAATAGATACGGTGTACTTCTTGTCGGGAATGGAGGGAGAATAATGGAACAAATCCTATTTGATCAGCTGCAGGAAAAGTTGTATTTTGAGAAAATGGACAACGGGCTTGACGTGTACGTGCTTCCGAAAAAAGGGTTTAACAAAACGTACGCCACCTTTACGACGAAATACGGTTCGATTGATAATCAATTTATTCCTCAGGGCGGGAAGGACTACGTTCGCGTGCCGGATGGAATCGCCCACTTTTTAGAGCATAAAATGTTCGAGAAGGCAGATGGAGATGTCTTTCAATATTTCAGCCATCAGGGCGCTTCTGCCAATGCCTTTACTTCTTTTACAAGAACGGCCTATTTATTCTCGAGTACGGACAAGGTGTTTGACAACTTAGAAACACTGATTAACTTTGTCCAGGACCCTTACTTTACCGAGAAAACGGTAGAGAAGGAAAAGGGGATTATCGGTCAGGAAATTCGCATGTATGATGATAACCCTGATTGGCAGGCTTATTTTGGCCTTATTCAAAATATGTACCACAACCATCCGGTCAAAATTGATATTGCCGGAACAGTTGAATCCATCGCCGAGATTACAAAAGATCATCTGTACGAGTGCTACCGCACGTTTTATCACCCGAGCAACATGCTCCTATTTATCGTCGGGCCGGTTGATCCTGACGAAACGATCAAGCTCGTTCGGGAAAACCAGGCGAAAAAGGACTATCAAAAGCAGGAGGAAGTGCACCGCCTGATTGAAGAGGAGCCGGAAGAAGTCAAGGAACAAAAACGGGTGTTGGAAATGAATGTTCAATTATCCAAATGCCAAGTGGGGATTAAAGCAATTGACACGGAATTGCAAGGAGAAGAGCTGCAAAAACGGGAGCTGACGATGAACATTTTGCTTGATATTCTCTTTGGAAAGAGCTCTCCGCTTTATTATCAGCTCTATCGGGAAGGATTAATTGATGAAACCTTCTATTACGATTATACGCAGGAAAAAGGCTTTGGATTTGCCATGGTCGGCGGAGATACAACGAAGCCTGAGGAGCTGGGGGACCGCATCCGCACTATTCTGCTTGAAGCAAAAACAGGAAAGTACTTAACAGAAGAGGCGGTAGAACGGTCGATTAAAAAGAAAATTGGTTCGTTTCTTCGGGCCGTTAATTCACCGGAATACATTGCTAATCAATTTATCCGCTATGCATTTAATGAAATGGATTTATTTGAAGTGGTGCCGCTTTTAGAAGCGATTACACTTGAGGATGTAAAGCACACAGCTGAACGGATGGTGTCAGAAAATCGCTTGACTGCTTTTTATATTTTGCCAAAACAAGGCTGAATGCCTGGTGAAGCAGCTGGACTTTATCTTTCCGTATAAAGGAGAGAGAAGCTCAGCTGCTTCTTACGTAAACAGAATGGGGGACGAAAAGCGTGAAAAGATATGCGCTCGTTACAGGAGCGAGCGGGGGAATTGGGGAAGAAATCTCAAGAAAGCTGGCAAAAGAGGGCTGGAGTTTATATTTGCAATATTACCAAGGGAGAGAAAAAATAGAACGGCTGCAACAAGAGCTAGAAGAAACGGGGGCCGAGGTGATCGCCATTCAGGCGGATTTAACTTCTTCGGCCGGCGCTCATTTCCTTTCAAGCCAGTTATTTTCACTGGAAGCAGCTGTCTTCGCGGGGGGAACAGCGCATTACAGCTTATTCCAGGAAATAGAGGAAGAAGAAATGGATAAATTGTGGCAGCTCCATGTAAAAAGTCCAATGATGATTATTCAAAAGGCGATCCCAAAATTGCGCAAAGCCGTTTCGCCGTCTGTTGTTCTCGTCTCCTCGATATGGGGGCAAACAGGTGCTGCTTGCGAGGTCGCCTATTCCACCGTAAAAGGGGCTCAGATTGCCTTTGTAAAGGCTTTGGCGAAAGAGTTGGCTCCTTCTAGTATCCGGGTAAATGCGATTGCTCCCGGAGCGGTCAATACGCCGATGATGGCTCAATTTTCACCGGAGGAAAAAGCGGAAATTGCCGCTGATATTCCGATGGGGCGTCTCGGTGCTGCTCGTGAGATCGCTGAAGCTGTTTATTTTGTTTCATCACCTGCCGCTTCTTACATAACCGGCCAAGTACTCGCGGTAAATGGCGGCTGGTACACATGATTTATATGCATAAATTTTTGTCCCGGGAACAAACTAATGTTGCAACTCAATAAAGGAGGGACAATCACATGTCAGTACTTGAAAACTGGAATGAGTGGAAGAACTTTTTAGGTGACAAATTAAACCAAGCGACAAGTGCAGGAATGAACAACGACGCAGTGAACAACATTGCTTACCAAGTTGGCGATTATTTGGCCAGCAAAGTAGATCCTAAAAATGAACAGGAAAGAGTATTATCTGATTTATGGTCTGTTGCTTCTGAAGAAGAGCAAAAAGCCATCGCCAGCATGATGGTAAAATTAGTTCAAAATAATGGAAGTCGCTAAGAGAGGGAGCTTTTCCCTCTCTTTTTTCTTTCAATAAGGCAATAAATCATATATGATAGTACCTAGACATTATCATTAACCGGCTTTTCCATAAAGCTGCTAGGAGCGTTGTCAATGTCCAAAAAAGAATGGTATTTAGAATATAAAATTGTCAAAAACCGTCCGGGATTATTAGGAGATGTGGCTTCGCTGCTCGGTATGCTTTCCATTAACATTGTAACGATTAATGGAGTTGACGAAGCGAGCCGCGGTCTTTTAATGCTCGCACAGAGTGAGGATCAAATTAGAAGGCTTGAATCCATTTTAAAGACAATGGATACGATTCAAATTATTAAATTAAGGGAACCTAAACTAAGGGACAGAATGGCCGTCAGACACGGCCGTTATATCCAGCGGGATGCTGATGATAAAAAAACCTTTCGTTTCGTGCGGGATGAGCTTGGACTTCTCGTTGATTTTATGGCAGAATTGTATAAAATGGAAGGGCACAAATTAATTGGCATTCGCGGAATGCCGAGAGTTGGGAAAACAGAATCGATTGTGGCAGCGAGCGTTTGTGCGAATAAGCGATGGCTGTTCGTCTCCTCTACAATGATTAAGCAAACGGTTCGTGACCAATTAATTCGGGATGAGTATAATCCGAATCACCTTTTTATTATGGATGGTGTTGTGTCAACAAAGCGGGCCAACGAAAGACATTGGCAGCTTGTTCGCGAAATCATGAGACTGCCTGCCGTTAAAGTGGTGGAGCATCCGGATATCTTTGTGCAAAACAGCGAATATAGTTTAGAGGACTTTGATTATATTATTGAGCTTCGCAATCATCCTGATGAAGAAATTACATACGAACCGGTAGAAAAAAACAACTTATTCCAGGATATGGACTTTGGTGGTTTTAACTTTTAATTATGGAAGGTGTTACGGGTGACAGAATTAGGAAACCGCTTGAAAGAAGCACGGGAAGCAAAAGGCCTGTCCTTAGCAGATGTGCAGGAAATGACAAAAATTCAAAAAAGATATTTACAGGGCATTGAAGAAGGAAACTACGATATGATGCCTGGCAAATTCTATGTACGGGCATTTATTAAGCAATATGCCGAAGCGGTCGGTTTGGACGCTGAGCAATTGTTTGAAGAGTACAAAAGTGAAATTCCTTCTTCTTATGAAGACGAAATTCCACAGCGAGCAACGAAGGTCGAAAATGTTCGGTCTACAGTGCCGGCAGAACCTTCAAAGTTCCTTGAGTATTTGCCGAAGATGTTAGTGACTGCTTTTGTAATTGGTGCGCTTGTTCTCGTCTGGTTCCTCATTCCAAAAAGCGATTCCAATGATAAGGCAGTAAAAGAAGAAACAGTCGTGGAACAGCCGAAGGAGCAAACGGATAATCAGAAAGAAACGAAGGAACCAAAAAAAGAAACTAAAAAAGAAGAAAAACCAAAGGAACCAGCTAAACCGAAACAAACGATTACTGCAGCTGGAACAAGCGGCAAACAAGCAACCTACGTTCTTCAAAATGCCGAGAAATTTGAACTAACTGTTCTATCTAAAGGGGAAACGTGGATAACAGTCAAGGATGGAAGCGGCAAGAGCTACTATAACAATATGCTGGCTAAGGGCCAATCACAGACATTTGATTTAACGGGCCAAACAGAAGCGAAAGTCGTCGTTGGCTTTGCTCCTGATGCGGAAGTTAAAGTAAATGGCGAAACATTGTCCTATCAGCTCCCTGCTGCTGAACAGGTAAGGCAGGATATCATCGTTCAGGTGAAACCGGCTGAGCAATAATCCGGCAGATAATTTGGACAGCTTGCCATGTTGTCCAGCGATAGAATAGTTGGAGGGTCCATCGTGAATTTACCGAATAAGATTACAGTTTCAAGAATTTTAATGATCCCGCTGTTTCTGGTGATCATGCTCGCAGACTTTAACTGGGGCAGCTTAACCATTTTAGGAACTACAATGCCTGCTGCCCACTTTTGGGGAGCCATGCTGTTTATTGTAGCCTCCACAACGGATTGGATTGACGGGTATTATGCAAGAAAGCTGAACCTGGTCACTAATCTGGGGAAATTTTTAGATCCGCTGGCTGATAAACTGCTTGTCTCAGCAGCCCTGATCGTCCTTGTTGATTTTGGTTTAGCCGCTTCCTGGATTGTCATTATTATTATTAGCCGCGAATTTGCGGTGACCGGCCTGCGGCTGATCTTAGCAGGAGAGGGAGAAGTAGTGGCAGCTAACATGCTTGGAAAAATCAAGACATGGACGCAAATTATTGCGATTGCTGCTTTATTGCTTCATAATGCCCCATTTGAAGCGTTAGGCATCCCGTTTGCCGATTGGGCCCTTTGGGTTGCAGCATTCTTTACTATTTGGTCAGGATGGGATTATTTCTATCTGAACCGCGGAGTATTTAAACATTCAAAATAAGCAAAAAGGCTGTTCCAAGGTGTAAGGCTGCTGCTTTCTCTCTCTATGCAAAGCTTAGAGAAGAAAGCAAGATGTCGGCACTTAAGGAACAGCTTTGTTTTTAAAAGCGGGCTGGATTCGTGAGAGCGGCCATTCCTAATATCCGGTCGTATTGGCTGCCGCCTGAAGAAAAGAGGAGATGAAGAGAATGAATGCAGAAATTATTGCTGTCGGTTCCGAGCTGCTGCTTGGGCAAATTACAAATACGAATGCTCAGTTCCTGTCCCAGCATCTGGCTGAAATTGGCATTAATGTTTATTACCATACAGTTGTTGGAGACAACAGCAGCCGGTTGCTTGATGCCGTCAAGCAGGCAGAAGAAAGAGCAGATCTTCTGATATTTACGGGAGGGCTTGGCCCCACGAAGGATGATCTAACGAAAGAAGCGATCGCTGCCCATATCGGCCGGCCGCTCGTCTACAACGATGAGGCTTTGAGGAGCATTGAAAATTACTTTAAGAGAACGAAGCGACCAATGACTCCCAATAATAAAAAGCAAGCTCTCGTGATGGAAGGAAGCCTTGTTTTGGCGAATGACCATGGGATGGCGCCCGGGATGATGATTAAAGGGGAGAAGCACTTCTATATGCTGCTGCCGGGACCGCCTCGGGAAATGCAGCCGATGTTTATTGAGTACGGGAAGCCGGCTCTTCTCAATGTGCTTGAGAAAGTGGAAAAAATTGAATCACGGGTACTGAGATTCTTTGGCATCGGAGAGTCCGCTTTGGAAACAGAAGTGGAAGATTTGCTGCTTGCCCAGCAAAATCCGACGATTGCTCCGCTTGCAGGGGATGGCGAGGTAACGCTCCGAATTACTGCCAAGCATGAGTCAGAATCAGCCGCCTTGCAGATGATACAGGAGGCGGAAGAAGAAATCCTGAGTCGGGTAGGCGAGTATTTCTATGGCTACAATGATACAACGATTGCCCGCGAGCTGGCGGAGCGCTTAAAAGAAACGTCTTATACGGTAGCTGCCGCCGAAAGCTTAACCGGCGGGTTGTTTCAAAGTGAAATAACAGCTATTCCGGGAGCGAGCAGCTTTTTTAAGGGCGGAATCGTTTGTTATTCCAACGAAGCGAAAGAAGCGCTCGTGCAAGTGAAAAAGGAAACGCTCACTCGCCATGGAGCCATCAGCGCGGAATGTGCCATTGAGCTGGCAGAGAATGCCCGCCAATTGTTGAAGGCCGATTTCGGAATCAGCTTTACAGGTGTGGCAGGTCCAGGAGAAGCAGAGGGACAGCCGCCGGGCACTGTATGGATCGGACTTTCTTCTAAGTATGATCAAACAAAAGCATTCAAGCTGGAACTGGCGGGAAGCCGGGAAGGAATCAGAAAGCGCTCAGTTAAATATGGCTGCCACTATTTGCTGGCGGCACTTGCTCGCAACAAATAAAAACATTCCGAATATTATTGACTATTCTGATCAATCTCCTATATAATAAACAGCAAGAGTTATCACTTACTTAATTAAATACAAACACTCTTATTGAGAGCGGCGGAGGGACTAGGCCCTATGAAGCCCGGCAACCTTCAGGCAATTTGCCTGAAACGGTGCTAAATCCTGCAGGTGTGATAAGCCTGAGAGATAAGAGGAGGACCCTGTTAATAAAGCCCTCTTCTTAAAAGAAGAGGGCTTTTGATTTTTCTCGGGCTATTTACGTTTTTTCAATAGATTAGGAGGGATTGACAATGACAAACGAACAATGGAACAAGGAAACAATTTTACTTCATGGAGGACAAGTGCCTGATCCGGTAACAGGCGCGCGGGCTGTGCCGATTTACGAAACAACTTCTTATGTATTCGAAGACACCGATCATGCCAACGCCTTATTCGCTTTACAAAAGCCGGGAAATATTTATACGCGCATTACCAATCCGACGGTAGACGTATTTGAAAAACGGGTAGCTTTATTGGAGAAGGGAGCAGCAGCTGTGGCGCTGTCGTCAGGAATGGCAGCTATCTCTTTTTCAATATTGAATTTGGCTCATGCCGGCGATGAAATTGTAGCTGCTGCCAACTTATATGGCGGTACATACAACTTGTTTGCCAACACGCTTCCTAAATACGGAATCAATGTAAAGTTTGTAGATTCTACAGATCCGGAGAACTTCCGAAAGGCGATTACACCAAAGACGAAAGCCCTTTTTGGAGAAATTATCGGCAATCCTTCCTTAAATGTGCTTGATGTGGAGAAAGTGGCGGACATCGCTCATGAAAACGGCATTCCTTTGATTGTCGACAATACGTTTGCTTCTCCGTACGGGGCTAATCCGCTGACAAGGGGAGCAGACATTGTCGTTCATTCTGCAACGAAGTGGATTAGCGGCCACGGTACGGTGATCGGCGGCGTAGTCGTAGACGCAGGAACATTCGATTGGAACAGCGAAAAATTCCCTGGCTTTACTGAGCCAGACGAATCCTATAACGGATTAAGATATGCAGATTTAGAAGGCCCGGCCTTTGCGATTAAATTACGTGTGCAGTTATTGCGGGATTTCGGTCCGGCTTTAAGTGCCAACAGCGCTTTCTTGCTTCTTCAAGGGCTAGAAACGCTGCATTTGCGCATCCAGCGCCATCATGAGAACACGCTTGCCATCGTGGATTATTTGAAAAATCATCCGGCAGTAGACTGGGTATCACATCCAAGCCTGGAAGACCATCCATCTCATGAGCTGGCAAAGAAATATTTAAGCCATACGTTCGGCTCGATTGTCGTGTTCGGCATTAAAGGCGGACGGGAAGCGGGCAAAAAAGTGATTGATAATATTAAGCTGTGGTCGCATGTAGCTAATGTTGGTGACGGCAAATCTCTGATTATCCATCCGGCTTCCACGACACACCAGCAGCTAAGCAGTGAAGAATTGAAAAAATCAGGCACAAAAGAGGAAATGATCCGCCTGTCTATTGGATTAGAATCAACGGAAGACCTGATTGCAGACTTGAATCAGGCTATCGAAAAAGCAACCGGTGTAGCTGTCGAAAGCTGAAATTAAGCGAATTTTTCCCGGCTTTAAATTACCTTCTCCTGCTTCTTTATGATAAAATAAAGAGGCAGGAGTTCTTTTTTTTCTTCTTTTTTCCACTCTTTCTTCCTCGATCTTTCTAGTTCCCCAGCCACTCTTTTCAAGGGAAACAAAAACCGAATAAATGTTCGCTTTTTGCTTGAAATTGTCTCAATAAAAAGGTATAGTTAGTATAGGTTCTGAAACAATATGTCATGACGCATTTATTTGATAGATTGCTAATTTTAAGGAGGAATTTTAGTGAACGATCGTCAAGCAGCATTAGATATGGCCTTGAAACAAATTGAGAAGCAATTTGGTAAAGGGTCTATCATGAAATTAGGAGAACAAACTGATCGGAAAATATCCACTAGTCCAAGCGGCTCGCTCGCCCTTGACACAGCACTTGGGGTAGGCGGCTATCCGCGCGGCCGAATCATTGAGATTTATGGCCCAGAAAGTTCAGGTAAAACAACGGTTGCTCTTCACGCAATTGCTGAAGTGCAGGCATCCGGCGGCCAGGCTGCTTTCATTGATGCGGAGCATGCACTCGATCCGGTATATGCCCAGAAGCTAGGGGTAAATATTGATGAATTGCTGCTTTCCCAGCCGGATACAGGGGAACAGGCTCTTGAGATTGCCGAGGCTCTTGTGCGCAGCGGCGCCGTCGATATTCTTGTTATCGACTCGGTTGCAGCTCTCGTTCCAAAAGCTGAGATTGAAGGAGAAATGGGAGATTCCCATGTCGGCTTGCAGGCGCGCTTAATGTCACAGGCACTTCGAAAGCTATCAGGGGCAATTAATAAATCAAAAACGATTGCTATTTTCATTAACCAGATCCGCGAGAAAGTCGGCGTAATGTTTGGTAACCCTGAAACTACTCCAGGAGGACGCGCCTTGAAATTTTACAGCTCCGTCCGCCTTGAAGTCCGCCGTGCGGAAGCTCTGAAACAAGGCAATGATATTGTTGGTAATAAAACAAAAATCAAAGTAGTGAAAAATAAAGTAGCTCCGCCTTTCCGTGTAGCAGAAGTCGATATTATGTATGGAGAAGGGATTTCCCGAGAAGGTGAAATCATCGACATGGGAGCGGAAGTGGATATTGTTCAAAAGAGCGGCGCTTGGTATTCTTATAATGAAGAACGCCTCGGCCAAGGACGGGAAAATGCCAAGCAATTCTTGAAAGAGAACCCGGCTATTCGCCAGGAGATTGCCATGAAGATCCGCCAGCATTACGGGCTGGAAGCGGACTTTATTGAACCGGACGAAGCAGAAGCTCCGGAAGAGTTTAGCTTGCTTGACGAGTAATAAGCAGGAGCGGTGTCGCAGGACATCGCTCCTTTTCTTGCTATTGCAAAGGAAGAAGGCGACTGGCAGGATGAAACTCTTGACAAGAAATTTTCACAACTATAAAATTGAGATGTATATTTTACATTTTTTTCTCTTAAAAATGGAAGTCAGAAGCTGTATATTGAAATGTTGACACAATGTATCAGCCGACATGTTAAAAGCATGACAAAAGTTCATAGCAAGAGGAGGTGAAAGGATGGAACCCATTACAATCATCTCCATTTTGCTTGGCCTAATCGTCGGTGTAGTTGTTGGCTATTTTGTTCGAAAATCCATTGCCGAATCTAAGATTGCAGGAGCTAAAAGCGCTGCCGACCAAATTGTTGACGACGCAAAGCGTGAGGCGGAATCCTTAAAGAAGGAAGCCCTGCTTGAAGCAAAGGATGAAATTCATAAGCTTCGTACAGACACGGAATTAGAACTTCGTGAACGAAGAAACGAATTGCAAAAACAAGAGAATCGTTTGCTACAAAAAGAAGAAAACCTCGACCGAAAAGATGATTCGCTTGATAAGCGCGAATCGCAGCTTGAGAAAAAAGAGGAGATTCTTGCTGAGAGACAACAACATATTGAAGAGATGGACAGCAAAGTGGAAGAGATGATCAAAAAGCAGCAGGCGGAACTAGAACGAATCGCCAGTCTCACTCGGGAAGAGGCCCGCTCGATTATCCTGGAGCGGACAGAGCAAGAGCTTGCACACGATATTGCTGTAATGACTAAAGAGCAAGAGAACCGAGCAAAGGAAGAGGCAGATAAGAAAGCAAAATCAATCCTTTCTCTTGCCATTCAGCGCTGTGCGGCAGATCATGTGGCGGAAACAACGGTCTCTGTTGTGACATTGCCAAATGATGAAATGAAAGGCCGTATCATCGGACGGGAAGGACGGAATATCCGAACGCTCGAAACGCTGACAGGTATTGATTTGATTATTGATGATACACCGGAAGCGGTTATCCTTTCGGGATTTGACCCGATTCGCCGGGAAACTGCTAAGATTGCCCTTGAAAAGCTGGTCCAAGATGGACGCATCCATCCAGCGCGCATTGAAGAAATGGTTGATAAAGCGCGGAGAGAGGTAGATGAGCATATCCGGGAGGTCGGAGAACAAACGACCTTTGAGGTAGGTGTTCACGGTTTGCATCCGGACTTGATCAAAATTCTTGGACGATTGAAATATCGTACAAGCTACGGTCAGAATGTGTTAAAACACTCGATGGAAGTGGCCTTTCTTACTGGCCTGCTGGCAGCGGAGCTTGGAGAGGATGAAACCCTGGCCCGCCGTGCTGGATTGCTTCATGATATCGGCAAAGCTGTCGATCACGAAGTGGAAGGAAGCCATGTAGAGATCGGCGTAGAGCTTGCGACAAAGTATAAAGAGCATCCGGTTGTTATTAATAGCATTGCTTCTCACCATGGAGACACTGAGCCAACTTCTATTATTGCTGTACTCGTGGCTGCTGCTGATGCTCTATCAGCTGCTAGACCAGGTGCCCGCAGTGAAACGCTGGAGAATTATATTCGCCGCCTGGAAAAACTTGAGGAAATTTCCGAATCATATGATGGCGTAGAGAAATCGTTTGCTATCCAGGCTGGTCGTGAAGTGCGGATTATCGTAAAACCAGAACAGGTGGACGATCTGCAAGCACACCGACTTGCGCGTGATATCCGGAAACGAATTGAGGGAGAGCTTGATTATCCAGGTCATATTAAAGTAACAGTTATAAGAGAAACGCGTGCTGTGGAATATGCAAAATAAAGCGGTGTGATCAATCACACCGCTTTCCCTATGGGAAAAACAAAGGCGAAGAAAGGAATCTATATGAAGATATTATTTGTGGGTGATGTTGTCGGGTCTCCGGGCCGCGACATGATTTCTGAGTATTTACCAAGACTCAAAAACAAGTACCAACCAGAATTAACGATTGTCAATGGAGAAAATGCTGCTGCCGGAAGAGGCATTACGGAGAAGATTTACCGGCAGTTTTTAAACGATGGAGCCGATGCGGTGACTCTCGGCAACCATGCTTGGGATAATAGAGAGGTATTTGAATTTATTGACGAGGCGAAAGCGCTTGTCCGCCCAGCTAACTTTCCGGATGGCACTCCTGGAACCGGCCTTTTATTTGTGAAGCGCGCGGGCATAGAAGCGGCCGTCATTAATTTGCAGGGGCGTACGTTTATGCCTGCGCTGGATTGTCCTTTCGAAAAGGTGAAAGCTTTGGTAAAGAAAGCCCGTGAACGGACACCTATCATTTTCGTTGACTTTCATGCGGAAGCGACAAGCGAAAAGCAAGCCATTGGCTGGTTTCTTGATGGCGAAGTAACAGCAGTGGTAGGAACGCATACGCATGTGCAGACAGCAGACAACCGTGTGCTGCCTAAAGGAACTGCTTATTTGTCTGATGTCGGCATGACAGGACCGTATGATGCCATTCTTGGGATGGAGAAAGAGTCCGTTTTGAAAAAGTTTGTTACAGGGCTGCCTGTCCGATTTGAAGTGCCGAAAAGCGGCCGCACACAGCTCAGTGCCTGTATAATCGAAGTGGATAAAAAGACAGGGAAGGCGAAAGCGATCGATCGTCTTCTCATTAATGAAGATCACCCGTTTATTGCCGAGTAAGAGGTCTTCATATTTTGTTAAATGATGAGCCGGTTCGCTTCTGCGTATAAAGCTGGAAAGGCGAAAGTTCAAGGCTTTCTAGCCGAAGTCAGTAATACAGGAGCTCAGTGCCGAATATAGTAGGAATGGAAGGACAGCGAACAACTATGTTCACTAACATGAGCATTCGGTATCGTTTAACAAAAGGGGGACAAGAAATGGAGATATTAAAAGTTTCGGCAAAATCTAATCCTAATTCTGTAGCTGGTGCACTTGCCGGTGTTCTTCGTGAAAGAGGGGCAGCTGAAATTCAGGCAATTGGGGCTGGTGCACTGAACCAAGCGGTGAAGGCAGTAGCAATTGCCCGCGGATTTGTGGCTCCAAGCGGGGTAGATTTAATTTGCATCCCGGCTTTTACTGATATTATGATTGAAGGGGAAGAACGAACAGCAATCAAGTTGATTGTCGAGCCTCGATAACATAATAAATTAGGATTAAAACCCGTCCTTTTGACAGCAAAAGAGAAGAAGCTTCTCTGTTCGCTTTCTTGGGACGGGTTTTTCTTTTTTGTATGTGCTGCTTGTTTCTGAAAAAAGAGAGACAGTGAAGAAAAGTCATGTTAGAAAGGGTGGGAAAGATGATTTTTGACGCGCATTGTGATGTATTGTATCAATTACAAAAAGATCCAGAGAAGACCTTTAGTCATCCCGCTTTGCATGTTACATATGAACGCCTGAAGAAAACGAAAGCGAAAGTGCAATGCTTTGCGGTTTTTTTGTCCCCGTCTGTGAAGCCGCATGATCGTTTCCGTTCGGCATTAGAACAAATTGATTTATTTTACAATAAAGTAATCAGCCCCTATCCTGATATGAAGGCCATCACAACAAAGCAAGAACTGAACGAACTAAAAGAGGGAGAGATTGGTGCGGTTCTTACTCTTGAAGGAGGCGAGGCGATAGAAGAGGACCCGCTAAAATTAGCCACCCTTTACCGCCTTGGTGTAAGGTCGGTCGGCTTAACCTGGAACCATGCAAATGCTTTGGCAGATGGGGTGATGGCAAAGCGAGGAGCGGGAATCACAGAGTTGGGGAGTGAAGTCATTCGCATGCTTAACGAATGGAAGGTTTGGACAGACGTCTCTCATTTATCGGAACGAGCGTTTTGGGACGTAATGGAACAGGCCGACTTGCCGGTTGCCAGTCATTCCAATTGTCACCGTCTTTGCCCGCACCCCCGCAATCTTAAAGATGAACAAATTCAGGCGCTCATCCAAAAAGACGGGATGATCGGTTTATCCTTTGTTCCTTTTTTTATTAAGGAGCATGGGAAGGTATACGCCCAAGACGTATTGGCACACGTAGAGCATATTTGTGAGCTGGGCGGGGAAAACCACCTTGGCTTCGGTTCAGACTTTGACGGTATTGATGAAATGATTGAAGGCTGGAGCTCATATGAGGCGTATGATGAGTGGATGAATCTTCTTCATCGGCATTATTCGGCGAACCAAGCAAAAAAGTTCCTGTTTGCCAACTTCTCAAGCAGGTTTCCTGGTTAATGGAATGTGTTTAGCTATAGTGATTCAATGATAAAAGTGATAAACTAGGAAAGTAATAGTTTTGAAGTCCAGAATATACTGAAGGAGTTGTATATTTAATGATAAATCAGCTTTCCTGGAAAGTTGGAGGACAACAAGGGGAAGGGATTGAAAGCACGGGTGAAATCTTTTCCACCGCTTTAAATCGGCTTGGATACTTTCTTTATGGCTATCGCCATTTCTCATCACGTATTAAAGGCGGCCATACTAATAATAAAATTCGTGTCAGCGTAACTCCGGTGCGGGCGGTTGCGGACGATTTAGATATTCTCGTTGCATTTGACCAGGAGACAATTGATGTGAACTGCGGAGAGCTTCATGCAGGCGGGATTATTATTGCAGACGCGAAATTTAATCCAGTGAAGCCAGAACATACACAGGCAGAATTATATATTGTTCCATTTACCGAAATTGCTGCCGAGCTTGGCACTTCATTAATGAAAAACATGGTGGCTGTAGGAGCAACATGTGCTGTTATCAACTTAGATGTGCAAGTGTTTACAAGTGTAGTAGAAGAGATTTTTGGCCGCAAAGGAGAAGCGGTTGTTCAAAAGAATATGGAAGCGATTCAGCAAGGATATAACTATATGTGTGATCAGCTGGGCAGCAAGGTGGGGGCGATGCAGCTTGAGGAGGCAGACGGCCGCCAGCGGATGTTCATGATCGGCAATGACGCTATCGCACTTGGAGCTTTAGCGGGCGGTGTCCGTTTGATGGCTGCTTATCCGATTACGCCAGCTTCTGAGATTATGGAATATTTGATTGATAAGCTGCCAAAAGTCGGCGGCACCGTCATTCAGACAGAGGATGAAATTGCAGCGGCAACAATGGCCATCGGGGCCAATTACGGCGGAATCCGTTCGTTGACTGCTTCTGCCGGTCCTGGTCTTTCCCTGATGATGGAGGCCATCGGGCTTGCGGGAATGACCGAAACGCCGCTCGTTGTAGTGGATACCCAGCGGGGCGGCCCGTCTACCGGCTTGCCGACGAAGCAGGAGCAATCAGACTTAATGGCAATGATTTACGGCACTCATGGAGAAATCCCAAAAATCGTTATGGCGCCGAGCACAGCGGAAGAAGCTTTTTACGATGCGGTGGAAGCTTTTAACCTGGCAGAAGAATATCAGTGCCCGGTAATTCTCCTATCCGATTTGCAATTGTCTCTTGGCAAGCAAACCGTAGAGCCGCTTGATTACAGCCAGGTGGAAATCCGCCGCGGCAAGCTCGTCCAAGAGGAGCTTCCAGAGCTTGATGGGAAAAGCTACTTTAAACGTTATGAAGTGACGGAAGATGGTATCTCTCCTCGGGTTATTCCGGGCATGAAGAATGGCATTCACCATGTAACAGGTGTGGAGCATGATGAAACCGGCAAGCCATCCGAAGGAGCAGCAAACCGCCAGGCACAAATGGATAAACGGATGAGGAAGCTTGAACAAATCCGCTTCAACACGCCAGTCCATAAAAATACGCCTCACGATGAAGCTGATTTGCTGCTGATTGGTTTTAATTCAACCCGCGGAGCGATTGAAGAGGCAATGGAACGTTTAGAATCAGAAGGAATCAAGGTGAATCATGCCCAAATCAGACTTATTCATCCGTTCCCGGCTGCGGAATTGCTGCCATTGATCGAATCAGCCAAACGGGTGCTTGTTGTTGAAAATAATGCCACTGGCCAGCTTGCTAGTATTATTAAAATGAATGTGGGCCACGTTCATAAAGTGAAAAGCCTGCTGAAATATGATGGAAACCCATTCCAGCCTCAGCATATTTACCAGGGCAGCAAAGAACTTTTCCAATTACAAGGAGCGGTTACTAATGGCAACGTTTAAAGATTTTCGAAATGATGTAAAACCAAACTGGTGCCCAGGCTGCGGAGATTTCTCTGTACAGGCCGCTATTCAGCGCGCGGCCGCCAATATCGGGCTGACTCCTGATCAGCTTGCGGTGATTTCCGGGATCGGCTGTTCCGGCCGGATTTCCGGGTATATTAAATCTTACGGTCTTCACGGCATTCATGGGCGTTCCTTGCCAATTGCGCAGGGAGTCAAAATGGCTAACAAGGATTTAACCGTCATTGCATCCGGAGGAGACGGTGATGGATTTGCCATCGGAATGGGTCATACCATTCATGCGATGCGCCGCAACATCGATATCACATATATCGTCATGGATAACCAAATTTACGGGCTGACGAAGGGACAAACATCTCCTCGCTCCGCTCAAGGATTCGTGACAAAGTCTACACCAAAAGGAGCGATTGAGGGCACGGTTTCACCGATGGAGCTGGCGCTTACAAGCGGCGCTACCTTTGTTGCTCAAAGCTTTTCTACAGATTTAAAAGATTTAACGGCTATTATTGAAGCTGGAATCAACCATAAAGGCTTCTCTATTATTAACGTATTCAGTCCATGCGTGACCTACAATAAAATTAATACTTACGATTGGTTCAAGGAAAACTTGACAAAGCTGTCTGCAATTGAGGATTATGATTCTTCCGATCGCGAGATGGCTATGAATACATTAATGCAGCATAACGGCCTTGTAACAGGCATTATTTATCAGGACAAAGAGAGACCGTCCTACCAGGAGCTCGTGCATGGCTATGCAGAAGAGCCGCTTGCAAGCCAAGACTTGCAGCTCGGCGATGACATGTTTAACGAACTAGTCAAAGAGTTTATGTGAAAAAATCCGCCGCTGGCGGATTTTTTATTGCTGTAATAAGTCAGTTTTTTAGAGAAAACGCTAGTTGAAAACGAACGAATCAGGCGCATTCCGCATTGTTAAATTGTCAACATTCATCTATTGTTTAATCAAATAGAAAGCTATATACTAAAATAATGTGTACCGGCTAACGAAAGAGCATTCTTGCTTATTATATGTTTAGTGTCGTTTTCACCAGTAGAAGAAAGGAGCTTTTCCGATGAATGAAGAACAACGCCTTCAGGGACAGCAAGTGAAAGAGAAAAATCCAACGGACAAAAAATCCGAAAAGGATTACAGCAAATATTTTGAAACCGTATTTCTTCCGCCTTCTTTAAAGGAAGCGAAAAAACGGGGAAAAGAAGAAGTCGCTTACCATAATGATTTTAAAATCGATGAGCAGCTGCGCGGCATGGGAAGCGGGAAGAAGTTTTATATCCGGACGTATGGCTGCCAAATGAATGAACATGACACAGAGGTAATGGCTGGTATTTTTATGGCGCTTGGTTACGAGGCAACTGATACAGTCGAAGATGCAAACGTCATTTTACTCAATACGTGTGCCATTCGCGAAAATGCTGAAAATAAAGTATTTGGCGAGCTCGGTCATTTGAAGCATTTAAAACAGCAGCGCCCGGATTTGCTTTTAGGCGTCTGCGGCTGTATGTCACAGGAAGAATCGGTCGTCAATAAAATTTTAAAAACCTATAACCATGTGGACATGATCTTTGGTACACACAACATTCACCGGCTTCCAGAGATTTTGAAGGATGCCTATATGTCGAAAGAAATGGTTGTGGAAGTATGGTCAAAAGAAGGCGATGTCGTAGAAAACCTTCCAAAGGTGCGCCGAGGCAACATCAAAGCATGGGTAAACATTATGTACGGCTGCGATAAATTCTGTACGTATTGTATCGTTCCCTATACGCGCGGAAAAGAGCGGAGCCGCCGTCCAGAAGACATTATCCAGGAAGTGCGCCATCTGGCTGCCCAAGGTTATCAAGAGATTACGCTGCTTGGGCAGAACGTCAATGCTTATGGCAAAGACTTTGAAGATATGAATTACGGCCTCGGCGACTTAATGGACGAGATTAGAAAAATTGACATTCCGCGTGTTCGCTTTACAACGAGCCACCCGCGTGATTTCGATGATCATTTGATTGAAGTGCTGGCGAAAAAAGGAAACCTGATGGATCATATCCACTTGCCTGTTCAGTCAGGCTCTACAGATGTATTAAAGATTATGGCCCGCAAATATACGCGCGAGCAATTTCTTGAACTTGTCCGCAAGATTAAAGCAGCGATTCCAGATGTTGCTTTGACAACGGATATCATCGTTGGTTATCCGAATGAAACAGAGGAGCAATTTGAAGAAACAATTTCTTTATATCGGGAAGTAGGCTTCGAATCTGCTTATACATTTATTTATTCTCCACGCGAAGGGACACCGGCTGCCAAAATGAAGGATAACGTTCCAATGGAAGTGAAAAAAGAGCGTTTACAGCGCTTGAACGCCGTAGTAAACGAATTGTCAGCTGAAGCGATGAAGAAGTATCAAGGACAAACTGTGCCGGTACTTGTTGAAGGAGAAAGCAAAAACAATCCGGAGATTTTAGCCGGCTATACAAATAAGAACAAGTTAGTTAACTTTAAAGGTCCAAAAACAGCGATTGGCAAGATTGTCAATGTAAAGATCACAGAAGCAAAAACCTGGTCCTTAAACGGAGAAATGATTGAAGAACATCAATTGGCTGAGGTGGAGTAAAATGGCAAAATATACAAAAGATGATATTCTTGCAAAAGCGGTTGAGCTTGCTAAGATGATTGCGGAAACAGAAGAAGTAGCGTTTTTTAAAGAAGCGGAAGCAAAGATTCACGAAAATCAAAAAGTCCGTGAAAAAATCGCCAGCATGAAAAGCTTGCAAAAGCAAGCTGTCAATTTCCAGCATTATGGGAAAACGGAAGCATTAAAAATGGTTGAAGAAAAAATGATGAAAATCGAACAGGAATTAGATGAAATCCCTGTTGTTCAACAGTTTAAAGAGTCACAAGTAGAAGTGAATGATATTTTGCAGATTGTCACATCTGCCATCTCTAATACAGTGACAGACCAAATCATTGAATCAACGGGCGGCGATGTGCTGCGCGGCGAAACAGGCGCCCAAGTGAAAAACAGTGCACCGGGAAGCTGCAGTTAATCAGCAGTGAATATCAGGCACCAGCCATAGCGGCTGGTGCTTTTTTTTGGGGGTAAAAACCTGTCGGAGTGTTGTTCTTCCGTTTTGTTGACTAGGCGGCTTTGTTTAACGAAGCGAACTTTTTATATGTTCTAGGCACATGTCTTGCTCCTGGTGCATATGATAGATAGAGAATAAGCGAGGAGGGACGCTCGAATGGCAGAATATAGAGAGATTATTACAAAATCGGTCGTTGCGAAAGGCCGGAAATTTACTCAGACGCACCACACCATTTGTCCGCCGCATCACCCATCGAGCATTTTAGGCTGCTGGATTATTAACCATGAGTATAAAGCAAAAAAGATGGGGAAAAAAGTGGAGATTCACGGGACATATGAAATTAACGTGTGGTACTCACACCATGACAATACGAAAACTTCAGTCGTCACGGAAAAAGTCAGCTACAAAGACGTTATCAAATTAAAGTATCGGGATGAAAACTGCTTTGATGATAATGAAGTAATAGCGCGGGTATTGCAGCAGCCGAATTGCTGTGAAGCGGTTTGTTCGCCGAAGGATAACAAAATCATTGTTCAGGCCGAGCGTGAATTCTTGGTTGAAGTGGTCGGAGAAACGAAAATTTGTGTGGCTGTTCATCCTTATGGCTGTGAGGAAGAGGAATGGGATTGTGAAATTGATGACGAGGAGTATGGAGAGCTGGACACGGACTTTATTGATCATAAAAAGGACAATTAATGTGGAGTGCAGGTTGTATAAACAGCCTGCGCTTTTTCAATGGAGAGAGAACGCAAGTATGCTATAATGTAAAGTTGAAATAGACAGGTTTATTTGAAAGGAATTGGACATATATGGAACAATATACGCCGATGATCCGGCAGTATTTAGCGATAAAGGCACAACATGAAGATGCCTTTTTGTTTTTCCGTTTAGGTGATTTTTACGAGATGTTTTTTGAAGACGCCACGAAGGCGAGCCAGCTGCTTGAAATTACGTTAACGAGCAGAGACGGAGGTTCGTCTGAGCGCATACCGATGTGCGGAGTGCCTTATCATTCAGCGGCCGGCTACATTGAGCAATTAATTGAGCTTGGCCATAAGGTAGCGATTTGTGAACAGGTAGAAGATCCGCGACAGGCGAAAGGCGTTGTGAAACGGGAAGTGGTTCAGCTCATTACTCCTGGAACGGTGATGGAGGGAAAGGGGCTCACAGATAAAGAAAATAATTATATCGCTTCCCTTTTTTCTGAAGGAGAGCATACATATAGCTTGGCCTTTTGCGATTTATCCACCGGGGAAAGCCGGACGACTGCACTAGCATCTTTAGATGAAGTCATCAATGAATTGTCTACTTTGCGGGCCAAGGAAGCGGTCATCACGCAGGACTTACATGAAGAGGTGCAAAAGACGCTTACAGAGCGGATGAATCTTACGCTTTCCTACGAGGAGCCGGCTGCTGAAAAGGGCGGATTTGCTGCTTTAACAGAAAATATCACTCATTCAGGGATGAAGCAAGCCGCTCATTTGCTTTTCCATTATTTGCACCGTACCCAAAAGCGCAGCCTTACTCATTTACAGCCGGTTGTTGTCTATGAAGTCCACCAATTTATGAAAATTGACTTGTATTCTAAACGCAACTTGGAACTGACAGAAACGATTCGTTCAAAAAATAAAAAAGGCTCTTTGCTGTGGCTGCTTGATGAAACAATGACAGCGATGGGCGGCCGGATGCTGAAGCAATGGATTGATCGGCCGTTAATCAACCGACGTCATATCAATGAGCGGCTATCCATGGTTGAAACGCTGATTCAAGCCTTTTTTGAGCGCCAGGAAATCAGGGAGATGCTGAAAGAGGTCTATGATCTTGAACGGCTTGCCGGCCGGGTCGCTTTCGGAAATGTAAACAGCCGCGATTTAATCCAATTAAAAAAATCATTGCAGCAAATTCCGATGCTGAAAGATTTGCTGCTCCGAATTCACAATGAAGAAATCCAATCTTTATCCAGAAAAATGAACCCTTGTGAAGAGCTGATGGATCTGCTTGAACAAGCGTTTGTTGAGAACCCGCCGTTATCGGTAAAAGAAGGCGGCATGATTAGAGACGGCTTTCATGCCGAACTGGATGAATATCGCGATGCGAGCCGCAACGGCAAGGATTGGATCGCCAATTTGCAGCAGGAAGAAAGAGAAAGAACGGGCATTAAATCATTAAAGATCGGCTACAACCGCATTTTTGGCTATTATATTGAAATTACAAAAGCCAACCTTCATTTACTGAATGATAGCCGCTATGAGCGCAAGCAAACACTAGCGAATTGCGAGCGTTTTATTACCCCGGAATTGAAAGAGAAAGAAGCGCTCATTTTACAGGCAACTGAAAAAATGATTGATCTTGAGTATGAGCTGTTTATTGACATCCGTGAGCAAGTCAAAGGCTTTATCCCGGAGCTGCAGGAGCTGTCCAGGCTTGTCAGCGAACTGGATGTACTCCAATGCTTCGCTGAGGTAAGTGAAAAAAGAAAATACACAAGGCCAGAACTAACGGACAGCCGTGAGCTCTTCATTAAAGACGGACGTCACCCGGTCGTTGAAAAAGTAATGGACTCTCAAGAATATGTGCCAAATGATTGCCTGATGAACAAGGAGCGGGAAATGCTGCTCGTTACTGGTCCCAATATGTCAGGGAAAAGCACTTACATGAGACAAGTCGCTTTAACCGCGATTATGGCGCAGATCGGCTGCTTCGTTCCAGCTGCAGAAGCCAAGCTGCCTGTTTTTGACCAGGTATTTACGAGGATTGGGGCCGCAGATGATTTAATTTCCGGACAGAGTACCTTCATGGTGGAAATGCTGGAAGCCAAAAACGCTATTACTCATGCAACTAATCAATCTCTGATTCTCTTTGACGAGATTGGCCGCGGCACATCCACCTATGACGGCATGGCGCTTGCTCAAGCCATTATTGAATATATTCATGAGCATATTCAAGCCAAAACACTGTTTTCGACACACTATCATGAGCTGACTGTGCTGGAAGAATCGCTTCCTCAGCTGAAGAACGTGCACGTCAGCGCCGTAGAGAAAAACGGCCGCGTCGTCTTTCTTCACAAGATCAAAGAAGGGGCAGCTGATAAAAGCTACGGGATTCATGTGGCTCAGTTGGCGGAGCTGCCAAGCGACTTAATTGAGCGGGCAAATGAAATTTTGGCAGAGCTGGAGCAGAAGGAGAAGCCTGACATCCAGAAGAGAAGAGAAAAAGAGCAGCCGAGTGCGGTCGCAGAAGCTGTTGGACAATTGTCGTTTTTTAATGAATCGGCAGCTGCGCCTGCGCCCTTATCCAATAAGGAGAAAAAGATTCTCGATGAGCTGGCGTCCTATGATTTATTAGAAATGACGCCTCTTGATGCGATGAACGCGCTCTATACATTGCAGAAAAAGGTGAAAAAGTAGTCAGACCAAGAAAAAGCAGGTGAAGCACATGGGAAAGATTATTCAGCTGGATGATACACTTTCAAATAAAATTGCTGCCGGTGAGGTAGTGGAACGCCCCGCTTCTGTTGTAAAAGAGCTGGTTGAGAACGCCATTGATGCAGAAAGCACGGTCATTGAGATTGATGTAGAAGAAGCGGGTCTTGAAAGCATTCGCATTGTTGATAATGGGACAGGCATTGAGCCGGATGATGTATTAAAAGCTTTTTCCCGTCATGCGACAAGCAAAATTAAAGACGAAACAGATTTGTTCCGCATCCGGACGCTCGGCTTCCGCGGGGAAGCCTTGCCGAGTATTGCCTCAGTATCCGAACTGTCGCTGACTACCGGCACCGGTGAAGGACCGGGGACCGAAATTGTCCTCTCAGGCGGGATTGTTCAAAAACATGAACCCGCAGCCAGCCGTAAAGGAACCGACATTAAAGTGTCAGGATTGTTTTTTAACACGCCGGCCCGCTTAAAATATATGAAAACGATCCACACGGAGCTTGGCAACATCACCGATGTGGTAAACCGGCTCGCTTTAGCCCATCCTGAGGTAGCAATGCGTCTGCGGCATAATGGAAGAGCGCTGCTGCAGACAACGGGAAATGGGGACGTTCGTCAAGTGCTTGCCGCGATCTACGGATTAAATACAGCGAAAAAGATGGTTCCGCTAGCTGCTTCTTCTTTAGACTTTCAGGTGGAGGGATGGATTTCCTTGCCGGAAGTGACAAGGGCATCAAGAAACTACCTTTCTGTTATGGTCAACGGCCGTTTTATTAAAAATTACAGCTTGGCCAAGGCAATCCAGGAGGGATATCATACACTTCTTCCGATCGGGAGGTACCCGATTGCTTTTGTAAACATCACGATGGACCCGATTCTTGTGGATGTGAACGTTCATCCGGCTAAGCTTGAAGTTCGCTTCAGCAAAGAACAAGAGCTTCAGGAGGTTGTCACCAGGGCGATTCGTGAGGCTTTTCAAAAAGAAACATTGATTCCTGAAGCAGCGCCGGCGGTCAAGCCGGCACAGCCATCTTCCCGCCAGCAGGAATTTTCTTTTGATGACAGCCAAAGACAGGCCATAAAAGAGGACCGTCCGGCATCCGCCCTCTCGTCTGCTTCTGTGACGCGGCGTGAAAGCTTGCCGCCGGTCAGTCAAAGGAAGGAATTATATACGCGAGAACTAGATGAAGCAACTGGCGAGCAGCCCGATGAATACATTCCGATGGAGATGAAGGAAACAGCGGAAGTTTTTACGGAGGCTGTATTCACTCCGCAGGCAGCACCGTCTGCAGATGCTGCCGAAGCGGATGATGGATATGGGCAGGAAGCCGAAATAGAGGAACGGGAAAGCCGGCTTCCTCCGCTTTATCCGATCGGGCAAATGCACGGTACGTATATTTTTGCTCAAAACGAAAAGGGCTTGTATATGATTGACCAGCATGCCGCTCAGGAGCGGTTGAAATATGAGTTCTTCCGGGAAAAAGTGGGGCAGGTAGAGAAGGAGCTGCAGGATATGCTTGTGCCGATTACACTTGAATATTCTGCTGATGATTGCATTAAAATTTCTGAGCACCTGGAGGATTTAAAAAGCGTAGGGGTCTTTTTGGAACCGTTCGGCGAGCGTGCTTTTATCGTCCACTCCCATCCGCAGTGGCTGCCAAAAGGGGAAGAGCAGCAGATGATTGAGGGCATTATTGAACAAATGCTGTCAATGAGAAAGGTGGACATCAAAAAATTGCGCGAGGAAGCTGCCATCATGATGAGCTGCAAAGCGTCTATTAAAGCGAACCACCACCTGCGCAATGACGAAATCCAGCAGCTGCTGGACGACCTTCGCCGCTGCAGCGATCCATTTACCTGCCCGCATGGCCGGCCGATCGTTGTTCATTATTCGACGTATCAAATCGAAAGAATGTTTAAGCGAATTATGTAAGTTTCAGTTTTGAAGAACCTTTGGATATCAAGGGTTCTTCTTTTTTTATTTAATGGATTCCTTGTATAGCTCATCTTTGGGCACTTAAGAAATAGATAATATTGTTATGTAAACTAATTGCCGATGAATAGAAGGAGGATAATAAAAATACAAAAAAGGCCTGCTTCTTTACAAAAGCGGCCTTTTTTGTATTCAGGAGGTTAATTGCTGGCGTGCTAATTTTTGGTAGAGCGGATGACCGGCAAAAAGGGCTTCATGTGTGCCAACCCCTGTCACCTTTCCTTTTTCAATGATGACAATCTGATCGGCGTTCACGATAGTGGACAGGCGATGGGCAATCACAAGAGTGGTCCGGCCGGCCATTAATTGCTCGAGCGCCTCCTGAACGAGCCGCTCAGAATCGCTGTCCAGGTTGGAGGTTGCTTCGTCGAGCAGCAAAATTTGCGGATTGCGCATAAAAGCTCGGGCAATAGCAAGGCGCTGCCGCTGTCCGCCTGATAATTTTATTCCGCGTTCGCCAACCTCTGTGTCATACCGGTCGGGAAGCTTCTCGATAAATTCAGCAGCATTTGCCAGCTTAGCGGCTTCTTCCACTTCTTCATCTGTTGGTGTCCTGTCTATTCCATAACAAATGTTATCGCGGATCGTTCCCGACATAATCGGGCTTTCCTGGGAAACGTAGCTGATGGCTGTCCGCCATGAATGAAGGTTAAATTCACGGATGGATTGCTCTCCTAGATAAATGTCGCCATCAGCTGGTTCATAAAAGCGCTCCAGCAAGGCAAAGAGGGTCGTTTTGCCGCTGCCGCTCGGACCGGCGAAGGCCGTTGTTTTTCCAGCCGGAATCTGGAGGTTAATATCCTCCAACACAGCCTGGTTTTCATTGTAGCGAAACGTGAGATTGCGAATGAAAAGATCCTGAGCCGGATTAACTACAGACGACCCTTCTTCTTCTGATTCCTGTTCAAGTGACAAAATGGACTGAATTCTTTCAGTGGCTCCCATCGCTTTTTGGAAAGCTGTGAAAAAAGCCGCCATTTGGCTGAAAGGAATAACGATTTGAAACATGTAAATAATGATGGCTACGAGGGAGCCGGCGGTGAGGGAGCCGGCTGCTACCCGCACGCCGCCATAACCGATTAAGATAACGAGAACAATCATCATAATCACCGTCATGAAAGGAGAGATGACGGCTTGAATCCGCGCTTCCTTCAGGCCGTACCGGAAAAGCTCCTGAATGCGCCGGCCGCCTTTTTCTCCTTCCGCTTTTTCCGCACTGTAGGCCTTCACGAGCCGGATATCAGCAAGAACTCTGCCAAGATCAGCTGAAAAGCCCGCCATTTCTGTTTGTGTGTCTTTGGAGATACGGTACATTTTGCGGCCGAGCGGCATGATAATCAGAATAGAAACAGGAGCGGCCAGCAGCATAACAATGGTCATTTTCCAGTCAATGAAAAGTAAAATAACAACCGCGCCGGCAATAGAAATGATTCCAGTTACAAAGGAAACAAGGTGCTGAACGATCAACGTTTTGACCGTATTCGTATCTTGTGTCAGCCGGCTCATCGTTTCTCCGGATTCATGCTGATCAAAATAAGAGACAGGAAGCGCCAGTACTTGCCCCCATAACTGCTTGCGTATGGAAGAAACCACTGCTTCTCCGATGTAGCTCATTAAGTAATAGGAAAAGCCGCCCGAGATAGTTTGGGCAAGAAAGCTGCCGGCGAGAAAGAGGATGACGGACAGCTGCAGCTGGCTCGCAGCGAGCTGATCCACAAGATCCTTTGTAAACAAAGGCACAATCAGCCCGGCAACCGTCTCGATTATGCTTAGTAAGATAGCTGTGGCAATGATCCACTTCGGCAAGCTTGATTTTGTAAATAAGCGGATGAACGGCTTCCATTGCTGCCAATCTGCTTGATTAGTTTTTTCCAATTTGTATCCCTTCCTTTTCCATATAATGATTGACCGCTTGCTTTAGCCATTGTTCCTCTTCCGGAGTAAAAGGGTAGGGGAAGAGCCAGGGATCTTCTTCAAGATCTGCTGCCGGGATTTGTTCTAACAGCGGCAGCTCATCACCGACTATTTCCATGGCAAATTCCATTAATTCAGCTACTAATTTGCCAACCTCGCTGCTTGTCGGATCGATACCGATAGCCTCCTTTAGGCGCGAAAATAAATGCATCGATTTTTTCTCGATCGTTTCCTGTTCACTTTTCAGTCTATCAAACAGCGCATTGATGCGGGGCTCTGGCATAAAAGCGGCGAACCAGCGTTTGTGGCTTTTTTCCATGTGCACATTGTTAATCATGGAAATAAATATATCCGTGTGCAAAGCCCCGCCTGTCTCGATTTGCTCAATAGCAAGATTGAGCAGCCGGATAGAGTCATTTAATTGCTCACGCTTTTTTTCCATCATATCACGCTGAAAGATCAAAGAGTCCTTTTCATTCCAGGAATCTTTATTGATAAAATCGGCCGTTTCTTCAAGAGAGAACCCTAAAAACTTCAAGGAAACAATTTTTTGAAGTGTGTGCACGTGGCTTTCCAAGTAGTACCGGTGTCCTCCTTCTGTCCGTTGAGCGGTCAGGATGCCAATCTCATCATAGTATTGCAGTGTTCTTGCTGTCAGGCCGCTCATTTTCTTAAATTGGCCGATTGTGTAATGTTTTTCCATTGTGCTCCCTCCATTTGTTCGTTAGCTTCATTCTAAAACATCACGTTACGTGATGTGCAAGTTAAAAAAATAAGGCAAAACAGTTTTGCCGCTTCCTCTCTATACGAGCCAAGCGAAATAGCCTAATATAGACAAAGAGAGAAATTTTAGATGCAGCGCAAGGACATAAGAGGTGAGTAAGAGTTATTATGGCTAATACAGGAGAACGGTTTCGGTTAGGTGTACTTGTCAGTGTGGTGGCCATCTCTGGATTTAGCCAAGGGATGCTGCTGCCGCTGATTGCAGTGTTATTTGAACAGGAAGGCATGCCAGCTTCGCTGAATGGATTAAATGCGACTGGTTTGTATATCGGTATATTGCTTGTTTCGCCGTTTATGGAAAGACCTCTGCGGCAATTTGGCTACAAGCCCGTAATTATCGGAGGCGGCCTGCTGGTGATTGCTGCTTTGTTTGCTTTTCCTTTGTGGAAATCATTCTGGTTTTGGTTTATTTTACGTCTCTTGATCGGAATCGGCGATCATGCGCTTCATTTCGGCACGCAAACATGGATTACGACTTTTTCTTCTCCTGAGCGGCGCGGGAGGAATATTTCGCTTTACGGCCTCTTTTTCGGCTTGGGATTTGCTGCTGGTCCATTGATGACAGGGCTCATCCATTACGGTGAAGCTCTGCCGTTTATCCTTTCGGCGGTTCTTTGTTTAGTTTGCTGGGTCTTTTTATTTTTCCTTAAAAATGATTTTCCGGAGCAGCAGGTGGAGACCAATTCAATGTGGGAAACAATGAAACGGTTTAGGGAAGCTTTCCGCTATGGGTGGCTCGCTTTTTTGCCAACGTTTGCTTACGGATTTTTGGAGACGTCCTTTAATGGAATTTATCCGATCTACGGTGTGCGAACCGGCTTGTCTGTTCAAGAAATTTCCATCATTTTAATGTCATTCGCAATTGGCGGTATCGTCTTCCAATTTCCATTAGGCATGATGAGCGATAAATACGGAAGAAAGAGGATATTATCCATCGTCTTATTATCTGGAACGTTATTGTTTTTTAGTGCCGCGCTCATTGATCAGATGTATCCCTTGCTATTAATGTGCATATTTCTCGCAGGGATGCTGGTCGGTTCTACTTTTAGCTTGGGCATTAGCTTTATGACCGATTTGATGCCAAGACCCTTGCTGCCAACGGGGAATCTCTTGTGCGGCATGGCCTTCAGCATCGGCAGCCTGACTGGTCCTTACTTAGGTGGGCTTGCTTTGCAGCTGTTTCAGGCGGTCAGCTTTTTTGCTGTTATCAGCTCCATTTTCGGCCTCGTAACGATCATCTTTTTCTTATATGGAGGGAAGCCTTTAAAGAAGGAAAAAATGCTCCCGCTCAGCTAATGACAGACAACTTTTCGTTTAGCCAAAAAGAGAATTAGAATAAAAGGGGTGCAGCCGATGAATTTTCACGGCCAAAAAATATTGCCGGCAGTTCGGACAATGAAAGATTTTGATAAAATGCTTGAAACTCCGTTTGAGTATGGAGTGTTTTTAGATTTGCATGTCGGCATGGTCAAGAGTGTATTTGACTATGCCCGGCAGCATGGAAAAAAGATGTTTTTGCATCTGGATTTAATCCACGGTTTGACAAGCGATGAATATGCAGCTGAATTCATTGCACAATATGTAAAACCGTATGGGATTATTTCCACAAAGGGAAACGCCATCGTCAGGGCAAAGCAAAAAGGGCTTCTGGCCACACAGCGGGCCTTTATTATCGATTCAAGCGCCCTGGAGCGCAGCATTAAATTAATTGAGCGGACCGATCCCGACTATATTGAGGTACTGCCGGGGGTAGTGCCCAAGGTCATTAAAGAGCTGCATGAAAAAACTAAAAAACCGATTTTCGCGGGCGGGCTGATCGAAACGAGAGAAGAAGTGGAAGAGGCGCTGGAAGCCGGGGCCTGTGCCATTACAACTTCTGACCGGGAACTGTGGAAATTATATTATTAATAAATAATGTATGGTAAATTAGTTGACGGCGCTTTCAAAACGTATTATCTTAAGGATAAGTTAATAATTTGTGATGGAGAACAAAGAGATTCACAACACACGCAATTTTTGCGGCTGTTTGTTGTGGATCTTTTTGTTTTTTTTTGCTTTAAGGGCTCTGTTCATCTGACAAGGCACTCTTGGATAGTACTTATTTCACGGAGAAAGGGAGTAAAAAAGAATGACACCATTTTGGGGAGAGCTGTTCGGAACAGCTTTGTTAATTGTATTTGGAGCCGGGGTTTGTGCAAATGTGAATTTGAAAAAGTCGTTTGCTTTTGCTTCCGGATGGATGGTGATTGCTTGGGGATGGGGGCTGGCTGTTGCGATGGCTGTGTATGCTGTGGGCCAATTTAGCGGCGCTCATTTAAACCCTGCCGTCACGCTGGCCTTAGCTTTTGCCGGCGATTTTGCCTGGGGAGACGTTGCTCCTTACATTGCTGCACAAATGATCGGGGCGATCATCGGCGCAGCCGTTGTTTACTTGCACTTTCTGCCTCATTGGAAAGCGACGGATGACCCGGGAGCCAAGCTGGGTGTGTTTGCTACCGGGCCGGCAATTAAGCATACCTTTTCCAACTTGTTAAGTGAAATCATTGGGACTTTTATTTTGACGGTTGGAATATTATCGATTGGAGCCAATGAATTTACAGAAGGACTGAATCCATTTATCGTAGGGTTATTAATTGTGGCTATCGGCTTATCTTTAGGCGGAACGACTGGTTATGCCATTAATCCTGCGCGTGATCTCGGCCCGCGTATCGCTCACTTCTTGCTCCCGATTGCCGGCAAAGGCGGTTCGAATTGGCAATATGCCTGGATACCTGTTGTCGGCCCGCTGCTTGGCGGTTCACTGGGCGGCTTGTTTTACCGGGCTTTCTTTACCGGAGATATTGTACCGGCATTCTGGGGAGTGTTAGCTGTTACTTTTGTTGTTTTACTCGTTATACTGATGATGGGGAAGAAAAACCATACAGCTTCAAACGAAGCAGATGCTTGATAAAGGGAGGAGAAAGGAATGGAACAGTTTATTTTATCGCTTGATCAAGGCACAACAAGCTCAAGAGCGATTCTTTTTAATAAAAAAGGAGAAGCGGCTTATGTAGCCCAGAAAGAGTTTACTCAGCATTTCCCGCAGCCCGGCTGGGTGGAGCATAATGCCAATGAAATATGGGGAACCATTCTGGCCTGCATTGCGACTGTATTATCTGAAAATAATATTAGCCCTGAGCAAATCGCCGGCATTGGAATTACAAACCAGCGGGAAACAACAGTTGTGTGGGATAAAGAAACCGGAAAGCCGGTTTATAATGCCATTGTGTGGCAGTCGCGGCAAACGGCCGATATTTGCAATGAACTGAAAGATCAAGGGTATGATTCATTATTCCGTGAGAAAACAGGATTGCTGATTGACGCTTATTTTTCAGGCACGAAAATCAAGTGGATTCTCGACCATGTAGAAGGTGCGCGGGAACGGGCAGAAAAGGGAGAGCTTTTATTTGGCACGATTGATACGTGGCTTATTTGGAAGCTGTCCGGCGGCAAGGTGCATGTGACCGATTACTCCAATGCCTCAAGAACGCTATTATTCAACATTCACGATTTAACGTGGGATGAAGAACTGTTAAAGATCTTAAACATTCCTACATCGATGCTTCCCGAGGTGCGGCCTTCTTCTGAAGTTTACGGCCAGACGGTCCCTTATCATTTTTTCGGCCAGGAAGTGCCCATTGCCGGTGCGGCTGGTGACCAGCAAGCCGCTTTGTTCGGCCAGGCATGTTATGAAGAAGGAATGGCAAAAAACACATATGGCACCGGCTGTTTTATGCTCATGAATACGGGTGAGAAAGCAGTGTCCTCCCGCCACGGCTTATTAACGACTATTGCCTGGGGAATAGATGGAAAGGTTGAATACGCACTTGAAGGCAGCATTTTTGTTGCAGGCTCGGCTATTCAATGGCTGCGTGACGGTTTGCGCATGGTCAAGGATGCGGCTGATACAGAAGAATATGCGACCAGTGTGGCTTCTTCCGGAGGTGTCTATGTTGTTCCGGCCTTTGTCGGGCTTGGTACGCCTTATTGGGACAGCGACGTGCGCGGAGCTGTATTCGGTTTAACAAGAGGAACATCTAAAGAGCATTTCGTCCGTGCGACGCTTGAATCGCTTGCTTATCAAACAAAAGATGTCCTGGATGCGATGGAGGCTGACTCCGGCATTTCATTAAAAACACTGCGTGTCGACGGCGGAGCGGTTAAAAACAATTTTCTGATGCAGTTCCAAAGCGATATGCTCCAAGTGCCTGTGGAACGTCCGATTATCAATGAAACCACAGCTCTTGGTGCGGCGTATCTTGCTGGACTTGCAGTAGGCTTCTGGAAAGACCGCCAAGAAATTTCTTCTAAGTGGCAAGTGGAAAAAGTCTTTAAACCGCAAATGGCGAATGAAGAACAGGCACGCTTGTACGCCGGCTGGAAAAAAGCGATAGAAGCCGCCTTAGTATTTAAAGTTTGAAATCTGAAGCCTTGTGCGATATAATGAAATTAAGTTAATAAATTGTCTGGAGAAACAGAGAGACCTGTCTTCATAGCGATGACCCATCGTTATGTTTTGGCAGGTCTCTTTTCGTTTTCTTTTAGTGAAAATGAGGTATTTAACAATTGGAGGGGACATTATGAAATTTTCAAATGTAGAGCGTGAACAATGGCTGAGCCATTTACAAAACGAAGAATTTGATCTTCTCGTTATCGGAGGCGGGATTACAGGAGCGGGGATTGCATTAGATGCGACCACGCGCGGAATGAAGGTGGCTCTTGTAGAAATGCAAGATTTTGCTGCAGGGACTTCCAGCCGCTCCACAAAACTTGTTCACGGCGGGCTGCGTTACTTGAAGCAGTTTGAGGTGAAGATGGTGGCCGAGGTCGGCAAGGAACGTGCAGTAGTATATGAAAACGGACCGCACGTGACTACACCGGAATGGATGCTTCTGCCTATGCATAAAGGCGGCACTTTTGGCAAGTTCTCGACAGGCATCGGCTTGCGCGTCTACGATTTTCTCGCCAATGTGAAAAAATCAGAGCGAAGAACGATGCTGACAGCTGACGAAACGCTTCATAAAGAGCCGCTTGTAAAAAAAGAAGGATTAGTCGGCGGCGGCTACTATGTTGAATACCGGACGGATGATGCCCGGTTAACGATAGAAGTGATGAAAAAGGCGGTTGAAAAAGGAGCCGCAGCTGTAAACTATGTAAAAGCTGAAAATTTTATTTATGAAAATCAAAAAGTGATCGGTATCGAGGCTAAAGACGTATTAACAGGAAAGACAATTGAGGTAAAAGCAAAGAAAATTGTTAACGCAGCCGGTCCATGGGTGGATAAGGTGCGCAAGAAAGACCTTTCTGTTAATAACAAACATTTGCGGCTCACCAAAGGCATCCATATTGTCATTGACCAATCAATTTTCCCGTTGAAGCAAGCGGTATATTTTGACGCTCCGGATGGCCGGATGATCTTTGCGATTCCGCGCGATGGAAAAGCATATGTGGGCACAACGGATACCTTCTATGGAGATGACAAGGACACGGCCAATCCAAAAATGCTGGAGGAAGACAGGGACTATTTATTGAAATCCATTCATTACATGTTCCCTGAGGTGAAAGTAGGACCGGCGGATGTGGAGTCCAGCTGGGCTGGTGTACGCCCGCTGATTTATGAAGAAGGCAAGGACCCTTCTGAAATATCGCGGAAAGATGAGATTTGGGAAGGAGACAGCGGTCTAATTACCATTGCCGGCGGAAAGCTGACTGGTTACCGGAAGATGGCCGAAATCGTCGTAGACCTTGTCTCTAAAAAATTGAGCGCTGAAACAGGCAGAAGCTTTAAGAGCTGCCAAACACGCCATTTGCCAATCTCGGGAGGAGATATCGGCGGAGCTGACCAGCTAGAGCCGTTTGCTCAAAAGAAAGCAAAAGAAGCATCCTCTTATGGACTTTCGGAAACGGAAGGGAAATATTTGGCTCATATGTACGGCACGAATGTTGATCGTTTGTTTGCGCTCGCTAAACAGGCGGATTCTGATCTTCTTCCTAAAGTGCTGTACGCCCAATTGCTATATGCTGTGACGGAGGAAATGGCATTGAAGCCGGTCGATTTCTTTATTCGCCGAACCGGGGCATTGTTTTTCCGCATTGATGAAGTCAAACAGTATAAAGAGCAAGTGGTTGCAGTCATGGCGGACTTGTTTGACTGGCCGTCTCCTGCAGCGGAGCAGTATTTAGCGGAACTGGACAAAGAAATCCGGGATGCACAAACCCCAATTGATATTCAAAACTAATCGAAATCCGGCTGCGGTTGGCGGCCGGATTTTTTGTTTGGCACGTATAAAAAGAAAAAAAAGGGCGAGAATGGAGTATTAGCTTTAATAACTGATTCTACGTATGGTACGATAAGAGAAAATCGGTAAAGGCAGTGAAAAGATTGCATCAGCGGGAGAAACTTATCGTGATCATTGGGCCGACAGCGGTCGGGAAAACGGCGCTAAGCATTTATTTAGCAAAGCGGTTCGGAGGAGAAATCATCAGCGGCGATTCCATGCAGGTTTATAAAGGCATGGACATTGGCACGGCCAAGGTGACCTTTGAAGAAATGGAAGGCGTTCCTCACCATTTAATCGATCTGAAAGAGCCCGATGAGACATTTTCAGCTGCTGAATTTCAACAGCTGGTCAGAGAGAAAATAACGGAAATAACCAATAAAGGCGCTTTGCCTATTATCGTCGGCGGAACAGGCCTATATGTTCAATCAGTTATTTATGATTACCAGTTTTCTGAGTCTGGGGGCAACCCCGAATTGCGTGAAAAGCTGGAAAAACAGGCTGCTCATGAGGGCAAAGAAGCGCTTTATGAACAATTAAAGCGAATTGATCCAGAAGCAGCTGCGGCCATTCATCCGAATAACGTCAGAAGAGTGATTCGTGCCCTTGAAATTTTTTATACAACTGGCAAGAAGATGTCCCAGCAGCAAAGCAGCCAGCCTAATGAATTATTATACGACACGGCGCTGATTGGGCTGACGATGGACAGGGAAATGCTTTATAGCCGAATTAATGAAAGAGTGGACCAGATGGTGGCAGCGGGTCTCCTTGAAGAGGTGAAAACCCTTTGGGATAAAGGGATTCGCAGCGGTCAAGCCGTCCAGGCTATCGGCTATAAAGAGCTGTTCAGTTATTTAAGAGGCGAGGAAACATTAGAAGCCGCCGTCGAGCAATTAAAACAAAATTCGCGGAATTATGCCAAGCGGCAGCTCACTTGGTTTCGGAATAAAATGGATGTCAACTGGTTTGACTTGTCAGATGAGGAGAAGCGTCCGGAAAAAATAAAAGAAATTTCGGGTTTTATAGCAGGAAAGCTGCATTTAAAATAGAATTAATTAAGTATAGATAGAAAGAGGAGGAAAAGATATGAAACAAGGGATTAATATCCAAGACCAATTTCTGAATCAGCTTCGAAAAGACGGAACACTCGTCACTGTATTTTTATTAAATGGATTTCAATTGCGCGGCTACATAAAAGGTTTTGATAATTTTACTGTTCTGTTTGAATCGGATGGAAAGCAGCAGCTCGTTTATAAGCACGCTATCTCTACATTTGCTCCTCAACGAAACGTACAAATTTCTTTAGAAGATCAAGAATAAAATGTTCTTTAAACGCGTACAGTCCCCTGTACGCGTTTTTTATATGCAGAAAGACGTATGTTTGCCTGCGGCCTGAATAGACTGTAAAGAGGGAAATTATTTCTTGGGAAAGCGCAAAAAAAGACAATATGCGACGGCCTCCGTCAAGCTTGGTGGGGTGATAGAGATGAAGCAGCCGATCCGTATGAAAGATAACGGACAAATTAATGTTGTGCTGCACACCAAAAATGACCGCATCCAGCAGCCAGTCTCTGAAGAGCGGCCTTATATGTGGTCCAGTTCTTCTGAGCATGCGGTATTGAAGAAGGTAGAAAGTGAACTGGATGCGTTAGTAGGACTAGAAGAATTAAAGAAAATGATCCGGGAAATTTATGCTTGGATCTTCATAAGTAAAAAAAGGGAAGAAAAAGGATTGAAAGCCGGAAAACAAGTGCTGCACATGATGTTTAAAGGAAATCCGGGAACTGGAAAAACAACAGCTGCCCGCATTATCGGAAAGTTATTTTTTGAAATGAAAGTTTTATCGAAAGGCCATCTAATAGAGGCAGAGCGCGCTGATCTCGTCGGTGAATATATTGGGCATACGGCTCAAAAAACGAGAGATTTAATTAAGAAGGCGATGGGCGGCATTTTATTTATCGATGAAGCTTACTCACTCGGACGGGGAGGGGAAAAAGACTTCGGAAAAGAAGCGATCGATACGCTTGTTAAGCATATGGAAGACAAGCAAAATGATTTTATTTTAATATTAGCGGGATATCCGAGGGAGATGAACCACTTTTTTACGCTGAATCCCGGATTGGAGTCCCGCTTTCCGCTCGTTTTTCAATTTCCGGATTACCGCCCTGAGCAGTTGATGTCGATTGCTGAAAAAATGGCGGCGGAAAAAGAATACAGATTCAGCAAAGAAGCAAAAATGAAACTGCGCGAGCACTTTGCCCATGTCCGGGAAGGAAGCCAGCAGACCTTCTCCAATGGCAGGTATGTACGCAACTTGATTGAAAAAGCCACTCGTGCCCAGGCGGTCCGATTGCTGAATGAGAACAACTATAAATATGAAGAGTTAATGCTGATTGATTCGCGGGATATTCAATTAAACGAACGGTAAGAAAGAGATTTGTCTGATGCAAAACCGCCGTTTTCTCCGGCGGTTTTGTTGTTGATAAAACAAGACTTCAGACAAAAAAATCGAATAAATTATTTTTTATTTTCTGACAAAATAATTGTCAATCCAGTTTTTGTTATGATACTATCTAAGCAAAGGTGATAAAACATGAAAAAAAAACCATTAAAAGAGAGAATTCTAGAGACATCATTGGTGATGTTTGAAAAGCATGGGTACCATGGAGTGACTGTCGACCAGATTGTGGCCGAATGCGGTACTTCTAAGGGGGGGTTTTACCACAACTTTAAGTCAAAAGACGAACTGCTGTACCACATTCATGATATTTTTATTTCGTATGTGCTTGATCGTGCAAAACAGGCATATGCTGATTACAGCACACCTGTTTCCCGGCTGTGCGCGGTTATTTTATCATTTACAAAAGTATTTGATTTATATAAGCCGCACATTACTGTTTTCTATCAGGAAAGCACCTATCTAAAGGGAGATTTTCAGGAGAAAATCAATGAGAAGAGAGATGAATACCGCAAGATCATCTTACAGATTATCCAAGAGGGGCAAAAAAGCGGCGATTTTCGGCCGGAAGTGTCAGCGGAGATTACGACAATGGCGATTATCGGCATGGTAAACTGGACATATAAATGGTTCAAGAAAGAAGGAGAGCTGTCCATCGAAGAGATTGGCGGCATATTCAACGACCTGCTTGTCCATGCGCTCGTCACAAAACAGGGGATGGAACACCAAGATATTCAAGCCTATTTACTAAACAGCCAGCCGGTTAACAATTAAACTGGCTTTTATAAAAGCTCATAGAGACCGACTAGTCTGTCTCAAACCAATGGAAAACAAGGGGGACTTCACATGAATTTTGAATTAACGAAAGAGCAGCAAATGTTAAAGGATATGGTCAGAAGCTTTGCCGAAAAAGAGATTAAGCCATACGCTCAGGAGCTGGATAAAACATCAGGCTTTAACGAACAGGCCTTTAAAAAGATGGGGGAGCTCGGGCTTCTTGGCATTCCTTTTCCAGAAGAGTACGGAGGATCTGGCGGTGACACGGTTTCTTATGCGATTGCAGTAGAGGAAATTGGCAAAGCCTGCGGCGGCACAGGGCTCAGCTACGCAGCGGCCATCAGCCTGGGGGCCAGCCCGATTTTTTATTTCGGAACTGAAGAGCAAAAGCAGGAATGGCTTGTGCCGATGGCGAAAGGAGAAACATTAGGTTCTTTTGGATTAACTGAACCGAATGCCGGATCGGATGCCGGCGGTACAAGAACAAAAGCTGTGCTGGACGGTGATGAATATGTGATTAATGGCGAGAAATGCTGGATTACAAATGCCGGTTTTGCACGGCAAATTATTGTAACCGCTGTCACGGGCAAGAAGGATAACGGCAGAAGCATTATTTCGGCTATTATTGTGCCTGCGGATGCGCCGGGAGTGACCATTTCCTGCAACTACGACAAAATGGGGGTCCGCGCGTCGAATACGTGTGAAATTGTTTTAGAAAATGTCCGTGTGCCGAAAGAAAATCTTCTTGGAGACAGTCAAAAAGGCTTCAGCCAGTTTTTATACACCCTTGACGGCGGACGGATTTCTATTGCCGCCTTAGCCGTGGGAATTGCACAAGCTGCATTGGAAAAAGCTCTTCAATATGCAAAAGAACGTGTGCAGTTCGGCCAGTCGATTTCTAAATTCCAAGCGATTCAATTCAAGCTGGCGGACATGGCGACAGAAGTGGAATTAGCCCGGAATCTTGTACACAAATCCGCTTGGCTGAAGGATCAAGGAAAGCCGTTTGGCAAGGAAGCAGCGATGGCTAAGCTGTTTGCCTCAGAAACGAGCTTTCGTGCGAGCAACCAGGCAATCCAAATTCATGGCGGTTATGGCTATATGAAGGAATATGACGTAGAAAGATTTTTGCGCGATGCGAAATTACTGGAAATCGGGGAAGGAACATCGGAAATTCAGCGCCTAGTAATTGCGCGTCATCTCGGCTGCTAAAAGATAAGAGGGGGAAGGGTGCAATGAGCGAATTGATCCAAGAAACAGTCGGAGGACTATTAGCGAAAAGAGCCAAACAACTTCCGCAACATGAAGCACTTGTCTATCCAGATCGCAATCTCCGGTACACATACAGCGAATTTGATCGGCTATGCCGGAAAGCTGCCCGCGGTTTAATGGCGCTTGACATTGATAAAGGCGAACACATAGCTGTTTGGGCGACAAATGTGCCTGAATGGGTGACCCTGCAATTTGCCACGGGAAAAATGGGCGCCGTTTTAGTAACGGTCAATACGAACTACCGAGCCGCTGAACTTGAGTATTTGCTGCAGCAGTCAGAGAGCCAGACGCTCGTTTTGATTGAAGATTACCGCGGAAATTCATATATCGATACGATCTATGAAATTTGTCCAGAGCTCTATTCATCTGAACCTGGGAAACTATCATCGAAACGGCTGCCTCTGCTGAAAAACGTGGTGGTGTTAAGTGAGAAAACATACAGCGGCACCTACAATTGGGCGGATATTTTAGAACTGGCTGAACGAGTGACCGAGGAGCAGCTGGATGCGCGGACAGCCGAGCTCGAACCGGATGAAGTCATTAATATGCAGTATACATCCGGAACGACCGGTTTCCCGAAAGGCGTCATGCTGACACACAGCAACTTGATTAACAATGCTTTTCATATTGCCGGCTGCATGGAGTTAACAGAGCAAGACCGCCTTTGTATTCCTGTCCCGTTTTTTCATTGTTTCGGATGCGTGATCGGAACAATGGCCTGCGTTACTGTCGGAGCCACGATGGTGCCGGTGCAGGAGTTTGATCCGGAAGCAGTGCTGACAACAGTGGAAGCGGAAAAATGCACGGCTTTGCATGGGGTGCCGACGATGTTTATTGCGGAGCTTAATCACCCGAATTTCTCAAACTATGATTTATCGAGCCTTCGTACCGGTGTAATGGCAGGCTCTAACTGTCCGGTAGAGGTCATGAAGGCTGTCATGAATATGATGAATATGGAGGAAATCACCATTTGTTACGGCCAAACGGAGTCCTCGCCGGTGATTACACAGACAAGGACGAATGATCCGGTAGAGCTGCGCGTCGAAACAGTGGGGAGGGCGCTGCCGGACGTGGAAGTCAAAATTGTAGAACCTGGTTCATCAAGGGAGCTTCCGCCCAACAGGCAGGGGGAGCTGTGTACGAGGGGCTACCATGTCATGAAGGGATATTACAACAACCTCGAGGCTACAAAAGAAGCGATTGATGAAGAAGGATGGCTTCACACGGGGGATCTCGCCGTGATGGATGAGAATGGATATATCCGGGTGACAGGCCGTTTAAAAGATATGATTATCCGCGGCGGCGAAAATATTTATCCGCGCGAGATTGAAGAATTCCTGTATACTCACCCAAAAATATTGGATGCACAAGTCATAGGAGTGCCGGATGAAAAATACGGGGAGGAATTAATAGCCTGGATTATCCTCAAGGAGGGAGAAACAGCTTCTGCGGATGAAATTAAAGACTACTTTAAGGACAAAATTTCCCGCCACAAAATCCCGAAACATATTCGGTTTACAAAGGAGTATCCGATGACAGCCTCTGGAAAAATCCAAAAGTTTAAATTGCGTGAACAATCGATGAGCTTATTGAAGTAAAACGGAGGGAGCGATCCAGTTGTTTTCTAAAATATTAATTGCTAACCGCGGCGAAATTGCCTCGCGTATTATTCGTACATGTAAACAGATGGGAGTAAAAACGGTAGCGGTTTATTCCGAGGCAGATGAGAACGCTTTGTTTGTCCGGGAGGCAGACGAAGCGTACTGCATCGGCAAGCCCCAGGTGAATCTCAGTTATTTAAACGCTGATGAAATGATACGCATCGCTAAGAAAAGCGGGGCAGAGGCTGTTCACCCGGGCTATGGCTTATTGTCAGAGAATGCGTCTTTTGCGCAAAAGTGCTTGGATGAGGGGCTGGCCTTTATTGGTCCTGCGCCGGCGATTCTAGCTGCGATGGGCAGCAAAATTGAAGCGCGGAAAACAATGAAGCAGGCAGGTGTTCCGATTATTGAAGGGATCAACGTTGCTCTCCAGGATGAAGAGGAGGCAAAAGCAGCAGCGGAGTCTGTCGGCTACCCGCTTATGCTGAAGGCGTCAGCAGGCGGCGGCGGTATTGGAATGCAGCTGGTTCATTCCGAAGAAGAACTGGTGAAGGCTTTTGCAGGCAACAAAAAAAGAGCAGAATCATTCTTTGGCAACGGCGATATGTTTTTGGAAAAGTATATTCAAGAGCCTCACCATGTGGAAGTACAGATACTTGCAGATAGCCATGGCCATATCATCCCTCTCTGGGAGCGGGAATGCTCGATTCAGCGCCGCAACCAGAAAGTAGTAGAAGAGGCTGTCTCACCATTTATCAGTGAAGAAACGAGAACGAAAATGCTGGATGCCGCAGTAAAGGCAGCCCATCATATTGACTATACGAATGCAGGAACGATTGAGTTTTTAGTTGATAAAGAAGAAAACTTTTATTTTCTTGAAATGAACACCCGCCTGCAGGTGGAACATCCAGTCACAGAGGAAATCACCGGCCTTGATCTTGTAGAACAGCAACTAAAAGTGGCAGCCGGCGAGAAGCTGCAATTGACACGCGAGGAAGTAAAGCGCAGCGGGCATGCAATTGAAGTGCGCATTTATGCAGAGGATCCGAAAACGTTCTTCCCTTCACCGGGACAAATTACTGCGCTGGAGTTGCCGGAAGGGGAAGGAATCCGCCATGAATGTGCGGTTGAATCAGGCTCCGCCGTTACCCCTTTTTATGATCCGATGATCGGCAAGCTGATTGCGTGGGGACCGACAAGGGAGGAAGCGTGCCGCCGCATGCAAAAAGCGTTGGATGAATATAAAATTGAAGGCATTAAAACGAATTTGCCGATGCTGAGAAAAGTCATCAGCCATCAGCAGTTTTTAGCAGGGATCACAACGACTGATTTTGTGAACCAATATTATTTGCCGGAATTAACAACAACGAATTAAAGGAGAGATAGCCGTGGCAACAGTACAAGCGAGTATGGCAGGAAACGTATGGAAAGTTCTTGTAGCGGAAGGGGAAGAAGTGAAAGCGGGCCAGGATGTCGTCATTTTAGAATCTATGAAAATGGAAATTCCTATTGCCGCTGAGGAAGACGGCACCGTTCAAAAAATCCATGTGAGTGAAGGAGATTTTGTCAACGAAGCGGATCGCCTCGTTGATGTGGAATAGGAGGAACATCCCTTGAAACTTCCTGAAAAAGTGATCATTAAAGAGGTAGGGCCCCGCGATGGTTTGCAAAATGAACCGCATCAAGTGAGTACAGAAAATAAGGCAGCTTGGATCGACCGGCTTTCAGAAAGCGGGCTGTCCTATATTGAAGTCACTTCTTTTGTTCATCCAAAATGGATTCCGCAGCTGGCAGATGCTGCGGAGGTTCTCTCTTCCATCCAGAGAAAGCCGGGCATTACATATGCAGCCCTCGTTCCGAATAGGCACGGATTGCGAAGAGCGCTTGACGCGGGTGTAGATGAAGTCAGCGTATTCATGTCAGCCAGCGAGTCACATAACAAAAACAATATTAACAAGTCCATTGCCGAAACGCTGCCGGTGCTGAAAGAAGTAGTAACCGAGGCGAAAGCGTCTGGAAAAACAGTGCGCGGATATTTATCGACCGTTATTGCCTGTCCGTATGAAGGTGCTATCTCGCCTGAACAAGTTAGAGAGATTAGCGCCCGGTTGTTTGATATGGGAATTGATGAATTGTCGCTCGGCGAAACGATTGGCGTTGCTGTACCTCCGGATGTAGAGCGCTTGCTGGAGGTATTGATTCCTGAATTTTCTAATGACCGTCTTGCTATGCATTTTCATGACACAAGAGGCACGGCTCTGGCGAACATTTCAAAATCTCTTGAAATGGGCATTCATACGTTTGACAGCTCTTTAGGAGGATTAGGCGGCTGTCCGTATGCCAAGGGTGCCTCCGGTAATGTAGCGACCGAGGATTTACTCTACATGCTCCAGGCGATGGGCATTGAAACAGGGATTCAAATGGAGCGTTTGCTTGAGGCCGGAGAGCTGATGGAATCCTTGCTTGGAAGATCGTTAACGAGCAGGCAACTGGAACTATACCGCAAAGCAGAGAGAGGGTGAAGCATGTGGGTGAAACGGTTCAATTAAAAAAGCTGGAGCAAGGGATTGCCGTCTTGACACTCAACCGTCCACAGGCCGCTAATTCCTTATCCAAAGAGCTTTTATACGACCTTCACGACGCTCTTTACAATATGAAGAATGATCCGAAAATCCGTGTGGTGATCTTGACGGGGGCGGGTGAAAAAGCGTTTTGCGCAGGTGCCGATTTAAAAGAAAGAAAGGGAATGGACGAGGCGCAGGTGCGGCACATTGTCGGCTTGATTGGTTCAGTGATCAATGAAGTAGAAGCATTGCCGCAGCCAGTCATCGCCGCTATCAACGGGGCGGCTTTTGGAGGAGGGCTTGAGCTTGCCTTAGCTTGTGATATCCGAATTGCAGCCAGCCATGCAAAATTGGGATTAACCGAAACCTCGCTCGCAATTATTCCGGGAGCCGGCGGCACCCAAAGACTGCCGCGGCTGATTGGAGTTGGAAAAGCCAAGGAATTGATTTTTACCGCCCGGCGGATTACCTCTAATCAGGCGGAACAAATTGGTCTTGTGGAACATATTGCCTCTCCGGAAAGCTTGCTGGAAACGGCTGTTCATTTGGCGAAGGAGATGGCCGTGAATGCGCCGCTTGCATTGTTCCAGGCAAAAACGGCAGTTAACCACGGAATGCAGACCGACATTGCAACAGGTTTGCAAATTGAAAAGCTGGCGTATAACACACTTATTCCGACAGAGGATAGGCTTGAAGGACTGCAAGCATTTGCAGAGAAGCGGACACCAACATACAGAGGAAAGTGAGGAGACAGCAATGAACGAAACGGGAGTAAAAACAGACTACCAAGAAAAGCTGGAATCGGTCTTAACGGGCGGACAGGAGAAATATCATGAGAAAAACAAGGAGCAGGGCAAGCTGTTCGTCCGGAACCGTCTGCAGCTGCTTTTTGATAATGGGCTAGAGGCAGAAGACGGATTATTTGCCAACGTGCTTGCCGGGGATTTGCCGGCAGATGGCGTTGTAACGGGCGTTGGAAAAATAAATGGGCGCACAGTATGTGTGATGGCCAATGATTCAACAGTGAAAGCAGGATCGTGGGGCAAGAGAACGGTAGAAAAAATTATCCGTATCCAAGAGACAGCGGAAAAGCTGCGGTGCCCGATGCTTTATCTTGTCGATTCAGCGGGAGCCAGGATTACCGATCAGCTGGAAATGTTTCCGGGACGCAGAGGAGCCGGCCGCATTTTTTATAATCAGGTGAAATTATCCGGAAAAGTGCCGCAAGTTTGTCTGTTATTTGGACCTTCCGCTGCCGGGGGAGCCTATATTCCTGCTTTTTGTGACATTGTGGTCATGGTGGAGGGCAATGCTTCCATGTATCTCGGATCGCCGCGCATGGCGGAAATGGTTATTGGCGAAAAAGTAACGCTTGAACAAATGGGCGGCGCGAAAATGCACTGCTCAGTTTCCGGCTGCGGGGATGTGCTTGCTAAGACAGAAGAAGAAGCGATTGAATATGCGAAAAAATATTTAACTTATTTTCCTGATAACTACACAGGGAAACCGTCTCCTCAAGAGCCCAAAATGCCGGCTGCTTTTGAAAAATCAATCGAAGAGCTTATTCCCAAAAATCAAAATGCCCCGTTCGATATGCATCAGTTGATTGAACGCTTGGTCGACGAAGATAGTTTCTGTGAAATTAAGAAATTATTTGCCGCTGAACTGATTACCGGGCTGGGCCGGATCAACGGACAGCCGGTCGGCATTATCGCCAACCAGCCTCGCGTAAAAGGGGGAGTGCTGTTTCATGATTCGGCTGATAAAGCGGCTAAGTTTATTAGCTTGTGTGACGCGTTCCATATTCCGCTCTTATTCTTGGCCGATGTGCCGGGCTTTATGATTGGCACCAATGTCGAAAAGGCCGGAATTATCCGTCATGGAGCCAAAATGATTTTTGCCATGAGTGAGGCGACAGTGCCTAAGCTGACCGTCATTGTCCGTAAGGCCTATGGGGCTGGTTTGTATGCCATGGCTGGTCCGGCATTTGAGCCGGATTGCTGCTTGGCGCTGCCGACAGCGCAAATTGCGGTAATGGGGCCGGAAGCTGCAGTTAATGCCGTTTATGCAAATAAGATTGCTTCATTGCCAGAGGAAGAACGCGCCGCCTTTATCAATGAAAAAAGAGAAGAATATCGGCAAGACATTGACATTTATCGCCTAGCCTCTGAGTTAATCATTGACGGTGTAGTGGAACCGAACCGGCTTCGCGAGGAACTTTCCGCCCGGCTCGATGTCTATATGTCTAAGTATATGGTGTTCACTGATCGTAAACATGGAGTAAATCCTGTTTAATAAAAGGAGGGAAACGGGATGAAAACAATCTACACGAGCTTTCAGGAAGCGGTGTCCGGCATTAAAGACGGAATGACGGTGATGGTTGGCGGCTTTGGTTTATGCGGAATACCTGAAAACCTGATTAAAGCGCTTGCTGACTCTGGAGTGAAGGACTTAACGATCATTTCCAATAACTGTGGAGTAGATGACTGGGGGCTTGGGCTGTTATTAAGGAATAAACAGATTAAAAAAATCGTTGGTTCCTATGTTGGAGAAAATAAAGAGTTTGAGCGGCAAATGCTTGCAGGAGAAATAGAAGTAGAATTAACGCCTCAAGGGACGCTGGCGGAGAAAATCCGGGCTGGCGGTGCCGGCATCCCGGCTTTTTATACACCAGCCGGCGTGAGAACCCCTATTGCTGAAGGAAAGGAAGTACGGGAGTTTAACGGAAAAGAGTATTTGCTTGAGGAAGCTTTAACTGCCGATTTCAGTTTAGTGAGAGCTTGGAAGGCAGATAAGAAAGGCAACCTTCTTTATAATAAAACTGCCCGAAACTTTAATCCGATGATTGCGGCTGCCGGAAAAGTGACGATCGCGGAAGCAGAGGAGATTGTGGAAACCGGAGAGCTCAAACCGGATCATATTCATACACCAGGCATTTACGTGCAGGCCTTGATTCAGGGAGATCAGGAAAAACGAATTGAACGAAAAACCACTCGCCAATAAAGGAGGGATATGGATGGATACAAGAGAGAAGATTGCAAGGCGTGCAGAAAAGGAGATTGCAAGCGGCGATTACGTGAATTTAGGCATTGGAATGCCGACATTAGTTGCTAACTTTATTTCGGAAAACAAAGAAGTCGTACTGCAGTCAGAAAACGGTCTGCTTGGCATAGGTCCCTATCCGAAGGAAGAAGAAGTAGATGCCGATTTAATCAACGCCGGAAAAGAGACAGTAACAGCGATCTCCGGAGCGGCTTACTTTGATAGTTCTGAATCCTTTGCGATGATCCGCGGCGGCCATATTGATGTGGCTATTTTGGGCGGTATGGAGGTTTCCCAAAGCGGTGATTTGGCTAACTGGATGATTCCCGGAAAAATGGTCAAAGGAATGGGAGGAGCCATGGATCTTGTTCATGGTGCCCGAAAAACGATTGTGATTATGGATCATGTGAATAAGCATGGCCAATCTAAAATTTTAAAAGAGTGCCAGCTTCCTTTAACCGGCAAAGGAGTCGTTCAGCGCATTATAACAGACAGAGCAGTTATGGATGTCACGCCAGCCGGCCTGAAGCTTATGGAGGTGGCCGAAGGATATTCGGTAGAGGAAATTCTTGAATGCACGGAAGCGGAACTGACTGTTTCAGAAAGCGTACAGCTGAATGCTTTTTGATAAAGAAAAAGGGCTGTTCCGAAAGGTCATGAAAAATGACTTTTCGGGACGGTCCCTTTTTCTCATTTATTGATGAAGTTCCCTCTTTGGCAGCTTCCATTTTAATTTATAAGATAATACCCGGAGAACGGTAATCGCTATAAAAAGTATGATCAACTCAACGGGTGCAGTTGTGATGCTCAGTCCGATGAGCAGGCCTGCCAGTGCAGCCCACAGACCGTAAATTTCATTATGCAAAAGAGCAGGCTTCCTGCCCGCCAGCAGGTCACGCACAAGTCCGCCGCCGCTGCCGGTCAGGACTGCCGCTACGATGACGGCGCTGATCGGATGATTCATGCCGACTGCATACAAAGCACCTTGCACGGCAAAAGCGGATAAACCGATCGCATCAAAGAAGTTTCCCCATACCGGCCAGTGCTTAAGCATATTATGCGGAAAAAGAATAGTCGCCGTAATCGATAAGAGGGCGATCTGGAAAAAGTCTCCTTGCTCCCATAAAGCGGAAACAGGTACCCCGATTAATAAGTTGCGGATAGCTCCGCCGCCAAAAGCCGTAATCATGCCTAATATATATATTCCAAATACATCGTAATCTTCTTCCATTGCCACAATCGCTCCGGAAATAGCAAATGCGATTGTGCCGATAACTGTAAAAATATCCCAAGTAAATTCCACAGAAGTTCCCCCTTACGAAAGTGTTCCCGGCAATTTATTATAGTATTGGAATGGCTAAAGAACCAGCTTATCTTTTCAGAAGAGGAAAAAAATTTGTTTTTATTAGTGAATGCCCGGCAATTCGTATTTTAGTCTGGTTTTTGGTAAGATGGATGGAAGAAAATGATAAAGGAAAGAAGGAAACTAATTGACAAAAATGGAGAAAGAGAAAGTGATCCTTGCCGGGTGTCAGTTGACCGATGATACCGAACAATTTTTATATTCCATGCAAGAATTAAAATCATTGATAGAAACGGCGCAAGGCGAATCGTTAGCGATGATCACACAAAAGAGAGAGCGCATTCATCCGGGCACCTACATCGGCAAAGGAAAAGTGGAAGAGTTAAAAAGGCTGGAAGAGGAGCTGGAGCCGGATCTGATTATTTTCAATGGCGAGCTGTCTCCGAGCCAAATCAGAAATTTATCTGCGGAATTTTCGGCTAGAGTGATTGACCGGACACAATTAATCCTTGATATTTTTGCTCGGCGCGCCCGTTCAAGAGAGGGACAGCTGCAGGTGGAGCTTGCCCAGCTGCAATACTTGCTGCCGCGGCTCTCCGGACAAGGAACTGCCCTTTCCCGTCTTGGCGGAGGTATTGGAACGAGGGGACCGGGCGAAACAAAGCTGGAAAGCGACCGGCGCCATATTCGCCGGCGCATTGATGAAATTAAGCGGCAGCTGCATACAATCGTCCATCATCGTGAACGGTATCGAAGCCGGCGCAAAAAGAACCGGGCGTTTCAAATTGCGCTTGTCGGCTATACAAATGCCGGAAAGTCTACCTTGTTTAACAGGTTAACGGCGGCTGATTCATTGGAGGAAAACCAGTTATTTGCCACGCTTGATCCTTTAACACGCAAATTGGTTTTGCCGAGCGGCTATCAAGCGATTTTAACTGATACGGTAGGTTTTATTCAAGACTTGCCGACAACGCTGGTCGCTGCCTTCCGCTCTACACTTGAAGAGGTGAGTGAAGCCGATTTGCTGCTGCACGTTGTGGATAGTGCAAACCCTGATTTGATGCAGCATCAAGAGACAGTGCGAAGCCTGCTGGAGCAATTAGAAATGGATCATTTGCCTGAACTGACAGTGTATAATAAGAGGGATATCCAGCATGAAGAGTTTGTTCCTTCCTCCGCTTCTGCAAACATCTTGATCAGTGCGGTGAATGAAGCGGATCGCTTAAAGCTGAAGGAAGTAATCGAAAGGATGATCAGGGAGCAGATGACTTCGTATAACGGGCGAATTCCGGCTTCTGCCGGCAAACTGCTCGCCCAGCTAAAAACAGAAACGATTGTAGACTCCATCTTATTCGATGAAGAAGAGCAAGTGTACCGAGTGAAAGGATTTGCCTTTAAGGATCATCCGATTGCTGGGGAAATTAGTAAATACATATAATGTAAAGGGAGAGCAGGTATGTTTGAATTATTAACACAAGGACAAACTATTCAGCCAATTGCCGAGGAGGCTGAAGCGCAAATTGCCGAAGTGCATCGCAAGATCGAAAAAACGGCTGAATTCAATCAATTCCGTGTGCTGGAAAGCTTCAAAAAGCATCGGGTAAGCGAATTTCATTTCACCCCTTCGACCGGCTACGGTTATGATGACACCGGCCGTGATACGCTTGAAAACATTTATGCCGACGTATTCGGCGGAGAAGCGGCCCTCGTCCGCCCGCAGATTATTTCGGGTACACATGCCATTTCCATTGCTTTATTTGGCATATTGCGTCCAGGTGATGAACTGCTTTATATTACGGGTGATCCGTATGATACGCTGGAAGAAATTGTCGGAATCTCCGGCAAGGGAACGGGGTCGCTCAAGGAATTTGGCATTTCCTACCGCAGTGTTCCGCTGGGGGCGAGCGGCCGGCCGGATTACGCTGCCATTGAGGCAGCCATTCAGCCGAATACGAAGATGATCGGCATTCAGCGCTCGAAAGGCTATGCTGTCCGGCCTTCATTCACGATGACGGATATAGAAGAAATGATTCAGTTTGTAAAGAAAGTAAAAAGTGACGTGATTGTCTTTGTTGACAATTGCTACGGGGAGTTCACAGAAGAGAAGGAGCCTTGTCATGTTGGCGCTGATTTGATGGCAGGTTCATTAATTAAAAACCCAGGAGGCGGTCTTGCCAAAACCGGCGGCTACATAGCAGGAAAAGCCGATTATGTGGAAAGTTGTTCTTACCGGATGACCTCCCCGGGGATTGGAGCAGAGGCGGGCGCCAGCCTCTACAGCTTGCAAGAGATGTATCAGGGCTTCTTCCTCGCCCCTCACGTTGTAGGCGAAAGTTTAAAGGGAGCGGTTTTCACTGCTGCGATGCTTGAAAAAATGGGCATGAATACGACTCCGAAATGGCATGAAAAAAGAACAGACCTTATCCAGGCGGTTCAGTTTGACGACCGGGAGAAGATGATTGCTTTTTGCCAGGCCATTCAGCAGGCTTCCCCGGTTAATTCCCATGTGACGCCTTATCCTAGCTACATGCCGGGCTATGAAGACGATGTCATTATGGCTGCAGGAACATTTGTTCAGGGGGCGAGTATCGAGCTCTCTGCTGATGGTCCGCTGCGCCCGCCGTTTGCTGCCTATGTGCAGGGGGGCCTCACTTATTCACATGTAAAAATTGCTGTATGTTATGCGCTAAATCATTTAATTGAGAAAAAGCTATTGTAAGAACGAGGCTGCAAAAACACTTTATGTTTTTGCAGCTTTTTTTATGGTTATAGAAAAATGCTTGTGTTGTCCTTATTTGTCTGCAAAGAAAAGCAGATAGGAGCGAAATTCATTTTGTGAAAATTTTTCATGTAAGAAAACCTAACATGGGTTTGACATATAAGTTGACGGGGTATAAAATAAAGGACATGAAGAAAGGAGGAATCATTGATGAACAGCAAAATCAGGCGTTCTATGCCGCTATTCCCGATAGGAACGGTCATGAAACTAACCGATTTATCAGCCAGGCAAATACGCTACTATGAAGAACATCAACTGATTCGTCCCGAACGGACTGCAGGCAATCGCCGGCTCTTTTCTTTATATGATATTGATCGTTTGCTTGAAATTAAGGATCTGCTCGATGAAGGAATTAACATGGCAGGAATCAAAAAGATCTTATTGAAGGAAGATGAGAGCGTACATAATCCGTTAAAAGCCGAGTTAGAGCAAGATAAAAAAGTTTCTACAGACGAAGAAGTCAGAAGGTTGTTGCGCAAGGAATTTATTAATGCCGGTCGCTTTTACCGAAACGATCTCCCATCCGGAGACCGATTTCGTTATTTTCATTAAAATAGTGCCAAATCATAAGGAGGAATTATTTTTATGGGCAAGTACACAAAAGAAGACATTATCAATTTAGCAAGAGAGGAAAATGTTAAGTTCATCCGCCTGCAATTCACTGATATTTTAGGAACGATTAAAAACGTTGAAATCCCAGTGAGCCAATTGCCGAAAGCGCTGGACAATAAAATGATGTTTGACGGTTCTTCTATTGAAGGCTTCGTGCGCATTGAAGAGTCTGATATGAACTTGTATCCGGACCTTGATACATGGGTTGTATTTCCGTGGACAGCGGAAAAAGGCAAGGTAGCCCGCTTGATTTGTGATATTTACATGCCTGATGGCACACCATTTGCTGGAGATCCGCGCAGCAATTTAAAGCGTGTGTTAAAAGAAATGGAAGAACTCGGTTTTTCAAACTTCAACTTAGGACCTGAACCGGAATTCTTCTTGTTTAAACTGGATGCTAACGGCGAGCCGACTTTAGAACTTAACGATAATGGCGGGTACTTTGACTTAGCGCCGACGGACCTTGGCGAAAACTGCCGCCGCGATATTGTTTTAGAGCTGGAGGAAATGGGCTTTGAAATTGAAGCTTCTCATCATGAAGTGGCGCCAGGACAACATGAAATTGACTTTAAATATGCCAATGCTTTAACAGCTTGCGATGATATTCAAACATTTAAGCTAGTTGTTAAAACTATCGCGAGAAAGCATGGCTTACACGCAACCTTTATGCCAAAACCGCTGTTCGGCGTAAGCGGATCAGGCATGCACTGCAATATGTCGTTATTTAGAGAAGGAAAAAATGCTTTCTATGATGAAAAAGGCGAGCTGCAGTTGAGTGAAACAGCTTACCAATTTATCGCGGGCACAATCAAGCACGCTAAAGGATTCACAGCGATTACTAATCCGACGGTCAATTCGTATAAGCGTCTTGTGCCAGGATATGAAGCGCCTTGTTATGTTGCTTGGTCCGGACAAAACCGCAGCCCGTTGATTCGTATTCCATCCGCACGCGGCATGAGCACGCGCGTGGAAGTGCGCAGCGTGGACCCGGCAGCGAACCCATATTTGGCAATGGCTGTCCTTCTGCAAGCGGGTCTCGATGGCATCAAAAACGCCATGACGCCACCGCCTGCAGTAGACCGCAACATTTACACAATGAATGAAGAAGAAAGAGAGCGGGAGGGTGTAGAAGACCTGCCGGGTACATTGGCAGAAGCTCTTCGCATGCTGAAGAAAGATGAAGTGATTCAAGCTGCTCTTGGCGAACACATCCTCGAGCACTTTATCGAAGCCAAAGAAATTGAATGGGATATGTTCCGCACACAAGTTCATCCGTGGGAACGCGAGCAATATATGCAAATGTATTAATAGTGAAACCCCTTGAGCCATCTGGCTTTAAGGGGTTTTTGTTTGGGGGCAAACATTATATGGAGTGTCAGCCTTTTGATTCTTGCCCCTTTTCTGCCCCCAATATAATATTTTCTGTATATTTTTCAAAACGTTCAATAGCATCTGTTTCAATTTTTTTGCTGACATGAGAATATACGTCGCTAGTAATTTGCATAGAGCTATGACCAAGAGCCTCTTGGATGAATTTCATCTCTACATTGGATTCTAGCATCAATACTGCGTGTGTATGCCGCAAGCTGTGAATACTTAAATTAGGAAGGCCGGATTTATTTAAGATTCTCCTAAAAGCACTGAACAAGGTTGATTTTGAAAGAGGGGAGCCGTCTTCGCGACAAAACACCAAATTTAGGTCGTGATAGTAATGATCCTTAAAACGTAGCTTTTGATCGTTTTGCCGTATTTTGTGCGTCTTTAACTCCGCAGCCAATCTTTTTGTGATAGGTATCTCTCGAGTAGAGTGATAGGACTTTGTATCATCAAACAGTTCATCATCCGATTTTGCTTCGTAATCCAGTGTTTGTTCAACCTTAATGCGGCTTTCATTTAGATTTAAGCAGTTCCATTGTAAAGCGAGCGCTTCGCCTTTACGCATTCCGGTTTCAATTAGAAAACGAAAGAATAAATAGTAAGTTGGGTTATCCATTAATGCTGCCTCTAAAAAGTCATCGATTTTTTCATACGGAATGAATTTTAAGTCAGTCGGGTTATCTTTCTTTCTTTTCTCTTTTACCGAATAGATCGTAATATCCTCGCATGGGTTGTCTTGAATTTTCTTTAATCGCCGTGCTTTTTTCATTGCGCTATACATCGTTCCATGTATGATCTCAACCGTACGCTTGCTGTATCCTTGCTTGATCAAATGGTTGATAAATTTCTGGTAAAGGACGTGGCTTACATCCGACAGCTTGATATTTTGAAAGTAAGGGACAATATGATTTTTGATATTGCGCTCGTGAATGCGATACGTATTTTTAGCGACCTTTCCGCTTTTGTATTCTTTTAGCCAATAGTCCAGAAATTCCGCTAACTTTTCATCGCTGGCGGAATCAAAGCCTAAGTCAATCTTTCTCTTTATTTCTTCATACGCTTTAACGGCTTCCAGTTTTGTTCGAAAGCCTTGTCTTTTTATTTCACGCTGTTTGTCTGTTATTGGATCTTTATATTTGAAGCGAAACATCCAATTTTCTTTTCCAATCTTTTTAAAACTCGCCATATCTATTCTCCTTTTAGTTTAAGCGTAGTAGTTAACTTGTACACCTTCAAGATGAGGGGAAGTACAGTCGTCACGATCTTTCTATGCGCAGTGAGAAATATGCTTTATAGTGTGTACTAATAGCTACATGTCAGAAGGACAGTTAATATTCAAAGATAGGCAATAGCCATAAATAGCGGTTAGAAGTTTCCGAAATCTTCTGGGAGAAATACAAGTTTCATAGCCAATGCTTTAAACTTTGTTTTATAAAAAAGAATGTACGTTCTGCGAGAAGGTAAAAAAGTTAATCCTTCTTCGATCGGCAAGCACCAATAGTGTAATCCTTTACTCTCCTCGGTGTTTTGTCTCCTTTAAATTCACCATACAATTCATCGCCGATCATATAAATTTTTTCGAACACCGGTATTTTAATCCATTCGTGCTTGCTGGGATTCTTTAAGGCTTCGCGTCTCATCTTCTCTAAACGTTTCATTTCAAATTCAGACATCATGTTAAATCTCTCCTTTTGTGCGAATGTATGTTCTTTTTATGTGTGAAAGAAAAGCCCAAAGAGGGCTAAATAACCTTTTTATATGAAACTCTGCGACAACATTACTTTCAGAACTGAAAATTAACTATTGAATACTATTAAAAAATTCATCGATATTTTCAACCTTTGATACAAGATTCGGGATGTCTCTAAACGAAAGGTTGGATAGGCAACTTTTCAAGTAGTAAGTTTTTTCATTTGTAATCTTATTTGTTCGGAAGCCTAGTCGTGCATTAATAAATCCGGTTTCTCTGACTATCGGATTTTCTTTCAAGAAGTTAGCAATTTCATTAGATTTAACTGTGTATAGTGTAATATCAGTTTGTTGGTTATAATATTGGCCAATCAAGTAGCCAACAATTGTATTACCTTGTGTAAGAACTGATGAAACAAAAAAGTCGCTCAGAGGGTTTCCTCTTTCTACAGAATATTCTTCTTTAGGTATCTTTAATAGTTTTTTATAAGATTCAGAGTTTGGCAGTACTACCTTAACGCCTCCAAATTCTTCGAACGAACCTAACGATTCAAGTTCTTCCATAGAATAATAGACTTTCTTATCGACTTGTGATACTTCTTCAACTTCTGGAGCTGCCTCCTGCATTGCTTGGTTAATATCGAATTTTTCGCTAATGATCTCAGCCAAAGATTCTTGAATGCATTTTTGAACTAATGGACGCGCAGTATTTATAAACTGTTGAGTGACCTTAAATTTAAATCTTTCTTTTATCACAAACTTAATAAAATCATCATTTGGATTTTCAAAAATCTCTTTGATAACTGATTTGAAGGCTTGGGAGTACATCATAGATTCAGCAAGATTTTTTATACTTTCATAATCATAAAGATTTTTGGAAAACTTAATCAAGTAGCTGAAATCTTCTTCGTTATAGTTAGTTATATTAAAAACAAAAAAAGGCTTAGAATCCATTATGTTAGCATTATTTAAATCAGTGAAAAAGTGATATTCTATCCCATTTGTCAGGATTCCCAGTCGTACACTAGGAAAAGTGCTGAAATATCTGCTTAACTGTGGAGCATTTTTAGTAATTTTACTCGTTACCGGCTTAGCCTCAAGAAAAATTTTTGGTTCACGGTTTATAAAAATAGCATAATCTACTTTCTCATTCTTTTTATGAAAATCTGCTGTGAATTCTGGTGTCACTTCTTGAGGGCTATACGTATCATATCCTAGTCCTCTGAGCAGAGGTAAGATCAAAAATTGCTTGGTTGATTCTTCGTTCTTTATGAGTTCTTTATTATCGGTAGCAACTTTATTTAACATTTCTAGCGTTTCTTTAAGATTCATTGTACCTACACTCCTTTTCTTAATCCAAGCGGACTGCGAAACCAGTATCGTTCAATGGTTAAAGCAAAACGCATGGCATGGCATAGTATTAGTTGTAATACAGATATTTTCATCCGCCTTGACTGAAATTACTTTAAATTCCTTCACACTAAATCGTTTTGTAATATCTTTTGCTGTGAAGAAAAATACCTATGTTAGTTAGTTTATTTTTTCAATCAAATGTACCAAGAATCCATAATAACCCTAATAATACAAATAGCCATACTGCCCAATTTTTATAAACGGGTACTTGCTGAGTTTCCTTTTTTTCTTTCGGCCGGTAAATAGATCTTCCCCGATTCTCACTAATCCTTTTTTCTCTTCGCCACTCATTTGATTTGTTAAAAAAATATAAGAAAATTTCTTTTAATATTAGAGCTATAAACACAATTGCTATAACGACTATAATCGGCAAAACCATTATATTTAGGAGAATATCAATCATAATAGCCACCTTTTTATGTAGGTCGAATATGCAAATGAGAATGTAAATCTTATTAGTTAACAGCAATATATAAATATAACGCCGATCTCTCTATCGAAATTTCTTTCGACCATCTTATTACATTGAATATTAATATATACAGACTATGAAAATAATCCCATGTAATAGTTAAAATAAAGACACGCTATAGCGTGTAGGGGTGTTTTTATCCATATTTTGCAGCTTTTGTGTATTTAACTAATTCAATTACATCTGGAAGTCCTAATCTGAATTTGATCATTTCCAAAGTTACATCGAAATATTCAGCAAGATGATGCTGAGTCCAATAACACTCCCACAATACTGCTCTCTTAATGTCTTTGAAAGGTATTAAAAACTCTGCCGCCCACTTCATTGCTTTATATTCTACTTTACTCACATTTAACCTTTTGTGGTAACTCATAGTTTGTCTAGAGATACAAGGACCAACTGTTGTGAAGTGATGACCTAACTCTTCAGCTAACACACACCGGAAATAAGCAGGTGTTTCTAAAATCCGTTTTGACAAACCTATATTTGGAGGAAGACCAGGTTCAAACAAATACACAGCTTCCAAGGGAGGGGGGAAGTCCCAGTATTCAATGACTATTCCCTCATCTAGAGCAACTTTGAGAAGTTGCGATGTTTCAATCGAACGCATCAGAACTCCCCGTCCCTATTCTTTCTTCCATATTTCTGCCGGATATAGTCCTTGTACTCCTCTATTGCCCGAATAGCTTCCTCTGGCAAGTCATCCATATGGTCATCTGAACGGTGTGCAGCTAGATCTTGGTGTGGGGAGGGGGTATTTGTCCTGCCCAATAAATAATCTGTAGTCACATCGTAGAAGTCGGCTAACTTTTGTAATGTCTCATAATCAGGTTGGCGAAAATCGCGCTCATAATTAGAAATGTTTTGGTTGGGAACTTTTAAGCGGGAAGCTAATTCTTTTTGAGTTAAGTTAGCTTTCTCCCTTAAAGATCGTAATCTTTCACCTAAAGTCATTGCTTTATCCTCCATTATGTATATTCCAAATTGTACTATATTCTTCAATATGAATAAAATCTTTATACGAAAAGTATATTTAATGGTTGACTTATACGAAACGAAGAATTAATATGGAGTTATAAGTTCTTCATTTCGTATATTTTTGGGGGGTGAGAAAAATTAAAGTTTATGAAAATTTAAGAACAATTAGGAAATCTAAAGGGATTACACAAGTGTTTATTGCTGAGAAGCTAGGTATTCCGGTGCAAACTTACAATGGATATGAGTTAGGTAGACGCATGCTGAAGGCTGATATGCTCTTCAAAATTGCTGACATATTAGAGGAGCCGATTGAAAATTTTTTTGAGAAAAAAATATACGAATCGAAGAAAAAGAAAGAAGTCAGCTAACAAAAGGAGTGATCAAGTGAGCTTAGAGCAACGCATTACCACTCTTGAAAAACGAGTTGCAGATTTAGAAAAGAAAGCCACCGCGGCAACGGCGGCTAAAAATATTTTCAGAAGGGAGACCTTACTTTATGTTTATAGGACTGTCTTTTAAAGAATGGGTTGGCATTCTAATAGTAGCTACAGGTATCTATATGCTAATGCATTAAGCTATATTAATTATCCAATTAGTTAAGAATAGCATTATCAATATGAAGATGAGTCCTTTCCAAGTAATTAAAAAAAGGTAATGAGCAAGGTCTAATTTATCTTCGTATTGATTTTCATCTAGCTTGTAATAAACATTCCTAACTGGGAGACCTAACCGTTTCCTTGTAGATTCGAAACCATAATCAATTTTTGAACAAAGTCTCTTATACATTCTATTAACCTCTACTTCATCATAGTCCGAATGACGGATAGAACGGTTAATCTTTCTAATATACGAAATGATTCGAGGATCAACTAATTCATAATGTGATTCACAAATTTTATTTAATTTAGATAACAAGTTGTTTAGTTGGTGAATGCCAACATCTTTAGTTTCTTTATAAAGAAATGGTTCCATTAAAGTGAACATTGGCAAATACACTTTATAAAGCTGCTCCTTTTTCACAGATGTTGTTGATTGATAACGAAAAGTATAGTAGGCAAACCAAACTGTCAACAAAATACTCAACCAAGTAACTACAACTGTAGAAAAAGATTTAAATGTCTCTAACATTTTCTCACCCCCTTTCCATGAAAATATTACCACAGGAGGAGAGGGACACTAAGGAGGAATCAGATTGAATCAATTACAACTAGTTGAACAAAAAACCGTCCGCTTTGATGGTGATGAAATTGTGGTCGTCAAAGCGAACAACGAGAAAATCTATGCTGCCGTTAAATGGGTTTGCCAAGGAATGCAGCTAACAGAAGGCCAATATCAAAACCAAACGAGGAAACTAAGCGACGATCCAGTGCTGGTTCAAGGTATTGCAAAAATGCAACTCCCTACAAATAGTGGTGTTCAAGATGTACTTTGTATTGATCTCGAATTTATGCCCTTGTGGTTAGCGAAAATTAACGCTGGCATCATCTCTGATGAAGTCATTCGAAACAAAGTAGTGTCCTATCAGTTGAAAGCAAAAGATGTTTTAACGAAAGCATTTATGCCATCCGAAAACGTTGTACCGATGTCGAAAGATCAAGCGTTGGTTACCGTTCTTCGTACTACTGCTGATCTGGTTGAAGATACTCAAGCAATCAAAGAAGAGCAGCATGAAATTCGAAAATTAGTTACTCAAATCGATCAAAAAGTCGAAGAACAGATCACTCTCACATCTGGTGAACAGAGACGTCTGCAAAAAGCAGTTGCTTCAAAAGTGTATGAGCTTTGCGACGATCCAGCCGAGCGGCCTAGTTTATTCCGTGAAATTTACCGCGAAATCAAAGATCGCTTTGCTGTTGCTTCCTATAAAGATGTAAAGCAACGGGAACTGCAGTCAGCTATTCGTTATGTAGAAAACTGGATTCCTCGTCGTGTTTCTTAATTACAAGTTTACTAGATTTTATGTACTTCAAAAATAAATAAACAAGTACAAAAGGGAGGGGAGCGCTTTGATTAAAGTATCGGTTGATGAAGAAGCTTTGCAAGAAATTTACCGAGAAGAAGTGCGAAAGAAGCTGGAGAAAGCGAGCAAGGATCTCGTGTTTTGGGATACCGCAGAATTAAAAAGGCGAACATGCATGAGTTGGAACACAATCCAGAATACATTCTTCTTTGATCCACGCTTTGAAAAATTCAAGCTTGGAGGCAAATGGTATTTTCCTGCTGAACAGGCGGAAGCATTTTTGCTTTCCTGGTTTGATGAACAAAAACAATCTGGAAAGAGGAGGAATATGGCATGACAATTGGGCAGAAAATTGCGGAAGCCCGACAGCGGACAGGCCATTCTCAAAAGTCCTTGGCTGCTATGGAAGAAATTCCAGTTTCAAAAGAATCAATCGCTAAGTATGAAACAGGTGCACGAAACTTTCCGAAGGACATGTACCCAAGAATTTCGGGGGCGCTTGATGACCCACAGTTTTATTTCGAAACATGGCAAGAAACAACGGGGTACGTGAGTATGCCTTTTCTAGATGGACCGGCGATTGAGAGAAGGGCCGCAGCCATGGCTCATCTAGTAAAAAAAGAAACAGTCGAAGCTATTGAACGGGTGGAGAAAACATGTTGGTTCAGTCCGCCTGATCAACGGCCGGAAGAAGAAATGAATGAGTTAATAGGAGAATTACTCGATGCGGCAGCCAGTATGACAAATCTAGTCGCTGCTCTTTGTAAGGAAAATGAACTTTCTATGAAACGAGCATTTCAAAAATGGAGAGTCAGTCTGAAAGCGAGGAAATACGAAAAATGACAATAGAAACGAAAAAAAAACGATGTGCACACAGTTTTATTTACAGAATGGAAGAATGCTTGATTAAAGGAGAGTTGGAGGAAGCTGAACGGACAGTATTTGACTTTCTAGATTCAATTAGAGAACTGAAAAAGTTACAAGCAGCAAACGAAAACAGACAGCAGTTAGAACAAGTGGTCCAGCGTTTAAGAGAACAAGGAATCTTAGCAGAACGGGTGGCCAGAATTGGTTAGGAGGATGAACCGTGCAAACAGAGATATTGATCGGGTTAGGAATATTCACATCATTCGTCTTCGGCTACTATTGGTGCCTGGCAACAGAAGAAACCAAAAGAGATCAAAAATAAAAGCGGCAAGCTCTAGGAAAGCCTACCGCCATGAAAGTACTTGGACAACTTAAGTATACCACACTTTTGAACTGATGGGCACTATTTTGGTGCTCATCGAGCTGATCGGGAGGGCCTCCTATCCACCTTCATCCCTTCATTTTCCTTCCTGGTCGGCTCGATGGACATCATCCATCAGAAAGAGGGTGAACTAGATGAATATTGAAAAGGTGACAGATCATCCGATTGAAGATTTGTTTGGTGAAGAAATATGTACTAAGGATTTATATTTCATCATGCCAGGCGGAGAAATCGTTCTTAGTCACAACTTAGGTGATTATATGGTCACGCACTTAGGCGCTATAGAAAAACAAGCAAAATAAAAGACCCCTGTTAGCGGCAGGAGTCAAAAAAATTCAAATATGTAATTACTGTCATTGTAACACGATCTACAGTGCCAGTAAAGCGGGAGTGAATATAATGAATATTTGCTTGAAATCATCTTTTTTAAATACAAAAAAGATTTGTCCAGAAATGGCCGATAGTCAAGCAATAAATATGACATACATCGGTTTAACACATGCAATAGCCCACATTGGCTCGCATGATGATTTGGTTACGTTATCTAAGCAGTATGAAGAATTAATCAATATATATGTCTTGAAAAAGGGGGCGAGCTAGGAATGTCTAACTTAGCAGCCTCCCAGCAAAATTCATCATTATCCCTGATTGATTCAGTGGATTTAGGTGCTGTACAGAATACATTAGCCAAAATTAATCAATTTCAGTTAGTCGTTCAAAACACATTAAAAGCAAATCATGATTATGGAATTATCCCTGGTACTAGTAAGCCTACATTGCTGAAACCGGGAGCAGAAAAGATTCAAATGCTCTTTGGTGTCACAAGCGAATACGAAGTGGTTGAACGTATCCAGGATTATGATAAAGGTTTTTTCGCTTTCACTGTGTGCTGCCGAATTTATAAGAATGAAATGAAGATCACGGAAGGTGTCGGGCATTGCAATACTCGTGAAAAAAAGTATGTGAAGCAAGATCCATATTCCATGGCTAATACATGCTTGAAAATGGCCAAGAAGAGAGCGCAAATTGATGCCACTCTAACCATTGCCAGTTTATCAGAATTGTTTACGCAGGACGCGGAGGATATGCAAGGTTATCTCCAAAAGGAACAAATTGAAACCATGACACCACAGGATGCCGGCGCCATAAAGCTGAAATTTGGTAAACACAAAGGAAAAACACTCGGGGAGATTTATCGATCAAATAAAGACTATCTTGAGTGGTTAGCTGGTCAGGATCGAACAGATGCCATGATTAAGAAAGCTATTGAAATCATGTTTGCTGCAGTCGTGGAAAAAGGTTCAAACCAGCGACAACAGAAGCCGCCTCAACAACAGGATCGTAGTCACACATCCAAAGGAGCAAATTCAAAAGAATCTATGACCAACAATACGAGAAATCAGCAGTTTGATAATGAGCCTTTTGTAATTAGAGATGAGGATCTTCCTTTTGACCTGTGATGCTTAATAACAATGTTCTTTATAAAGTAGTCATTCCTGATTGGTGTAAAACTAAAGCTTCTACAAACGCAGAGTACCTCCAAAACATCAAAAGGTATATGAGTACCAGTTATCCGGATCGAAAAATTCTGAGGATTGCAAATGGATTTGTTGAATGTGAAAGAAAATTTTGAGGAGTGATCGGGGTTGGAAAAAGTCATAGAAGCGTCATCGGGGTTCGTCATCCAGCCCCGATTGCAGTTTAAGACTATAAAGGACAAGCTGCTCTACCAAATGCTAATGGAAGAAGCTAATTATGCTGCTTCTGCCCGTTGTGAAGTCGGTCAAACAATCATTATCTTGACTAACCTATCGAAAGAAATTGGATGGTCAAGAGACATCATTAAAGGGTCGTTAGATCGGCTAGAAAGAATGAATTATATCCAGATGGAAACACTGCCACAAAAAAGAGGGCTGCTGATCACTGTCTGCCATTATAAAGAGTTTCAATCACTGGCTACTTACCAGAAAGAAAAGGTAAAAAAAGAGTCAAAAAATCCACAAGAGAATCCACAAGGAGATCCACATGAGGAACCACAAGAGAATCCACATGAGGGAGAGTCTGAAAACCCTTGTGGGAGTAAGGAGGAAGGCATGTCAAAAAATCAAAATCCACAAGAGAATCCACATGAGAACACACAAGAGAAACCTCATGAGATTCCACATACTATAACAGCATTTATAAACAGCATTATTAACAGCAATATAAACATCAATAAAACATTAAAAGAATATATCACCGAAGCGAACGTGAAAAGCATGAATTTAACTTCCGCTGACGATATGGAAATCTTTGTTGATTTCGCTTTGCGAACCAACGCTTTGCCAGCTGGTATGTCTAAGAAAATACTAATCTCTTATTTTGAATGTATTCGCCTTACCCGCCAAACTTGCACTATTTCAGCTGCTTTGTTGGCTAAGCACATTGAGAAGTTGAGCAAGTACAGTATAAACCAACTACATTATGCCCTCTGGAAGCACGTTGAACAGCATGATGATAAACGCGAACAGTATACGTTAGGAATTCTTCGAAATACAAAAGAACACGAAGCAAGACGCGGGTTAATGATCTTAAAAAATAAGAAGGGAGTTATCGCGAATGGAAATGATGAGCAACTTGCTACAGCAGTTGGAGCGGAGCAATCCAGCACTCGCGCGGAAGCTGAAAGACTCGAAGAATTGGCCAGAAAAAAAGGACTTGCTGGGGGAACGATACGAGACGTTAACGTTGATTACTGATGATTGTCCCTACAAGAAATGTGATGGAACAGGGCTTATATGGATTAAGGATCATCAAGAAAATAAAGAGTTTATGAGAAGGTGCCAATGTAAAGAGATTCGTGCCTTGAGTAGAAAAGTGAAGTGGGCACGGATACCGGAAGAATTTCAAAAAGTAACGATTAATTCTTTTGATATTAATCTTTATTCTGAGCAGCAATCTAAAGAAAAAGCGGCCATGGCAAAGAAAATAGCTGCTAATTTTGTAAAAAAGTTCGATGTGCTGTCCCAGCAGGGAAAAGGGCTCTACTTCTATAGTTCGGTGAAAGGCAGCGGCAAAAGTAGACTGGGCTGCAGTATCCTAAATGCTTTGCTCCAAGTACACGATACAGAAGAAAATCCGTTGTCCGTTTTTTATACTCCTACAGCTGACTTGTTAGGCGAAATTAAAAACACTATGGGTGGCAATAGCAACATGAAGTCATCAGATATTATTGATGCCGCCAAGACTGTAAAGGTGCTTCTGCTTGATGATATAGGCGTTGAAAAGGCCAGTGATTGGGTGGAAGAGACGCTTACTAGAATTCTAGATTACCGGCTTCAAAATAAAAAGATTACTTTGTTTACCAGCAATCTCGAAATAGATGAGCTGGATAACACTTATCCTGCCGGCCGCATTAGTGATCGCATCGATAAAATGACCTTTCCGGTTCACATGCCAGAGGAAAAGATACGGAGAAAGTTAGCTAAGCAAGAAAACGAAAGCTTACTAGACTTATTACTCGAATAGGGGGAGACGCAATGTGTAAATTATGCAACGGCACTTATGTTGATAAAGGCGGCAGTGGATCTTTGATGTTTGTTCAGCCTTGTCCGAACTGTGGGCCAATGCCAGATGCGGTTTGGGAGAAACATCGGGCAGATTTCAAGAAACGCTTTGAAGAAGTTAAGCGTCTGGTTGGAAAGGAAGTCAGTTGATGGCAGTTAAAAGAAAAGTGAA
>NZ_BCVF01000005.1 GCF_001591605.1 Bacillus badius NBRC 15713 | reverse complement strand
TCCTGTTATTTTAGGAGAAGGAAAACCGATGTTTATTGATATTAATCAGAGAGTGCATTTAAAAATGGTTAACGCAAGAACGTTCTCCTCTGGCGTTGTGCAACTCATCTATCATTTGAATAAGAATGAATAATAAAACACATTTCTTCCATAACTGAGCGCTGGAACAATCAAACTTTTTTATAAAAGCCTCATACTTAGCTAAAACGAAAAAAAGGGGCCGTCTAATCAGTCTCTGACATAACAACAGGCCGGCCTCTTTCTTCGTGCTACAATCTGTTTTTATCCTCGTTCATAATAACTTCTTTTCGACCTATCGGATATAACAAAATTAATCATTAATCCCAATAGTAAAAAAGCAAAGGAGCCTATGATATAGATTGGACGAATGTCAAACAGTTCCGCAGATAATCCGATGGTGACTGTACATACTATTATTAAACAAGCCTCCAAAATCCCTAAGATACTGGAGAATCTACCCATAATATCTACGGGTACATTGTTTTGATAGAAAGTTAAAAAGCCTGTATTAGCGAATGATAAGAAAAACGTTAAAGTGAAGAATCCAATAGATGCCCCGATGAAATCATTTGAAAAAGCAAAAATGATATAGCCAATAGGAGTGAAGAACGCGCCAAGTCCGATTAAAGTAGTTAGTTTTAAGTGATTGGCGAATACAGCATTTACTAATGAACCGCCAATTATGCCAACGCCTGCAATACTAACAAGAAAGCCGTAGGTACTTTCAGATAAAGATAGAACTTCTGTGGCAAATGCAGCCTCCAAAGAATCTAGGGCAGTCATAAACACTGTCATTACGCTAAATAGAAGATAAACTAAGGTCACATGCATATTTGTGCGACTAAATTTAAGGATACTTTTCCAGTCGTTATAAATGAGTGATAGCTTCATTTTTTCTGATAGGATCCTTCCTTTCTGGATCTCTGCATTTGGAAGGAGCAGAAGGACTATTGCTGATAAAAATAGCGCAATCGAATTCATCTGAATAGCCAGGTAAGGAGAACCAATAATAAAAAGGAAGCCTGCAATAGAAGGCCCTAGTATAAACCCGCAGGAATGAATGAAGTTCCTCATTGCATTGAATCTTTGTCGATCCGTTTTGGAAATTAACTTCGTCATGTAGACCATTGAAGCCGGCTCAAATATAGAGCTAGCTATATTAATGATAAAGACCACGAAGTAAATCAGGAAAAGAGAATCTAGAAATGGCAATGTGAAGATGAATAACGCTCTAATGAAGTCCAGAAAAATCATTAGGTTTCTTGCATTTAATCGATCAATAAAAGTGCCGGACCAAACATTTGTAAATAGGGCTGCGAGAGGCAAAAGAATATATAGTATGGATACGGCCAAAGGTGAACCTGTCATATCTAATATAATTAAGTTTAAAGCAATCAAATAAACCCATGCCCCGACATTCGATATTCCGATTCCAACTAAAAGTAAAAGGGGGTTTTTCCATTTCATCTTATCCCTCCTAAATATAAGGTTTGCAAACGATAAAAAAGTCTCACCTCCAAGGATATGGTCCTTGGGGACGAGACTCCTTATATTTAGAAGTTCGCGGTACCACCCCAGTTTATTTCTGTGTTGCCACAGAAACCTTTTCGAGTACGACAAAACCCAATTGCCATGTGTATACTCTATCTCTATAACGGGAGAAACCGTCACATCATCAATCTCTGGATCGAAATATCCTATGCGCTGCTCCAAGACTTGATTCGGTGTGCCTTTACATCCTCCATTTTCAGCGACAGGAGTTCTCTGTTATGCTTGAACACACTTACTCTTCTCTTCATTGCATTTATTAAAGGTGATTATACAATAATGAACAGAATAAAAGAAGTTGAGAAAAACTAAAAGTAAGGTTCTTTTCCGTTAGGCTGATCAACGAATTATTCGAATGTTTGATTAGGCGGGAGCGGCACATTAGGACAGCGTTTTTTCAACTCGTCGATAAACTGCATTTTATCTTTTGGCAAAATTTTTATACGGCCATGAACATCTCGTTGATAAAACAATTCAAGTCCCTTATCAGCTGCTGAAATTCGATACCCAGTCAGCTTATCTGACGTTGGAGCCACCCTTCGTATACTTTCATAAGGTATTTTATTTTGGAAAGGTCCACCTTTAATTAATAGATCATCCTCGCAAAAAACATACTGAATAGAAACTGTGTACCACCATATAAAAATGGCAGAAATCACAAAAATGGCAGACATAATCATTCCAATAGCAAATGATGTGATGAAGGGAACCAAGGATACAACACCCATTATCCAGATCAATAAGAAGATAGACACTATAGAAAAGACATCAGGCTTTGAATGATAAACCATAAAATCGATCCTCCTTTTGATAATTTTATACAATTATTACAAAAAACTCTATTTAAATTATAAAAGCATATTGTAGAGAATGATCAGTTATTCATTATTAATCGCAAGCAAAAAACGAATGGAGTAGATTAAAATTACACACTCTATAGGAGTACGACATTCCCATTGGAGGTTTTTAACATGTTACAAGGCAGAAATAATGAAGAGAATGATCAGCTTACGAATACAGCCGGAGCTTTTCAATCGGATGGCCGGGATGTTGAATTCTCACAAGAGCTTGCTGATCGGGATGATCTAGTTGCTCAAGAACGTTCCAAAGCTGCAGATCAACGAGCGAAAGCAAGAAAAAACAATAAATAGGAAGATTTCTCTCACGAAAGCACAGCATGCTTAAATCATCGTATGCTGTGCTTTATCTATTCGAAATATTTTCTGAATTATTATATAATGATGATAAATTCAGAGGGGTAGGCTCATTTTACCTGTTAGCGATAGCCTGCATCGCTATATACGGTTTATATAAATTGATCTAATAGTTTTTTTAATCAGGAGGGATTAAGTGATTACATTAAAACCGATGAATAAAGAAGAGTTTCAATTATACAGTTCTAATGCCATTGCGAACTATGCCAAAAACAAAGTTATTTCAGGAAACTGGAGGGAAGAGGAAGCCATTCATCTGTCTAAGAAAGAATTTTCTAAACTGTTGCCTCAGGATGAGAAAACAGCGCTTAATTACTTGTACTCTATTTTTCAAGATCAGCAATTAGTCGGAATGATTTGGATTGCCCAGACATCACCTGCAAAATCAGACGAAGGCTTTATTTTTGATTTTAAAATCTATGAGCCGCATCAAGGACAAGGATACGGCAAGCAAGCAATGAAGGAAATTGAAATGATTGCTAAAGAATTGGGAATGAATAAAATTGGTCTTCATGTTTTTGGGCATAACAAAATTGCACGGGAGCTATATGAAAAATTAGGGTATGAAATTACCAATATAAATATGATGAAGACCCTTTAGTCGCTCAAAGTAACAGTACAGGCAATGGGCGGCTTGCGATGAGTAAGGTGAATCTGAAACAATTACAGCGCGGTATTTGAGAATATTACGCTGTTTTGCCCCTTTGGATAAGAGTATCTAAAGGGGTCTTCTTATAGTGAAGGGAAAGTCACCGATTCACATTTGGGGCGAGTTGTGTACTGGTCTTTGGCGTCTGGAATGCTCCATTATCTCAGCCGCGCAATATCATTGGCGGTCATTTTATCTCCAGTTTCATTGGCCTGTCCATCTATCACTTGTTTGGGAATGAACCCTGGGCCATTGCCTTGGCAGTAGGGCTGGCGATTGCCCTGATGATGCTGACAAAACCACGCATCCTCCGGCAGGGGCCGATCCGAATGTGGTTATTTTAGGGGCAAACAGCTGGAGCTACTTAATGACACCAGTGCTCATCGGGTCCGTTGTTATTGTCGTTATCGCTTTATTCATTAATAACCTATGCAACAACCGAAATTATCCAGCTTTTTGGAGATGATTTTTTCTGATTTTGAGCGGTAGGTCATCGTTTATAATATGGTATATTTTGGGTGATTCATGTTAAGATAATGACACATGAACTTTAAAGGAGCTGATCGATTTGCTGCGTGGGAAAAAACCCTATGAAGAGATGTCTGTTCATGAATTGATGGCAGAACTGAGAAACCTAAATAAAAAAAGCGGCTTTAAGCCGCGAAAGCTGAAGTCCGATGCAAACGGCACACTTTTGTTGGACCGCGAAAATAAAGAGGACCAGGATTGGTACGATAACGATGAGGATTACAGTGTCCTCAAGCCATAACGAGGAAATGAGCGGAGCGCCGCTTGTCTGACATGCAGCGCGCGTCATGGAACGGAAGTAGAGGGATAAGTTTCACAGCAGCAGGAAGGCCGCCTATAATAAAAGATAAGCGGCTTAATGTATTCCTATTGAGCATAAGCATGTATCCTTTATCTAGCACTTCTCCAAGCAATCCGCCAATGAATTAACCCCAATAATACCAGCTGTGTTTACATAAGCCTATCAAGGAGTTCCAATAGTTGCTGGCACTCCTGCAGTACAGCTTGCCCCGCATAAAACACCCTAGTAAGCCAATTGCCCGCATCGTCATCCCTTTGCCAGCCAGGTGTTTTTGCATGCAACTGGTCCATCCATAACGTTGAATGTCACCGGTGCTTTCATTCTCTAGCAGATGCTTAAGAAGTAAGCTCTCGTCAGCTCAAGAACCGCCATAAATAGGAGGGTTAAAATATGATATGGGATAAATTACTGCGCTTCCAGAAAAAGAATAGTGAAGCAGAAGCAATAGTAGAGGTATTTTTTCTTGATCCCTCGGAAGATGAATGGGAGCGTGAAAATATCAATGCAGATCAATTAGATTTTTCACTAGAAAGTTTAAAACTTATTGATGAGTTTATCCAACACATCGTATCTACAGAATATTATAAGCGCTTTGTTATGACCTATTCCTCCCGAGTCGGCACCTATGTGGGCGAGGTCATTCGCAGAAAAACAGGTTCATTATACGATTGGTATGAGTATGTTGATTTAATTCTTGTTCTCAGTGAGGAAGAATTAGAGTCCCATAGCCGTTTCTACGATGTATATACCTATCAAGAATTACTCTATAGTCGAAAAACGAAAGAAACATTCATGCCCTTATATGTGGCTTTTCAAATGATCATTCAAGAACCCGCTAACTATCAGAGCATGTACCAATATGCGGATGAAGTGATTCAAAAACAAAAGCTTTGAACAAGCAATGTGTTGATTTAACAGTCGAATGCCATCTCTAGGAAAGATGGCATTCGACTGTTTTCTCAAGGGTTCTTATCTTATCATTTATGATTGGCAACCTAAATAAATAACAGCGAAGCTGAGGCTTTATTCGAGAGAATCCTTAGATTTTTTTATAGGTCTTTGGAGCGGAAAGGTAATAATATATTGGGTTCCTAATTGAGGTTTACTGCAAATAGTCATCTCCCCTCCATGGTTGATAATAATTTGTTTGGCAATTGCCATTCCTAATCCGGTTCCGGGAGTACTGGAAGATGTGCTAGTCCCCCGATAATACCGATCGAATAAATGATCTGCTGTTTCTTGATCCATACCTATCCCATCATCCTCAATTAAAACGCGAATGTATTTTGGTGAGGATAAATTTTTATGAATTAAAACTTTGATTCTTGTTCCAGGAGGGTTATGTTTTATGCTGTTGGAAAGCAAGTTTTCAAATGCCCGTCTCAAGTACCTCGAATCCATATCAAGAGTTACCTTGGAATCAGTTGTTTCCAATGAAAACATTTTGTTTTTGGCTTCTGGCAGCTTGTTGAGCTGCTCAAGCGCATCTTTTAATAATATGACGAGGTTCTTTTGTTCAAGTTTTAATGGGACTGCTTCATTTTTCAGTTGAAACGTTAAGTTAAAGTCTTCGATCAGCTCCTCCATATAGCTCACACGTTCCTCCATAATTTTGGAAAAGTGGCGAATATCCTTCTGTTCCCATTGATACTCAGGTGAAGAGAGTAGCACCGTATATCCCTTGATGACCGACAAAGGTGTTTTAAGATCGTGCGAGACACCCGTCATCCATTCTTCTCTTGTCTTTTCTAACAGTTCTCGTTCGTCTGTATTTCTTTGAAGAATGGATGTCAGCTCAGAAAGAGCCTGCATTAATTCTTGATATGTTTGATATTCAGCTTTATTTCGCCAGCGCCGTTGAAGATGGAAGTTCTGATAATAAAAAGGTTCTGTGTACTTTCCTTTAGCTAGATTGTCTATCCAAGATACAATATAGAGCAAAGGAGCACCTAATTGCCTTCCAAAAAATACAGCGATTAGAATCCCTATTAGGATCATGAAAAGTACCCATAAGACGTTCATCCAATACAAAACGGGACTCTTATCCGTCATTGGTTTTCCTAATACCCAAGTTAACTCCGCATCACCGGTTGCTTTGTACCATGTAGATAATTGATAACCTTTTTTGGCAGGATACAAGTAATCAGATACTAGTTCTCCAGGACCATAATGACTGGGAATATCTTGGGGCTTATTGAAGGAAAACACTTCATTTCCCTGTTCATCTAATATTTGCAGCCACATCTTATTCTTTACTAAACTCTCTTGTATCTTCGAATTGACTGAGGGTTTCTGATAAACGAGTGTCGTCTGTTCCGCAATTTGGTTAATCGATATTTGAGGACTTTCTATTCTGTTATGCCCAAAAAAGAAGTTGAATAGAATAATATTGATAACAATCAGCGAGCTCCATAGAAGCATTAACCAGAAAAGCCGTGATACGAAATAATAGGCGACGCGGTTTCTTAATTTCACAATAAGCCCTCATTGGATACTTCAAACAGATATCCTAAGCCCCGAACGGTTTTTATCCATTTGGGTCTGCTTGGATCTTCTTCTATTTTTTCCCGAAGACGTCTTATATGCACCATCACTGTACTGTCGCCTCCATATAATTCACCCCATACATCCTTAAAAATTTGGTGTTTGCTTAAAATTTGGTTAGGGTGCTCACAAAAGTAAAGCAGCAATTTCATTTCCTGAGTGGGACAATCTATTCTTTTTCCCTCCACAACAAGTTTCCCGGTATTAGGGTCGATACTAAAGGAGCCGAAATCGTATACTTGTTTCTTGGAGAGCCGTGATGAAAGGGGCATCGCACGTTTCAATTGCGCTTTGACACGAGCAACAACTTCTAATGGGTTAAAGGGCTTTGTAATGTAATCATCGCCTCCAAAACTAAACCCCTGCAATTTATCTAAATCGGTAGTTTTGGCGGTAAGAAAAAGTACAGGCACATCCGTCTCTGAACGGATTTTATTGCACAGAGTAAAGCCATCTGTATCAGGCAACATTACATCTAACAATATAATGTGCGGATTATTTTGTGTTGTAATAAACAGCGCCTCTGCTCCGGTAGTAGCGGTTAGGATGTGTTGAAAACCTTCTTTTTTAAAAACTGTTATTAATAAATCTAAAATATGTTGGTCATCGTCTACCATCAGGATTTTATGATCTTCAAGTTTGAAAGTCATATATGCTCCTCCTTTTTCTCTTAACTATTATTTTACTTGAAATAAAAGTGAAAAAAGTTGTGGAGAAAAGAATTAATACCCTGTTAAACTTTCTGAATAGACTGTTTTTTTGCCAGCCTTTGATATTCCCAGGATGTCGTCTAACCTGAGGAACGAGTTGCAGCAAGCGGTTAAGCAAATATTTAAGGGGAATTTCGCTCGCGTTTAATCTGTATCGCTTACGCTAGAAGTGAGGTGAGGAACAGATGGATGATCAAATAGTAGTAACGAATGATTTGACTAAAAAGTATAAGAAGCATACGTCTGTAGAGGGGCTAAACTTGCGGATTGAACGCGGCCAAATTTACGGTTTTCTTGGACCGAATGGAGCTGGAAAGACGACAACGATCCGCATGCTGCTAGGTTTAATCCAGCCGACAAAGGGAAGGATTGAACTCTTTGGGAAAAGCCTGAAGGAAAACAGACTGTCAATCTTGGAGCGTATCGGGTCACTGGTTGAATCTCCAACTTATTATGGAAACTTAACCGGGCGGGAGAATTTAGAGGTGGTTCGCCGGTTAAGGAGTCTTCCGGAACAACGTGTTGACGAAGTATTAAGCATTGTAAGGTTAACTAAGGCCGCCCACCGTTTAACAAAAGAATATTCACTTGGGATGAAGCAACGTCTGGGGATAGCTACAGCTTTATTGAGTCGACCGGACTTACTCATTTTAGATGAACCGACAAATGGTTTGGACCCATCAGGAATTCAAGAAATAAGAGAGCTGATTAAGGGGCTGCCACAGTCTGGGATGAGTGTCCTTGTATCCAGTCATCTGTTAAGTGAAATTGATCAGATGGCTACTCAGGTAGGAGTTATTCATAATGGGAAAATGATTTTTCAGGACTCTATTGAACAATTAAGACAAAGACACAAACCTTTGTTAAAAGTCGGAGTTAGCGATGTAATGGAAGCTAAAGCTATTTTGCAAGGAAAAGGAATCACGACGGGCGGGGAAAAAGAATTTTTATGGTTTGACCGAACAGAGCCGGCGTTTGTCTCAGAAATCAATTCCATTCTAGTTCAATCAGGACTATCTGTATACCGGCTTGAAGAAGTAAAACGCTCGCTTGAAGATATTTTCCTGGAATTAACTAGTGCAGAGGGAAGCTTATGAAAGAGATATTACGGGCGGATCAATTAAAGTTAAAACGTTCATCAATATTGATTATCGTCTTGTTGATTCCAATTCTGATCCTGACATATGAGTTAGTGAATTTTACTTATCGTGCTGAGCTTGTGGACAAACAAGCTGAACTGTTCCATGCCGGTTCGATGTGGATGTATCTATTGTACGACAATAGCTTGTTATTTGGCCTTGGGTTTCCATTAGCCGCTACATTAGCTGCTTCGATAATCGCGAATATTGAGCATCAAGCGGATGGGTGGAAACAACTTTTAGCCTTTCCTGTTTCCAGAAGTAAAGTGTATCTGAGCAAATTTATTTGGCTGACCATGAGTTTATTAATTTCCCTTACCATTTTTTTGATAGGAATGATTCTCTTGGGGAAGGCATTAGAATTTGAAGAGAGCGTGCCGTTGGGATTATTAGCGGGAGACTCCTATGGTATGTTGATTGCAACATTACCGTTCACGGCATTTCAACTTTGGTTGTCCATGACCATTAAAAATCAGGCTTTCCCAATACTTATTGGGGCTATTTGTACAATCATGGGTTTATTTTTGGCTGCTGTCCAAATGACCAGGTGGTTTCCGCTGGCCTACCCCATTCAATCGTCGACGGTAATATTGCAGTATGAGGGAATAGGGTATAATACCGATTTGCCGGTCTACCTTGCTATTAATTTAATGCTGGGCATCGCACTGTTGTGCATGGGGGTTATACATTTTGTTAAACGGGATAACCAGTAAGGAGAGATAATGTTGAAAAATACCCTGTATGTTGAGCGGTTAAAATTAAAACGTTCCAAGCTCTGGTTATTATATATAATAGGGCCCTTATTAGGTGTCTTGTTAGCTTACACTAATTTCTTAAAAAATTATGACTTGTTTATGCAGCCTGGAGATAACGAGTGGATAGAGGCATGGACACAGGCAGCCCTATTTATGGGTCCGTTCATATTACCAATTTTGGTCGGTATATATGCAGCTTTTATTTGTCGGGAGGAGCATGTTGGAGGTGGGTGGAAGCAGCTTTTCACTTTGCCGATTAAACATTCAGCTGTTTTTTTAGGGAAGTTTTTAATAGTAATCGGCATGGTAACTGTTACGATGTTCCTTTTATTTATTTTTTTTGTTGTGATTGGTTATGTGAAAGGAATAGAAGGCAGCTTTCCAACCTTTATGCTATTGGGATTTATGGTGAAAGGTATTTTAGCATGCTTGCCTTTGATTGTTCTGCAATTGATTATATCTATCAGGGCAAAAACCTTTGGTGTGCCGCTAGCTGTAAGCATTGTTTTTACATTGCCGGCGATCATTGTGGCCAGCACGCCTCTGGGGCAGATTTATCCTTGGACACAGCCCATGCTAGCCATGTCGCCAGAAGATGAATCGCCTATTCAATCTTATGCTTTGTTTTATACATTACTAATTGGGAGCTTCATTGTGTTAATGTGGTACGGGCTGAGAAGCCTTAGCAAATGGGACATTAGTTAGCTGCTGGGACCGATTTTCCATGGGAAGCGAAAATCGGTCTTTTTTAGGGTGAAAAGTCAAAATCGCTTTATAGAACTTTGTTTTGATGTTCAGATAGGACAATGTTTGTAGACGGCGTTCCGTACGGCATGGATTGATCGATAAAGTGTTCCAGCGTTTCCACCGACTGCGTGGCCACCTTGGCGATATAGCTGATTTCGCCGGCTACCCGGTAGCATTCAAGCACATCAGGGTGGTTATAGCAAAACTGCGCCAGCTTTTTGCAGTCACTTGATTTAAAGAGAACAAGCGCGACAATCGGGCGATCGAGTTTTTTTAAATCGAATGACGCTTGATAGCCTGTAATAATTTGCTGGTCTTCTAATTTTTTAATCCGCTCAGCTGCAGCCGGAGGAGATAAGTGCACATGGGCAGCAATTTCTTTTGTGGTGCTTTTGGCATTATGCTCAAGCTGTTTTAAAATTTCATAATCAATGTGATCCATAATTTCTCCTTATTAAATAAAGTGTTTATATGAATTATCCATAAAAACAAAAGTAAATTCAATGAAATACGATCTCTATGTTATTCAGTAGGCAATAAAAATTCATTACACTTAAGTCAAAAGGTGAGGAGGAATTTTCTATGAAAAAGATCTTATTATTGCTGGCTGATGGTTTTGAGGCCTACGAAGCCAGTGTATTTACAGATGTGCTCGGCTGGAACCAATTCGAGGGGGATGGCTCGACAAGGGTTATTTCAGCCGGGCTTCGCCCGCAGCTGCAGGCGACATGGAATTTCAAAGTCACACCGGAAAAGCTATTGGAAGAAATTGATTTACATGAGTTCGATGCCTTAGCGATTCCGGGCGGATTTGAAGAAGCCAATTTTTATGAGGATGCTTTCAGTGAAGCATTCCAAGCTGTTATCCAGCATTTCGATAGACATAAAAAGCCAATTGCCTCCATTTGTGTAGCTTCCTTGGCTCTCGCCCACAGCGGCATATTGCATAATCGCCGGGCAACCACCTATAGCCATCCGGAAAGCAAACGGCTGGGACAGCTGGCGTCATACGGCGTTCAAATTTCACATGACCGGATTGTTGCAGACGGCCATGTGATTACTTCATCGAATCCCGGCACAGCCTTGGAGGTGGCCTTTATGCTTCTCGAAATGCTCACTTCCAAAGAAAATGCAGAGAAAATCAAAGAGTTAATGGGGTGTTCATGAGTACGAAGCCGCTGTTGCCATAGTCAAAAGAAAAGCTCACTATTTTAGCGGCACGCAAATTTCACAATTATGATTGGATAGCATCTGTTCCCTATATCTCTCAAACATGGGGCGACGGTCGATCTGATAACCGCGGTTGGACAGATCAGCAAAAATGGCGCCCCATGCTTGTTGAATGGCCTCCGCTGTGTGCTTCACTTGGTAAATCGCATACTTGCCGCCAGGAAGCTCGCTTTCGGCAACGAAACCGTCTGTTGGCTCATTGTCCGCAAGAACCAGGCCTGCATCGTAACGGCAGCTTTCAGGAGGAGTAGTTTCAGGATCATCATATGACACTCCAAGGACGATGGAGGCTGGGGAAAGCAGGTTCTTCGCCGCCGCCCATTCCTTTAGTTTTCGCATTGTCTGCTCGTTGGCGGAGCCGTATGGACCCACTTGACGGATGCAGGCCATGCGGTACCTTGGGAGAATCTCAATCTTCATGTTCATCTTTCCTCTACCTTTCTTTTTTTTCTATTCGCTACCTATCAAATGCTACCACCACATAAAAATAGAATCACTTATTTTTTTAAAAATTAGGAATGTATCATTCTTCTTTACTGGCAAGGGAGGTCTAGCGCACGTTTTTGCATTTGATCAAAGCACCGGTCATTGTGTGGTTTAAATTGGAATATTTGGTTGGTTATTTCTTTTTTTTGTTATAGTAAAAGAAAGGATATTTTGGCAAACGCTCATTGAGATGGATCCAGACAAAAGGAGAAACGACTATTGAAAAAGCTATTCTGTTTATTATTGTTCGCATTGTCTGTTCTAACAGCTTGCTATTCATCCGCGTTAAGCTTCAGTGAAGTCGAAAGTGTGCCAAGTGACGTGCAGCAGTCTATCCATTCAGATTATAGACTTCAATTAATAAATGACGGTGAGAATAGGTCTTACCTTGTTTTTCATTCAAAAGGAAAAGCTACTGCGGATATGGAAGCGCAAGGCGACACAATAACTATCAAGCTAGAAGAGACTAATCAGCCAAACGGCGCAATTGAACAGCACGTGTATAAATTAACGAAAGATCCGGAACATGAAGTGATCGATGTGCACATTAATGGAGAGTCTGCATCAATCGATAACGTGACTAGTTTATAAACAGAGGAGGGTGTATGCCATTGCTTGTTGAAGGCAAGAAAGCCGCGTGAAAAAGGTATATTCATCCTGCTTGACCTTGGAGTTTACTCCAATGTTATGGTTATTGCGGGGGGATGAAGATGCGGATTAAAGAGTTTGCGAATAAATATCAACTGCAGGCGGATACCATTCGCTATTATGAGAAAGAGGGGCTGCTTCAGCCGAACAGGCGGGAGAATGGCTACCGCGAGTATGATGAAAAGTGTGAAAAACAGCTGCAGCTTCTGAGTGTGCTGAAACAGCTAGGGTTTACCTTGAAAGAGATTCAGCAGCTGATCACGTTGAACGGTCAACCTGTATCAGCTGAATGCAATAAGGCAGCGGTTGAATTATTTGCCCAAAAGTTAATGGCGCTTGAAGAGAAAATTCGATTTTACCAGCTGGCACTGAATACGCTGCAAACAGTGAAAGAGCTGGTGAGCGGAGGGAAATATCAAGAAAATGAGGCAGTTATCCAAGAAATGGTGCTGAACCTGTTTAACAATAGGCGCGAGAGAGGAAACAACGATGATTAAGCCGTTTATTCGTCTGGAAAATGGTCTCGGTTTTGCTGCTTGTCTTTATGTTTATGTACAGTTCGGTTTTCCGCTGTGGTTATTTTTCCTTCTGCTGCTGGCTCCGGATATCACGATGGTCGGCTATCTATTGAATACACGAACAGGGGCCCTTCTATACAATTGGGGGCACAGCTTTGTTCTGCCTCTTCTTTTGGCAGCGGGATATATGTATGCTTCAAACGAGTATTTATTAATGATTTCAATTATTTGGACCGCTCATATCTGTATGGACCGGCTGTTAGGCTATGGATTAAAATATTACGATTCTTTTAAAATCACCCATTTGCAAAGAATATAATGGCGGTTCATCATGAATCATGTTATATATCACAAAAAAGCCGATGCTCTGCAGTTGAGCACCGGTTTTTGCTGCAGTATTTAACGCTGTCGAAAATAAATCCAGGCAGCAGTTATCGGCGGTTAGTTATCATGCATTTCTGTGGTTCCAAATGTGTAGTCTACAATGGTTGTGTGCTTCAATGCGTTATTTTCTCTAGCCATGTAATAATGAAGCCGGGCATCGGCCATCACGGCCAGTTGACCATCATCGTCATAGCCGCCAATCGGACCGTGAGAAATAGCAAGCATTATGCAGCCTTCAGGAGAGGTAAAGGGTTCATGAACATTACCAGCTGCCTCGCATGTATAATAGCCCGGGTGTCCTTTATCTTCACCTTCTTCGTAATAAAAACTGCCTTCAAGAATGAAAGCTTCTGTATTATGGAGGTGCCAATGAACAGAAGCTTTCGTGCCGGGATCGACTTTTAAAAGCAAGGTAAAGTTGCCGGAGACAAGATCACAAAACAATAGCTTAAACTGCGTTCCGGGCATTAACCAGTCTGTCCATGGCATCCAGTCAGGGTTGATAAAATCGAGTCGATCTCCCTTTGGCGTATTCCTTGGGCTTTTCATCCAAAAAGTAGGTGAGAAATGTTTGATTGGATTAGATTGTTTAGCCATGCATAATTGCCTCCTTAAAAGTGAATGTATATTTTTTCATGCAAATCACACCTTTACTGTAAGCCTTCTACCTTACTGCAACCTTACTGAAGTTGAGAGAAGAAATTTTTTGCTATATAATATCAGAAAATTCTAAACAGACAGGGGTGTAATAATTGACTATACGATCTATGAGAATGCCGCAAACTGAGAGTTTAATGGATAGAAAACACTTGTTTTCCCTTCTTTTATCACGTCCTCATAAAAAAATAGCAACAGTAGTAGCGGGAGCAGGGTATGGCAAGACATCGTTACTGACCACGTTTTTCCATAAATATCCTATGCTCGGTGGGTGGGTGACACTCACGCAGCCCGTCTATACTTTTGATCAACTAGCTGGGATTCTCCCTTCTGTGACCGGAAAAGAACCGTTTTGGATCGTCGTGGATCAATCTGAAAACCTAAAGCTGGATGAACCGGAAACAAGCCGCTTGGTCGCATGGATTGAACAACTCCCCTTCTCTGTTACACTCGTATTATCCGGCCGTAAAATTCCTAAAAGACTTCCGGTCAGCCGTTGGAAAGTGAGGGGATTAGCCGTTGCCATTGACCAAAAAAATTTAGCTTTCACACTGGAAGAAACAAGCCAACTGCTGGACACAGTGTATAAAATTAACTTAACTAGCCAGGAAGTTCGCCATTTGCTAACGGTTTTAGAAGGCTGGCCCGCTGGACTGATGTTATTTAATGAGGCAGTAACGGGGTCGAATTTAGATTCGGGGCTGAAACATTTTTTAAACAGATTTTACTTAAATGAAGATGTTCATCAGTATGTAGCAAGCGAAGTAATGGCTGATTTGCCTGCTGATGTACAGACATTTCTGCTGCATGCTTCCTTGTTTCGCGAGCTGGATGAAGGATTGTTAAGCTTATATAAGCCTGATTGGCCGATTCGTGATTATATAGAAAATATCCGCCATATTCAACCATTCTTATTAGTGGATGAGCCAGGCTGTTTTCGGATACATGAATTGTTTAGAAGATTTTTTTATCAATTGGCTGAACGGGAATGGGGAGGAGAAAAGGTTAAGCATCGTCATGGTGAACTAGCCATTTTATGCCGGGCGAATTATCGGTTTTTTGAGGCCATATTACAAGCTTTAGCAGCCGGCAACGACAGGCTGGTGGCAGGGATTATGAAAGATATAGCTGAACGCTATGAGCCGGAAGAATTTCTGCGATTAATTGATGGATGGCTTGAGCAGCTTTCTCCTGCCCTTCATCTATCCAGAACGAGCTTATTATTGTTTCGCTGCATACCTGTGGAACTGGCAAAGCAGCTTATAGCACCTCTTGAATTAATTGCTCATCGATACAAAAATGAAGTTTCACCTGGTTATGCGGACTTGTACCATCGCCTAGCAACGATCTACTTTTACCAGGGAGAACTAACAAAAGCGGTTCAGCTTTATGAAACAAGCCTGGAGTTATCTTATAAAAATGAAGATGAGCCGATGGTAGCGCTGAACACAAGTTTACTGGCACAAATGTATCGTTTCATGAATGAAATTGAAAAAGCATTTGTTCTTTCCCGCCGGGCACTGGCTAAGGCGGAGGCGCACGGATTTAAGCAAGTGCAGATGCATGCGCTTTGGAATGCAGCAGAACTGCTGATAGAAAAGGGGCATTTCGAGAAAGCCCGCCGTTTGGCTGAACAGTCCATTCATGTAGCGAGAGAGTGTGATGAGTCCTCGATTATTTATCCGTTGTGTACCATCAGCAGCTATTTTCGTGCGAAGGGGGAACTGGAGGAGGCTCTCCAATGGGCACATAAGGCGCTGGAACAAGCTGATTGTCTCGGAATTCGACCGGATCGAGGGTGGGCAAGTGCAGCCGTGGCTCTGTGTTATCAAGAGCTTGGCAACTTAAATGAAGCTAGGAGATTGATGGAAGAAGCTGCACGGCTCTTTAAGGGATTTCGTCATCACTCTTGTCTTATTCAAAAGAAACTGACGTTAATTTTATCTAAACAGGGCCATATGGAAGAAGCCTATGCCCTCCAGAAAGAAGTAGATAGCATAGCAAGAGAATCCTCCTATACATGGCTTCAAAAGAAAGAAAAGATAGATAACAAGCCGTTGCTCAGTCTGCAAATGTTGGGTCCATTGTCAATCCAACTTGGAGGGGAACGCATTCAAATCAAACGGAAATCCAGCCTAAGGCTTCTGCTCCTTCTAGCCTCAGGCAGCAAAAGAAGGTGGTCAAGAGATGAAATAATCGGACGGCTGTTTCCTGAAGAAACGGAGGAGGCCGCCTCCAATCAATTTTATGTAGGGCTGTCTACCTTGCGTAAGCTATTGGAACCAGATCTGAAAAAAGGGAGGAACTCCAGGTTCATTGCTTATGATGGCTCCCATTATTATTTTCGGTTTGAAGAAGTAAAGATAGATGTTGAAGAACTAAAGCAGCTTATTCTCTATCCATATAGCCCAGAAGTGTTTTCTCAGGCTAGCAGCCTTTATAAGGGCGATCTGTTGCATGAATACTTATATGAAGAATGGCTGGAGGAAAGCCGTGCTATGATGCGCAAGCAATACTTAAAAGCGCTGGAAAAGTGGGCTGCACAATGTCAAGAGGGGGGGAAAATAAAGGAGGCTGCTGAGATATTAGAAGTCTTGGTCGCATTAGAGCCTTATGAGGAAAGCTTTCAAATGCATTATGTACGCCTCTTGCTTAAAAACGGTAAGCTTGGCAAAGCGCGCAAATCAGCTGACAAAGCCATTATGCTAATGGAAAAGGAACTAGGCTTAAGTATGAAGGAAGAATTTAATCAATTATTTTATCTCAACTAACATAAATCTGTAAGGTTTGAGTAAGAGTCTCCGGATAACATGAAAGCGTTAACATGTTAAGCGAAGGAGAGATAAATATGGCAAAGATGACTGGCCAAACGGCGCTTGTAACTGGATCAGCCAACGGAATCGGCAAAGCAATAGCGAAAAAACTTGCAAGTGAAGGTGCTTATGTATGGATCACGGATATTGATGAAGAAGCAGGAAACCAGGTGGTCCGGGAAATTGTTGAATCTAATGGAAAGGCAAGCTTTCTGCGGCTGGATGTCCGGTCTTCCCAAGAAGTGGCCGCTGCTATCCGTCAAATCTATACGGAAACCGGGCGGATGGACATTCTCGTCAATAATGCAGGTATTTCGGGGAATCTAGTTCCTGTTGATCAAATGAGCGATGAGGAGTGGAAAGTTTTGCTGGATATTCATGTGAACGGCTCGTTTTATTGCCTCAGAGAAGCGGCCCGTTACATGAAGAAACAAGGATACGGCCGAATTATTAATATGTCGTCACTGGCCTCAGAAACAGCTCTTCGAGGATTTGTTCATTATGCTACGGCTAAATACGCACTGGTTGGTTTAACTGAGAGCAGTGCTAAAGATTTGGCTCCCTATGGAATTACTGTGAATGTCTTGAAGCCCGGCATTATTCGTTCGGCATTAACAGGAGGGGTGTTGCAGGCGGCAGAAGAGCGGCTGGCTCGTTCTACGCCAGTTAGAAGCATCGGTTCAGCGGAGGATGTGGCCATGGCAGCCGCTTTTCTTGCTTCACCAGATAGCGGCTTTCTTACGGGTATTTCTATTGTTGTAGATGGAGGTTTCCGTTTAGTGAGTGAGATGGATAAGGTGACGGGAGAAATGATAGCAGCTATGCAAGCTTAATAGTTTTCTGGCTTTGCAGGAACATTGGCAGTGCGGTGTGAAGAAAATCAATATGGATCTATTACAAAAAAGCGGGTGCTCTGCAGTTGAGCACCCGCTTTTTTTATGAGGCAGCCATTGCTTCATTTGAGGGATGAATGACTACCCAATCATTGGTAAAATCAAAAGAGGAGGTGCAATGGGCATGAGGCTTCATCGATTAGTTGTTTTCTGCATCAGTATGCTTCTTCTTTTGATCGCTGGCTGCAATTCAGGCGACTCGCGGCTTAAGGAAGAAGCTCCTGTTCAAGATCTTTCAGACTCAAAAAATGGGGTGACAATCAACACCGAACAAGCTGAATATCCAACATCAGCACGGGAAATCGTTGTTGAAATCCACAATAACGATGAGAATGAATTCATGACCGGCGCTCACGTGTTTCTTGAAAAGAAAGTCAAAGGCACATGGTACCGCGTGCCAATGAAGGCTGATTCTTTCACAGAGCAAGGAATTATTCATCCTCCGCATCAATCCTCTTCCTTGCTGTTGAGCACGAACGATTTGAAGTATAAGCTGACGCCAGGTGAATACCGGGCGGTCATCGGCGAGCTGGCGGCTTTATTTAAAGTGGTTGAGTGAGAAAGCTCCTCTTTTTCCAGGGAACTTGTTTCAGTTCAAAAGCCGTGAATCGTTTAGAAGGAAGGAGCGGCAGTTGTCTCAACTTTCTGCACTTAAATTTATGTCATGGAGGGTGAATCTTCTCTGTCCCTATGTACTGATCAGAAGCCATTCTGTTTAACAATCCCCTGCATAAAGCGTTCCGGTGCTTCTTTATGCAGGGGATTTTGATGGTATCTTAGCAAGAAAACCATATGCTGCCTATTTGCGCAAAGGCCTTAAACAGTTAGGCAGTAACCAGATCACTTTCTAAAGCAAATGTAGCTGAAGCGACAGCATCATAGCCGCTGCCATAAAAGTAAACAAATTTATATGTGGAACCGGCTTGGTATCTGTCTGGATAAATATTGTCCTTTGGATTGTACGTAAATGTGTATGTCTTTTCTGTTATCTGAGTATACATCCACCAAATGGCCGCTTGATCTCCAGGTTTTTCGTTTACTTCGTATAAGCCAATCCAGTCGCTTTTAGAGGCACGCGCATGTTCTATGGTAACTTCCACTTGATCTTCTGTTCCTTTTAATTTGCTTTTAGACAGATTAATCGTTACATCCTCTACGGTGCCATCCAGTGTTTTTCCTAATACTTTTAACGAGTTTTTGCTGGCGTTGCCGTATGCGTCAAGGGCGCGTACTTCAATCTCATAGGTTGTATTTGGCTGTAATCCTTCAAGCGGCAATGTCAGCGGATTTGGCACAGGGTCTTTGTAAAACTCCGAAAAGGCTAGAAATTCTTTTTCTATTTGATTAGTTTCCGTGTTCTTTGCTGTTATTCGATAGTCATGTACAAGGAGTTTGTCTTTCGCTTGAGTAAACATGATGGCTAAGCTGGTGGCTGCGGCTTTTTCGTGAACAATTGAGAGCATGGCATCGTTTGTAAAGAAAGGTGGTTTTTTATCCCTGTTTTCTATGTATTTAAAGTTTTGTTTATTGGCAGGGAGGCTGATTTCAAAAGGCTCGCCTGTCCAATCGTCGTTATGAATATCCCGACGCTTAATTAATACTTTATTATGATAAGCCTCTACAATGAGGGCTTGATTAAGGATGTCAGCCCCCTCAGGCACTTCTCCCTGAATTCTGCCGGCATCTAGCCATAAGTAAGCGCCTGTGGAGGTTCCGATGGAAGTAAAGTCCTTCTGGTGAATGATTTTCGGGTCATCTAGCGGGTAATGAGTATGCCCAGAAAAGGAGATAACTTGCGGGTAGGGTTTTAACGTATTATAAAAAAGATCTCTGTTGGCGGAGAAGCCCCACTCGCTTCCATAAATAGTTTCTTTAATCGGCTGGTGGTGAAAGACAAAAATCGGCTTTTTGCGGTCATCAGCGCTGGCAATTTTTAATTGTTCACCGAGCCATTGGATCTGTTTGACTGAGAAGGTTCCCTCTGTTCTGCCATCCTCCGTCCCAAGAACAATAAAATGATAGCCTTTTATGACCTTATGATAGTAAATTGCCTCCATACCCGTTTTCTCTAAAAATCGTTTTTGCGCATCAGCTACTGATAATCCATTCCAGTAGTCATGGTTTCCGATAGCAAACATAGAAGCAGCTTTTGCTTGCTTTCTCGCATTGTAAGCAGACATAAACTTATCGTATTCAGAAAGGACTCCATAATCCGTTAAATCGCCAACGACTACAAAAGCATCCTGCTTTGGAGCTGCTTGATTCAATTGTTCTAAAGTAGTAATAAACTTTTCCAGTGTTTTATTGCTGCTTGAATGAATGTGAACATCGCTTATAACAGGAAAGACTAAGTTGGGTTTCTTCCCGATTGAATGGCTAATAGAAGAACTGGACACGGCTTCGACAGGCAAAATATTCAGTGAGTTAGTTAGTGTTAACCCAAGAGTTATTCCAGCAACTCCTGTTGACTTTTTTAAAAAACTGCGTCGAGTCATTTCGTTTTTAAATACTTCTGCATTTGATAACTTTTCACCGTCAGTATGAAATTTTTCCATCTTCATTGTCATCCCCTCTTTTCATCATCTGTTTTATCTGTAACGAAGCTTCCATGCTCACTGCTTCTCTTTCCATTCCAAATCATACATAATGAGTATTAAATTACCGTTAATCTACGGTAAATTCTTTTTATTGACGCTTTTCTATTAGATAAATTTACGGTCGCTTGGCGGACAGAATAAAAAAACAAGTGAAAAAGGCGGCTGCCTGGACGGGGTTCTCCACATAATTGCAGTCTGATAGAAACGGTGAATCATTGTATAATCATGATAGAAAAGGAAAAATATACTTTTTATTGGCAGGAGGCAGAGGGGAAATGAGTAAAAGATGTGCATGGGTGACGAAGGAGCCGCTTTACATCGACTACCATGACCGGGAGTGGGGTGTGCCGGTTTATGATGACCGCAAGCTGTTTGAAATGCTTTGTTTAGAAGGAGCGCAGGCAGGACTTAGCTGGTGGACGATTTTGCAAAAAAGGGAAAATTATCGAAAGGCTTTTGATCACTTTGAAGCAGAGAAGATTGTGAAGTATACGGACGAGAAATTGCAGCTTCTTATAGAAGATAAGGGAATTGTCCGCAACAAACTGAAAATCAAAAGTGTGGTGACGAATGCCAAGGCCTTCTTGAATATTCGGGAACAGTATGGTTCATTTGCTCAGTATATTTGGGGATTCGTGGATCATGAGCCGATCATTAACCAATGGACATCAGAAAAAGAAGTCCCTGCTTTCAATGCGCTTAGCGATCAGATGAGCAAGCAATTAAAAAAAGCCGGCTTTTCGTTCGTGGGCAGTACGATCTGTTATTCTTACATGCAGGCGGTAGGAATGATTAATGACCATACGATCGAATGCTTTTGTCATCCTTCTCATCAAAGGCAGGAATCATCGACCAGTCTTTAAAAAGGAGAGGGGAGGACAAGATCATGACTCAACTGCAGTTTATGCTGACAGATTATACGGTCAAATTCGGCAGTGAGCAGATTTCTTTATTACGGAAGGAATACTATTTGCTGCAGTACTTATATGAACATGCCAACCAGGCTTTTTCCCGGGAACAGCTTTTAAACGCTGTCTGGCCTCTTGAAGCGCCCTCCGAACGAACGGTCGATGATCATATTTACCGGTTAAGAAAGAAGCTCAAACGGTGGGATGGGGAGCTGACGATTGAGACGATTAAAGGGTTCGGCTATCAACTGGTTTGTGAAAAGCCGCATCACAAGGCTTTGCCGGTAATGAAAGATCAGGAGTTTCGACAATTGCTGGAAAGCGTCCTTAAAAAATATCATCTTTACGGCCAGGGAGACTCTATTGCTGCTTTTATCAGCGAAAAGAACATAGGGTTTGAGATTCCGGCCGCATATGAGGTCATTCTGGCTTATATGAAGGGTGATTTTTGGTGGTTTATCCGCGAAAACAAGTACCCTATGACAGATAAACTTTTCTTTTTAATTCATATTTTTCAAACACTTTCCAAGGATTACACCCGGTCAATCATGTATATCCAGCACGGCATTAAGCGGGATGTCTTCCCAAAGCACCATCGATATGAAGCGGAAACGATCGGCCTGCTGCTGGCGTACACAGCGAATCGTGAATTTGAGAAGGCCACTCAATATGTGGATGATTTTATCAACCAGCGCACTCCGGAAATTACAAAGCCTGACCACGGTTTCTATCCTTTTTTACAAAATATAAGGCTGCTGATCGCTATTGGCCGGGAGCGTTTCGGTGAGTTTGTGGAGATTTGTGCGCAAATGGAGAAGTTTTACTTGGAAAAGCCTTATCAGCGCGAGCTGGGGATTTTTACAATAATCAAAGGCGCCTGTCAGGTCCGCAATCATGAGGCGGAGCAGGGAATAGCGGAGATTGAGCGGGGCTTTGATATTGTGAAACGCACACACTTCAAGTCTCACCTATTTCCGGCGTTGGACATGGCAATGCTCTTATTGGCGCCTGATTTCTCGAATACTATAGTGTACGAAAAGTTAAAGGAGAGACGGGAACAGCTTGAACAGGAATACCATCCTGCTGAACTTCTTTCACAAGTGCGGACAGTTTTGGATCAATATTTAGCTTGAGAGTGAAATCGGCCAATGGCGGAAATGAAAATGAAGAAGGAGATTTGATACTCCTCTGACATTGGTTCTTTATCATGTGGATAAAAGAGGCGGTGATTCAGCCTCCTTTGTTCATATGAGAAAGGATGAGAGCCATGTCTGGCCTAAAGGAAGCCAGCCCTTCTATCTGGAAAAATGGCATGTTTGTGAGGATGTTTGCGGCATACTCCGTGTCAATCATGGGCAATTATTTTGACATGATGGCGCTTATGATTTTATTTGGTTACGTGTGGAAGGCAGAGCCGATGCTGATCGCCTTGATTCCGGTGGCTATTGCCCTGCCGCAGGCTCTGCTCAGTCAATTTACCGGTGTTTTGGCAGATAAAGTAGATAAAGTGAAGCTTATGATGGTCTCTGATTTGCTGACAGCTCTGTTGACACTTCTTCTGCTGGCGGCGCTTCACCCCGGATGGGCGCTCTTTATTATCGCCATGCGTTCTGTTGCCAATGTTGTTCATTTCCCGGCTCAGCAAGGCTTGATTAAGCAGGTGGTGGCAGAAGAACATTTATTAAAAGCGGTTTCTTTGAATGGAATGGTCATGCAGCTGTCAAAGATTATCGCCCCTTTGCTCGGTGGGCTGATCGTAAGCGCCGCCTCTCCGCAAGTATGTATTCTAATGAATGCGGCTGCTTTTTCGCTGTCTGCCTTGATTTTGCTGAATATGTTAAAGCAAAAGCGGCTCGAATCGTCCCGTTCCCTTCCGGAGAAGCCAGTGCCAGGCGAACAGAAACTGACATTTTGGCAATCTTGGAGACAGGGCTGGGCCGTTATCGCCCAAAGCCGTATTCTTTGGATCAGCTTTCTTACTTCCTCTGTAGGGATTCTCTTTATTCAAATGATTGATGTGCAATATACCACTTGGCTGCGGGAAACTGCTCCCGACCGGCCTGAAGTGATGGGCTGGCTTTTCGCAGCTTCCGGCTTCGGTGCAGTTGTCATGATGATGTTTTTAAATCGATTTGAAAGGTTGCGGGGATACGGCTGGCTGTTGGGCGGAAGCCTCGTGTGCATCGGTGCAGGCTTTGGAGGGGTCGGGCTTTTGCGAAGCGGCTTCTCGGTCCCGCTGCTGCTCGTATACGGAACGATTCTTGGGATCGGTGTTGCCTTGTACTCGATTGGTTTTCCATACATTATCCAGAAGCATACATCCCCTGACACGGTGAGCCGCGTCTCCGGCATCAGCAATTCGATTGCGAGCCTATGTGTAGTCGTGGCTCCGCCTATCGGAGGCCTGCTCGTTCAGATGCTCGGGGCCGGCCCAGTATTTGTAAGCGTAGGCGCTTTGTGTACCGCTATCGGGATTCTGGCTATTGTTTTCCAAAAGCTATTGTGGAGGGAAGCGGCAGCTGATTTTCATACACGGCTTGATCAGTCCTCGTAATGCCAGAAGAAAAAACGCATTTCGTGAAAAGGCCGAGTTCATCATATAATCAATTGAAAGGAATAGAGACGATGATTTCTTTAGAGGTGTCCCGGTGTGCAAAGATGGAACCGGTGCCCTGCTGTGTTCAAATGGAAAACATATTTGCAAATGAACAGGATATTTCCCGAGAAATTTGTGGGGCAGAAGGTAAATGAAACCCTCATCTGTCAGTCTGTGAATTTTAACCAGAACTATTGGGGTTCAGCTGAAAACTTTCTTGAGATGAGAAAGTTTTCGGTTATTGCTTGCGTCATGGCGGCCGCATAGTGAGCGAGTGCACTCAATCTTTAAGACCAATCAATGGGCTGAAATCGATATTGCGACAGCTAGTGAATGGAGGGGAAGGGCTTAGCCTTACCGGCCGCCCAGGCATTTATCGATCATTGTATCGACCATCAGATGATCCCGCGCTGGGAATATAATATTTATCATTCAGTTTCCGTTCAATTGGAGAATAAATTAGGGTTTGAAGATCCAAGGGAGTAGTCCATCTTTGTGAAAGCAAGATGATACAGGTTAAACGTGCCACGGTTGCCGGCAGCAGTTCAGCTTATAAATACAGTATAGAATTTGAGATCCTCGCTATTGTCTGAGGATCTTTTTTCTTTTCAGCCACTCAGCTCCGGGGAACGAACCATAATGAATGCCATTATGTGAGGAAGTGACGGCAGCAGCCATTCTGCGTATGCCCATGCCGCCCTTTATGAAAGAGTATTTTCAACGTATATCTAACGCCAACTTCCTTGCTCTCCCTTTATCTTCGGGGGCAGTTGCTAAATAGCTATTCAGCTCCTAGGAGGGAAGTAGCTTATGCAAGCTGGACGAATGATCTAATAGATAAATCTATTAAACAGTTTCTGTAAGGAAAATGTATTATTTTACTTATTTTATCTTGAAAGTAAATAAATTCATGTGCTATCTTTATTTGGGTTTTGAGGCATGAACGTTTAGCGTTTATAGATCTATTTGCCGATGACCAAATTCAACGGACTGAATGGAGAGATTGATATAAAGAGGGCATTCATTTTAGCAGCTTTTACGCTTACTTTGGCAGCAGCCTATTATTTCATCTCGAAAGATCGCACGGAGAGTGCCGGTTCCAAAGAATTGGTTGTGATTTCCGAGACAGATGCGGAAGATATCGATGTCTCTAAACGCGAGTACTCAAGTTGGGCTTACAGAGCGTTAATGGATGGTTTTACGTTTAAAAAAGACATAGACTACAATTTAAAAATTGCTATTTTAGATAGCGGGATTGACGGAGAGCATCCTGATTTAGCCGGCCGAGTTAAGAAGGAATACAATGCTCTGGATGACGGTGCCGGTGTAAAAGACGAATTTGGCCATGGAACAGCTGTTGCCGGAGTGATAGCGGCCAGCCACAATGATGCGGGGATTAAAGGAATGAATCCGTTAGCGGATATTTATTCAGTAAAAGTATCAAACGACAAGGGGGTGAGTGAAGTTGCTTCACTAGTAAAAGGGATTGAATGGTGCATGAAAGAAAAGGTTGATCTTATGAATATTAGCCTGGGACTATCCCGCAATAGTGAAGAATTAGAAAGAGCCGTAAATCAAGCGATCGATGCGGGCATAGTCATCGTGGCCGCTGCGGGCAATAATTATATGACGGGGACTGACTATCCTGCTCAGTATCCGAAGGTCATTTCTGTCAATGCCCTCACGCATGATTACGCTGCGGACGAGGCTTATGCCGGGTATGGAAAAATAGATGCAGCAGCACCGGGGGAGTCCATTTTGACCACTGTTCCTGGAGGCGGCTATCAGGTGTTTTCGGGGACCTCTATGGCAGCAGCCTACACAACCGGAATGGTGTCCTTGATTATGTCGGAGAATAAATCCAGTTTAAGGCTGATGAACGGCGAGTCAAGGGTCGATGAAACGTTCTCTTTATTAAAGCGCAAGGCGATCCCGCTCGGAGATGAAAAGTCTTATGGGATGGGGTTTATAAAATATTGATTGGGGGAGGAAACAGTGAAAAAAGCAGGCAGTTTATTTTTAATTCTTGTCTTCACATTCTTTAGTGTATTTTGCTCTTCTGCAGACACGACTCATGCAGCAGCCAATGGGGACATGCAAGTTCAGAAATTGAAGCAGAGAGGTTTTAAAAGTCCTAAGTTTCATAAAGACGCAAAAAAGACCCAATTCAAAGCTCAAAAGCAGCACAAAAATGTAGAGTATGATGTGTTGGCTACGATGAATGAGGATACGAAGGATGTGGTTCTTGAAGTAGAAAGTACAGAGAAGAGCCAGCCGGAAGTGTATCAGGTAGATATCCACGAAGCGGATGGCGACTTATTAGTAGCGACTTTCACTGATAAAGCGACAGGGAAGAAATATGAGGTAGATAATACAAAAGCAAAATCAAATTTTGCTTTTGTCATTCCTATAGGGATCGTCATAGGAGAAGCCCTTGTTGCCCATCTGTTGGCGGCATCATTGGCGATTGTGGTAGCGGGCGTCACTTATGTGGCTGCTACTGAAATTGCTTCTAAATTAAGAAAAGAGAAGCGATATGAGCATTATGCAGCTACTCTGAATAAAGCAAAGACAGGGATGTACATCGGTCCTTCTTTAACTTATAAGCAGGCCAAGTCTAAATTAAAGAAGGGTGACGTGTGGTCAATCTCTAAGAGCTTAGCAAGAAAGGTTGCTCAAGGAGCAGGAGGAAACAGAATTCCGATCGGTCCGGAAATTCATAATAAAGATAAAAACGGAAAAGTGAAAAGCGGAAAATATTATTACCATTACCACACCTACAATAGAGCAGGCGGGCACTCCTTTTATTAAAGCATGATGGCAATCTTTATAGGGAGCAGCCATTAAAATGTTGTCATCACATTGTATTATAAATATAGTGTGGTGACTTTTTCTTATGAATGAGGCATTTATATTTTTAAAAGGGAGGTTCTTTGTATGAAGGATGATGATAACGCTTATGAAGATGTGCTTAATAAATACAAAAAATCAGAAACAAGGAAAAAGTATAGTTTATCGGAAATCGTCGGTCTATTAAAAAACGAATTTGGCATGGCGGAATTCAATAAAAAAGAAGTGTCAGATTTAAAAAAAGATGAATGCGTCAGCTTTAAGGATATTCAATATTGTTTGTATACAGAAGATAAGGAAGCTTTACAAAGGCTCCAAGTCGAACAGGATGCCGGCATAGAGGAGCCGGAAAAGGAGCTATATAGAAATGAGAAAGAGTTTGCGAGAGCTATAATGTATTACAAAATACAAAAGGGCGATCGAATAAATGTGATTTTGGAAGGAAAAAAAGACTGCCTGGCAAATTATACAGTACAGGGAGAATCGGAATATATATATAAACTCTTAGATTTGCTTAGAGGAGCGGAAGAAGAGTTTGGACTGTAAGGAGGAATTGGCAGTTTTAGCTTTTTGGCTCTATTGGTCTTTAATGTTGATTTTATCCATTTGATGGGGCGAACGGCGTCTTTCATAGAGCCTGATTGTTGACTAATAGCTAAGGAATGGGTGAAAAAAATGACGCAATTCTACTATCTATCTGCCAAACAGCCTTTAGATACAGGCACGTTCGGCGAGGTGAAGAAGCTGTCTAACAAAGGAAACTATACGTTTGAGACAGCTGTTGATGAAGCATCCATCACTATTGAAAAGCTCCAGGACGGCACCGTTCCGAATTTGTCTTACCCTTATCAATATGAGGTTATGGCGCATTTGGGGGATTTTGGAGTGAATAAGGACCACATCAATGAACTTGATAGAAAGTGTCTGAAAACGTTATTCCATTATTTAAAAGCGGCGCTGGACAAAAGCTTTATAGTGGAGTTTTACACAGCGTGGGCAGGGGAAGAGGAACTAGAGGCGGCAGAGGTGAAGGAGCTAACGATGGATGAGTTAGCTGCTCCTGACCAATTAAAGCTGAAAAATAGGAGTAAGCTCGTTATCTGCCGTCAGAAATACTAGTCATAAAGCTGCAAAGGGAGGCATTGGAGATGAATGAATTACAAGGAAAGACAGCTATTATCACAGGAGCGAGCAGCGGAATCGGCCTGGCCATTGCTAAAGAACTGGCAGGTGAAGGGGTCAACGTCGTTTTGGCGGCCCGCCGTGCAGAAAAGCTGGAAGAGTTGGCAAGTGAAATAAATCAAATGGGAACAGCCAAGGCCCTTGCTGTTCAAACAGACATGACAAATAAGGCGGACGTGGAGCAGCTGGTCCAAAAAGCAAAAGCTGCCTTTGAACATGTGGATATCTTTGTGAACAATGCTGGCCAAATGCTTTCAGCGACCGTTCGTTCAGGGAAAGTGGAGGAATGGGAGCAAATGATTGATGTGAATATTAAAGGGGTGCTGTATGGCATTCATGCGGTGCTGCCGTCCATGCTTGACCGGTCGAGCGGCCATATCATTAACATTGCTTCCGTCTCCGGGCTCGAAGTAACAAAGATGAGCACCGTCTACAGTGCCACTAAATATGCTGTCCGCGCCATTTCCACAGGGCTGGAAAAAGAGCTGGCCCGGACTGGCGTTCGTGTAACGAATATTTCTCCTGGCATGGTCGACACACCTTTAAGCAGCGCCAGCAGCCGGAGCAACGACCGCAAAAAGCTGGAAGCCGCTGATATTGCTAAAGCAGTCACCTATGCAGCCGCCCAGCCGGATTACGTCAATGTCAACGAAATTACTGTCCGTCCGGTTTAAAACAGAATCACTGAAAGCATGAACAGAAAAACGGCTGGCCATTTGCCAATGGGCCAGCCGTTTTTTCATTGCATCCGGGATATAGGTGTTTGTACAAGCGGTCTTTTGATTCGCTGTTAAAAATGATAAAAGAAGATAAAAAATAGTATTTCCAGCCATTCTTTTAGTGGTACAATATCATTCAAAATCATGTTTGGAGGTGCAGGATGGTTAATGAAGACAGCAATTTAAAGTTTGTCGTGGCAGGCCTTCTTCTCGGCATTTTGATGGCAGCGATGGATAATACAATTGTGGCGACTGCTATGGGCACGATTGTAGCTGATTTGGGCGGATTCGAAAAATTTGTCTGGGTAACATCAGCTTATATGGTTACTGTTATGGCCGGAATGCCTATTTTCGGGAAGCTGTCTGATATGTACGGCCGGAAGCGCTTTTTTATTTTTGGATTAGCGATCTTTTTGATCGGCTCGGCCCTGTGCGGCATCGCCCAGAGTATGGAGCAGCTGATTATTTACCGTGCTATTCAGGGAGTTGGCGGGGGAGCGTTGATGCCGATTGCGTTCACGATTGTGTTCGATATTTTCCCGCCCGAGAAACGCGGGAAAATGACCGGCTTGCTCGGCGCCGTGTTTGGGACGTCCAGTGTGCTGGGACCGCTGTTAGGTGCATATATTACCGATTGGTTCAGCTGGCATTGGGTTTTCTACATTAATGTGCCGATTGGGCTGGTTTCCGTCTTTTTCATTATTAAATATTATCACGAGTCTACTCAGCACCAAAAGCAGCGCATTGACTGGGCTGGAGCGATTACGCTTGTAGCTGCTGTCGTCTGCCTCATGTTTGCTCTGGAGCTTGGAGGCAAGGAGTATTCATGGAGCTCCATGCAGATTCTCGGTTTATTTGCCGGGTTTTTAGTCTTTTTTATTAGCTTTTTATGGGCAGAAACAAAGGCGCAGGAGCCGATTATTTCATTTTGGATGTTTAAACGGCGGCTGTTTGCTACGTCGCAAATTCTTGCCTTCTTATATGGCGGCACATTTATTATTCTAGCCGTATTTATCCCGATTTTTGTGCAGGCGGTTTACGGAGGCTCGGCAAAGAATGCAGGCTTGATTTTAACGCCGATGATGCTTGGCTCTGTTGCCGGCAGTGCGATGGGCGGGATTTTTCAAACGAAAACGAGCTATCGGAATTTAATGGTCATTTCTGTTATTTCTTATTTCATCGGCATGTTCTTGCTTGGAAATATGACTCCCGACACGGCGCGCTGGACACTGACGATTTACATGATCATCGCCGGCTTCGGCATGGGCTTTTCTTTTTCCTTGCTGCCGACGGCATCCATTCACAATTTGGACCCGCGTTACCGGGGGTCAGCCAATTCAACAAATTCTTTTTTGCGTTCATTGGGCATGACGCTTGGAGTAACGGTCTTTGGAATTATCCAGCAAAATGTGTTTACAGACAAATTGGCCGACGCGTTTAAGGGAATGGGCGGAGGCGCTCAGGCTGGCGGTCCGGGCTTTGAAATGAAGGACCCGCAGCAGCTGTTTGAAGCCGGTCAGCGTGCCAATATTCCGGAATTTATTTTGGATAAAATTGTTTTGGCCATGTCGGATTCCATTGCGTTCATTTTCATGCTAGCTCTCATTCCTATTGCTTTGTCTGCCATAACCATTTTGTTCATGGGGAATGAGCGGGTGGAGATAAACAAGGAAATCAAAAAAGCGTAAACAAAGCCAGGACATATTGTCCGGCTTTTTTTGCGGCTTCTCTTTTTTGAATTCGTCCGCTTTTTCGCTAAAATGAAAGAAAATAGTGAAGAAATGAGGCGGCTGGATATGAGGAAAATCTTAGTGGTAGATGATGATAAACATATATTGGAGCTTGTAAGCATTCATTTAACCTATGCAGGTTATCACGTGACGAAAGCCAGTAACGGAATACAAGCACTTGGTGTTTTGCAAACGGAATTTCCCGACTTAGCGATTGTCGATGTGATGATGCCTGGGATGGACGGCTTTGAGTTAACGAAGAAGATACGGGAAAATCACGACATTCCTGTCTTGCTGCTGACGGCAAAGGGAGAGCTCGAGGATAAGGAACAGGGCTTTCTGGCCGGTTCGGATGATTATATGGTGAAGCCCTTTGAGCCGAAAGAGCTTCTCTTTCGCATCGCCGCCATTTTAAGGCGCTATGATAAGCCGGCGGATTCCATTTTGCAGGTAGGCTCTGTGACAATTAACCGCAAAAGCTTCGAGGTGACAGCAGGCTCGAATACATTAATTATGCCGTTAAAGGAATTTGAAGTGCTTGCTCTGCTTGCTTCCCGGCCTAATCAAGTGTTTCAGCGCGCCGCTATTATGGAGAGCGTCTGGGGGTATGATTATGAGGGGGATGAGCAAACATTAAACACCCATATTAAACGGATTCGCGAGCGGCTTGCGAAAATTGCCAAGGATGTTGAAATCGTCACTGTCCGCGGAATCGGCTATAAATTAGAGGTGCATGCTTCATGAAGTCTCTGTACGGGAAATTTGTGCTGATGACAGCTTTAATCATGCTGTTCAGCACCTTGTTCGGCTTTTTGCTGACAAATACGTATTATCACCGCGTCATGAAAGAGCGCAACGATCAAAAGAATGTGGAAATTGCCAAGACAATTACGAATCATATTGAACAAACGCCGCCGCTGGATCTGCGTGAATATTTAACAACAATTGGGGGGATCGGCTACCAATTATATATTGTCGATGAAAATGGCAAGTCCGCTTTTTATGGCGGCAAATACCGTGTGAAAAATCTGGAGAAATCAGCCATAGATAACGTGTTGCAGGGGGAAGTGTACCACGGCATGCGGGATTTTCCGCGTGAAACATTCGTAACAGGCTTCTTCGCCAATGAGATGTCGAATACAATTGGTGTTCCGTTCAAGTATGGCAGCAAGCAATACGCTTTGTTTATGCGCCCCGATATTAAATTGTTATTCAGTGAGATTCATACCATGATGGGCGGCATGGTGATAGCAACAGCGCTGTTCAGCTTGCTCGCTATGCTTTTCGTGGCAAAGATGCTGATCGTGCCGATCACCCAATTAACGGGAGCCACCAAGCGGATTGCCAGTGAAAACTACGACGTGGAACTGAATATTGACCGGAAGGATGAGATCGGCCAACTGGCGGCAAGCTTTACGACGATGATGGAACAGCTTCAGGAAAATGATAAGATCCGCAAGGAATTTATTAGCAACGTTTCACATGACTTTCAATCTCCCTTATTGAATATTCAAGGGTATGCCGGCCTGCTGAAAGCGGATCACCTTTCTGATGACGATCGTAAGAACTATGCAGCCATCATTCAATCGGAAACAAGCCGATTGTCGAGACTGACGCGCCAGCTGCTGCTTCTGACCTCTCTTGACCAGTCTTCCCGCCCGGTGAAATTTAAGGATTACCGGCTGGATGAACAGCTAAAGGCATGTATTAATAAATATCGATGGTGGCTTGAAGAGGAGCATATTCACTTACACCTGACAATGGAGCCGACCATGTACCGGGGAGATGAAGCCCTATTTGAAAATGTGTGGGATAATTTGATAACCAACGCCATTAAATATAATCGTCCAAAAGGCGAGATTCGTGTGTCTCTGGAGCGAACGGAACACGGTATTGAAGTTATTGTGCAGGATACAGGGATCGGCATCTCGAAAGCGGAGCAGGCACAGCTGTTTAACCGTTTTTACCGGGCGGATGCTTCACGCACGAAAGAAGGAACCGGGCTTGGGTTGTCGATCGTTAAGCAAATCATTGAGCTGCACAAGGGAGAAATCCAGGTGAAAAGTACACCGGACGAAGGAACGATGTTTACAATTAAGCTGCCGAATTTGTAATACGGAGTTCATATAGAGTTTATATTGAAAGTATAAGATCTATTCCATAGAGATCAAACGACAGGATATGGAGGTTTATAGATATGGAAAAAAAGTGGAGTCTGCGATTGATTCGGCTCGCAGCTATCTTTGGCTTATTAGGGGCCGTATTAGGTTCGCATATGGCAGGTTCCGGCAGCTACCAGTTCCGCCCTATTCACGCCCACATTTTAGTAGTTGGCTGGTTATCAATATTCGCTTGGGGAATTTTTTACCGCATTTACACAGTGAAATCAGCTAAATTAGTATCTATCCATGGCTGGACCGCCGTGATCGGTTCCATTGGTTTAACAGCCGGCATGTGGCTCAATACATTAAAACCATTTAACGTCAATGAAACGTTCGCCTTAATCTTTTACATCGTTGGCGGAACGATCTTATTAATAAGCTTCGGCATTTTCGTCATTACAACCTTTATGATTGCTGATAAAGAAGGCAAGTAAAAAGTGAAAAAATCAGATGAAGACGGCAGCCTCAATATCAGGCTGCCGTCTTTTTTTTATGTGCCTTCAGCAGGAAGAGCGGTTTTTTAAGCTGCTTAATGTTTTAGGTTTGCGAAGCAGATCGAACGCCTCGGTAATAAAGATGCCTCCTAAAATAAATACAATCCCGGTTACAGTATTAACCGTTAATGTCTCTCCCCACAAAAGCCATGACAGCAGGAACGCAAAGACCGATTCAAGCGACAGCAGCAGGCTCACGTGTGTAGGCGGAGAGTATTGCTGGGCTTTGATTTGCACGATGTAAGCAAGCAGTGTCCCAATCAATAAGTCGAATGTATAAGCGTACCAGCCGTAAGCAGAAAGCGGGGACGGGAACGGCTCCAGCCAGAAGGCAAACGGCAAGCTGAACAGGCCGACAATAAACAGCTGAACCGCGATAAAGCTCAGAGAGTCAATGGAGCGCTCGCGTTGATAAGCACGATCCACTAACAGAACGTGCACAGCGAAAAAGAAAGCGCAAAGGAAGACTAAAACATCTCCGGTATTAATCCCTGTCCAGCCGCCGTCCCATGAAAGAATAGCAAGCCCGAAGAAGGTAAGAAGGCTTCCTAAGAAGGCTCCTCTTTGAATCCCTGTTTTTGACCAGAAAAAATATAGGAATGGAACAATGACTACCATCGTTCCGGTCAGGACACCGGCCTTGCCCGGAGTGGTCAGCTCAATTCCTACAGTCTGCAGGACAAACCCTCCCCATAAAGCAGTTCCGGCAAAAATGCCATATTTCCATACTTGCTTCGGAAGGCGCTTAATAGATTTCCATTTAAATAACAACAGAAGGAGCGCAGCAAGGAAAAATCTAGTGCCAATAAAATATAAAGGGGTCATTTCGTTTAACAAGTCCTTTGTCAGGACAAAGCTGTACCCCCAGCCAATGGAGATGCCCACCAATGATAAGTCGGCTATGAGAACTTTCTTTTTCGACGACAAACTATCCCTCCTAAAATACGGCTCCACGAAGAGCCGTATATGCTCCAATGCAAGAATCGCACCAAAGTGAAATAAAGAGAGGAAAGCGAGGGGCAATGGCTAGATGTATGTTTTGCCGATGAAGAGTGCAGTTAAAGGTTTTTATAGGGAGATATTCAAGAAAACATAATTTATTCAGCAGAGAATAGGCGGAACGGCAACAGATAGAAGAGCAGGGGAGCGGCTCCTGCTCTCAGGCCGTTAGCGGCGGCTCTTTAGGCTATAGATCACCTTCCAGGCTTTCACACGTCACTGGCAAGGGCTGCTTTCTTTTTTCCGCCCATAGCGGCAAGCTGACACCAACCAGCGTCAGTATCCCTCCGAACAAGGAAAGCCAAGAGGGGACTTCTCCAAGGGCAGCCCACGAAATAATTAAAGCGGCCGCAGGGGTTAAATAAAGGGAGCTTGTCGCTTCAGCAGCTCCTGCCTTTGAAATGACGTAAGCAAGAGCGAAATAAGGAAGAATGGTTGGAAATAGCCCTAAGTAGATGACCGCATAGGTTGAAGCGGGAGCGGCCTGCTTTATTTCCGCCCATGTGCCCGGCAGGAAAAACAGCATGAACAAGGCTCCGGCTAAAATAGTGTAAATGGTAAATGGAATAAATCCATACTTATTTAAATACTTTGCTTGAAAAACGAAGTAACAGCTTTCCCCCGCCGCTGCCACCAGGATCAAAAGGATGCCCGCCGCAACTGCTGATAGCGAATGGCTGCTTCCAAGCGAAATAAGAGCCACACCCGAGAAGGCAATGGCCGAACCGATCCAGCCAGCTTTAGACACCCGCTCCTTCAAGAAAATCGCTGCCAATACGGCGGAGAAAACAGGCGCCACGGATATTAGCAAGCTTGCCGCTCCAGCGCTGACGGTTTCTTCCCCTGCACTTAGAGCCCCGTGATAAACTGTAAACCCTAAAAAGCCGAGCAGTAAAATAACAGGCAGATCTTTTCTTTCAGGCATGTTTATTTTTTTAATCACAGCAAAAATGACTAGCACAACTGCGCCGATAAGCAGCCGAAGCAAGGCAAGATGTTCAGGGCTGTAAGACTGAAGCGCAATTTTAATTCCCGGGAAAGCGGACCCCCAGACGATAATGGTCGTACTATAGGCGATAGCGGTCTTCCAATTCATCGTACTCCTCATTTCTCTTATTTATTAAAAGTCTTTGTGAACTTATAATAAAAGGAACGATAATGGAAATCGCCAACCAATTGATTAGAAAAAAAACCAACAAAAGCACGAACACATACAGGGAGGAGACGGTCATTTGGGAAAGACGCCCCGCTACTTGCAAATTGTTCATTTGATCCGGGAGAAAATAGAGAAGGGGGAATGGGTAGTCGGCAGCAAGATACCTACTCAGCGGGCGATTGCCGAGCAATTTCACGTGAATCGGAGTACAGTCGTTACAGCGATTGAAATATTAAAAGCGGAAGGCCTGCTTGAAGGGCGGGCAGGCAGCGGCGTGTATATCGTCAATAATCAATGGTCGCTTTCAGCTGCTATCTCCCCGCCAAATTGGGATGATTTGGCCCAGTGGTCGCTGCAGCCTCCAAGCAACCATACTGTGCAATTGATTAATGAGCTCGAAAACAGAAAGGACTTGATCCAGTTAAGCAAAGGCGAACTCGGGCCTGATTTGTTTCCTCAGTCTGAAATTTCCGAAGCTCTGGCGAAGGTTTCCGGGCAGCTGCACGGTTTCGGCTACGGGAACGGGCTTGGGGACAGCGGATTGAGGGCTGAGATTAGCAAGCATATGGAAAAGTACGGCTTGTCCATCGCCCCGGAAAGTATTCTTATTGTGTCAGGAGCTTTGCAAGCGTTGACATTGATTACTATCGGCATATTGAAAAAAGGATCTGCCGTCTTTTTGGAGATCCCTTCCTATTTGCATTCCGTTAATTTATTCCGCACGGCCGACATCACGATAAAGCCCGTTGCAGTCACTAAGAATGGCTTGGATATGAAAGAACTTTTTCAGCAAAAAATAACTAAAGGGGCATCAGCTCTCTACGTTAATCCGACCTATCAAAATCCTACAGGCACAACGATGTCTACAGAGCAGAGACAGCAACTAATGGAGAAATGCCGCTATTTTCAATTGCCTGTAATCGAAGATGATATCTTCAGGGATTTATGGATAGACGAACCAGCCCCGGCTCCGCTGAAAACATTCGACCAGGCAGGACAAGTTTTATATGTCGGCAGCTTTTCAAAAACCATTGCCCCCGGATTGCGCATCGGCTGGCTCGCTGGCCCGGAAGATGTCATTCACCGTCTCAGTGATGTGAGGATGCAGACAGATTACGGCTCCAGTTATTTGTCTCAAGTTCTCATTAGGGAACTGCTTCGGTCGGGCTTGTACGAACAGCATCTGCAGAAAGTGAGGAGCCGTTTGAGGGAAAGAAGGGCGTTCCTTCTTCAGGCATTAGCGCTTCATTTAAGCGAATATGCTACATGGCACGCTGCTTCGGGGGGATTCTTCATATGGGTGACATTAAAAAAGAAAATCAATATGTATCAATTGTTTAAAGCATGCTTGAGCAGCGGTGTGCTGATTAATCCCGGCTTTATTTACAATGAAAGCGGCCCGTCCATCCGCCTATCCTATGCCTATGAGGAGATAGAAAAAATGGAAGCCGGCATTATAAAACTGAAGGATGTTTTAAAGGACCACCTGAATCGCTAGCAATGGCTGCTGCCAGTTTATGCTGCCCAGCGAAGAAAGCAGGAGGGAGCACCTCCTGCTTTCCGGTTTAAGATTCTCTTGTTCTTTCGCTGGATGCCTTCATTCGTTCCTGCGGGTGTGTATTCGTTGTTCCGTTTGCCCGCTTGGATGCATACCGCGCTTTTGCTCTGGCTTTTTCGCCTTCTCCAGTCATATTATCATCGGGAAAGTCTTTGGCTTTGTTTCTCATTTTTCTCCTCCAAATACAGAGTTAACATGCGTATCCACGCTTTATTAGTATGGGTCAGAAGGAGAGGAATATCATAAAGAGCCCGATGCAATTTATGGGAGTGGGGTTCAGGGCTGCTCCTCGAGGTTTATGACACCTTCACAAGTGAAGCGCACAGTTGTCGCAATAAAATTTTTTTCACCCGTTTCCACGTAAATGACACCGCCCGGCTGGTGAACTGTCAATGGGCGTTTTTTCCCCAAGTAAACGCCGAGAGCCAATGTGCCGGAGCCGCAAGCCCGCTCGAAAAATTGGCTGCCGGTTTCTTTTACGTAGACGAATGGGCGGATTTCATAGGCTTCATCGGTTAATTTCCGGTATGGAATAATGCCGATCGCCTTGTCGTCAATGTTTCCGATCAGCTGTTTGAGAACTGGCTCAAATTCCTCCTCGTTCAGCCAGCAGCTGGTCAGAAAGTGGGTGATTCCATCCAGGCGCACGAGATGGCCGTCAACTGCCCGGCTGTCTGCGTGAACCGTTAAAGCTTCGACCGAAAGCGGATCCGGCATTTCAGCTTTCGCTTCAAAGAAAGCAGACGACTTTTTCGTTACTTCACAAGCCAGCGGCTGATTTGCACCGGAAGATTCCAATAAAAAGCAGCCATTCGCTGTTATTCCTTTATAAAGACAGTAAGCAGCGGCCGTTAACACCGCATTGCCGCAAAACTCTCCTCCTGACATTTCCAAGCGAAGCACAGCGTCGGCTGTTTTGGGAGAAACAAGGAATCCAACCTGTTCCGCGTGGGCATACTCATAGCTCATCACCGTATTGGCAATAGCTGCATACCGGGCTGCCGGCGGCTGGTTGGTGATTAACACTGTCATATTTTGCGAAGGGCTAGCCTTGACAAAATCAAGCTTCATGATGAAAACTCCTATTCTACACTCATTTTTACAGACGGACGGTTTCGTCTCTGTCCCTAACCTGCTCTTGATCAGCGGGAAGAACCTGTCCTTTTTCGAGAAAGAGAATCGTATCTCCAAGCTTTTCCGCTTCGTCCCGATCATGTGTGACGATCACAAATGGAATTCGCCATAGATCATGAAGACGCAGCAGCTCATTTTGGCACTCGATCCGTGTTTCCTGGTCTAAAGCAGAAAGCGGCTCATCCAGCAGCAAAATAGAAGGCTCGGTAGCCAATGCACGGGCAAGCGCGACTCTTTGTTTTTCTCCCCCAGAAATTTGATGGGGGTACTTGTTGAGCAGGTGGCTAATTCCAAGAACATCCAGCAGCTGCTCAATGAGCAGGGCTGAGCGGCCCTCTGCTTTTTTGGGGACGCCATAATGGATATTTTTTTCCACAGTCATATGCGGGAACAGAGCATAGTCCTGAAAAAGGTAGCCGACCTTCCTTTGCTGGGGAGGAAGGCTTCCCTGCTGTTCATCAAAAAAGACGCGGCTATTTAAGTGAATGGAGCCCGAATCAGGCGAGTCCAGCCCGGCAAGGATGTTCAATATCGTTGTTTTTCCCGACCCGGACGGACCGAACAGCACAAAAATCTCCTCCTCCATCTGCCATTGGATATTCAAGGAAAAATGGGCCAGCTTTTTCTTGATTTTTACTTCAAGCATGTCCTTCTCCTCCTACGTTTCTTTCGCAAAGCGGCGGACATTGCGCTTTGTCCACCAATTCAGCCACATGATCGTGCTGAAACCGAGCGCAACAATCATGATGACCCAAAAGGTTGCTTTTTCCATATGACCCGCTTCCACAGCGAAATAGATAGCCATCGGAATTGTATCGGTTTTTCCCGGAATATAGCCTGCCAGCATTAAAGTAGCGCCGAATTCTCCCAGTCCTCTGGCGAAAGAAAGCACTAAGCCAGCGAGCAGCCCAGGCCAGGCCAGCGGAAAAGAAACAGTCCAAAATACCTTCCATTCTGATGCGCCCATTGTCCGGGCCGCATTTTCCAACCTTGGATCGAGGCTTTCAAAAGAGGCGGCGGCGCTTTGGTACATCAGCGGGAAGGAAACAACAACAGAAGCGATCACCGCGCCGATCCAGGAAAACACAACCTGGACGTCAAACCAAGATAAAAGCCAGCTGCCGATCGGCCCGTTTTTGCCAAAAAGAACAAGCAAACCAAAGCCGACAACTGTTGGCGGCAGAACGAGGGGAAGGAGAAAGAGCGATTCAACAAAACTCTTTCCAAAGAAATTCCGCCGGGCAAGAAGATAAGCGAACAACACTCCGGCTAGAAAGACAATGGAAGTAGAGATGGCTGCCACTTTTAATGATAAAAACAAGGGTGTATAGCTCAAGGTACTCATGGCGCGCTCCTTTCCTGCCCCACGTTAGTTAAATCCATAGGTTTTTAATATTTTCTTCCCCTGCTCGCTGGTGAGATAGTCTAAAAAGGCTTGTGCTGCCTGTGGATGTTCAGAGCTGGCGACGACAGCTCCAGGGTACACGATCGGTTCATGCCATTCCGGCTTGGCTTCGGCGATTACTTTTACTTTATCTGACATTTGGGCATCACTCGAATAGACGATCCCCAGATCGGCATTGTTTGACTCCACATAGGTCAGCACCTGGCGCACATCAGAGCCCAGCACTAGCTTGCTTTGAAGCGGTTCCCATAACTGAAGGTGTTCAAGTGTTTCTTTTGTATACCTTCCAGCGGGTACACTTTCCGGCTCTCCGACAGCCAGGTGTGTAATTTGCTTGGGATCGATTTTCTCAAAGGAAGAAATATCAGGGGAATCGTCTTTGTTCGCAATCAGAACGAGCGTGTTTTTGGCAAACTCCTGCCGGGAATCTGTTTGGATGAGCTTTTTCTCCTGCAGAGTATTCATGTCCTGCTGGCTGGCCGATAAAAAAACATCCGCCGGAGCCCCTTGCTGAATTTGCTGGGCTAGTTTGCCGGAACCGCCGAAATTAAAAGTTAACGTCACCTCCGGATGTTGACTTTCATACGAGGTTTTCAGCTGCTCCAGCGCATCTGTTAAGCTGGCGGCGGCAGAAATGAATAATTCTGCTCGTTCCTTTGGAGCAGCAGCCGAGTCATCAGCTGTTTGCTTGCTGCCGGAGCATCCAGGAGCCGCCAGGAGCAGCAAGCAGACGGCGATCAGCAGCCATATTTTTTGAAACATTGTAAACCCTCCATTCTTTTTTGATGAAACGATCTTCTCATTTCCCCCATTATATAAAACTTGCTGGTGGTAACCAAGCTGTCCCTGCAATCCTTGCTGCAAGGAATAAAAGACCAATAAACTGATTATAAAGAAAAATGCAAAGAATTTGAACGGAATAAAAGAAAGAACACTAGCTTCGCAGACAAGTTGTGACTTTTCCGTTATATAATATTTTTAGGGATAAAGCCGATTATTTTGCTTTTTAACGGACACTGGTTCCAGAACATGGAGGAAAAACGTTAAAAATGGAGAGGAACGGATCATGAATATTCATTTAGTAGCAAAGGATGAATTAGAAGCGCAAGGCATCCGCTGGATGATTGAGTCTCATCTGACCGGGGTCCGGCTGCTTGTATGGAAGACAGTTCAAGAGTTTGAAGAGGCTTTAGAGAGAGAGCCTGCCGCTCTGGCTATTTTAAATATGGATAGCTGGACCGATCAACAGTCGCAGCTTGGAGAAACGTTAAGAAAAAAAGGCGTTCGCTGGCTCGGCATTTCCTCAGAGAGAATCTTCCAGACCGCTTATCGGGCGCTGCGTTACCGTGCAGAAGATGTGTTGTTTCGCCCTTTCTCTCCGCTGGACATGATTAAATGCATCCAGCAGCTGCGGTATGAGCAGCGCAACCAGCTGGTCTCTTTGACGGGCGTCCCAAAGGAAGACTGCAGCCTGGTTGATTATCCCGCCCTTTTTTTATTGGATCGGCCAGTTCCCCAACCGATCATGATGTCCGCTTTTCTAACACCGCAGCAAGCGAAGCTGCCGCTCGTGTATGAGCAGCTTCGGAATCATCCCTTCAGCGGCGGGCATCAGGTATTCGCCTTGTCCGGCTTTATTTTGTGTGTACAGGAGGTGGGGGAGGAAGCGGTTTGTAAAGAGGAGTATCAAGCTTTCTTTGCTGAATGGAAGGAGAGCACGGAAGAACCGCTTGCTATAGTTATTCAAGCCGCGTCCTCTGGGGAAACGTTCAAGGCGGTCTATCAGAAAACACGCGAGCTGACGAGACAGATTTTCTTTGAAGGCTACGATGTTATTTTAGAGGGAGAGGGAACAACTAATTCCCGGGAAATAGATCCGTTCTTAACCCCGCTGGAACAGCGGCAGTGGGTTGAAATGATGGAAAAGGGAGAATCAAAAGTGATTCGCGACTGGATGGAGAGTGCTTTTCTGACAGTTGCTCCGCCTTATCCTGATCCGGAAATGATCCGCATTCGTTTGACGAGTATTTTGGCGCAGGTGCGCAGGCATATGAAGTCCCATGAGCTCCAAAGCCCTTCTATGGAAGCCGGCTATCATACTGTCTTTCAAGAGATTATCCATGAGCCGGTCATGTATAAAATTATCGAAGCCTTCCTGTCTTTCATTGACCGCTTGCTTCTTCAGGAGCACGGGAAATTAAAAGGAGGAAGGCGCTCGCTTGCAGAGAAGACGAGAGAGTTAATGGAAGCTAACTATTGGGATGCAGGCTGGAGCTTAGCCGCATGCGCAGAAGCATTAGGCATCAATAAAAGCACACTTAGCCGCCGCTTTGCTGCCGAGTCGGGCCAGACGTTCCGCGATACTTTGCACCAAGTGCGTTTAAGAGAAGCTAAACGGCTCTTAAAAGAAACGGATTTAACACTGGCGGAAGTGGCCCAGTTAACAGGATATAGCCATCAGACGTACTTCAATGCTAAATTTAAGCTCTATGAATCCATTACGCCATCAGCTTATCGGTCAGGCTATGGGTCTTATGAGAAATAGAAAAGTGGAACCCTGTCTTAATGGACAAGCGTAGCGATTCAGTGTCTGCTGAATCGCTTTTATTTTTAAAAAAAGAAAAGTTCTGAAATAAAATGTAAAAAACGAGAGAAATATAAATTTCTTTTCAACCAAGCATAAAATAATCATCAAATTATAAATAAATAATAGAATTTTCTATATAAAATAAATATAACGAATAAAGGGGGCTGAGAAAATGAACATAATGTCGAATGAGAAAGTCAAGCGCTATCGAGGAACGGATTTGCATACGAAGGGCTGGCAGCAAGAAGCGCTGCTGCGCATGTTAATGAATAATCTCGACCCTGATGTAGCAGAGCATCCGGAACAGCTTGTCGTTTACGGAGGGATCGGAAAGGCCGCACGCAACTGGGAAGCCTTTGATGCGATTGTGAAAACATTAAAGCACTTGGAATCGGATGAGACGATGCTCATTCAATCCGGAAAGCCGGTGGCCGTTTTTAAAACACATCCGGATGCGCCGCGCGCCTTGATTGCCAATTCGAATATTGTGCCCGCTTATGCCAATTGGGAGACCTTTCATGAGCTTGATCGGAAAGGGCTGATGATGTACGGACAAATGACGGCAGGCAGCTGGATTTATATTGGCTCCCAAGGAATTGTCCAAGGCACATACGAAACATTTGCCGAGCTGGCGAAGCAGCATTTTAGCGGTACACTCAAAGGGACACTGACAGTCACCGCTGGCCTTGGCGGCATGGGAGGGGCGCAGCCGCTGGCCGTAACAATGAATGGCGGAGTGTGCATTGCCATGGATGTCGATGAAACGCGAATCGACCGCCGGATTGAAACCCGCTACACAGACGTGAAAACAAACTCTCTTGACGAAGCCATTCAATTGGCAGAAGAGGCAAAAAGGATGGGGAAACCATTATCCATTGGATTGCTGGGAAATGCCGCCGCTCTTCTGCCGGAGATGCTGGGCAGGGGATTTATCCCGGATATCTTAACAGACCAAACGTCTGCCCATGACCCGCTGAACGGCTACATTCCTTCGAATATGTCGATAGAGGAAGCTGCTGAACTTCGGCAGGCCGACCCGGAAGAATATGTGAAGCTTTCTAAAGCTTCGATGGCCGTCCATGTGAAAGCGATGCTTGCCATGATGGAAAAGGGGGCTGTTACGTTTGACTACGGCAACAATATCCGTCAAGCGGCAAAGGATGAAGGAGTAGAAAAGGCGTTTGCCTTTCCCGGCTTTGTGCCTGCTTATATCCGTCCTCAGTTCTGTGAAGGAAAAGGACCTTTCCGCTGGGTAGCCTTATCAGGTGACCCAGAAGATATTTATAAAACAGATGAGGCTATTCTGCGTGAATTTGCCGGCAACGAGCATTTATGCAACTGGATTCGCATGGCACAGAAGAAAATCGAGTTTCAGGGGCTGCCTGCGCGGATATGCTGGCTCGGCTATGGGGAACGAGCCCGTTTCGGAAAAATTTTAAATGACATGGTAGCGAATGGAGAATTAAAAGCACCGATTGTTATTGGGCGTGACCACTTGGACTCCGGCTCAGTGGCTTCTCCCAATCGCGAAACGGAAGCGATGAAGGATGGCTCGGATACTGTATCGGACTGGCCGCTTTTGAATGCGATGGTCAACGCCGTTGGAGGAGCCACCTGGGTTTCGCTTCATCATGGAGGCGGTGTAGGCATGGGATATTCTCAGCATTCCGGAGTCGTCATTGTGGCGGATGGAACCAAAGCAGCAGAAGCACGGCTAGCACGCGTATTGACCACTGATCCGGGGATGGGTGTCGTCCGCCATGCGGATGCCGGCTATGAGCTTGCTAAGAAGACGGCCCGTGAGAAAGGAATTAAGATGCCTATGCTTGAGGAGGGAAACCAATAATGGCGAAACCGATTTGGATTAAACATGCTGCGCAACTGGCAACGCTCGCTTCTGATATCAAGGGGGCACGTTCGAAAGAAGCGATGTCAGAGCTCGGTTTAATTGAAGACGGCAGTTTATGGATAGAGGACGGGAAAATCAAAGCGGCCGGGACAACGGCAGAAGTAGAGAAACGCTATAAAGACCGATTAAGCGAAGCGGGGGTTGTTGATGCTTCCGGCCGTTTAGTGACACCGGGGCTAGTTGATCCGCATACCCACGTGGTATACGGGGGAAGCCGGGCACGCGAATTTGAAATGCGTCTTGAAGGCGCGTCTTACATGGACATTATGAATGCGGGGGGCGGCATTCACGCGACTGCCCGCATGACGCGGGAAGCGCCAGAAGCGGAATTGATCGAGCAAACCGCCCGCCGTCTAGATTCTTTTTTAGCCCATGGAGTGACGGCAGTAGAAGGAAAAAGCGGTTACGGCATGAATATAGAAACGGAAGTAAAGCAGCTGCGGGTCATGAAGCAATTGCAGCAGCGGCACCCTATCGATCTGGTGCCGACATTTATGGGCGCTCATGCCGTCCCGCCGGAATTCAAAGGACGGGAAGATGAGTTTGTGGATCATCTAATTGCCGATATGCTGCCTGTGATTGCGAAGGAAGGACTGGCGGAGTTCAATGATGTCTTTTGCGAAAAAGGAGTATTTACCCCTGAGCAGTCAGAGCGGATTTTACAAGCGGGAAAGACATATGGATTAATCCCGAAAATACATGCCGATGAAATTGAACCGTATGGCGGTGCCGAGCTCGCAGCTAAAGTAGGCGCTATCTCGGCGGAGCACTTGCTTAAAGTGTCGGACGAAGGCATCGAAGCGATGGCCAAAGCCGGAACGATTGCCTGTCTTTTGCCAGCTACCGCTCTATATTTAAGAGAAGAGGCGGCAAAAGGAAGAAAAATGATTGATGCCGGAGTCCCGGTAGCTATATCGACCGATTGCAATCCCGGCTCCTCGCCAACTACCTCGATGCCGCTCGTAATGAATTTGGCCTGTATTTCTATGAGAATGACCCCGGCAGAAGCGCTAACAGCCGCCACCTATAATGCTGCTTGTGCGATAAACCGCGAAATGCAAATTGGGTCATTAGAGGCTGGCAAGCAGGCGGATATCGTCTTATGGAATGTACGAAGCTATCAGGAACTGCAATATTTATTTGGTGTGAATCACGTTCACTCGGTCTGGAAAAAGGGAAAGGAAGTCGTCAATCATGCCAAACAGCTGTCTCCTGCCAATACGCAAGCGCTGACAAAGTAAGACAAATGTTTTCACGTGAAACATTTTGAAGAGGAGAGCCTTTCAAAAAGCTTCGCTTTAATGAGAGGCTTTTTTGATGAGCAAATGTGCAGCAAGGCCGGCTGTTGAAATTGTCAGCTGTAAAAATTTCTCTTGTGTTATAATCTTTCTGTAATATTTTAACTAGAGTAATAGAGGAGAATCATTATGCGAAAAATTGTAGGGAGTTTGGCGGCTTTGCTCTTTATATTGGCCTTTGCTTTCCCTGCTTCTGCCCAGTCCTTGAAGGATATAGAGAACCATTGGGCAAAGAAGGAAATTGAATGGCTCACTAGCAAAGAAATTGTTAGCGGTTTCGAGGATGGAACGTTCCGGCCGTATACTCAGGTGACCCGTGGCCAATTTGTTGCTTATCTGGTTCGTTCGCTGGAGTTGCCGGCCGGTGACTCAGCATTTCCGGATGTTCCGGCCAGCAGCCGTCTGTATAAGGAAATAGCAGCGGCTAAAAAGGCTGGACTGATTACTGGAAATGATAAAGGATTGGCTCTTGCCGATGCGCCAGTCACGCGGTCAGACGTGGCTGCTATGCTTGACCGGGCAATGCAGTTAAAGGGAGACTACACAAAGAGGCAGCCGCTCACCTATGCGGATGCCTCAAAAATTGGGAAATACGCCTACCTGTCTGTGGAAAGAATGAGTTATTACGGCTTGATCAAAGGAACGGCCGATAATAAATTTGAACCGCAAAAAATAGCTACACGGGGAGAAGCGGCTGTATTCATCTATCGAATGCTGGAAAAGCTCGGCATGGTCGATAGCGAGAATGAGCCCGGGCAAACAGACAGCCAGGAGGCAGAAATTCCGATTGCCGATCAGCAGTCTGTAAAGGTGCGCATGAATACGAAAGGCGTGCCGCTGACGTACAACAAAAAGAAAACGGACGCTCATATTCTTTCGACCGATGTGCATTATTATTATCATGTAGGGAAGGCATCCAATCCGCTTGGCTCCCTGCAAGTCACCCTGCGCAAGCTTGACAATGGCGATACATTTGTTTTTACAAAGTTTGTACATGACGGCACGGACGCTTACTCCGCTTCTGTCATTCTGCCGTTTGAACAGGCGGATAGCTACTCGTTAGCCAAATATTCCTCCTTCGGGTCGGTGAACCAACAGCACCATGGTGTGTTTGGTGTAGATAAAACCTCTCACCCGATCGGGATTTTATCTGTAAAAAAGGGTTCAGCTATTCAAAATGAAGTGATGCTGGGCAAAAACTATCTTTCTGTTCAACGGCAAACGAATTACCCTAACGGACAGCGGTCCGTTATCCGTGAACTGCTCGAAGAAAAAGAGAGCTATGAAGTTGGAAAAGATCCAGACAGGCAAACAATGACCGCCCGGATAGATATGGATGTACGAGGAAAAGCAGTTTCCGAATCCTGGATGCTGATCTCCGGAAAGCCGCTCTTTGCTCATGCTACGCACAGAGATGATTGGTTTAAGCGCACGATTACTGATTATATTTCTATCAATAACTGGCTGACAGCGGACGGAGCTTATACTAAATTGCCATGGTCGATTGAGCCTTCCCATCAAATGGGGTATGGACGCAATGTAGGCCGCCTGCAAGGGGGCGTTTACCTAACAGCCTACAAGGAAAACAAGGAACGTTATCTTCGTGATCTTGTTGTGAATGCGCTGGCCGATTTAGATACGCTTTCGGAGGGAGGCCTGACAGCCGGCCAAAATCCCATGTTTGAAACAGAGTATACAAGCTCCGGATTGAAATCCCAATATGGACTGACAGCACCCTATATTGATACACGCCATAATGAAAATGCCGCTCTGTTCTTAAAGAATACAGCTGAGATATTAAATATTCCAAGTTTGAAAGCCGCTAATCTGCGCTACGCTGATTTTCTGGTATCACAAAAAGGGGTTGGAAATATTATTCCAGTCACCGCATCCAGTTATTTAATTGCTGATTATTATAAAGCAGGCGGACCAAAAGTAAGAACTCACGCTTCCTTGAACCATACCCTTGGTGAAATGAGGTTTTTGCTGGAGACTTATAAGCAAACGCAAAATGCTGCTTATTTGACAACTGCCCGTCAGCTAAAGGCCGGTGTGGAGAACTTAAACTGGGTACGGCCGAATGGGGATTTATGGTACCAATATAACGGCAATCAAGTATTTAAAGGCAACGATTATGAAAATTTAACCTTGATGGATCTGTTATTAAGTCAAAACATCTTTGCGGAAACAGGCATTCCGCGCAGTAAAGCCTTTGACGCCATGATCAAGCAAAAAACCCAATACCTTGTTGACAATGAGAGGCCGATAATTCCGGCAGTCATCCAGCTTCTTCGTGAGCAGGGCTTTGGTGATATGGTTAATCAAGCTTATCCTGCAAGCACGAGAAAAGCGGACGTAGAAGACCGTCCGAAAGATGCGCTTGATTTGCTTGCTGAATAAAAAAAGCTGTCCCAGCCAAATTTGATTGGCCGCGGGACAGCTTTTTTTCTTTTTTAATGGGCAATCTTTCTCGCCTGGCTAGTGTAGAAGCGATATAACATAAAAGCGATAACGGACAAGAGGATGCCAGAAATATATGGCAGACCGATCGCGAGCGAGAACAGCCAGCCGCCTAACGGAGGGCCAGCGATCCGGCCAAGTGAATCAAAGGATGACAGCAGGCCTGTCGCACTGCCATGTCCGCTCTTTGATGTTTTCGTCAGCAGGGCAGAGACTCCCGGACGAATCATGCCGTTGCCAATTCCGAAGATCGTAAGGAAAATAGCGGCAGTGGCAAAATTGTTAGTGAGCAGGATCAGACCGAAGCCAATTGCTGAAATCGCGATGCCCAGCTGAATGACGAATCCTTCACTGAACTTCTTCGTTAGTCTGCCAACGAGCCCTCCCTGTACAATTGCGCTGGCAAAGCCCATAATCATAAAGATATAGCCTAAATTGACGCTTTCAAGTCCGGCTTTTTTGGCGCCGTAGTAAGCAAACGTCGCCTCTAGGCCAGATAATGACAACGAAATGAATAACTGCAGCACCAACAGGATAGAGACAGGACCGCGCATGGCCCGGCGAAGCGGTTCCCTTTCGCTGTGTGTTCCGTGCCGGTTTTCAGGCGCCAATGATTCTTTCAGCACGAAGAGAACGAGAAAGAAAGTGAACAATGAAGACGCTCCAGCAATATAAAAAGGCATGCTCAAGCTTTCTTTTGAGAACACTCCGCCGATAGCCGGGCCGAAAATGAAGCCGAGCCCGGTAGCAGCGCCGATCACTCCCATCCCTTTGCCGCGTTCCTCCGGCGTGGTGATGTCAGCCGCATAGGCCATTACTGTAGGCATATTGGCAGCAGATAAGATACCGCCAATAATCCTTGCTGCAAACAGCATCCATAGCGAAGAAGAAATCCCCATCAGGAAAAAAGAAAGGGCAAGGCCAAAAATTCCAATCATGATAACCGGCTTTCTGCCAATGCGGTCAGATACCCGGCCCCACATCGGCGCGAACAGCAGCTGCATTAATGAATAGACAGCCATAAGGAGGCCGAGCTGTGTAGGCGAAGCGCCGATATTTTCGGCGTAAAACGGCAGCACAGGAATAATGATCCCGAAGCCGACCATAACAAGAAACATGACAATAAATAAAATAGGCAAGGCTTTTTTCGTTTCCGGCATGACCATTCCTCCAATTTTGTTAAATAATCAAACATGCTGTTTAGAAGTGATGCTGGGAAGTAAGTATGAATACAATAAATGAGCCAGCTTAATTAGTTTAACAACAAAATATAGAAAAGAAAACTAGGGGAGCCTTTATTTGGGGAATGAGCAACCTCTAATGCCGGCTATTGAGCGTTGCGGCTTCTTTTATAAGCGGAATTAGTCATTTTATGCGCGGATCAGCTGGATTTATGCGCGATCCCAGCCAATTTATGCACGGAAATGATAAAAATATGCACGCTTCTCTTTTTCTCTCAGGGAAGTCTGATGTTTTTGCGGCTGCCGGCAGATGGAGTATAATGAAATGGAATTCTATTAGCAAAGGTGGGTTTTGCCGATGACGAACGAGAAGGACAATACTAATTTACCCCCGAAAACATGCACGATTGAACGGTTAGTGACGCTTCCGGCAGATGTTGAAAAGGTGCTTAACGGACAAAAAACGGCTACGCGCCGCAATGGAAGATACGCTGATATTGGCGAGGTTATGACGCTGCAAGGGAAAGACTTTGTCGTAGAGCGTGTATATTCCCAGTCGCTTGGCGAGCTGACCGATGAGCAAGCAAAGCAAGAGGGATATGAAAGCTTGGAAAAATATAAGGAATCGATTCTATCCATACATCCAGGCATGCCTTGGCTGCCCAGCATGAAAGTGTGGGTGCATGAATTTCAGCCTGTAAAGAAATAACGTAATAGTAAGGACGGACTATGTATTATCAACTTCTTGTGTATACACATATTGTTAGCGCCGTTGCATCAATCGGCCCGTTTTTCGTGCTGCTCGCAGTGATTAAAAACATGCGGGCAGCCGGAGCCGAGGCGCAGCGGGCTTATATTCATGTATTCACCGTCTCTGTCAGAGTGGTGAAGCACGCGGGCCATGTATTGGTGGCCTCCGGTATTTTGCTTCTTATAGATGGGCCGTGGCCGTGGATGACATCCTGGGTGGTCATGACAGTGATCATAATGTTCAGTTCGGTATTTTTTCTCGCCCGGGCGTTTTCACCGACATTGCGAAGATTTGAGGAGCCCGGTGCAAATAAACAAGTGCTTATGGACAAGCTTCACCGTTCTGTGTGGATGTATATCTTTTTATTGTTGCTCATGCTCTGGTTTATGACCGCGAAGCCGAATGTATGGTAATGGCATTGGCTTCATCTGTGAAAAAGAAAAGACTAAGGGAAGGCAGCCTCAAAAGCATGCCTTCCCTTAACTGTTTTTTTATCCCAGGAAAAGCTCTTTACTCTGATAACATGGTAATATACTAAAATTTTCCAAATAATAATTGACGAGCATTTTTAGCTGCGATTATAATAAGTATAAGTAATGAAAGTTTTTTATTTTCAGACTTTGGCGGTGGTTACATGTCACAGACAATAAAAATCGGCAAAATTGCCACCTTGCTGGCCATGTTAAGCGATGAGGAGGGCCGCTTGTTTGAAGAGATGCTTGATCAAGTGTCCTTCTGCCAGGGCAAAGTAGGCTCCATGAACACACAGAAGGTGATTTCAGCTGTAGAGACGGCGGTGAAAAGGCATCAGCTCATTGAAGAGAATAGATACAGGGAGACGCATGCCCTGTATCATGCCATTCTTGAAGCGCTTGAAGGAGTGACGAGAGGGCAGCTGGCCATAGGTGAGATGATGAGAACCGTAGGACTTCGCTTTGCTGTAGTGCGGGGAAAGCCGTACAAAGAAGCAGGCGAGGGAGAGTGGCTGGCGGTCGCTTTTTACGGGACGATCGGCGCGCCGGTAAAAGGATTGGAGCATGAGGCGATTGGTCTCGGCATTAATCATATTTAAAGAGCTTATAACAGAGGCCGCCTATAGAGGCAGCGATGCGGGCAACTAGTTGCATCGACCTTGAATGCCGGCTGTATCAAGCAACGAGTCAACTGAATAGAATAATCATAACCTATAGTAACGAGATGTTAGGAGGTGATGATGGCTTATTTAAATAGGCCATTATCGCCTCCTTTTCTATTGTCAGAAACAAAGCGGCAAGACCGGCGTTTCAGGCAACAGGTTGACATGGAAAAAAGGGGGAGCAGGAAATGGTTGAGTTAACGGGAGGATCTTTAACGGTTGAACAGGTGAAACGAATTTGCTTCGAGCAGGAGAAAGTTGTTATTTCCAAGGATAGTATGGAACGGGTACTCAAAAGCCGGCGGGCAGTGGAGCAAATTGTTAAAGAGAAAAAGACAATCTATGGCATTACAACAGGCTTTGGAAAATTCAGTGATGTAGTCATCAACGAAGAAGATGTCCAGGAGCTGCAGCTCAATTTAATCCGCTCGCATGCCTGCGGAATCGGACATCCCTTTCCTGAAGTGGTTTCCCGCGCTATGATGGTGCTGCGCTTAAATGCTTTGTTGAAAGGTTTTTCCGGTGTTCGCCCGGCAGTAGTGGAAACGTTGGCGGCGCTGATCAATGAAGCTGTGCACCCGTACATTCCCCAGCAAGGCTCGCTCGGAGCATCGGGAGATTTGGCCCCGCTTTCGCACCTTGCCCTTGTGTTGATCGGTGAAGGCAAGGTGCATGGGGAGAATGGCGAACCTGTAGAGTGTGCTGCTGTGCTTCAGAAAAAAGGAATTGAACCGATTGTTTTGCAGGCAAAAGAAGGGCTGGCTCTTATTAACGGCACACAAGCAATGACAGCGATGGGAGTTATCAACTATTTGGAAGCAGAACAGCTGGCCTATGACAGTGAATGGATTGCTGCTTTGACGATGGAGGGACTCGAAGGAATTATCGATGCGTTTCATCCAGCTATTCATGAAGCCAGAGGCTATCCGCAGCAGCTTGCTGTTGCTCAGCGCATCAGCGAATGGCTGGAGGACAGCGGGCTCATCACACGCCAGGGTGAAAAGCGGGTGCAGGATGCCTATTCTATCCGCTGCATTCCGCAAGTGCATGGTGCTTCCTGGCAGGCGCTGGATTATGTGAAGGAGAAGCTGGAAATTGAAATCAATGCGGCTACCGATAACCCGCTTATTTTTGAAGGAGGCGCTCTTGTGATTTCAGGCGGCAATTTCCATGGCCAGCCGATTGCCTTGGCAATGGATTTTATGAAAATAGCCGTAGCCGAACTGGCTAATATTTCTGAGCGGCGGATTGAGAGGCTTGTGAATCCGCAGTTAAATGATCTGCCCCCATTCTTAAGCCCGGCCCCCGGTCTGCAGTCTGGTGCAATGATTATGCAGTATGCCGCTGCTTCTCTTGTATCGGAAAATAAAACTTTAGCTCATCCGGCAAGCGTTGATTCGATCCCGTCCTCGGCTAACCAGGAAGACCATGTAAGCATGGGAACGATCGCCGCCCGCCACGCCGGTTTGATTATCCAAAACGCCCGACGCGTGCTGGCGATTGAGTGTATTTGTGCCATGCAGGCATTGGAATACAGGGGAATAGAAAAATCTTCCCCGAAGCTCCGCGCTAAATGGGAACAGCTGCGCAGCATCGTGCCAAGTATAAAGAAGGATCGAGTGTTCTCGGAGGACATGGAAAGGATGAACCAGGCCCTTCACCCAATTACTGCTGAACGTCTCAAAAAAAGGGTGTCTGACCTCGCTTGAAACTGAAAAAGCTGCCGGTTCTTTTAAAGAATCGGCGGTTTTTTTCGGTTAGACCCTGCCTCTTTCAAAAAGTGCGAATGTGGTATGATGAGAGAGAATCCATGTAAAAGATCTGAACGAAGCCAATTTGCAGAAGGAGACGATCAAGTTGAACCAGTTCCTGACACTTTTAGTCTGCTTAATTGGAATGCCGACAGCCGGTTTTTTAGTTTATCGATTACTTGAATGTTTAATGAGGCGTATAGACGTTAAAGAAGAAGAAAAAAGGAAACTGGCGGAGCTTAATCAGCTCGGTGAATGCAGTCATTGCGGGCGGTTAAGCCGGATGTATCAACGCGAGCTGGCTCGCTGCAGCTTGCTCCTAAGCGAACGTCCAGAAGGAAGATCCTCACTCCCTTGTCCTCATTGCAAGCAGGAAGCGGACTATTTCCCTGTTCCGGCAGCTCTTCCTTTCCATGATACCCATCCGGATTGTTTGCCCCTCCAGAAAAGTGAGTATGCCGAGTATTACAAGGAAAAGGAGCAATGGGCACAGCTTTTATATTTATCAAAGCCCGCTCGTCCCTTGATGAAAGAGGAAGGGGAAGCATAAGGCCGTTTTAAAGGGCGGCTGCCTCCCCTGAATCCGGCGAGCTAGCGCTCTAATTTTTTCGCTCCTTTGATCAATGCCCATTGCAAGGGCAAGCGTCCCCACAACAGCGGCTTCGGCAATTGCTTGCCATTGAGCGGCAAATTTTTTGCGGCCATATAAAGGTTAGCCGGAAATACAGCCGTTAAGAAGGACGGCAGCAGCCTTGCAACAAAGTTGACACCCTTGTTGATAAGAAGCAAGCCGCCGAACAAGATTTCCATGACACCAGTGATCCACACAATTTCTTTTTTAAAGGGAATTTGACGGGGAATGATCGTTTGGAATCCTGCTGTGCGCGTAAAATGAAGGATACCCGCAGCAAGAAATCCTGCTCCATATAAAAGCCGCAATATTTGTTTCACTAAAACCACTCCTTCTTCAGACTAGTGGACAGATACTCTATTTCTTGCGGTCGACTTGCCAAGAAAAGAGATATTGTCTGCAGTCACCTTTTTTCCTTTACCCTATTATGAACAAGGCGGGCATCAAAAAATAAAAATAGCTCCAAGGTTGGAGATCAAATGATTTCTTGGGAAATAAGCCATTGATCTGGCGAAGAAAGTTTCCTCGGAAGGAGTTGTTTTTTCATTAAAAGAAATAGATGTATGGGGGTGTCTTTTTGGGAAAGAATGAGCAATTAACACCGTTTACCGCGGAAGTAATTCGTATCTTAAAGAAAATTCCTTCCGGATGTGTTGTCACATACGGCCAGGTGGCGCGCATGGCGGGTAGCCCGCGTGCTGCCCGGCAAGTGGTGCGCATTCTGCATTCCATGAGCCGGAAATATCAGCTGCCTTGGCATCGGGTCGTGAATGCAAAAGGGGAAATCGCTGTGCCGGATGCTGATTCCCGTCAATGGCAGCGAAGCTTGCTGGAAAAAGAAGGTATTGTGTTTACGAAAGACGGGCGCGTAGACTGGAAGCAATTTGACTGTTTGGCGAAGGAAGAGGGCACAGGAGAAGAACATGGCACAAAAGAGTCATGAAGCCATTCGTCATTCAATATATAGTATAAGTGACCTTCTCTTTTTTGCTCTATTCAACCAGCCAAAAATGAACAAGGCCAGACAATAGATCGATAAATGAAGAAAGGAGCTGATCGGAGCAGATAGGCGGTCTCCCTTTCCAAAACTGTTTTTTTTGGCTAGAATGGAAAAGGGAAGAATAGTTCTTCCACCAGATTTTTTAATAATACGATAAACGTAATGAGGTATGAACATATGCGGAATGAAGAGATTTATAAAGAACTGGTTGCTATTTGCGGCGAGAAGAACGTCCTGCGTGACGAGCCGCTGAAAGATCATACGCTAGTAAAAATCGGCGGCAAGGCAGACTTTCTGGTCATGCCTGAAACATATGAAGCGGTCGCCCAAGTCATTCGTTTAAAAGAAGCGCATCAGCTGCCCTTTACCCTGTTGGGAAATGGATCAAATGTGATCGTTTTGGACGGCGGCATTCGCGGGATTGTGATGCAATTTAAACATTTGGCAGGGCTGCGGGTTGAGGGAAATCAACTCATTGCTCAAGGAGGGGCCAACATTAAGGACGCTTCTCGTTTAGCATGCGAGAATAGTTTAACGGGCTTGGAATTTGCTTGCGGCATTCCGGGATCAATCGGCGGAGCGATGGTTATGAATGCCGGTGCTTACGGCGGCGAGGTCAAGGATGTTATCGACCATGTAAAGGTAGTGACCCAACAGGGTGAGCTGCGCACCTTAAAGAAAGAGGAGCTGGAGCTTGGCTACCGCACAAGTATTATCAGCAAAAATAAAGACATTGTTCTCGAAGCGGCTTTTGCGCTTGAAGCAGGCGACCAGGCTGCAATTAAAGAAAAAATGGCTGATTTGACATTCCAAAGAGAATCAAAGCAGCCGCTTGAGTATCCGTCTGTGGGAAGTGTCTTTAAGCGGCCGCCGGGCTATTTCGCCGGGAAGCTGATCCAGGACAGCGGCCTGCAAGGAAAAGGAGTCGGCGGTGCGGAAGTGTCAACGAAGCATGCCGGGTTTATCATTAATAAAAACAATGCAACAGCGGCTGATTATATTGCCACGATTGAAATGGTCCGCAAGAAAGTCAAGGAAACATTTGGAGTAGAGTTAGAGCTAGAGGCGAAAATCGTCGGAGAAGAAGTAAAATAGGTGAAGCAAACAGCCTTGGTATGCACAGGGCTGTGCAGCTGATCGACCAAGGGGTTCGGAATGACTTTATTCCGAGCTCTTTTTGATTTTTCATTTAAAGCTCTGGAGCGACGTGCCAAGGGACATGGTGCAGAGGGGAAGCGTCCGCCGGAATGGAGGTCGGCTGTTTCCGAAAAGAAAAAGGGCCGGCCCGAAAAGTCATTTTTCATGACCTTTTAGGAAAGCCCTGAAATATCAGCAATCGTATTTTTTATTGATTTTCCTTCATGACCGGCGGCTCTTTGAGCAGACTGCCGACGGCCGCAAGCACTAATAAGATGCCTGTAAATAGAAAGCCTTGGTTCACTGTAAAGGCAAGAAGGCCGGTCACGCCCGACCCGGCTACAACGCCGAATGAAAAGAATGCATAAAAATATCCATAAGCTTTGCCGCGGTGGGAAGGGGCAACCGCACCGACGAGCAAGGAATTGAGGGAGGGGAATAAGAAGGCAAAGCCGATGCCATACAAGGCCATACATAGATAGAGCAGTGAAACCTCTTCCATTTGGCTGGCTAAAGCAAGGCTGAGTCCCATCATCGTCATTCCAAAAGCTAAAGTGGAGGTGGCTTTGACCCGGTCAAAGATTCTGTTTGTCGGCAATAGAAAGATCATGACCGCAACGATGCCAAAGACACTCAACAGCATGCCGCTCGTCTGGGCATCATTGCCGAGAAGAATCACTTTTAATGGAAGCATGTATGCGAGCACGCCTTGGGAAAACATAAGCAAAAAGGCGCCGATAAATGCTTTGACTACTTCTGTGCTTTTGAAAAAATCCCGAACCGTCATTTGTTCGCTCGGTTCCTCGCTTTGGTTGGCTGCCAAGCTCGTGCGCAGCAAGAACAAAGTGAGCACGCCTAATAGAAGCAGAGCGGCGCCTGTAATTGTTAAGACCGTTGTTTCGCTTGTTCTGCTGGCGACAATGCCGCTGAAGGCTGGTCCGATAATGGCTGCCAACCCGACGAACGCTCCGGAGATGGCAGCGCCTTTTCCTTTTTTCTCTTCCGCTGCCGCATTAGCTAAATAAGTGAACGCGGCAGGCACAATGAAGCCCGCAAGCAGTCCGTGTAAAAAGCGGATAGCAAGCAGCGACCAGGCATCCGCCGCAAGATGATAGAGAAACAAAGCCCCGCTTGTTAACAGCAGTCCGGCTAATAGAACCTGGAACGCTCCTTTTTTGTCGGTAAGAAACCCAGAGAGAATATTGCCGATGGTATTAGAAAACGAATACATGCCAACAGCAAGCCCTGTCAAAAACGGCGTAGCGCCGAGAGACGCCGCTAAGGGGCTGATGATTGGCAGCTGGGTAAATAAATCAAAAAATGAAAAGAAAATAATTAGATAAACAAACACACGCATATGTTCAGCCGCTCCTATCTCGATGTCCTTTCTACTATTCTTCTTTTCGTCTAAAGTTTTGTCAAGGCAGCCTGTATCTTTTTAAATATTTCCATACTTAACTATTGAGTCTTACCGGTAAATAATTCAAAATAAGCAAGAGGAGTTTTATCCCTGGCAGCATAAAAAGAGGAGTTTTGTCATGAATAAAGTGTGGTTTTGGATTGTGTGGGGGCTGGCGTTTCTTGTTACGAACCTGTCTGCTCTCCCGATTGCGGCATTTATATTGTACGGCGCAGAGGCCGATGCCGGTATCTTTTCTGTTTCCTTTATGAAGCTGATTGGTCTGTTTCTTCTCATGAACCTGATTACTCTGCAAATGTTTGTGGCCGGCCGCAAAAGAAACAAGGCGGGATTTATGGTCGGACTGACGGTTGCGTTCCTGCAAGCGGCTAGTTTGATCGTATTTATGTCTACTATTTCAACGGCGGCTGTCATAATTGCGATGATTGTGTTTGTAGCGGCAGCTGTTTTGCTTGTGATGGAAATACGCCGAAGAGCCTATTAATTAGATGCGGAAACTTTGTCTTCAATGGCAAAGTTTTTTTGTTTTTTCGCTATAGTAATAGTCAGCCGGCTGTTCAATCTTTACGTTTGGATCGGCTCCCCTGATTGTGTTATTCTTTAGGAAATCAGTTATTTTCTGTAAAAACTGAAATTTATTGTGGAGGGAGCAGGTTTCTCACTGATGAATTATTCTGAAAGCAATGGCGGTTTGGCTCTATTTACAAAGGAATTCGCGAAAAATCCCTATCCTGCTTATGAAAAACTAAGAGAAACAGATCCCGTATACCCGATAACTTTGCCTGACGGGCAGCGCGGATGGATGATTACCACATATGAAGCAGCAATGGAGGCTTTAAAAGACCAGCGGATGATCAAGGACTTTTCCAAGCTGTTTGGCGACCAAATGGGCCATCGCAGCGTGTTTACCGAAAATATGCTTTTTTCTGATCCGCCTGATCATAAACGGCTGCGCGGGCTTGTTCAAAAGGCGTTTACACCAAAGATGATTGCGGGCATGAGAGGGCGTATTCAAGAGATTACTGATGAGCTTTTGGAGAAGGCAGCTGAAAGGCCGCAAATGAACTTAATTGATGACTTTGCTTTTCCGCTGCCGATTATCGTTATTTGTGAAATGCTTGGCGTTCCATCGGCAGACCGCGATAAGTTCCGGATTTGGTCCAACTCCTTAATCGAAGGGTCAAACGGTGAAAATGCGGAACGGATTTATGAACATATGAATGAATTTACCGGGTACCTCGGCAGCTGGTTTGCCAAAACTCAGGAGAATCCGGGGGATGATTTAATCAGTCAGCTTATTCAAGCAGAGGAGAAGGGCGATCAACTGACGGAAAGGGAATTGTATGGCGTGGTGTCGCTGCTTATTATCGCCGGCCATGAAACGACGGTGAACTTAATTGGGAATGGCATGCTTTCTCTCCTGCAGCATCCTGATCAATTCGAGAAGCTGCAGAGCCATCCAGAGCTGATTCAGTCGGCTATTGAAGAACTGCTTCGCTTTGAGGGTCCGGTTGAATTCAGCACCTCCCGCTGGGCAGGAGAAGATTTTGAATTCAAGGGGCAGGCGATGAAAAGAGGCGACATCGTCATTGTTGCCCTTAATTCTGCTAACCATGATCCTTTGCAGTTTGAGAACCCGGACCTGCTCGATATTACGAGGGAGAAGAGTCCGCATTTGGCGTTTGGTACAGGAATTCATCACTGTCTCGGCGCCCCGCTTGCCCGAATGGAAGGAGAGATTGCCATTAGCAGCTTGATGCGGCGTTTTCCGGCCATGAAGTTAAGTATCGATCCAGCTGAATTAGAGTGGAGGCCGGGAATGATTGTCCGCGGGGTAAAAGAAATTCCGGTTTCTTTATATCCATCACGAAGCATTGAATAGGAGCAGTAAAGGTTTCCTTCTGAAAGTGAGCGGCTAATCAGGCTCTATCATTTTTATAGATATTATTTCGATAAAACATTTTACAAAGAATATAGAATTGTAAGCAGAAAAGTGAGCATTCACAAAAGACCCCTCCAAAAAATGGAAGGGGTCTTTCTGGATTTATTGCTTCTTCTGGAGCTGTTTGGCTCTTTCCTGCCACTCTTCTTCAGAAATTCCATGTTCAGCCACGTATCTATTTCGCGGATGTACGCGGCATTCATGGGAACAGCTGCGCAAATAGTTATGTTCATTTTCTTCTGAGGTCAAAATCTTTTTGTTGCATTCCGGGTTGGCACAGTTCACATAGCGTTCGCACGGCTCGCCGGAAAAGTAATCCCGGCCGACAATGACAGGCTCTTTCTGATTGACAGGAACGCTGATGCGCTCATCAAATACATAGCATTGCCCGTCCCATAGTTCACCTTGAACATCAGGGTCTTTGCCGTACGTGACAATGCCCCCGTGCAGCTGGGACACGTCTTCAAATCCTTCTTTTAGAAGCCAGCCGGAAAACTTCTCACAGCGGACGCCCCCGGTGCAATACGTTAAAATTTTCTTGCCCTCCAGCTTTTCTTTATTTTCGCGCACCCAGTCCGGCAGCTCCCTGAAGCTTTTAATGTCCGGCTTGATAGCTCCGCGAAAATGCCCGAGGTCATATTCATAGTCATTGCGGGCATCCAGAATCACCGTATCCTCCTGCTGCATCCGCTCGAAAAACTCTTTAGGCTCCAAGTATTTGCCGGTAAGCTCTAACGGATTAACATCGTCTTCGAGCCGTAAAGTGACAAGCTCCTTTTTCGGACGCACGTGCATTTTTTTAAATGCATGGCCTTCCGCTTCGTCAATTTTGTATACCATGTCAGCGAAGCGGGGATCTTTCTTCATCTCGCTCATGTACTTTTCCGTTTGTTCCACTGTGCCGGATACGGTGCCGTTAATCCCTTCATCAGAAACTAAGATGCGCCCCTTCAGCCTGAGCTCTTGGCAAAGTTGCAAGTGCTGAGCCGCATATTCTTCCGGATGATCTATCGAAACATAATGGTAATATAATAAAACTCGATATGGTTTTGTGGTAATCAATGTTTTTACCGCCTTTTATAAAATAGTGTCACCCTAAAACATACAGTTATTATTTAAACAATTTTTCAGCGCGATAGCAAATGTTCCTTCTTTTATAAAAACTATGCGTTTTCATCATCTGGAATATTCTGTACAATTATAGCAGAAATGACAAATTGAAAGGTGGAGAAACGAAATGGGAACCATTGATCTGCAAAAAAAGAGTTTGAAGGTTGTTCTTGAAAAAAAGCAATTAACAGCGGTAACAGCCCGTGTCGGTTTAGTACTCGATATCACCGGCTCCATGAGAACGCTTTATAAAAGTGGAACCGTCCAGAAAGTAGTGGAACGGATTTTAGCTGTAGCGACGGAATTTGATGACGACGGGATGCTTGATATTTGGGTATATGACAATGAATTTTCCCGGCTTGACCCGGTGACAGAGAAGGATTTCGAAGGATATGTAGACCGGAAGATTTTGCAAAACGAGGCTGTTCATAAATTTGGAAGAAATGATGAATTGCCGGTTATGAAAGATGTATTAACAAAGTATTTACAGGAAGATCCAGCGGAAGAGCCGGCTTTTATCGTCTTTATTAATGACGGCGGCTGCCGGAAAAATATTAAGTCACTGATTGAAAGTTCAGCGGACAAGCCTTTATTTTGGCAATTTGTCGGTATTGGGAATGGCAACTTCGATTTCCTGAAAAAGCTGGATGAGCTGGAAGGGAGAGTGACAGATAACGCTCATTTCATTCATATTGAGGAAATTGACGAAATCTCAGATGACGAACTGTACGATGCACTCTTGAATGAATTTCCAAGCTGGATAAAGGAGGCAGGACAAAAAGGCGTATTAGCACAATTGGCAGGGTCAGGAGAAGCTGCCGCTGCCGAGGAGCCGTCCCCTGAGCCGGAATCCAGGGAAAGAAAAGGATTTTTCGGCCGGCTGTTTAATCGTTAAAGGGAGAGTATCCATAAAAGCAGCGCAGCACCGGTCTGGATGCTGCGCTCTTCGCATATGGCCTATTTCTGATGATTATTTGTGTAAATGCCCATTGCCTCGCACATAAACTGCGCAAGTCCTTCACCGAACTGGTCAATATTTTTTGTGAAGCGTTCGTCGCTGATATACAGCTGTCCCAATCCTTTAAAGGCATCCAGAGAATAGTTTCCCATTCGATTCAAAAGGACATACCATTCTTTAATAGCCGCTTGTGCTTCATCAGAGTGAGGAGAAGTGTGGCGCAAAGCTGCAAGCCTCGCATAGAGCGCATTCATTTCCTCAGCGAAGCCGTCTTTTTCGTCTTTGGACAGGCTCGCCAGCTTAACGTTTGATGAATCTACCGCTTCATTTCCCCAGCGTTCCCGCGCCTCCTGTTCAAAAGGGTTTTGGCTAAAGTCAAAGCCTGCAAATTTTTCTTTGTTCGACATGTGAATGTCTCCTTTCATATGTTGAATGGTTTTCGCTACTGTAGCGATCATTTGGTCGAGCCGCCGCCGTTTTTCAAGCAGCATTTTTTGATGGAGCTCCAGTGCTTCCCGGCGGTTAAATGAGGGGCTTTCAATAATTTCTTTGATTTTCTTCAGCGGGAAGCCAAGCTCTTTGAAAAACAAAATTTGCTGCAGGGCTTCGAGATCTTCATCCGTATACAATCGATAGCCTGCTTCGGTGGTGCTAGTCGGGCACAGCAAGCCAATCTGATCATAATGGTGAAGTGTGCGCACACTGATGCCTGCAATATCAGCGACTTCTTTAATTTTCATCGTCATTGCTGATTGCCTCCCTTATAGATGTAATATAAAGTATGACGTAACGGCAGAGTCAACCGCCAGTCAGAAAAAAATAGGGTTTTAAAAATAGGACAGGGAGTGAAGAGCTTGATTTCAGTTGATCCAGCAGCCAACAGCGTAAAGGAGAATTACAAGTTATTAATTGGGAGCATTATTCCCAGACCGATTGCATTTGTGACAACAAAAACGGAGAGCGGAGAAATTAATGGCGCGCCATTCAGTTATTTTAATATTGTGTCGGCCAATCCGCCGCTTCTCTCTCTTGCTGTTCAAAGAACGGGAACAAAGCAAAAAGATACAGCCCGCAATGCGATTCAATTCAAGGAGTTTGTCGTTCATATTGTGGATGAAAGCAATGTCCAGAAAATCAATGAGACAGCCGCGGCACTTCCGCCTGATGAAAGCGAAATTGAACGGGCCTGTTTAACATTAGAAAAGAGCGAAAAAATCTCTGTTCCAGGTGTGAAGGAAGCCCGTATCCGTATGGAATGCGTGCTGGAGCACGCGTTGGAGCTGGGGGGAGAGGAGTCTCCCTCGACCGACCTTTTGATCGGAAGAATTGTTTTCTTTCATTTTGACGAGCGCGTTTATAAGGATGGCAAAATTGATTACAGTGAATTACAAGCTGTCAGCCGGTTAGCAGGAGCTGACTATGCAAAGATTGGAGACATATTTTCATTGGAGAGACCGAGATAGCCTGAAGATTTTGAGCCCGTACATACCGATGTGCTGCCGGGAATGATTCGATGATCCTTATTTGACTAAATCTCCAGAAAGCCGTGCAGTGCACTGCACGGCGATCAGGGCGCTTCTTAAAAATAGAAATGGTTATGGTCTCAGTTCTTATCCTTCCTTTCATTAAGGAGCCTCGTGTCCTTTAAAAAGAACAGCATCTGAATAAAATAGCCGTTGGCCGTCACTACATAGATGACGGCCAACGGCTATTTTTTGGATGAAGGAGCCAAAAATAAAAGCGGAAAAAAGTCGAATTATAAGTTTAGCGCAAAGATTTTTTGCGAAAAAACGAAAAGAAAATCTGCACAAAGGGTTGTCTGGCTGAAGAAAACAACGAGTTATTTCCCGGATTTTTTCAAAAGGAAAGGGCCGAAAAGCGAACAAACCGGCTGGAAGTCAGCTTAGGGTATGTATGATTTATTCACTTTTTATGCAATGTCATTCATAATATATGCATAAAAAGTGAATGAGGATTGTCGCAAGGTATAGTAATTAGTATTCCAAAATAGAAATCAACATAATAGACTTGTCGAATTGTGTTAAACAAAACGCTACAAGCCTTCTGGCTGGTTTGATCCGCCAGCTTGATAACGGGGAGGAGAGAAAAGAATGAAGGAATTCGATACATGCAAAAAGCCTTGTTATTACTGAATTTGGAACCGGTTCTGTAAAAATGGATAAAAAATCGATTTTTGTTCCAAAACTAAGGAACCGGTTCCGAAAAGGACAATAAAAATATGCCCCGGCTGGCTGGAATGGGAGGCGAACTTTTTGCTAATCAAATAGTTGTCCTCTCTTCTGCTATACATGAGATGAATATAGCAATCAGCCAGGGGCAAAGCGCTTGTCGACACTCTCTCTTGCGATAATTTCAAAGCCTGAATAAATGAGCTTGGGGATGTCTTCCCCATTGGCCAATTTGATTATGTGACGGGCAGCTTTTTCACCGGCTTCGATGAAATGGAGCTTCACTGTTGTTAAAGCGGGATTCATCATCTCGGTAATGCTGTAGCCGCCAAATCCGGTAACTGAGATGTTAGCTGGAACATGCATCCCCTTTTTGTAGGCAGCTTTGACCGCACCGATGGCGATGTCGTCTGTTGCACAAATCAGAGCAGAAGGGAAGTAGCCTTCAAAAACCGCAAGTGCGCCTTCGGCTGCTTCTTTCATCGTAAAGCCAGTTTCGAAAAAATGCACTTCACAGCCGTTCGCTTCTCTTACTGCCCGCTTAAAACCTTCTTTTCTATTGATGCCGATGGCGATATTTTGTTCGCTGACTCCCAGAAACGCCAGACGCCTATGGCCCTGTTCAATAATGTATTTTCCGATGGCGTAGCCGGCTTCTTCATCATTGTGAACGAGACTGTGCACTTCTTCGTGCTGCTGGCCGACAAGGAGGACAGGGATAGCGATTTCCTGAAAGGCCTGCAAGTGCGCCTCTGTAATTTCCGTAGCCAGTAAAATAATGCCGGCAACCTTTTGCTTTGCCAGCCTATAAATAAGTTCAAGCTCGCGGGCCAGATTTTGATTGGTGTTTGACACCAGCATGTGGCTATTCCACTTGCGCAATTCATTGTCAATGCCAGTCAGAATTTGTGACGTTTCGTATGAATCGAGGCCGGGGACGATCGTGCCGATCATATTGGTTTTCTTTGCCTTCAAGCTTTGGGCAAAGGTGTTAGGTGTGTAGCCTGTTTCCTCAATAATCGCTTCAAGCCTTTTTTTCATTTGTTCGCTGACAGAACCGCCGTTTAAGTACCGGGATACAGTGCTTTTTGCTACGCCGGCAAGCTTCGCAATATCCGCGATGGTTTTCATTTTCTCATCCCCTATGTCTCTTTCTATCGGTTCCTATTATACACTATTCTAAATTTAGGCAGAAAGGATGAATCCTTGTTGGGACGGCTAGTGTATAGAAACGACATAGTGTATGATGGAAAAAAATAGATGGCGCAACCATTATCATAGGGACAAGGAGGGGAAAGGGTGAAACAATCTGCATTAAAGCCATTGCCGCAGAAAGAGGCTATGAGACGGCCCAATCGGTTATGGATGATTGTATTGCTTGGTTCGCTGTCGGCATTTGGACCGTTATCGGTGGATATGTACTTGCCGGCTTTGCCGATTTTGGCGAATGATTTACACGCATCAGCATCTGTTGCTCAGCTTAGCTTGACCGCCTTTTTAATTGGCCTGGCGGCAGGGCAGGTAGTCGCGGGGCCTTTAAGTGATGCGAATGGGAGAAGGAAGCCGCTGATGGCGGGGCTTGTTATTTTTACGGCCGCTTCTGTTCTATGTGTGATCATGCCTTCCATTTGGGGACTTATTGCGATGCGGTTTGTCCAAGGAACTGCGGCCGCAGCGGGAATCGTCATTTCGCGGGCGGTGATTCGGGATCTTTATTCCGGGTCGGAACTGACCAAGTTCTTCGCTTTGACGATGCTGGTGAACGGAGTGGCTCCGATCGCGGCACCGGTGATCGGCGGGCAGCTGCTTTCCTTCGTGTCCTGGCCTGGTGTATTTGGTGTGCTTGCGATCGTGGGAGCGATTACTTTGTTTGCGGTATTTGCCGGCATGCCTGAAACACTTGCGGCGGAGCGGCAGTCTGCCGGGGGGATCAAACAAACCCTCTCTACTTTTAAACTATTAATGACAGACAAAGTATTTATGGGCTATTGTCTGGTGCAAGGGTTTGTTATGGCGGCCATGTTCGCTTATATAGCGGGATCGCCGTTTGTATTGCAGGACTTCTTCGGATTATCACCTCAAGCTTTTAGTTTATGCTTTGCGGTCAATGGCCTGGGCATTGTTGTTGCTACGCAAATGACCGGTCAGCTTGCCGGGAAAATCGGCGAATCCGCTTTACTGAAGGCCGGACTTGTGATGGCGCTTGGGGGCAGCGCCCTTATGCTGCTGATGCTCGCTATAGAAGCCCATTTAATAGCTGTTCTGATTCCGCTCGTGTTCGCTGTGTCAAGCGTGGGGGTCGTATCGACCACGTGTTTTTCGCTAGCAATGAATAATAAGGAACAAACAGCTGGAAGCGCATCGGCATTTCTTGGCCTTATGCCTTATATTTTTGGCGCTCTGGCAGCGCCGCTTGCCGGTATTGGCGCCGGAAGCACTACTTTGCCGATGGGAATCATTATGGTCGGCTGTCACTTGGCGGCCGTGTTCTCTTACATGCTTTTATGCCGGAAAGCTCATTAAGGAAGACCTGAAAGCCTTTGCTTTCGGGTCTTCTTCTTTTAATCGGCATCGGTTTACTGTCAATCCTCCCTCCTTTATAGACTGAAATAGAACAGCTGATTTGTTCAACGTGAAGAAAAGCTGGCAATCAAGCGTGTCAGGCTCTTGTCTGAATCGTTGGAGTCGAGGCTGTTTAGCTGTTAGTCAGAGGGGGAAGTTTGAGAATAGATAGTGAAAAACAGGTGAAGAATGAATGTGTAATACGTGATAGAAAGGAGATTCAAAATGGAAAGTGTAAAAGCAGCCATTGTTTATTACAGCTCGACAGGCACCAATTATCAGTTGGCCAGATGGGCAGAAGAAGGAGCTAAAGCTGCAGGTGCTGAAGTGAAAGTGCTAAAGGTGCCGGAGATTGCGCCGCCGGAGGCGATTGAATCCAATGCAGCCTGGAAAGCTCACCATGAAGCAACGAAAGAGGTGCCTGAAGTAACTGTTGATGATCTTGTCTGGGCGGATGCCATTGTGTTCAGTGTGCCCACCCGTTTTGGAAATGTCCCTGGACAAGTGAAGCAGTTTATTGATACAACCGGAGGGGCGTGGGCGAAAGGGAAGCTGGCAAACAAGGCGGTGAGCGCGATGACGTCAGCGCAAAATCCGCATGGCGGACAGGAACAGACGATTTTGCAATTGTATACGACGATGTATCATTGGGGAGCGATCATCGCAGCACCCGGCTATACGGGAGAAGCGGTGTTTGCTGCTGGCGGCAACCCGTATGGCACCTCTGTTACAGTCGATCAGGACGGCAAAATGAAGGAAAATGTGGAAGAGGCTGTGAAGCACCAGGCGAAACGAACAGTGGCCGTTGCCAAAGCCATTAAAAATGGCATGCAGTGAACAAAATAAGTGATGAAAAGGGTGTCCGGAACATTGTCCGGACACCCTTTTCGTCGCTGGCGGGCTTGCAGAAGTTACAAGCCGCTGCCAGTGCGTTTCTTTAATCGTTATCGCTGAACATATTGAACAGCCCGCCGATTCCGCTTTCGTCTTTTCCTTTGCCTGTCGCTGGCATAGAGGCAAAGACACGGCTGGCCAGACGGCTGAATGGAAGTGATTGAACCCACACGGTTCCCGGACCGCGCAATGTCGCCAAGAAGAGTCCTTCGCCGCCGAATAAGGCTGTTTTTACACCTTTTACCATCTCGATATTATAATGAACGTCTCTTGTCATTGCCACCAGGCAGCCGGTATCAATCCGCAGCACTTCGCCAGGCGCCAATGTTTTTTCATGGATCGTTCCGCCGGCATGCACAAATGCCATGCCATCGCCTTCAAGCTTTTGCATAATGAATCCTTCGCCGCCGAAGAAGCCGACACCCAGTTTGCGCTGCAGCTCAATGCCGACAGATACGCCTTTTGCGGCTGCCAGGAAGGCATCTTTTTGACAGATCACTTTTCCATTCAGCGCACTCAAGTCCATCGGAATGATTTTGCCCGGGTATGGAGAGGCGAAAGAAACGTGCTTCTTTTCTTGTCCTTCATTAGTAAATGTGGTCATGAATAAGCTTTCCCCGGTTAGCACCCGTTTGCCTGCACCAAGCAGTTTCCCCATCAACCCGCTGCCTTGGTTAGATGATCCGTCACCGAAGACAGTCTCCATTTCAATCCCATCCTCCATCATCATCAAGCTGCCTGCCTCAGCGATCACGGTTTCTTTTGGGTCCAGTTCTACTTCGACAAATTGCATATCGTCTCCATAAATCTTGTAATCAATTTCATGGTTATTCATCAAAACTCCTCCTTCTTATACAAAATAGTACGGTAATTTTTTCAAAAAGGTTTCATTCTTTTTAAAATGTTTTGTAAAAGCAGGAGCAGCGCTCATTCATTCTTTATTCAGCGTCCGTCCATTCTATTTTGTACAACAAGGCTACTTCCATCTCCTTCAACCCTTCCGGAAGCTCCCCGTGTTCGCTGTTGAGGCTCCGCATCGTGTTCTTCGATGTGCCTGCCCAGCCTGCCAAATACAGGGGCTTGTTTTTCTTTAATGTGACCTTTTCATGAATCAGGGAGCTGAATGTCCAGCCTGTTGCTTTATGGCTGAATTCTGTAGAAGATAGGCCGTCTGGCGATCCCTCCAGCAGGGTGATGGCCTGTTTATCCCCATCTGCAGCGCGCATGCCGAAAGAAATCAGTTTGTCTTTAAATTTGTTTTCCTGCTCACCATAGGAGAAAAGCATGTTTTGCTTGAACTTTCCTTTTTCATACAAAACGATGGTGTACTGAATGTCCTCCCCTTTTTTCAATGTACCGTCTAATGTGAAAAATTCGATATGGCTGACCCCTGTTTTGCTAATTAATTCTTCCTCTTTCTCGCTGAGAGTGTAAGGTGCCACTGTTAATTCCGTGCTAGCCGGCGTTTGATTTTTCTCACCAGCTGCACATCCAGCCGCCAATAATCCGACGGCAATGATAAGTCCCCGCTTTAATAGTTGTTTCATTCCGCTCTCCTTTCGCTGCTCGGTTTTTTCTTAATAGTATAATCCAAATAAAAAACATTTGAGGAAAAATTTACTACAAATGAATGGGAGAGAGCTGGTTCCCCGGCCTTTTTGTCATGGAAATGATAAAAAAATATTTACGCCTATTAACTATTGTGTATGGACAGCCGATGAATTTAGAGAACATCTTAGAAAAAATAGGTGAAAGAGTGACGGCTGTTTTTTGGCTTGTCAGAAAAAATAGAAATCTCGCTTATGAATAAAGAAATGAAAAACGGGACGCGGCGTGATTAAGCCCGAAGAAGAGGAGTGAAGCAGATGGGAAAGACGAAAAGTATTGCCTGGAAATTGTCCGGACTGATTGTTGGCTTGTTTTTATTGCTTTTTGTCGTGTATTCTTTTGTCACCAATACGATTCTATACAATAAAAGTGTGGAAGATTCAGAGGCATACGCGAGTGAACATGCGAAGTTATATGCAGCTGAATTAAGCCAGCGCTTTGAACAAACGAGTAACATGCTGTTCACTTCAAAGCGCGTGTTTGAAGCTTTGCATAATGATAAAAAGCTGACAGCGCAGTCTGCTTTGCGAATGATTGAGAAGAATCTTTCCGAGAACCCGAACATTTTCGGCATGGGTCTCGTTTTTGAAGAAAATGCGGTTCCGATTGAGAAAACTGTCAACAAAGAGTTAACCGATCAAACCCGCCGTTTCATCCCCTATTTATATAAAGAAGAAAGCCGCATTCAAACAGAGGCTATTCACGGCTATGAAAAGGAAGGAAAGGGCGACTGGTATTTAATTCCTAAGAAAACGGGAAGACCGGTTTTAACAGAGCCTTATGAGTATGAGGCTGGAGGTCAAACTGTCTCCATGGCTACTATTTCTGTTCCGTTATTTTCCAAAGACAAGCAGTTTATTGGAGTGATGACAGCGGATTTCTCGATTGAGTTCTTAAATGATCTAGTAAGAAACATGAAGCCAGATGGCGGCTATGCCAGCATTGTGACCGATCAAGGCTTGGTGGTAGCTAACAGCATTAATGAAAAGCTAACCGGGACGAATATAGAAGAGGCGTTGGATTGGAAGACCATCCGCTCCCGCTTAGGCGAGCGCAAAGCCGATACGTTATATGTGGATTCCAAGCAGCTCAAGGAAAAGGCGTTTAATACATTTGCTCCGGTATCTGTTGAAGGAATAAATCAAATCTGGTCTGTACAGACAGTTGTTCCAAATTCGAGTATTTTGCAGACATTTAAAACGGTGTTATGGCTGACAATTGCCGCAGCCGTTTTGATGATTCTTTTAATGGCTGTCGTTTCAACCTGGTTCATTCATCGGCAGCTAAAGCCTTTAACGTACTTAAGGGAGGCCATTGAAAAAGCCGCGACGGGTGATTTAACAACTAAGATTGATCCCTCGCATATTCGTCCGGATGAAATCGGCTTAGTCGCAGATGCCTTTAATGATATGCTCGGTAAAACGAACGAAGCGATCAATGTGGTGAAAGACTCATCTGTTCAATTAAAGGACTCTGCCGGTCAGGTGCATCACACATTTGAAGAGGTCTCTGCCGCGAGTGAACAAGTGGCGGCGGCTATTGATGAGATTGCCCAAGGCGCTTCCCAGCAGTCGATAGACACAGAGGATGCCAATCAGCTAATGGCCGACCTTGCCGAACAAATAGATGCATTGGCTGCTCTCTCTACTAGCATGAATCAGTTATCTGTAAAAGCTGGCCAATCAAATGAGCAAGGGCTGGCTCAGGTGCAGCTGCTGCGGGAGCACAATCAAGATACCGACCGGATGAATGAAAAGGTTCAAGAGCAGATTCAGACATTATCCGGAAAAATTGCTAATATTGACATGGTGATCGCTTCCATCCACGGCATTACAGCACAGACCAATTTGCTTGCTTTAAATGCCAGCATCGAAGCGGCACGGGCAGGAGAACATGGAAAAGGATTCGCTGTTGTGGCTGAGGAAGTAAGAAAGCTTGCCGAGCAATCTCGTCAAGAAACGGATGTCATTCAACAAACCGTCCAGGAAATACTGGAGGAGTCCAAGCAAACAGTTGCTGTGATTACGAAGAATATTGAATTGGTAGAGGTGAAAAACCAATCGGTGCTTCATACAGAATCTTCATTTAAGGAAAACGCCGAACTTGCTAACCAGCTGGGTGAATTAGTCACGCGGCTAGCTGCGAAGCTAGATGAAATGGTGGAATATAAAGAGAAGGCGGTCGAATCTATTCAAAGCATATCGGCTATCTCAGAGGAGACCGCCGCCTCTGCTGAACAAGTCAGTGCTTCAGCTGCCGAGCAGCAGAGAGAAACGGGGCGGGTGGCCTCATCCACAGAACAGATGAACAGTATTGCCCATGAATTGAAGGAAGTGGTCAGCCGCTTTACCGTGTAAGAATTCTAGATCGGCGAAAGAATAGAAAACCCGGAGATTAACATAATAATGTTAATCTCCGGGTTTTCTTATATTGGTTTTCTTATATTGGTTTTCTATCTGCTGAAATAGATCGTCTGTATGGATAACTACGGTTAAACCTGGGTAAAGCAATAAAAAAACGGGGAGGCGAATCATGGGCTTTATTCAATTATTGAAAAAAGGAAACACATCGTCAGGCATTGCAGCTATTGGCAATACAGTACTTGCTATTTTAAAAGGAATTGCCGCTGCATTCAGCGGCAGCGGGACAATGTTTGCCTCTGCTATGCATTCGCTGGCCGATGCAGTGAATCAGGGGTTTGTGTACTTCGGCAGCGCCTTGGCTGAAATGAAGCCATCTAAGCGGTTTCCGGTCGGCTTTGGACGGCTGATCAATATTTTTTGCATGGTAGCGGTGATCGTCGTAACGATTATGGCTTATGAAACAATTATGAAAGGCTGGAAGCTGTTAAAGCATCCGTCTGAGCCAAGTGACTTTCTATTGAATTTATTTGTGCTGGCAGCGGCGATTGCTGTAGACGGATTTATTTTAGTTAAGGCAATGAAGGAAATTGCGGAAGAAGCGCGTGCAGAGAAACAAGGAAACATTATCGTCACTGCTTTTAAAAATGCAGGAAAGGCTTCTCCTGCTACACGGTTAGTATTTTATGAAGATTTAGTGGCCACCTCGGGAGCGGTTCTTGCTTTGCTTGGCATTATTGTTACCCAGTTTTTTGGGTTTCTTGCAGCGGATGGCGTCATTACCATATTGATCGGTTTATTGATGATCATCGTCGCTTTTCGTGTCGGTTATGACAATATGGTCGGATTGATTGGTGTCGCTGCGCCCATGGAGGTAGAAAATAAGATGGCTGGCATTATGCTGGCTGACCCGGATGTGGTCGATATTTACAAGATGAGAATGATTCAGGAGGGACGGATTTATCACATTGATGGGATTGTTGAGTTGAGAAAAGGCCTCTCGCTCGCTCAGGCGGATGATATTAAATTCCGGGTGATGGACCGGCTGCTCCGCGAACCTGAAGTGGCCGATGTCACTCTCGGCATCATTGAAGATGACGAGAAAAGACATTGGAAAGAGGTGCCCGAGCCGACCTGATTCTTTTCAAAAAGATCATTGACCGTGCAATTATTTGTTGCTAAAGTTAAAAACATAATGATTTGAATAGTTTATGCTTTCTAGGGTTCCGCGGATGGTTCCGGCCTGGTCCGAGAGAAGGCGCACAGAACTGCTCTGTGACACGGAGGGATAAAAGCCCGGGAGATTACCACAATGAGATTGTGTAATCTTTCGGGCTTTTTTGTTTTCAAAAGGAGGAAAAAAGGATGACGAAAGAATGGATTAAAGTGTTTTTTGCAGCTTTCTTCGAAGTCTTCTGGGTAATTGGCTTAAAGCATGCCGACGGTCCATGGGAATGGACAGGAACGGCCATCGCTATTGCTATCAGCTTTTATGCATTAATCGCGGCCGGCAATAAGCTGCCGGTCGGTACCGTATACGCCGTGTTTGTCGGACTAGGAACAGCTGGCACGGTTTTATCAGAAATTCTCTTTTTTGGCGAACCCATCAAGGCGGCCAAGCTTGTGCTGATCCTTGTGCTGCTTATCGGAGTGATCGGTTTAAAGCTTGTGACAGATGAAACGGAAGGAGAGAGGTCTTGATGAGCTGGTTTTATCTTATTCTTGCGGGAATTTTTGAAATGACAGGAGTGGCAATGATTAACAGCCTTCATAAAAATAAAAACTGGCAATCATTCGTTCTTATGGCCGCTGGCTTCGGCGCAAGCTTTCTTTTTCTGGCTTTAGCGATGGAGACACTGCCCATGGGAACAGCCTACGCTATTTGGACAGGCATCGGTGCTTCAGGCGGCGCGATTTTAGGAATGCTGCTATATGGGGAGTCCAAAGACTGGAAGCGAATAGCTTGCATTGCCATCGTGCTCGGAGCCGCCGTCGGTTTGAAGCTTGTGTCCTAAAAGAGAGAGCGGTCCCTTACGCTCCTAAAATAGATTGCTTCTTCTGGGCTGATTGGAATGAAGGCGGCGACTCCTGCAGAAGGCGTCCGCTGGAATGAAGATCAGCCTGTTTTAAAGAAGGTTCTTTCTTAAATTAATGATTGTATCTTTCTGTAAAGGCATGGTACTATCGTAATATAAAAAATATTTTGAAAATAAAAACAGTTTTGAGGTCTAGGAGGAGAACGAATGAAAAAGTGGCTACTGGGAGTTATGCTGGGCTTGCTGCTCGTGTTAGCAGCGTGCAGCTCGGACGGCAACGAAAGCGGAGGCGGTGCTGAGGGGGAAGGCACCTCCAAAAAGAAAGATGTGAAAGTGGGAATCACCCAACTGGTAGAGCACCCATCCTTAGATGGAGCGAGAGAAGGATTTATTGAAGCATTGAAGGATGCGGGATATGAAGAAGGAAAGAACTTAACGCTTGATTATCAAAATGCGCAAGCGGATGTAAATAATAATATGACCATTGCACAAAAGCTTGTGAATGATGGGAATGATTTAATTTTAGCGATTTCTACGCCAAGCGCTCAGGCGGCTTTGCAAGCAACGAAGGATATTCCGGTTTTATTTACGGCGATTACTGACCCTGTCAGCGCTAAGCTCGTCAAAAGCATGGAAGAGCCGGGCGGAAATGTCACAGGCACATCGGACACTCATCCGGAAGCGATTAAAAATACAATTGCTTCTATTAAAGAGTTTTTCCCTGATGCTAAAAAAGTAGGGATTATTTATAATTCAGGCGAGCCAAATTCTGTAGTCAACGTGGATAAAGCGAAAAAAGCGCTGAAGGAAAATGGTATGGAGGCTGTGGAAGTTACAGTTTCCGCTAGCTCGGAGGTCAAGCAGGCAGCTGAAACGCTGGTTGGACGGGCTGATGTTTTGTACATTCCGAAAGACAATACAGTTGTTTCCGCTCTTGAATCAGTCCTGACAGTGGCCAATGCGAAGAAGATCCCGGCATTTGTCGGAGAAAGCGATTCAGTCAAGCGCGGCGGATTTGCTTCCTATGGGTTTGAATACCATGACCTTGGCTACTCAACGGGAAAAATGGCTGTTGACATTCTTGAAGGAAAAAAACCGAGCGACATTCCGGTGGGCGTTCCTGAAAATCTGGAGCTGGTCGTCAACAAGAAAACAGCCGATCTTCTTGGAGTCAAATTAACAGAGGAACAGCAAAAGAAAGCAAAAATAGTAGAATAAAAATCTTGTATCCAGACCGCCGCAGCACTCTATGATATTTGAGTGCTGCGGCGGTCTTTGGCTTTCATGCCTCTTCACAGAATAATTAAATATGCTGCCAGTTCATTTAATTTTTTAAAACCTTTTTCGTTATGATCCGTATGATTAAATAACCCGGAAAGAGGCAACGATGAATAAAAGTCGCAAGATCGAGGGTAAGAGAAAACAGTTGCTGCATATACTTAGCAAGAACGGGGAAAAGTTGATAACGGCGAGCTAGCAATCTTAGGAAAGGGTAGAGGGGCAATCTTGTGAAAGAATTCCACTGGGAAGAAGCTATACCATTAATTGAAGAAATTGAGGTGCAGGCGGGAGAAGGAAATGTGCCGGTAACGATAAGGAACATGCCTGACCAATTGCATTGTGCAGGCATAGGAACGGATGCTGCTGTATTTGTTCATGTGTCTAGTCCAAGCTATGCATTTAAAGTGTATGCGGAGGGCAAGGAGCAAACGAAAGTTAATGAAGTCGCTGCGTATAAGAAGCTGGCCGGCTCTTCCTTCTATCCCGTTTTTTATGGGGAAGGAAGCCGATTCATTGTGATTAGCTTCGAGCCGGGCATGAACTTATACGACTGCCTCGCGACAGGCACCTATATTCCTCCCGAAGCCATCGAACAAGTGGATCAGGCAATAGAAGAGGCCGAGCAGACTGGCTTAAACCCGCGGGATATTCATTTAAAGAATATTATTCTGCAAGATGGCGGAATTAAGCTGATTGATGTCTCGGAATATGTAAAGCCAGGAAGTGACCGGAGATGGGAGCACTTAAAAGAAGCCTATAAGCTCTATTATCCGCTTATCGCTTCCAAACCCATTTCTCCAAAGTTTATGGAATTTGTTAAGATGCACTATGAACGGCAGAAGCATAACAATTTCTCTCCAGGGCGATTCGGAAGGATGTTCACCGCTTGGCTGGAAAAAGAGAAAAGATAAAGGCAAAAAGAGCCTGCCCCAATGGGAACAGGCTCTTTCAAAGCATGTTGCAAGAACTTAGGAGTTTGAAGCTGTTTTTTCTTGAAACGCGTTTAATTTTTCTATCGTCTTCGTAAGTAAGGGTTTGATTTTTTCAGCATCGGGCTGATCCTTTTTTGTTTCATCAATGAGAGGATACAGGCTTTCTTCAATATTCTTATAGTCCTCTGGATGTGATTCCTCTACTTGTTCTTCAATGGCATCCCATTTTTCCTCTACTTTTTTTCCGGAAGCTTGTAATTGAGCAGCATTCTGGGGGGCGGTATCTATAGTGCTTTGCAGTTCTTCCAGAGCAATAGATACTTCTTCCAAGCCGCCGGACAGATCAACCGGTTTCTCTTTCTCCTCTTGTTCTTCTGCTTCCTCTGTTATCACCGGCTCTTTAGCTGTGTCTGTACTTGTTGAAGCAGGCTCGGCTGCTTCGTCCTTTTTAGAGCCGCAGCCGGCAGCTGTCAGCAGCATAACAGCCATAACTGCAAGTAAATAAATAGGCGTTTTCATGTCATTCCTCCTTTTTCTCCTATCATTCCCAGCTGATTTGTCTTTAAACGGAGAAGGATGAATTCATAAGTCCTATTGAAATATTTAATAAGTTGTTCCTCTTTTTATCGATAAAAACTAGATTGGCAGGAAAGGAAAGATGAATCCCCCAGCAGCACCGGTCAGCACAACAACCCAAGGCGGGAGCTTCCAATAGGAGAGCATGCTGAACAGGATAGCCGCAAAAGCAAAATCGGCTGGTTCCAATATGGAGCTTGTCCAGATGGGATCATAAAAAGCAGCGATCAAAATGCCAACTACAGCCGCATTTACCCCCATCAGAGCCCCTTGCACATGCGGGTTGCGGCGGAGTGTATTCCAAAAAGGCAAGGTTCCCAGGATAAGTAAAAAAGCGGGCAAGAAAATCGCAAATGTCGCAATCAATCCGCCTTTCCAGCCGCTAATAACAGCGCCGATATAGGCGGAAAAAGTAAAGAGTGGTCCAGGAACAGCTTGGGCCGCTCCGTAGCCTGCCAGAAATTGCTCAGCGCTCAGCCAGCCTCCGGGAACAAATTCTCTTTCTAATAAAGGCAAAACAACGTGCCCGCCGCCAAACACTAATGAACCTGCCCGATAGAAGCTGTCTGTCATCGCCAGCCAGTTCCATGAAACCATTTCCCTTAAGAGCGGAAGAGCAAAGAGCAAGCCGAAGAACAGACCGAGGCAGATGGCTCCGAACTTCCGGGATAAAGGGAAGGACAGTGTGGAGCGTTCTGTGCTGTTTGTCTGCTTATATACAAGGTAGCCGGCTATTCCGCTAATCACAATAACGAGCACCTGTGAGAGAGAGCTTTGCCAAAGCAGCGTACCAGTTAAAGCTGCTAATACAATCGCCTTTCGGGTTAGATCAGGCGCCAGCTTTCCTGCCATTCCGGCAATTGCATGAGCAACGACTGCTACGGAGACAAGCTTTAACCCATGGATCCAGCCGGCACTCTCCATATCCATTCCTTGCAAAGCAAGCGCAAAGATCATTAAAGCAAGGACAGAGGGAAGGGTAAAGCCAATGAAAGCAAGAATCCCTCCAATGACTCCCGCACGCATCACCCCGATGCCAATGCCAACCTGACTGCTCGCTGGACCAGGAAGAAATTGGCACAAAGCGACTAAATCAGCGTAATCCTTCTCGTTCAGCCACTTTCTGCGGCGAACGTATTCTTCATGGAAATAGCCCAAGTGTGCAACCGGCCCGCCGAAGGAAGTGAAGCCCAGCCGGGTGGAAATAAGCAGAATTTCCATGAGCTGGCTTATGCTAGGTTTTTTCTTCATGTTATTCACTCGATCAAACTCCTTTCCAGTTTCAATCCCGAATTTCTTTAAACAGCTCAAATGCTTTTTGGCGTGCTTCTGCAAGGATGTTTTCGCCCTTGGCAGTCGTTGTATAATATTTGCGGATTTTCCCCTCGACTAGTTTGTCTTCACGATGTAAAAGACCGTCGCGTTCCATCGAGTGTAAGATTGGATAAAGAGTGCCGGGGCTGATCGTATACCCATGTTCTCTCAGCTCCTCTACCATCCAAGCCCCAAAAACCGGATGCTCCTTTGCATGATGCAAAATGTGGATATGAATAAATCCTAAAAATAACTTGCGCAGCACTTTTTCTTCCAAAGGAAGGTCCCTCCTTAATTTTAAATTAATAATTACGAAAATCGATATCGAAAAGCATAATCAATTATAATAAATGACGAAAAGTAAATCTATGAGATGCGGGAGATTTTACAAAACCTTTACAAACTTAGAAAAGAGATAGAGAAGGTATCCAAAGCAGAAATAATCTTAATTATAAAATTGGTAATGTATGACAAAATTAGTGCTTGATCAGGAAAATATCATCAAGAATTTTTGCATATTTTACAGAATATAGTTAAATAGACCTTATAAGTGTGAGAAACCTTTGTCAAAACAGGAAGAAATCCCCGCAGATTCCATCTTGTTCTATTGAAATTGATTAACTATTATGGAAAGAGGAGAAAAAATACCAAGAAAAAGCAACTTGTGTAGAGGGGAGAATATAATGAATAAAAAGATTGGTATATTCGCATTCATGCTTTCTATTATGCTTGTACTGGCTGCATGCGGCGGGTCGGGCGCTAAGGAGGCCAGCGGTGAAACAGGAAAAAGCAAGGTAGCGGAAGTTTCTATTGATAAAGCAGAATTTATCCTGGCAGGAGATGACGGGGAAGCCGAAGAAGAGACAGCGGGGATGCTGCTTGTCGATTTAAAGGTAAAAAATGATTCTAAGTCTTCTATTAATGTATCTTCATATGATGGTGTGTATTTATATGACGGTGATGAACAGCTGAGCCCGGAGACATCGGTCTATGCGCGGGGAATTGATTTAGAGACTGAAGGAAGCAGCGATATCGGTGCGGGAAAAGTAAAGACGATTCCTTTGTATTTCAATGCTGAAAAAGATAAAAAATACAAAATCGGCGTAACGCCGCGTTTATCTAAACCAGGCGAAGAAGCAGAAGAGATTATGCTTGAGCTTGATACGAAAAAATATGCAAAAAGCTTTAATGAACTTCAAGATCCAGCGAAGGCATTAACAGCTTACATTGACGTTATTTATCTTGGAAAAGACAATGAAGACTATGAAAAGCTTGTAACTGCCGATAAAGAAGCTGTTCAAGAAGAAGCAAAAACTGGATTTAAGAAGCAGCTTGATCTTTCGCTGCCGGATGCGACAACTGATGCGGATATCGACAAGTATTATAACAGCTATAAGTCAGCTCTTGGAGAAAAAGCTACAGTAGAAGCGAAGACTACGGCTAAAGCAGGCGATAAAGCTGTGGTGAAACTTGACTATTCGACCGTTTCAACAAATAAGCTTTATGACAAACTATACGATTATCAAAAAGAATACCGAACAAACACAGGCGGCTTTGATACAGAAAAAGAAAAACAATACGCTCTTTCTAAATTCGATGCAGCAGTTCAATCGTTAGAAGTAGCGAAAAGCCAGCACGGAGCAGAGATCAAGATGGTGAAAAAGGATGGAAAGTGGACAGTAGACACTTCTGATCATTATGCTGATTATCTGGTTCAAGCGTTTGGTGAAGGAAAAGCTTACTAAATAGGAGAGAGCTATGAATAAAAAAAGCTTGATTATTATTCCGGCTGTGATTCTTCTTCTTGTAATTGGCGGTGTATTTTTTGCCTTGAAGCAGTCTGCGTCACCGGAAAAGACTGTAGATGTATTAAAAAAAGCGGTGGCAGACGATGATCCTGCTCTCTTGCAAGACGTCATTGTAACTGACAATAAGCAGGCTGCTGTTAACAAAACAGCTGTTCAAGCGCTAATTGCTTATTTAAAAGAAAATAGCAGCAGTTATGATGCGATTAAGGAAGGGCTTGAGGAACAAATCAACGAAGGTGACTATACATCAACGTCCCAGCAAATCTCCTTAACAGAAGACGGAAAAAAGTGGGGTCTGTTTCCTCAATATAAATTGAAAGTAAAAACAGCCGTCATTAAGGTAACAGGCCAGAATGAGGATGACCGGGTGAGCTTGACTGCCGGCAAGTCGGACCAAGCGATTAAAAAGCAGAAGGACAATAAATACGGTCCTGTTATTCCGGGCATCTACCAGTTAAAGGTGAAAGTGATCAATGATTTAGGCACATTTGAGAAGAAAGAGAAAAAGGAAGTATGGGGCAGCTCAGAAGTGAGTGTGGTCATTGACAGCAACGCACTGGCGAGTTCCGATAAAGGCGTGCAGAAAGCTGTCATGAAAGCCATGGATATGTTTAATAATGATATCGTGGTCTATCAAACATCAGGCTTTGATAAAACTAAGCTGACCAATGTGACAGATGAAGTACTGGAAGGATCTTTATCGCTTCAGGAAAGCTTTGAAGCGGTGAAGGATTATATCGATGAGATTCATGCCCAGTACGAAGGCGCTGTCGTCAATCTGGATGACCTGTCTGTCCACCACTTTGATGGACGGTGGTCAGCTGATGTCACGGCCCTTACTGCTTATAATAACAAAGTGAAATATCGCAACGTCCAAGAATTTGAGGATACTTCTTTTAAGTCGGTGAACACGTATTCTTTATTCTATGATCAATCAAAGAAGAAGTGGCTCATCAATGATGTGAAAAGCCGTGAACCAGGCAACCAGGAAGCAGACTATTGGAAGAACAAACAAGAAATGAAAATGAGCAGCCCGCCTGTTCTGAAGTGGAAGAGGGAAGGCAGTCCGGGAACTGAGGTTCCATTATAAAAAAAGAAGCCTTGAAAACGTGGTTTTCAAGGCTTCTTTTTTTCTTTTGAGAAGAAAGTAAGTGAAAGATTTTCCGGAGTAACGACTTTCTTTACTTCTTTAAAGCCTTGCTGCTTATAGAGTTCGACAGCTGGAAGATTATCAGTGCCGGTTGCAACGATGATTTCTTTTTGGCCGGCAGCCAATTGTTCCACGTATCCGATAAGAGCCCGGGCTACACCTTGCCTGAAGAAATGCCGAGCGACCATCAAACGGTGAATATCAAGCGCGTCATCCGTTATTTTAAAGGAAATGGCTCCAGCAAGCTGGCCATCGATAAATCCGCCGTAAAACGTTTCGCCGCATTGTTGCAGGCAGGCAGCTGTTTCTTTTAAGGGAGGCAAGTCCCAGCACTTAATCAGTTCTGCTTCAGCTTCATAAGCTGGAATCTGGATCTGCCACACCTGCTGCGCTGTCTTTGCTTCAGTAATATCAAGTTCTTGAATCAATAGCTTACGATTTTTCTTCCTCATCTTTGCAGCCCCCTGACATTTGATCATCCTGTTCTTTCAAAATCGAATCAATTTGGCTAGAAAGCACATCTATAAGCCGTTCTCTGTCAACCCGATCCGGGTCCAGCATGGCGTGGAGAGCCAGCCCATCTACAAGGGCATACAGCCTTTCCGCCTCCAGGCTGGGATTCAAGCCGTCCTTTAAGAGGTGAGCCTGATGAAGGGAATGAACCATCCGGCTGATCCCATCCCAAACCCCGTCATCTTGGGCACTGAATGGGGTATCTTTATGGCGGGCGTAAGCAATAAAGGCAAACCACACCTCTGTTTCTGCCATCGTTTCTGGAGTGGCTGGAACAAGCTCCATTAAAATTTTTAAAAGAGCTTCCTTTGGCGGCAAGTTTTCTAGAACAATTTGATTAATTCGTGCCTCTGCCTGCTCCTTTACGAGTTCCATCGCATAAACAAGCAGCTCGTCCTGTGTAGAAAAGTAATGGCGCAGCGCACCAAGGGAGAGGTCTGCTTCTTTAGCGATATTCCGCACTGTCGCTCCTTCCATTCCTTGCTCCAGAATAACTCGCCACGTGGCTTCAGCAATATCTTTTTTTCGTTTATCGTGATCAACTATTTTAGGCATATCCTTATCTTAGCAGGAAAAAAAGCTGGAAGCAATTTTATGATACGGTTGTATTATAAAAAGATAAATGTTAAACTGTTTTTAAATAATACAAATGTATTAAAAAAGGAGAGGTTCCATGAACCTGATTGTTTGGCTAATTGTAGCGTGTGAAATTGCATTTTGGGTGGTCATTATTCTGGGGCTGGCAACAAGATATGTGTTCAAGCGCAAAAAATTGGGCCTTTTGTTTTTAGCCTTAACGCCAGTAATTGATTTAGTGCTGGTTATTGCTACGGGGGCAGATCTATTGAATGGAGCGACTGCAACCCAGGCTCACGCGCTGGCAGCTGTATATATTGGTGTTTCTATTGGGTTTGGAAAAAGCATGATTCAATGGGCGGATGAAAGGTTTGTATATTATGTGATGAAACAAGGGCCAAAGCCGGCTAAAAAATATGGAATGGCGTATGCCAAACATTATTTTTCCGGATGGGTCCGGCATGTGCTGGCTTATTTCATTGGGGCTGTTCTGCTGGCGGGTTTGATTTTCTTGGTTGGCGACCCTTCCAGAACGGAAGCGCTAAGCGGTATATTGCGTTTTTGGTCACTCGTTTTAGGCATTGATTTTTTAATTGCCATCAGCCACTTTGTCTGGCCCAAAAAAGCGTAGAAGCGAACGTGCATCGCCGGCTGCCAATGGCAGCCGGCTAGTTTTTATGTGATACAATATTGTAAAGATTCTAACAAGGAGACGCTAGACGATGATGCCCTTTTCGCTTCGATTAGCCGCAAGTTTTATTTGTGTCATTTTAATAGCCGGCATCCTGCCGTCCGCGGCTTCGGCAAATCTGATTGATCGCCCTTCCAGGCAGATCAATAAATTGCCGGCCAAAAAAGTATATCGAATTGCCGGGGAAAAGCATTTGCCGCCTTTTTCTTATATTAATAAGGAAGGAAAGTTTACGGGTTTCAGTGTGGAGTTGTTTCGCCGGATTGCTGATGAGGAAGGTGTGGAATTTCAATTTTACCCCATGAACTTCTATGAGGCGTCACAGGCGCTGAAAGCAGGAAAAGTGGATGCCATCATGGGAATGAAATATTCCGCTGAGCAAAGCGAACGGTTTCAGTTTTCCGAGCCCTATTTTACGATGGCTGACGTTCTTATTGTGCCGAAGGAGGCAACGGCGGACATCAAAAATTTAACGGACTTGCGTGAAAAAACAATCGTCATGCAGGAGGAGCCTGCTTCATTTGATTTGCTATTGAACGTAAGACGGGTGGAGTTTCAGCTGGCACTTAATCCGCGGGATGCTTTTGATTTCTTGCTGATGGAGAGAGCGGATGCTTTCTTAACGAATAAATGGACAGCGGAATTTTATTTAAAGAGATCTGGTGAACAGGATCATTACCGCATTCTTGAGAATATTGGCGTGCCGTCTGATTTCTCTGCTGTTGTCCGTCCGAGGGAAACCGAGCTATTGTCAATGATCAACGGTTCCTTGGCACGCATGAAGGAAAATGGAGATTACCAAACGCTGTATTTACAGTGGTTCGGTTTATATCCCGATGGCCAGCTGAAAGAAATGCGCAATTGGATTATTGTTTTAGTGATCCTCATTAGCTGCGCCGTGGCAGTGCTTATCTTCGCTTATTTATGGAATAAACGGCTGCAGAGAGAAGTAGCGAGACGAACAGCCGCTCTGGCCGAGGCAAACGCCCAATTAGAAGTTCAACAGCAGGCGATTTCAGAAGCACACGCGTTTAAAACGCAAATCATCCACCATATGTATTATGGAATCTTGACATTTGATGATACCTTGCAGCTTACGAGCTTGAATGAACGGGCAAAGACGATGCTGGGCATTGATAGCCAGGCTAAGGTAGTGACGGAGGATATACTTCGGCAGCCGCACATGGCCAGTATTCTCCAGCATTATAAATATTTTAAGGGACGCAAGGAAGAGCAGCTGTTTTCCGAGGAAATCACCTTTGAGGAAAAGGGGGAGAAGCGTTTTATTTTATGCCGTCTCATTCCCTTATACGAGGAAAGCGGCAAAAAGAATGGCTGTCTTCTGACATTAGCTGACCGCTCAGAAGCGAAGATGCTGGAGGAGAAGCTGGCCACACAAGAGAAGATGCGGGCACTTGGACAGCTGGTTGCCGGAGTTGCCCATGAAATCCGCAATCCGCTTACTTCGATGAAAACATTCGTGGATCTTCTGCCAAGGAAGTACGAGGACCCGGCATTTCGCCAGGAGCTGGTTAAATATGTGCCAGAAGCATTAAAACGGATGAATACGATTGTTGAATCCTTGCTTGATTATGCCCGCCCCAAGCATCCGCAAACACAAAAGCTGAAAGCAGCGGCATTTATTCAGTCAGTAGCCGATATTATTGAGCCGACGCTGAAGAAGCATCGTGTCCGCTTAGAGATTCAGGCCGATCCGCAGCTAGAGGTGATTTGTGATCCCGATCAGTTAAAGCAAGTCATGCTCAATTTGCTGTTGAATGCATTAGATGCTATGGAACAAACAGAGAAAAAACAATTAACAATTAAAGCGGCAAAGAGGAAAGGATCAGGGGTGATCCAAGTAGCGGATACAGGCATGGGCATAGATTCGCATAGCGCCCTGCAGATTTTTGAGCCATTTTATACAACAAAGCCGCATGGGGTCGGTCTTGGATTGGCTCTTTGTTATCAGTGGATAAAGGAAAACCATGGCGATTTGCAGGTAGAGACAGAGCCAGGGAAAGGAACAGTCTTTACTATCATTTTGCCAACCGCAGAAGAAGAGGGGGAGAAAAAGTGAAACCTGTTGTCTTAATTTTAGATGATGAGCCGGCGATTGGGGCATCCCTGCGGTTCGCTCTGGAAAATGAGTATAACGTGCGGGCCGTTACGGCAGTAGAGGACGCCCGAGCCATTCTGGAGAAAGACCAGGTACACGTCATGCTGCTGGATTGGCGGCTTGGGGAAGCGGACGGGCTGCAGGTCTTGGCTGAAGTGAAAGCGGATTATCCGCAGCTGTCTGTCATTATGATGACGGCTCACGGAACGATTGAATCGTCTGTTGAAGCGATTAAGCGGGGAGCTTATCACTATATTACTAAACCTTTGGATATTGATGAATTGCACTTGCTGATTGAAAAAGCGCTGGAGCATCAATCGCTGTACAGCAAGATCCGCGAGTTAAACGAAACGATTGAGAAGATTCAAGGATATGATCAAATGATCGGCGACAGCCCGGCAATGAGAAATGTATTTTCCATCATTGAGCGAGTGAAAGATATTGATTCGAGCGTCCTTATTTTTGGAGAAAGCGGGACGGGGAAAGAGCTTGTAGCCCGCGCTTTGCACAGGCAGGGCCGGCGGCGGGGCGGACCGTTCGTATCCGTGAATTGCGCCGCTATTCCCGAAACCTTGCTGGAAAGTGAGCTGTTTGGTTATGCGAAGGGAGCATTTACCGGAGCGGCCGGCAGCCAGGAAGGAAAAGTGGCAGCCGCTGATGGCGGAACCTTGTTTCTTGATGAAATCGGCGATATGCCGGCTTCTTTGCAGGCAAAAATGCTGCGCGTATTGCAGGAGAAGGAATTGACGCCGCTTGGTTCTACGGAAGTCAAGAAGGTCAATGTGCGAATCATCAGCGCCACTAATAAAAATCTGCCAAAAATGGTGGCGGAAGGCTCTTTTCGGGAGGACTTGTTTTTCCGCCTAAATGTCATACCGATTGAACTGCCGCTGCTAAGCGAGAGAAAAGAAGATTTGCCCGTGTTAATTCCTTATTTCCTGAAAAAATATGCAGAGGAGATGCAGCGTCCGCTGCCGGTGCTTTCAGATACAGCGTGGAACCGTTTGCTCGCCTATGATTATCCGGGGAACATCCGGCAATTGAGCAATATTCTTGAGTATGCAGTTGCCATGGCCAAAGAAAAGGTGATTACTGAAGAAGATTTGCCAATTACCGTCCGTGCTGAAAGCAGCTCACCTAAGCAGGCGCCCGATCCTTCTTCGGGGATTATCGCCGTGCCGGTCGGCGCCACGATGAAGGAGGCGGAAAAAATAATGATTGAGTCTATATTAAAACATTGCGGGGGAAGCCGGAAAGAAACGGCCAGAATGCTCGGTATCAGCGAGCGGAGCCTGCGCAATAAGCTGCAGCTTTACAGGGAAGAGCCCATCTAACAGCTGCAGTCCTATTTGAGGCTGAGAGGATCAAGGAAAGCATCCGCCTGCAGCGGAATTGATGAAAAAATCCATCATGCTCTTTGTGAGAATGAAAAGAAAAACATGCCGGTCAGGAATAATTTGCCGCCCCTGACCGGCATTTTTTGCCGCTTTTTTGAATAAACAGTTGATTTGACTGAATTTTATTAATGGTACAAATATTGCATTATAAACATGGAAATAGATAAAGAGGTGAGGACATGAAGCTACGTAAAGGATTTATTTTATTTTTAATGTTCGTTCTTATGAGCTTGTCTGCGTGCAGCAATTCCGCTTCGTCAGAGGACGAGAAGCAGGAGGGAAAGGCCGCAGGGCCGCTGGCGGGAGAGCCGGTAACGATTTTAACAGGGGGAACATCAGGAATTTACTTTCAGCTTGGCAATGCGCTTGCCAAAATTTACGGGGAGGAGCTGGGTGCGCAGACAAGTGCACAGACCACCGGAGCCTCCGCAGAGAATACGGCTAAGCTGTCCAGAAAGAAAGCGGAGCTCGGCTTTGCAATGGCTGATACAGTAACCGATGCTTATATGGGAAAAGGCAATTTTGCGAAGGCAGGGGCGCTTTCAAACGTCCGCGCTGTTGCTTCGCTTTACCCGAACTATATGCAAATCGTTGCTCCTAAAAAGCTCGGCATCAAGACACTTAAAGATTTAAAAGGAAAAGATCTTGCGGTTGGCGCTCTTGGAAGCGGTACCGAAATTATGGCTAAGCGGATTTTAGAAGAAGCCGGCATTACTTATGATGAGGTAAATGCAGATTTCTTATCATTCTCGGAAGGCATTGAAGGGATTAAAAATGGCACAACTGATGTGGCTTTCCTGTCTTCCGGCTATCCAAACTCCGGAATTATGGAGCTGGCGGCCACAGATGAAGTAGAAATTATTCCGGTTCCGAAGAGCATTACGGAAAGCCTGCAAAAGAAATACCCTGCTTTTGAAGTAGGCAGCATCCCGGCCAATACGTACAAAGGAGTCAAAAAAGACAGGGAAACGGTGAAAGTCAACAATTTGCTGATTACCCATAAAGATCTTCCGGATGAAGAGGTATATTTGCTGACGAAAACATTATTTGAAAATCTTGACCAGCTTCAAAATGCCCATAGCTCAGCCAAGAACATTAAGCTGGAAAAAGCTGCAGACAAGCTGCCGCTGCCTTTGCATCCGGGTGCAGAAAAATATTTTAAAGAACAAGGCGCTTTGCAGTAAAGGAATAAAGGAGGGATATCAATGACAAATGCAATAAAAGAAGTACCAGAGACGATAGAAGGCCAGGAAGAAATTTTGCAAAAATATGATAGTGAATCGCGGTTTCGAAAAATTGATCACGGCTTTTGGCGCTGGGCGATCTTTGCGCTAAGTGTAGGCCTTGCCGGCTACCATTTGTATACCGCTTACTTTGGACCGCTGGATGCGCTCCGCCACCGGTCGCTGCATACTGCTATCATTGCTGCACTTGTATTTATTTTGTATCCGGCTTTCTATAAAAAAGGATCGAAGAAAGTTACCCCGATTGATATGATTTGGATGGCCGCTGCTCTTGCTACAGGCGGCTACATGATCATTGACTATCAAGGCATTGCAGAAAGAATGTCCATTTATATGCCGAGCGGTGTGGATATCGCCTTTGGACTGCTGACGATTGCTGTTGTGATTGAAGGCGGCCGCCGTGTAGCCGGCAATGCCTTAACCATTTTAACTGTACTCTTTCTCCTATATGCCTTTTTCGGCCAGTATTTTCCTGACTTATTCAAGCACTCCGGAAAAGACCTGGAAGATATCGTGACCTATATGTACTTATCGACAGAAGGGATTTACGGTATTGCGATTTCCGTTTCCGCTTCTTACATTATTCTCTTTATTTTATTCGGTGCTTTTTTAAATCGGTCGGGAATGGGCCAGTTTTTCACCGATATTTCACTCAGTATCGCAGGGCACACGTCCGGCGGCCCGGCGAAAGTGGCTGTTGTATCAAGCGGACTCCTTGGCTCTATTAACGGCAGTGCGCTTGCCAATGTTGTAACGACAGGAGCTTTTACGATTCCGCTGATGAAACGCGTCGGCTACAAACCGGAGTTTGCCGGTGCCGTGGAAGCAACAGCTTCCGTTGGCGGCCAGATTATCCCGCCGGTCATGGGAGCGACCGCTTTTATTATGGCAGAAACACTTGGCATGCCGTACAATCAGATTGCTCTTGCAGCTATCCTGCCGGCTTTTCTATACTATCTCGGCATTATTTGCATCGTTCATTTCCGGGCGAAAAAGTTAGGTCTTCGCGGCATGTCCAAAGAGGAGCTGCCTAACTTATGGCAAGTGTTTAAAAAAGGCGGCCATTTGCTCATCCCGATTGTTGTGCTGATCGGCATGCTGATTGCTGGGAAGACTCCGCTATATGCTGCTTTTTATGCGATTGTTCTTTCAATCGTTGTCAGCTGGTTTAACAAGGAAACAAGAATGGGGCCGAAAGAGATCTTGGGAGCCATGGAAGATGGTGTCCGTTCAGCGCTCGGGGTTGCCATGTCGTGTGCAATGGTCGGCTTGATCGTAGGCGTCAGCACGCTGACAGGTCTTGGGCCAAAGCTGACGCAATCTATTCTCGTGCTTGGTCAAGGAGACATGTTCCTGACGCTGGTCTTTACGATGATTGCGTGTATTATTATGGGAATGGGGCTGCCATCCATTCCGACCTACATTATTACGGCAACGATGGCTGCTCCAGCCCTGCTTGAGCTCGGCGTCGCGCCATTTGTTACTCATATGTTTGTCTTTTATTTCGGGATTCTAGCCAATGTGACGCCGCCGGTTGCCCTAGCTGCATTCGCGGGAGCCGGAATCGCCGGCGCCAGTCCAAACAAAACGGGGTTCGAAGCATTGCGGCTTGCTTTGTCCGGGTTCATCATTCCGTACATCTTCGTCTTTTCGCCGGTGATCCTGATGCAGGACGTTACGAGCCCGCTTGAGGTTGCTTGGGTGGCTGCTACGGCAATTATCGGCATTCTCGGGCTGAGCGCAGCGCTGGAACGATATTTAATCGCAGACCTGCCGCTGCCGCTAGCTGCTTTGTGCTTAGCCGGCTCCGTGACATTAATCATTCCAGGCATGTGGACAGATATTATCGGCTTGGGCATTCTTGCTCTTGTGTTAATCCAGCAGCTTCTTGCCCGCTCGAAAGCACGGCCGGATATCCCGACATCCAAAATTGTATAAAGTTTTTGAGCCGCAAGCATCGCTTGCGGCTCAAAGTCATTTTGCAAGAAAATCACCAGTAGTTAACAGATAGCAGGGAGCGGGTATAGATTCAATAGAAAGGGCGGAGGATAAAGGCTGTGCAGGCCGAAGAAGCAGCGATCGGCGCGGCTGCTTTCCAGTTGCTGAGCTAATGCCTTGCGCCCAACAGTGGGAAGGGAGATATAGCGGATGAGAATACCAGAATGGCTGGCGGAACTCGGAAGAAAACGGATTAGCCCTTATCCCGTTGAAGGGTTTGTTTATGGAGCCGGCCCTGAAAAGCCGAAGCTCCTGCTTGTCGGCGAGGCGCCGGGAGAAACAGAAATCCATAACGGCATTCCCTTCAGCGGCAGGGCGGGCAATGAATTGATGAAATTTTTGGAAAGAGCCGGCGTGTCAAGGGAAGAAGTATACATAACCAGCGCCGTTAGAAGCCGCCCTTATAAATGGCGGGAAAAGCGGACAAGAGCCGGAGAGACGGTACGAAGAAAGTACAACCGTGCCCCGTCCTCCGCGGAGATTTTGGCTCATGCGCCCTTGCTTGACTATGAAATAGAGCATGTCCAATCCCCGCTCATTGTCACGCTCGGCAATATCGGCTTAAAACGCTTATGCGGACCGGATCTAAAAGTGACAGAAGCACATGGCCGTCTGATGAAGCAGCCGGTGAAACGGCTGAAGAGCCTGGAAAGCAGCGAGTATGAATGGACAGATAAAGAGTACGTGATTTTTCCGACCTTTCATCCGGCTTCCATCTTCTACAATCGCCAGCTGCTGGAGCTGATTCATGAGGATATGGACAAGCTGGAAAGATTGGTGAGGCATCCGGACTTATATGCGAATGCGGCGGTGAACGATGAGACCGGCGAGCACAAGAATCATTAAAGATCCTAAGGCTGTGCGGCTTGCGATATTGCCGTAATCAGCGAGAATCAAGGTAATGGTGCCGTACAGGAAGGGGCCGACCATGGCGGATACCTTGCCGGAAAACGCAAACAGACCAAAAAATTGCCCTCTTTTCTCCTCGGGTGTATGCTCGATGATAAATGTTCGGGAAGTCACCCAGACGGCGCCAAGGGACACGCCGAACAAACTGCCAGCCGCCCAAAACATCGCTTCATTGACAGCGAACGTGCCAGCCAACAGAGCGGCAAGCAGGACGAGGCCGACAAGGGTGACGGCTTTTTTGGCACCAATGGCTTTGGTAATATAACCAAATAGAAAAGAGCCGACAATGCTGGCAATGGTGGAGACAAGGTAAAGAAGAATAAATTGACCTGAAGAAAAGCCAACAATTGCTTTAGCATAAACGGCCATCATGGCGATGGCTGTAGCGATCGCATCATTTAAGAAAAAGTAGACGATCATAAAAAGGAAGATCCCACGGTGAGCCTTGACTTCCTTAAACGTAGAAAAAATTTCCCGATACCCGCTCAAAAAAGATTGTCTTTCAGCAGAAGGCCGCAATCTTGTTTCCCGTCCTGTCAGCATGAGCGGAAGGGAGAAAATAAGAAATAAAAAGGCGGTCGGAATAAACGCCCGGTGAAAGCTTTCATCCCCAATGAAAGGATAAATAGAAAGGCCGGCGAGCGTACCGATATAGCCGACTGCTACGCCAAAGCCGGACAATAACGGAACCTCCTCCTTCGTTCCTAAATCGGCCAGCATCGTATCATAAAAAATTAAGCTGGAGTGATAGAAAAACTTGGCAGCTACAAACAGCAGAATCACGAACACAAGCGAAACGGGCAGGCCGGCGAAACGCTGCGGAGTATCGGCGGAAGCCGCAAGCCCCATTAAAATCGTACAGGCAACACAAACGATCGTGAACGGAATAATGTAGCGCTTCTTCTTGCCGGTCCGGTCAATCAAGACGCCGAAAAGAGGCGAAAACAGCACAAGAAGCAGGCTGGCCGCTGCATTGGCATAGGAAATAAAGGTGCTTGCTATTTGGTTAAGCTGTTCATTTCCCCCGATGGTTTCCTGCAGATAAAATGGAAAAAAGATCGTAATAATATTGGAAGAGAAAATTGTATTTGCAAAGTCATATAACGCCCATGATAAAACGGGCAGAGAAAAGTACAATCCCCAAAACGGCCGTTTTGCCCTCGGTTCACTCTGTTCTAATTGTGCCATCGTCCCATCCTCTCCTGATCTGTATTTTCTTTATTGTAGCCGAAGTGCAGCCAGAAGGGACAAGAACCCTGTCGAATAGAAAAAGAGTTTTAATGAAGGGGCGAGGGAAAAGCATGGATATCAAGCGAGAGGAGGAGGCATGGCTCGTAGCAATCAAAATCACCTCAGCGACGAAGAAAGAAGAAAGCCGGAAATGCAGCAGGAAAATGAATTTAAAAATCAAGCCCGCCGTCCGGACGAGCAAAATCGTTTGAAAGACCAGGAAAATAGGAGAAAGTGAAGAAGTGAAAAGGCTGTTCCGTACAGCCTTTTTTCTTTTGCTTGCGGGTGGGGCCGGTTCATTCCCCTGTCAGGCGCTTCGCTGCCCGAAAAATGAATATTAATCTTATTAATTAGATAAGATTAATTAAAATTAGAAAGTTAACGAGAAATTTTAGCGGATTTGCGTTAAAATAGGAGCATGAAGTGAAAGCGGGGCCATCTGGCGCTGCTGCCTATTATTTATACAAGTGAGGAGTTCAATAATGAGTAAAGTACTTATTTTCGGTCACAAAAACCCGGACACAGATTCTATTTGTTCTGCTATTGCCTACGCTGCGTTGAAAAAAGAACTCGGAATGGACGTTGAAGCTGTCCGCCTGGGCGAGTTGAACGGCGAAACAGAATATGCGCTGAAGCAATTTAACGCGGAGCCTCCACGGCTGATCGACAAGGCGGCACCGGAAGCTGCACAAGTGATTTTAGTGGACCATAATGAGCGCCAGCAAAGTGTGGATGACATTAACGATGTGCGTGTGCTTGAAGTCATCGACCATCACCGTATTGCCAATTTTGAAACGAGCGATCCATTATACTATCGTGCAGAACCAGTAGGCTGCACAGCGACAATTTTAAATAAAATGTACAAAGAACATGGCGTTTCCGTCCAAAAGGAGATCGCTGGCCTGATGTTATCAGCGATCATCTCTGATTCGCTTTTATTTAAATCTCCGACTTGCACGGAAGAAGATGTAAAAGCAGCGCAGGAGCTGGCAAGCATTGCGGGCGTTCATGCAGAAGAGTACGGCCTCGACATGCTAAAGGCTGGAGCTGACTTAAGAAGCAAGTCAACGGAGGAGCTCGTATCGCTTGATTCCAAAGTATTCTCCATGGGCGATTATCAAGTGGAAGTGGCTCAAGTGAACGCGATTGATGTAAAAGATGTCCTGGTACGTAAAGAAGAGATTGAAAAAGCATTAGAGAGCACGATTGCAGACAAGAATCTGGACCTATTCTTATTCGTTATCACAGACATCTTAAACAGTGATTCTGTGGCGATTGTGGCAGGCACAGAAGCGGCAGCTGTGGAAAAAGCATTTAACGCGCCGATTTCCGATGACAGAACGATTGTCCTTGATGGGGTCGTATCACGAAAAAAACAAATTATCCCGGTTTTAACGGATACTTTTCAGGGAATGACAAAATAATAGAGGCAAAAGCATGGCCAGGCTAACGCTTGTGCCGTGCTTTTTTTATTGTCATTTTAAATGAATGAAGGAGACTTCTTATTAGGAATGTAAATAAAAAGAACATTTTAATTATTTTGAAATAATTTTATTTGATTGACAATTAAGTAAAATCAATTTATGATAAGATGGTTTAATTTTTCTTAAATAACTTATACCTATTGAATTTTTTGATAATACAGGAAATAAAGAGATAGGTAGAGAGGAGAGTTTTCATTGGACAGTCACCAGAAAGAACAAATTGTCCAAAGTGTACCGCAGAAGGGATTTTTCGGTCAGCCTAAAGGGCTGTTTACGCTGTTTTTCACGGAATTTTGGGAGCGTTTTTCGTATTATGGCATGAGAGCGATCTTGCTCTACTATATGTATTATGAAGTGACTAAAGGCGGTTTGGGTCTTGATAAAGAGACAGCTGCTTCGATTATGGCTATTTATGGCTCGCTTGTTTATATGTCCGGTATTATTGGCGGCTGGCTTGCTGACAGGCTGCTGGGCACCTCGAGGACGGTATTTTACGGCGGCGTGCTGATTATGATCGGCCACATTGTTCTTGCCTTTCCTTTTGGTGTAAGCGCATTATTTGTATCGATGGGGCTTATCGTTATCGGTACCGGCCTGTTAAAACCGAATGTATCAAGCATTGTCGGTGATCTATACGCAGATGAAGATCCGCGCCGGGATTCAGGGTTCAGTATTTTCTACATGGGCATTAACGCCGGAGCGCTGATTGCTCCGTTAATTGTCGGTACTGTCGGCCAGCAATATAATTTCCACCTTGGCTTTAGTTTAGCAGCGTTTGGCATGCTGCTCGGCTTAATTGTCTTTGTGATCACCAAGAAAAAAAATCTTGGGTTAGCAGGAACTTATGTGCCTAACCCATTAACTGGCGACGAAAAGAAGAAAGTATTCATTCGTCTCGGCGGAAGCGCACTGCTCATTGCTGTCTTAGGTGTGATTGGCATCCAGACAGGCTTATTGACAATCAAGCGTTTTATTTTGATGGTTAGTATTCTTGGGATTGTTATTCCGGCTGTTTATTTCTTTGTGATGTATCGCAGCCCCAAAACATCAGCAGTAGAGCGTTCCCGCCTGCTTGCTTATATTCCCCTCTTTATTGCGGCGATGATGTTCTGGGCCATTCAGGAACAAGGCTCGATTATTCTTGCCAGATATGCTGATGAACGGACACAATTGAGCTTTGCGGGAATGGAACTGCAATCTTCTTGGTTCCAATCGTTGAACCCGCTGTTTATCGTGGCATTTGCTCCAGTGTTTGCCTGGTTATGGGTGAAGCTTGGAAACCGCCAGCCGACAACTCCGCGAAAGTTCTCGTTTGGCTTAGTGTTTGCCGGGTTGTCCTTTATCGTGATGATTATTCCGGCGTATGTGAATGGAACCGAATCACTTGTCCACCCGATGTGGCTGGTGCTTAGCTTCTTCCTCGTCGTTATCGGTGAATTGTGCTTGTCTCCTGTCGGTCTTTCTGCAACAACTAAATTAGCGCCGTCTGCCTTTACAGCACAGACGATGAGCTTATGGTTCTTGACGAATGCTTCCGCGCAGGCGATCAATGCGCAGATTGTCCGCTTTTATCATCCTGATACAGAAATCATTTATTTCGGTGTGATCGGCGGAATTTCGGTTCTGCTCGGGTTAATCCTTTTCTTGGTATCGCCAAAAATTCATAAAATGATGAAAGGGGTTAACTAAGAGGAGACAACCGTTGCCGTTTCGTTCAGATTTTTGATAAAGCCTTTTGCTGATTGATTCAGCAAAGGGCTTTTTTGTTATAGTAAAGGCGATAGGGGATACAAAGGAGGAAAACGATGACAGAGAAGCTTTTTTATGAAGATGCTTATAAGACATCCTTTGACGCCTGCATTGTAGACGTTGGCACGGATGAGGTTGGACGGAATTTTGTGGTGCTCGACCGCACTGTTTTTTATCCGGAGGGCGGCGGCCAGCCGTTCGATACCGGATGGATCAGCGGGGAGAGAGTGCTTGATGTGCAGACGGTTGATGGAGTGATTCGTCATTACCTTGAGAAAGAACCGGAACTCAAAGGCGGGCAGGTGCAAGGGCAAATCGACTGGGAGCGCCGTTATGACCATATGCAGCAGCATGCGGGCCAGCATATTTTATCGGCAGCGTTTGAAGAATTATTTGGTTTAAAAACGACGAGTTTTCATTTAGGGGAAGAGACCGTTACGATTGATCTTGAGGCAGATTCTTTGACGGAGGAAATGCTGGAGCAGGCAGAAAAGAAAGCCAACCAAATAATGTTGGAGAACCGTCCGATTGAAATAAAGTGGATGACGTTAGAGGAAGCTCGCCGCTATCCGCTGCGTAAACAGCCGGCAGTGGAAGAGGATATTCGGCTTGTTATCATCCCTGAATTTGACTACAGCGGCTGCGGGGGGACGCATCCGCGCCATACGGGCGAGGTAATGGCGGTTAAGCTGCTGAAATGGGAAAGGCAGCGCCAGCAAGCGCGTTTGGAATTTGTGTGCGGCTGGCGGGTCTTGAAGCAGCTGGGGCAAAAGCAAACAGTCCTTCGGGAGCTTTCGCGCTTGCTGAACAGCCCCCAGCCCAAAATGGCCGAGGCGGCCGCTCAGCTGCTGGGCGAGAAAAAAGCGCTGCAGACCGCCCTTGAAGAAGTGAAGGAAGAGCTGCTTAACTATGAAGCACAGGAGCTATTGATGCAAGTGATACAGAAGAAAGGGTATCAGCTGCTCGTTCAAGTGTTTCAGCAGCGGCCGATACAGGAGCTGCAAAAGCTGGCTCGTCTGGCGGTCGAAAAAGAAGCGACAGCTGTTGTTCTTTTCGTAGCGGAAAACGGAGAGAAGCTCCAGCTGACAGCTGCGAGCGGGCATCAAGCCGGACAAGTGGATTTAAAGCAGGCTGCTGCCGCCGTGTTTCCGCTAATCAAAGGCAAGGGAGGCGGCCAGCCCCGCTTTATTCAAGGCGGCGGTCAGCGTGTAATGTCCGGTATGGAATTAGCAGAGAAGTTTGAGCATGCTTTAGAGGAGGCCGTTCCCTCGGCTGATTAAGAAGTGATGGAGAACGAATGAAGAAGCAGGCAGAGCATTCAATGAAACCTTCTGCCTGTTTCTTTCGTAAGTAAAGTAACTTCCATTATTTTTAATAAAAGGAAAAAAGCGAAGGGTGGCGAGGGAGTATGAATAAAGAGGCAGCACAACAAATAGCGGCCCGGTTTGCCCGTGATTACGAGCAGCTGGTGAACGCGGTCAGCTGGGGGACGGATAAGCGCCAGTTATTGTCTATCATTGCCCAATATGCAGCGGCCGGAAAAGATTTTTCAGCAAAGGAATTTTTACAGCTTTCTGACCATATTAAAGCAAATTCAGGCTGGCTGTCAGGGCTAAAGGGAGCGCTCAATTATTCTGTTACCGCTTTATTGCTGACAGGGGCGAGCGATCCGTACGATGCCTTTGAAAAGATGCAGCAAAGCTATCAATTGCTTTTAGACAACAAGTTTCGAAAGACCTCCTTTACATATATCGCAGCTATTACATTGATTTCCGCCGCAGAAGATGCAGAGGGCAGAGCGCAGGTGGCCGCACAGGCAAAAGAAGTGCATGAAAACATGAAGAAGAAACATTATTTTTTAACTTCTTATGATGATTATCCATTATCTATTTTGCTGGCGGTCCAGGATCAGGACGGGCTGATGGAAAAGATCGAATTTTATTATGCGGCATTAAGCGAAGGGCCATTCCGGAAAGGGAATGACCTGCAGCTGCTTTCCCACATCTTGGCGCAAGGCACGGAAAATGATAAGGAGCTGCTGGTTGACAGGGCCATTCATTGGATGGAAAACCTTCGCAGCAGGGGGCTGAAAATAAAAGGGCTTCATTATCCGATCCTCGGTTTGCTTGCATTAATAGACAAGCCTGAGAACTTACTAGAAGAAGTGATGGTACTGTCGGAAGCATTTTGCGAGCAGAAGCTATTTAAATGGTATAAAGATATGGGACTATTAATTGCCGGGCAGATGGTTGTGAGGCAAAGAACGGCCGGGAATCAAGCAGCTTCCGCAAGTTTGGCCGTATCGATTGAAGCGGTTCTGCAAGCCCAGCAGGCGGCCGCGGTTGCTGCGATTTCCGCTGGCGCGGCCGCAGCTTCGTCCGGCGAATAAAAAAACAATTGACAGAAAAGTTAAAACTGGATAAGATGAGGGTAACGAATGATAAGCGGGCATGGAAAGTCACTTCTGTAAAGACTTCCTCTTTATGATCAAGTGAAATGGCCATTCTGCTGTAATATATGTAGAAACTGTCAAATCTGCTTTAGTCTCAAGAAAAGGAGACAAGAGCGCAGGTTAAGCCAGTAATATCTTCTCTGTTAGGAGGGTATTGCTGGCTTTTTTCGTTTCACTTTCCGTCATAAAAAATCGAGGAGGGAAAAGAACGATGTGCAAACAAACGTCCGGATGCGGCAAGTGTAAAAACTGCCCAATGGCAGCGGCGGTTCAAAAAAGAAAAGCGCAAAAGAAAGCTGCTGTGTTGAAAAAAGAAGCGTAAAATTGGATACAATTATCAACGGAAATAGTCATCTCTTTAAAGGGATGACTATTATTAATGTCTTTATTTACAAGGTTTATTAATAATTTATAAAACATTCTTGCAATTCTATTATTTTTATGTTAAGTTTTTTGTATCCAATATCCAATATGAAAAGACTAATCTTTCTGATCAGGGGGTCCATCTATGAAGTTTCAGCCCTCGAAGGACAAAACAACCGTCGTAAGCTATGTAACGAAAAACTTGCGGCAGGCCATTTTAAATGGAACGTTTAAGAAAGGGGAGAGGCTGATCCAGGAAGACTGGGCAAATACCTTGAATGTCAGCCGGATGCCGATCCGCGAAGCGCTGGCCCAGCTTCAAACTGAGGGACTGGTAAAGCTTGTTCCTCACAAAGGAGCCATTGTGACTCCCATTACCAAAGAGGATATTGAAGAAATTTATCATTTAAGATCCTATTTGGAAGGAATGGCTGTCGAGAAATCCCTTCCGTTTTTAACAGCGGAAGATAAGCAGGAGTTAAAAGCAACAGTAGAAAAAATGGAAGCTCTGCAGCTGTCGGATGAAACAAACGATTCCTATATTGCTTTAAATGAGAGCTTTCATAAGCTGCTGCGGAAAGGCTGTCCGTGGCCGCGGCTGACAAAGGCGGTAGAAAACCTGGGGATTTCGCCGATCGCTCCTAGCCTGCTTGCGGATTACTATGCGGAAACGCAAAAAGAACACCGGTTTATTTATGAAGCGGCCGTCCGGAATGATCCTGCCGAGCTGCGCGCAGCAGTGGAATATCATCTTTTGCGGACAAAAAATAATTTGATTTCTTATATGGCCAGTCTGGAATCGGCCGAAGACCATTCCTCGAAATAATGATGAAGTAAAAATATTAAAGAACAAACAAGGGAGAAGATAAAATGTACGATTTCGCGATTGTTGGCGGTGGCATTGTTGGGTTATCTACGGCAAAGGCGTTATATGAACGGTATCCAAATGCAAAAGTGCTTTTAGTAGAGAAAGAGGCAGAATTGGCTGCTCATCAGACAGGTCATAACAGCGGGGTTATCCACTCTGGAATTTATTATAAGCCAGGAAGCTACAAGGCGCGCTTTGCTCGTCAAGGCAGCAAGTCGATGACTGAGTTCTGTAAGGAATATGGCATTGAACATGATATTTGCGGGAAAGTAATTGTTGCAACAAAAGATGAAGAGCTGCCGCTTTTGGACAATCTTTATGAGCGCGGTCTGGAAAATCAGCTCGATGTGATGAAGATCAGCAAGGAAGAGTTAAAAGAGATCGAACCTCATGTTAATGGAAAGGCTGCAATTAAAGTAGCGGCTGCCGGCATCGTGAATTACAAGCAAGTCACTGAAAAATTCGCAGAAATCGTTCAAGAACAAGGAGCGGATATCCGCCTGAATACAAGAGTGGACAATATTGCTGAATCCAGTGACGGCATTACCATTGAAACAAATCGCGGCACATTCAAAGCAAGATTCTTGATTAACTGTGCCGGGCTGCACAGCGACCGTGTAACGAAGCTGGCTGGTTATAAGACAGATGTCAAAATCATCCCATTCCGCGGCGAATATTATAAGCTCGTCCCGGAAAAAAGATATTTGGTGAAAAACTTAATTTACCCTGTTCCGAATCCGAAGTTCCCATTCCTGGGCGTACACTTTACACGGATGATTGGCGGGGAAGTGGATGCCGGACCGAACGCTGTTCTCAGCTTTAAGCGTGAAGGATATAAGCTATCTGATTTCAACTTAAAAGATTTTGCTGAAGTAATGGGGTATCCTGGATTCTGGAAGCTGGCAAGCAAATTTATGGGTGAAGGACTCGAAGAAATGGCCCGTTCCGTCAGCAAGGCAAAATTTGTAGCAAGTCTCCAGGAGTTAATTCCGGAAATTCAAGCAGAGGACTTAGTGCCGGGACCGGCAGGCGTACGCGCGCAGGCAGTCAAAACAGACGGCGGTTTCGTGGATGACTTCCACATGATTAATGGCGAAAACAGCATCCATGTTTGTAACGCACCATCGCCGGCTGCTACGGCTTCAATCGAGATCGGCAAAGAGATTGTCAGCCAGATTGCTGAGCAGCAGCATTTAACAAGCGCGATTAGTTCGTAAGTTGAAAGGGGAATTCTTATGATTAACTCAAGAGTAATGTTTATTGCAGGGCACGCGCGGCTGCCGCAAGGAATGGCTGCAAAAAGCGTGTTTGACACATTAACAATCACCGCAGAAGTTGACACCAAGTATGGAGTGATCATTGAAGCTTCCTGTACGCTGGCAACTGAGCATGGAAGAGAGTTTATCGGGCAGCTGCTGAAAGGAGTCAGCCTGAAAGATGGCATTGACGAACCGCTTAAACAGCTTCAGCAGTATTATAAAGGCAAGGCGGCCAATGCGCTTGCTGCTGCACTGAACGATCTGCATCTTCATTACCAGCAAGTAGCGAAAAATTCGAAATAAATAATTAAATATATTGACAATTATGTGACAGTCGCATATACTAGTATTAACCTAGAATTAAATACTCGCCTTTTGAAAACAGCCTTTTCAAAAAACGTGAGTAATACTATAAACCGAATGTTTGAGTTGGAAAATAAAATAACAAACTGAAATATTTACTGTGACTCCATTTCCATGGAGCAATGAAGTAATTATTGGCCAGTTTACTATCCTTGGACGCAAAGGGTGTAAACTGGCTTTTTTATTTTTCCGGCTAAACAACACACTCATTATAATTAAAAATAGCAGGAGGAATGAAATTATGAGTACTTTAGAAACGAAAAGCAAAAAATTTGTTCAAAAAACAGCAAATTATGAGGTGAAGGCGCATCCGCAAAGCGATCGTCTATACCACATTGAGTTAAGCCCGCAAGTGATCAGAGAATTTTTGGCGAAAATCAAAGAGGAAAGCGTTTCTGTCCAGCATTTAGAGTACACGCCTTATGCAAGACGCATTGTTGCTGACTACTTATTGCAGCTGACAGGAAAAGAGTTCCAGGATATTTTAAGAGGCATCGTCCATGACCGGGAAACAGGCGGCTTTACAATCGGTCTTCAAGGAGAAACATTAGATACGGATGACTACGTTATTTTCTCTACGGCGCTGACTCACCTGGTTGGAACGCCGAACTTTGATGCAATGACAGGCAAATATTATGCACGATTTACAGTAGCCCATACAGACAACAGTGATTCTTACCTTCGTCAAGCGTACCGCTTATTTACACTCCATACAGATGGAACGTTTGTTGACGAGCCGACTGACTGGCTGTTAATGATGAAAATGAAGGAAGAAAATGCGGTAGGCGGCGAATCTCGTTTGCTTCACTTGGATGACTGGAAAGAGCTTGAAAAGTTCTCTACTCATTCATTAGCTACTCATAAATTTACTTACAAAGCGCCAAACAGCAAAAATGTTGGCCAGGAAGTGCAGCGCGCGACTTTCTTTAATGATAACAATGCGCCTTGCATCTGCTATATCGATCAGTTCGTTTATCCGGATACTATTGAAGAAGCGAAGTATCTGAAAGAACTTTCGGATTCCATGGAAAGTGATGAAAGTGTTATTGAGCTAAAACTTCCAGTAGGCGACCTTGTTATGCTGAACAACTTGTTCTGGCTGCATGGCCGTGCAGCATTCGAAGTAAATCCTGAATTAAATCGCGAACTTCTTCGCCAACGCGGAAGATTTGCTGAAATTTAAATAAAAGACATGAAGATGCAGGAACATCCTGCATCTTCTTTTTTGTTATTTGGAAAAAACATCGCTATGTAAAACGGAATGAATTATGCATTTGTGAATAGAAAAATTCTGGATCAAAAAGTAAAAAAAGTTTACATTTTCCTTTTATCGCTTTAATCTCCTAAATGATTTATTTTCCTGTTAATAGCAAACGGACAGTTAGCTCCGTCGGTAACCGCTTTCTTTGTTTTGGGAAAAAATATGAAAGTTTTTGCACTTTTTTGTATTTTTGGCACGGAACTTGTATGAATATTTTAATAATTAACATTTTAAGCGGTTACAAACAGGAGGAATGATATATGCAGGAAAACGTTCAATTGAAAAGATCTTTAGGTTTATGGGCGATTGTCATGCTGGGTGTCGGCTACATGACGCCAATGGTGGCATTTGATACATTTGGGATTGTATCGCACGAGACGGGAGGGCACGTACCTGCTTCTTATGTGATTGCGTTAGTTGGGATGTTATTTACAGCAGCCAGCTACGGGAAAATGGTAAGAGTTTATCCGGTAGCCGGCTCGGCCTATACGTATACACAAAAAACGATTAGCAAAAAACTTGGATTTTTCGTTGGATGGGCCTCATTGCTTGATTATTTGTTCTTGCCAATGGTCAATGCGCTTTTGTCGAAAATTTATTTATCAGCACTATTTCCGGAAGTGCCCGGCTGGGTCTGGGTCGTCGGTTTTGTGGCGGTTGTGACCATTGCCAATTTGTTCAGTGTAAATCTGGCAGCTAATTTTAATAACTTTCTTGTATTCTTTCAGTTTCTGGTCATTATTGTGTTTGTTGTACTTGTTGTTAAAGGACTTGGCAGCGGGGAAGGAGCCGGCACAGTCTTTTCGCTCGTTCCGTTTGCAGAAGAAGGGATGTCCATGGACGCACTGGTCGCAGGAGCCACCGTTTTATGCTTCTCCTTCCTTGGCTTTGATGCGGTGACGACTTTATCAGAAGAGACGCCTGATGCCGTCAAGACCATTCCAAGGGCCATTTTCTTAACGGCACTTGTCGGGGGTGTCCTGTTCATTACGGTTTCTTACTTTACGCAAATGTATTTTCCGGATGTGTCCCGTTTTTCCGATCCTGAGGCAGCTTCTCCTGAAATCGCTTTATTTGTAGGCGGGAAGTTATTCCAGGCATTTTTCTTAGCGGGAACACTGACAGGCACACTTGCTTCAGGGCTTGCTTCTCACACAAGCGTTTCCCGGCTCCTGTACGTCATGGGACGGGATAACGTGATTCCTGCCAAGTTTTTTGGATATATCCATCCGAAATGGAGGACTCCAGCACTGAACGTGGTATTGGTTGGCTTCGTTTCGCTGATTGCTATTTTCCTTGATTTAGAAACAGCTACTTCTTTAATTAATTTCGGGGCGCTCATTGCCTTTACGTTTGTTAACCTAGCAGTTATTTCTCACTATGTGATTAAAATGAAAAGGTATAAAAATATCAAGGATTTCATTAACTATTTAGTCTTCCCGCTTATTGGGGCCGGCATCGTCATGATCCTATGGGTGAATTTAAATATTCATTCACTGATTCTCGGAATCATCTGGTCAGCCATCGGAATCCTGTACTTAATGTATATTACAAACTGGTTCCGTTCACCTGTTCCGCAGATGCATATGGAAGAAGTGCACGAATTATAAACTGCAGATAGCAAAGCCGGAAGGGCTGGCGACAGGAGAGTCGCTGGTTCATCCGGCTTTTTTTATGAGGCGATGTCAGGAACTGCAGGTTGAAAAGAGAGGAGCTCCGCCGTGTGAGGCTATCCGGCTTATGCGAAAAATAATAGGCTATGCAATCGAGCATAACTACAGTGTCAGGAAAAGGAAATGGAAAGCGGCGAGAAGCCCGTCTGCCATGTACAAAACAAATTTTTGAATTTTTTGAAGCTTTGGCACGGAAATTGCTTCTATATAAAGCAATAAACAAAAATGAGGTGTGATGAATTGAGTACCAATGTACAAGCAACAGAGACTGAGAAAACAACAGGACAACATCATAAGGATAATCCGCAAGAAGAATTTCAATCCATTTTAAAAGAAGCGGTAGAGATTCTTGGTTACTCTGATGAAGTATATGAATTCCTAAAAGAGCCGATGAGATTTTTAGAGGTCAATATCCCTGTCAAAATGGATAATGGCCAAACACAAGTCTTTAAAGGCTACCGTGCCCAGCACAACGATGCGAACGGTCCAACAAAAGGCGGCATTCGCTTTCATCCGGATGTCACAGCTGATGAAGTGAAAGCGCTCGCTGGCTGGATGAGCTTAAAGTGCGGCATTACGGGCATTCCTTATGGCGGAGCTAAAGGCGGCATCATTTGCGAACCGAGAAGCATGAGCATGAATGAACTGGAGCGTTTAAGCCGCGGCTATGTCCGGGCGGTCAGTCAACTTGTCGGCCCAACGAAAGATATTCCGGCGCCGGATATGTATACGAATTCTCAAATTATGGCGTGGATGCTCGATGAGTATGATCATATTAGAGAATTTGATTCGCCAGGATTTATTACTGGAAAGCCGCTTGTTCTGGGGGGCTCTGAAGGGCGCGAAACGGCCACTTCTAAAGGTGTCTTATATACATTGCAGATGGTCAGCGAGTTAAAGAACATGCCTTTGGAAGGAATGAGAGTCATTGTGCAGGGGTTTGGCAACGTTGGCGGCTACCTTGCCTACTACTTGCATGAATTAGGGGTAAAAGTAGTCGGTATTTCAGATGCCCTCGGTGCGATTTATGATCCTGAAGGACTGGATATTCCTGACTTGCTTGGACGCCGCGACTCATTCGGAATTGTCACTGGCTTGTTTGAAAACGTCATTACAAATGAAGAGCTGATCGAGCAGGAATGTGATGTGCTGATTCCGGCAGCGGTTGGCGGAGTCATCACGACCGAAAATGCCGATCAATTGAAATGTAAGTTTATCGTTGAAGCTGCCAATGGACCAACAACGCGAGAAGCGATCCAAAAGCTGGATGAGCGCGGAATCTTGGTCGTCCCAGATATTCTTGCCAACTCCGGCGGCGTGATTGTTTCTTATTTTGAATGGTGCCAGAACAACCAAGGGTATTATTGGACGAAAGAACAAGTGGAAGAGCGGCTGCAAGAAAAAATTCATGCCAGCTTCTTAAACGTTCAGAATACCGCTGAACAGTTTGGAATAAATATGAAAACAGCGGCTTACGTCGAAGGAATCCGCAAGATTGCTGAAGCTTCCGGATTGCGCGGCTGGATTAATCTTTCATAAATGAGCCAGCTATAAAACAAGTATAGGGGATGAGGTGGTTGGATCAGGCGAGTTCCGTTCAGGTAGGCAAAATGATCGGGAAATCATTAGCAGAAGGCAGAACAAATGGGAAAAACTGCCTGCGGAACACCAACTGATCGAATCCGGGGAGGGCAAAATAAACATGCAGCAGCGGCTGCCTGTTTAGGGCAAGGAAGGATCTGCTGAATAGGCCTGTGGATGTTGCTTCTTTTTTCGCTCATGAATTTTCAGGGCTTGGCAGGGAAGGCGCTGAATGACGACACGGCCATTACTATAGCTTGAAAGAAAAGGAGATGAGTACCATTGTTTGAAGAATTGATTACAAGCCCATATAACGGAGTTGTTCAGCAAGTTCTCGTACAAGAAAGCATCAGAATTTATGAATGGGAGCCGCTGTTTTTAATTAGAGATGAGCACGGCGAATTGCTGCCAGTGAAAGTGGGCGTCAGCGGAGAAATCCAGTCGCTGGAAGTCCAAGAAGGAGACAAGGTCATTCCCGGCATGGTACTCGCCTATGTGAAAGAAGAACTGGTAGTAAGCGCTTGTGATTGATCAATAAGCAACGGAGGAAGATGGTGTTTCCATCTTCTTTTTCTATTATTCTGTAAAAAGTTTGTTAAAATAATAGAAAGGGGACAGCTGAGAGGGGGATCGAACATGTTTACGATTGATGAAAACAAATTGAATCCGCTTGTTTCCATTGCGGTGGAAGATCAAGAGGAGGACAACTTCATAGACATCAGTGCAATCAAAGAACCATTTATCTTTATGAGCGAGAAGGGCAAGCTTATTTCTTATGTTCATTTAAAGAGCAACCGTCTGGCTCATAAAGGAAAAGTGACCTTCCAAACGCTGTTGTCTCAGTCCATTCCGATTGAACAAGTCTATCACGTAAACAAAATTATTTCATTGCCTGTTATTTTTCAGGTAATTGGGGAGCCGTTAACCATCATTAATGATGAAACAGGTTCGCCCAGCGGTTATTTAAAGCGGGAAGAGCTGCTAGCCGAGCTGTTTAAACAAGAAGAGCACGGCGTCAATTTATTTAAAACACTTCTTACCTCTATTCCGATGGGTATGTTTGTAGTAGATCGGGAAAAGAAAATCATTAACTGCAATGATGCTGGTTTGAAAATGATCAAGTCAACGGCAGAAAAGGTGATGAATAAACCGGCTGAGTCTATTTTTGACAGGGAGCTAATCGAAAGCGTATTCGCGACCGGAAAAACCATTCTGAACCAAGTGCAGCTGACAGATGAGATGGGAGTTTTGCTTGATTATTGCCCGATTTCAGCTCAAGATCAAAAAATTGAGGGCATGCTCATTGTTGTTCAGGATATTCCGACCATTGAAGATATGGCAATGGAAATTGAAGACATCAAAAATCTTAATACCGATTTAAACGCCATTTTATCCACTATTTATGATGAACTGCTCGTTGTTAACAGCAAAGGTGAACTGATTCGTTACAGTGAAAACGTCATTAGCGGATTTTGGGATACGGATTTAAAAGATATGATAGGAAAAAGTCTTCTTGAGTTAGAGAAGAAAGGGATGTTCAGTCCTTCTGTAACAAGGCTCGTGATGGAAAAGAAGAAAAAGGTATCTGTGGTGCAGGAGGCGAGAAGCGGAAGAAAGGTGCTGGCAGTCGGCAATCCTGTTTTTAATGATAAGGGAGAGATTGACCGCATTATTATCGCTTCTCGAGATATTACAGAAACATCGCGCTTAAAAGACGAATTAAAAGAAATGAAGAAGATTTCCGAGAAATATAAAAAAGAGCTCGATACGTTCAAGAATCAGGATCGCACCTTGAAAAAGCTGATGTACCGCAGTCCGAAAATGGAGAAAATTATTCTCCAGGTGAAGAAAATTGCCGAATTTTCTTCCACTGTGTTGATTACCGGTGAATCGGGAGTCGGAAAAGAAGTCATCGCTCAGGCGATCCATCAGCTTGGCCGCCGTTCAGATAAACCGTTCCTGAAGTTAAACTGCGGCGCTATTCCGGAAAACCTGCTTGAAAGCGAGTTGTTCGGCTACAAGAAAGGCGCTTTCACGGGAGCAGATAAAGAAGGAAAAGACGGCTATTTTAAAATGGCCGACCAAGGGGTGCTTTTCCTTGATGAGATCGGTGAAATGCCGCTTCATCTGCAAGTGAAGCTGCTGCGTGTGCTGCAGGAGCAGGAGGTCATTCCGGTCGGCAGCACCATTGCTGAAAAAGTGGATGTGCAAATTATTGCGGCCACCAATAAAAAACTTGAACAAATGGTGGAGCAAGGCACCTTCCGCGAAGATTTGTTTTACCGGCTGAATGTTATCCCGCTTCATATCCCGCCTTTACGGGAGCGAATCGAGGACATTTCGGTGCTGGCTTTTCATTTTCTTCAGCAGCTCAACGAAAAGTACGACAAAAGCTTTTACTTAACGCCTGATGCCATCAATGTGCTAGAGTTCTATTCTTGGCCGGGAAATGTGCGTGAGCTGCAAAACATCATCGAGCGGCTTGTGGTTTCTGCCGATGATCAGGCAATCGACGCCGAGTTTGTCAGCCAATTCCTGTCGCTTGGTTATGATTTCAAAAAGGCACGGCCAATCATTACTAGAGTCGTGCCGCTTCAGGAAGCTCTGGAAGATGTGGAGGAGCAGCTGATTGTTCTGGCAATGAAGCAGTATAAAACGACAACGAAAGCAGCTAAAGCACTCGGAGTCAGCCAATCATCTGTCAGCCGCAAGTACCAAAAGATTGTGAGCAGCAGAAAAACAGAAAACGAAGCGTCTCTTTATTAATAGAAACTGTTCAAAAGTGAGAGAATGCTTGCTTTTGAACGGTTCAAACGGGTTCGGAATGAGATCATTCCGAACCCGTTTTCGTTTTTTAGATGATTTTTAAGTCATTTGAGAGAAAGATAGATCTCTCCGGGTCGATGATTCAGACCATCTTCTTGAGGTTCATTGGAGCGAAAGTAAGCATGCCTGCATGGACAATTTTTTCAGTTCCTTTAACATCGTCCAACCTGTGCTCTATTTGGCGAACCAGATGATTCCCTAGTACAAGCTGGCCTAGAGGGCTCCTATCTATTTGATCCCATTGGATGGGAGAGTATTTCGAAAGCTTCTTTCTCACCTCCAGCGTTTTGTACCACTATCCTGACGTGTCCGCTTTGTTGATTGAAATGGAAGGCGCGCAGACTCCAGCGGGCTCACCGCCCGCCCTGCGGAAAGCGAAGCGCCTGGAATGGAAATCAACAGCCTCTATTCACAAGCAAATGAAAAAAGATTATGGACAAACTTCAATTTTCAATGAGTGTATCTCTAGTCTGAACGATTCAAAAGTGAGTGAAAGCTTGCTTTTGAACGTTTTTTTTATGGTGAGCATGAGTACTATGCGAAGATGGGTGATTTATTCAATTAAACATACATTATTCAATTTTGCATAGAAAAAAATCGTTCCTCTGCGTTTATCATATAAAAAAAGCTTAATAGGACGGGTTTTTCAAAAATATTTAAAATATTTAAACTTGGCACGTTAATTGCATTATATAAAACAAACAAAGAATAGGAGGATGAAAAACATGTTAGAAACGCAAAACACGCAAGCAGTGAAAACTCTTGATTTGAAAATGTATATTAATGGGGAATGGACAAACTCCAGTGACAATAAAACACGTGAAGTAATCAATCCGGCTACTGGAGAGGTAATCGCTCAAGCAGCTGAAGGCACGGTGGCAGATGCAAGAGCGGCTATTGCTGCAGCCAAGGAAGCTTTTGAAAGCGGTGTCTGGTCAGATCTTCCGACAGTTGAGCGCGCTGCTTACTTATTGAAAATAGCGGATAAAATTGATGAAAAAGCGGAAGAGCTAGCTACTTTAGAAACAATGAACAACGGCAAGCCGCTTCGTGAAGCCGGCTTTGACATGGGAGATGCGGCCGCTTGCTTCCGTTATTATGCAGGCATGATCACTCAGCCGGATGGCGAAACGTATCATGTAGCGGACCCAATGCAAGCAATGGTTGTCAGAGAACCAGTTGGCGTGTGCGGATTAATCGTTCCTTGGAACTTTCCAATGCTGATGAGTGTTTGGAAAATCGCTCCGGCATTAGCGGCAGGGAACACAATTGTTTTCAAACCTTCTGAAGTAACACCAGTTACACCTACAAAATTGATCGAAATCATTGAAGAAGCCGGCGTGCCAAAAGGCGTTGTGAATATGGTTCACGGTGCGGGCCCTGTTGTTGGGAACGAAATTGCTTCTCATAAAGATGTGGACATGGTGTCCTTTACCGGCGGTACAAAAACAGGTAAGCACATCATGAAAGCGGCAGCTGACAACATGAAAAAGATTTCTTTAGAACTCGGCGGAAAATCACCAAACATTATTTTTGCGGATTCTGATTTTGAAGTGGCAGTTGATTACGCCTTGTTTGGCATTTACTGCGGATCAGGTCAGGTATGTTCAGCCGGATCAAGAATTCTCGTAGAAGAAAGCATTTATGATAAGTTCATTGAACGTTTTACAGAGCGTGCAAAACAAATTCAAGTAGGAAACGGTGCAGATCCGGAAACAGAAATGGGACCGCTTGTGAGCCAGCAGCACATGGAGAAAGTATTAAGCTATATTGAAAGCGGTAAACAAGAAGGGGCTCGCCTTCTGTTCGGCGGAGAGCGCTTAACAGAGAACGGCATGGACAAAGGATTCTTCGTCGCTCCAACAGCATTTGCTGATACGACACAAGAGATGAAAATCGTTCAAGAAGAGATTTTCGGACCAGTTGTAGCAATTCAAAAATTCAAAGACGAAGCAGAAGCCATCCACCTTGCGAATGACACAGACTACGGATTAGCCGGTGCAGTATTTACTGTTGACGGAGCAAAAGCGCTTCGCGTCATCAAGAAATTGCGCGCGGGTATTACATGGATCAACTCTTATCATCCGACTTACAACGAAGCTCCATGGGGCGGCTATAAGCAAAGCGGCATCGGGCGCAGCTTAGGAACGTACGGACTGGATGAATTCCAAGAAATCAAACAAATTAACATCAACTTAGAAGTAGAACCAGTAGGCTGGTTTAAAAACTAATCAAATTGCAGGAGTGAAGATAAATGAGTACAAAAACAGAAGTGAAAAACAACGAGCAAGTAGAACAAGTAAATGAATATATTCAGCAGGTTCTCGCGTTAATCGAGAAGCAAGAAGTAACAGCGGAAGAAGCAGCGTGGGTAACGAAAGAAACAGTAGATAACTTCCGTGATCACGTGAATCCGGGATTCCTTTCCTACCGCAAGACAGTAACAGAAGGCGGCCAGTTCGCAGCTGTTGAATGGTCCGACGGCGGTTCTTGCTTCACTGACATCAACGGCAAGAAATATATCGATTGTTTGGGCGGCTTCGGTATTTACAATGTCGGCCACCGTCATCCAAAAGTGGTGAAAGCCGTAACGGATCAGTTGAATCGCCAAGCGCTTCACAGCCAAGATTTGCTTGACCCGCTTCGTGCAATGCTTGCTAAAATTTTAGCAGACATTACACCAGGCGACCTGCAATATTCTTTCTTTACAAACAGCGGAACAGAAAGTGTGGAAGCGGCATTAAAGCTTGCAAAAATGTACAGCGACCGTTCAACCATTATTTCAACTACACGTTCTTTCCATGGAAAAAGCTTAGGCTCGCTTTCCGGTACAGCTAAAGGAATCTTCCGCAAGCCATTCCTTCCGCTGATTCCTGGATTCCGTCACGTGCCGTACGGCGACATTGATATGATGAGAAAAACATTCGAATCTTGCGCGCTTGTCGGCGAAGATGTAGGAGCGGTTATTTTAGAACCAATTCAAGGTGAAGGCGGTATCATCATCCCTCCTCAAGATTACTTAAAACAAGTAAGAGAATTGTGTGACGAGTACGATGTTGTCTTAATCTTTGATGAAGTGCAAACAGGAATGGGACGTACAGGAAAGATGTTCGCGGCGGAATTATACGAAGTGACGCCTGACATTATCTGTCTTGCAAAGGCATTCGGCGGCGGTGTCATGCCGGCTGGAGCGGTAGTAGCGAACGAAAAAGTGTTCAAAAACTTGTTCGACAACCCATTCATGCACACAACAACATTCGGCGGCAACCCGCTTGCTTGCGCGGCAGCTATCGCAACAATCGGCGTGCTGATCGAAGAAAATCTTCCGGAAAGAGCAGCAGAAGTCGGCGAGTACTTCTTAAAAGGCTTGAAAGAAGCGGCTGCTGAGCATGGAGATAAAGTATTGGAAATCCGCGGTCAAGGGCTTATGATCGGTATTGAGTTCCACAAAGATGAAATTGGCTACGAAGTATCCAAAGGCATGTTTGATCATGGCATCCTTGTGGCTGGTACACTTGTTAACTCAAAAACAATCCGCATCGAGCCGCCATTGACAATCAGCTACGAAGAAGTAGATACAGTGATCAATACATTCAAAGAAGTATTGGCTAAAGTAGCAATACAATAAAGTTAAAAAAGAATCTCCGCCGTTTGGAAACGGCGGAGATTCTTTTAATTAAGAAGTAAATTTCAATCCGGCTACGCCAAGCATAATGAAGGCCAATGAAAGAAATTGAAATTTATTTAGTTTTTCTTTAAACCAGACGATGCTGACGAGGGTAATGCCGATCGATCCGATGCCGGTCCAAACCGCGTAGGCAATTCCGGCGGAAAGCTCAGTCATCGCTCGTGATAGGCAATAGAAGGAAAAAATAAAGCCAACCACCATGATGGCAATCGGTAATTTTCGCTTTGTGCCATTTACATATTTCATGGCAATGGTCGCAATGACTTCTTCAAAACCGGCTAATACTAAAAAGACCCAACTCATTGATATTCACCTCTATTTTCATCTTCCTGCGCCGATGTAGATAGTTTCATGCCGGCTACACCTGACAGCAGCAAGGCAACGAATAATAATTGTACAAGAGAAAAAGGCTCTCCTAAATAGATTCCCATAAAGTATGTTCCTGCTGTTCCGATACCGACGAAAACGGTGTAAGCAGCGGCCAGCGGGAGCGTTTTATATGAACGGATGAGCAAAAGGAAGCTGACGGCAATCAGCACGGTGATCACTGTCCAATCCGCCAGAGAGTCGGCGTATTTTAAGCCTGTGGCCCATACGACTTCCAATGCACCTGCGATAAACACAATAAACCAATTCACTGTAAGCACCTCAATTAAATTTGTGAATGACTGTCATTCATTTTTTTATGAAAAGTGAAACGCCTAAGAAAGCGCCTCTGGATTACCTGGAAAGCGAACGCTGCAGAAAAGAAAAGGCAGATTGTTTATAAGCAGTTAAATCTTTGTCCTCTTCGGCAATATAAAAGCGTTCAGCTGCATTTTCAATTAAGTTAATAATGAGACGGGCTGTCCATTTCACATCAATATCTCCGATGATCGTTCCTTTGCTGATAGCTGACTGTAAAACCTCCTCTAGCCAGTCATAGTAGGGGGTATAGATCGTTTCCCATTTTTCCATTGAATGCACGATCGCCAGTCCCGAGTAGCACAAAATAATGACGTCCTTATAGGATTTCGTTAATTCAAAGGTTTCATCTATTAACGTTTGAATGATGTCCCAGAAATCACTTTTAAGTTTTGTCTCGCTTTTGATTTTTTCTAACGTCAGGCTAAGCAAATCCTCCGCGATCGCAGGGATTAAATCTTTTTTTGAGGGAAAATACAAATAAAAGGTCCCCTGTGCAACCCCTGCCCGTTTGACAATATCAGTGATCGATGTTTGGTCCAATCCCTTTTCAGAAATGACCTCGATCGCTGCCTGAAGAATTTTGTTGTATTTCCCATCACTCTTTACCCGCATAATAAAATCCCCCGATAATAATGACTGAATATCATTCATTTTACAGTATTTTCTTCCTTCTGTCAAGTTCGCTAAAAAAGTGAAACTTCTTCTTGAGATTTCAGCGCTATACTTTATAATGAGAAACTGGGTGTAAACTTATAGTTTGATAAAAATAAACTTTGTTGATAAAAAGTTTACTAAAACTAAACAAAATCGAGGATTAAGAGGATGGAAATCGGCAAGAAAATCAGGAATTTAAGATTGAAAAAGGGGTTAACACAGGAAGAACTCGGAGAAAGAACGGATTTGAGCAAGGGATATATCTCGCAATTAGAGCGGGATTTAAGCTCTCCTTCGATAGAGACGTTTTTTCACTTATTAGAAGTGTTGGGCTGCTCCCCGAAGGATTTCTTTGATGAGGAGAAGCGGGAACAAAAGGTTGTTTACAGGCAGGAAGATCATACCGGTTACATGGATGAAGAAAAAGGATATGAAATTCAGTGGCTTGTGCCGGAGTCCAACGAGAAAGAGATGGAGCCGGTGAAGCTTATTCTCCAGCAAAACGGCGAATTTAAACGCTTTGAGCCCTCTTTGGCTGAAACATTTGGTTATGTGCTGAGCGGACGGATTAAAGTGCTGCTTGGGAATCAGGAATATGTAGCTAATGCCGGTGAAGCGATCTATTTTCACTCATCTGAAGCCCATCAAATTGTCAATTGTTTCGAAGGTTCATCTGAGCTTGTTTTGACTGTGACTAAGTCTTATTTATAAGAGAAAAGGGAGGGTACTATGACAAAGGAAGTCATTATTCGCTTCGATCATGTAACGAAGCGCTATGATAACGACGCAGTCGTATTAGATCATGTAAGTTTTGAAATTGAGCGGGGAAAATTTTATACGCTTCTCGGTCCCTCAGGCTGCGGAAAGACGACTATTCTCCGGCTGATTGCCGGTTTTACGGAAGCGTCGGAGGGCGACATTTATTTTAACGGCAAACGAATGAATAACGTGCCGGCGAACAAGCGGCAAGTAAACACGGTATTTCAAGATTACGCGCTCTTTCCTCACTTAAATGTATATGAGAACGTCGCTTTTGGCTTGCGGATTAAAAAAGTCAAAAACTCGGAGATTGACCGCCGGGTAAAAGAGGCGCTCCGTTTTGTCAATTTGAGCGGCTATGAGAAAAGGGAAATTACCGAAATGTCCGGCGGGCAGCGCCAGCGGGTAGCCATTGCGCGCGCTATTGTGAATGAACCGGAAGTCATTCTCCTGGATGAGCCTTTATCCGCTTTAGATTTAAAGCTGCGGACGGAGATGCAATATGAGCTTCGCGATTTACAGAAGCGTCTCGGCATTACTTTTATCTTCGTTACCCATGACCAAGAAGAGGCGTTGGCCATGTCGGATGAAATCTTTGTGCTGAATCAAGGAAAGATCCAGCAGAGCGGCACGCCGACAGATATTTATGACGAGCCGATTAACCGCTTTGTAGCCGACTTTATCGGGGAATCCAATATTGTGCCCGGAAAGATGATCAGGGATTTTGAAGTGGAATTTGCCGGCAAGGTATTTGAATGTGTAGACCAGGGGCTGAACCAGAATGAATCTGTGGATATTGTGATCCGTCCGGAGGATTTGGAGATTACTTCATGGAACGAAGGCAAGATTCAAGTAAAGGTGGATTCCCAGCTGTTCCGCGGTGTCCATTATGAAATGATCTGTTATGATGAAGCGCAGAATGAGTGGCTTGTCCACTCCACTAAGAAGGCGACAGTAGGCGAGAAAATCGGTTTGAACTTTGAACCGGAGGCCATTCATGTTATGCGCCTCGGCGAAACAGAAGAAGAATTCGACAAGCGGCTAGAGTCCTATCAAGAGGCCGGCTATGAACAATAAAGCGCGCTGGTTTTATCTTCTGCCGTATGTCCTGTGGATCGGCTTGTTCGTCATTACGCCTATTTTGCTTGTTGTTTATTATTCGTTCTTTGATTTGCATGGAAACTTTACTCTCGCCAACTATGAAAAACTGTTTACCTTTGTATATATGAAGATGATTGCCAGTTCTTTCTGGTACGCCTTTCTAATTACCGCTTTCTGCTTAATCATTGCTTATCCGGCAGCTTACTTTATTACAAAAACAAAATACAAGCAGCTGCTTCTGCTGCTTGTTATTTTGCCGTCATGGATTAACTTGCTGCTGAAAGCTTATGCTTTTCTGGGCATTTTCAGCACGGATGGCGCGGCGAATAATTTTCTTGAAGCGGTCGGCATCGGCGCGCAGCAAATACTGTTTACCGACTTCAGCTTTGTATTTGTGTCTGTTTACATTTTTATTCCATTTATGCTGCTGCCGATTTTTAACGCGCTTGATAAGCTGAATCCTGCTTTAATCGATGCTTCCCGCGACTTGGGGGCTTCCGCGTGGACAACATTCCGCAAGGTTGTTTTTCCGCTTACGCTGAGCGGGGTCAAGTCGGGGGTGCAAGCGGTGTTTATTCCGGCGTTATCGCTGTTTATGATTACCCGCTTGATTGCCGGCAACCGGGTTATTACTCTGGGAACAGCAATCGAGCAGCATTTCCTCGTTACCCAGGATTGGGGCATGGGGTCAGCGATTGCGGTGTTTTTAATTATCACGATGGTCGTTATTATGATTGTGACCGGCACGAGAAAGCGGGGGGTTCAATAAAATGAAAAAGAAGTCTGTTTGGCCAAGAGTTTATTTGGCTTTTATCTTCATCGTTTTATATGCGCCCATCTTTTATTTAATGTTTTATTCATTTAACAGCGGCGGCACGATGAACAATTTTGAGGGCTTTACGCTGGAGTGGTATAAGGAGCTTTTTGGTGACAAGCGGCTTTTGATTATTGTGCTCAATACAATTATTATTGCCTTGTTATCCTCGGCGATTTCCACAATTATCGGCGTGCTTGGCGCACTGGCTATTGTATACATGAGAAAAAAGACGGCGAAGCAAGCACTTTTGTCGTTTAATAATGTCTTGATTGTGAGTCCCGATGTCATTATCGGTGCTTCCTTTTTAATTTTGTTTACGATGGCAGGAATTAAGCTGGGCTTTACGTCCGTGCTGTTATCGCACATTGCTTTTTCGATTCCGATTGTGGTCATCATGGTGCTTCCTAAATTGCAAGAGATGAGCAGCTCTTTGATTGATGCCGCCCGTGATTTAGGGGCAGGCCACTGGGATGTGCTCTCGAAAGTTGTTCTGCCGTATATTTCGCCAGGGGTGTTTGCCGGCTTCTTTATGGCGCTCACTTACTCGCTTGATGATTTCGCGGTTACCTTCTTTGTAACGGGCAACGGCTTCAGCACATTATCAGTGGAAATTTACTCACTGGCCCGCCGCGGCATCTCCTTAAATATTAACGCGCTGTCCACGCTGTTATTCCTGTTTACAATCATTCTTGTGGCCGGGTATTACTTCATCATGCAGCGAAACAGCCGGTCAGCTGGAGCGGGGGTGCAGAAATGAACAAATTAATCCGTGCATTTGCAGCCGTCTTTGCCATTGCTTTTTTGCTGATGTATGCCGTGTCTGTTCTTAATGGACCCGAACAAAAAGCAGGCGGCAATGTATTGACTATCTATAACTGGGGAGATTACATTGACCCTGAGCTCATTCACCGGTTCGAAAAAGAAACGGGTGTCAAGGTTATATATGAAACCTTTGATTCCAACGAAGCGATGATGACAAAGATTGAGCAAGGCGGCACTGCTTACGATATTGCGGTGCCTTCCGAGTATGCCATTGACAAAATGAAAAAGGCAAACCAGCTGCTGCCGCTTGATCACTCTCAGCTGCCAAATTTAAAATATATCGATCAACGGTTCATGGATTTGCCTTTTGATCATGACAACCAATATTCCATTCCTTATTTCTGGGGAACGGTTGGCATTATTTACAACAAAGATTTAATGAAGGGCAAAGAAATCAAAGCATGGAACGATTTATGGAGCCCGGAGCTGCGCAACAATATTTTGCTGGTGGACGGTGCCCGCGAAGTCATGGGAATGGGACTGAACTCGCTCCGCTATTCATTGAATGATACAAACAAACAGCACCTAATTGAAGCAAAGGAAAAGCTGGATCAATTGACTCCTAATATTAAAGCGATCATCGGTGATGAAATCCGTCTGCTGATGGAGAATGATGAAGCGGCTATTGGTGTTGTCTGGTCAGGAACTGCTTCAGAAATTATGTGGGAAAAGGATAATCTGGAATATGTCGTGCCGGAAGAGGGATCGAATCTTTGGTTTGATAACATGGTTATTCCGAAAACAGCCAAGAATATAAAAGCCGCCCACCAATTTATCAACTTTATGCTGGATCCGAAAGTAGCCGCGCAAAATGCGGAGTATGTCGGCTATTCGACGCCTAATCAAAAAGCTCTCGAATACATGCCGAAAGACGTGGTGAATGACCAGCGCTTCTATCCAAGTCCGGAACAAACAGAGCACTTAGAAGTATATGAAAACTTAGGGGCGGACATGCTGGCCTACTATAACGAGCTGTATCTTGAATTTAAAATGCACAAGAAATGAGCCAGAGCATCCGAAGTGAGACTTCGGATGCTTCAGCTTCTAAACAAAATAGAAATCAGCCTCTTTGTAAGAAAGAAGAAGGGGCCGTCCCAACAAGTCAAGTTTCATGATCTGTTGGGGCGGCTCCTTTTTATTTGCTCTTTAGGAACGCTATTTTCTTTCAGGATTTTACAGTCTCGGTCTTAAGGAGGAGGGAAAGTTCAATCCAGGGCTCGTTATAGAAAAGGGCAGTACGAGGTAAGATGAAATCAAGATATCGAAGGGAGGAAAAAATAAATGAAAAAGGTGATGCTGTTTTGTGTCGGAGGTCTTGCAGCGATCATAGCGATTGCAAGTGTCGGTCCGATGCTGGGCCTTGTGCTGTGTGCCGCTATTATGTATGTGGCGTGGAAGCAATACAAACAAGCTCCTTCGAAGGGGCTCAAGCTCTTTTGGGGAGCAACCGGATTGATCGCGTTCTTCGTGGCAGTCGGCAATGTACCTGCTTTGCTTGGTGTAGCTGCTTTAGCCGTCCTGTATGTTGTATATAAAAAGTGGCAGGAAGAAGATGAAGACTTTGTTGACGTTGCCAAGGAAAAAGACCCGTTCGTTAATTTTGAAAAGCAATGGAATCAATTGAAAAACAATTAAGCGAGGAGAGATCAAGATGACAAGCATTTTTACAAAAATGAAACGAACCATCGAGGCGGAGCTATTTGATTTTGTAGAACAGAAGGAACAAAAGAATCCAATCGCCATGCTCAACCAGTATTTGCGCGAGGCGCAGAGAGAAACTGAAAAAACAATGAAGCTGCTTGAACGGCAGCAGCTGTTGAAAAACGAATTTGAACGGGAGCGCCGAGAGGCCCTCCGTATGCAGGATAAGCGTTTGAAGCAAGCGGCACTGGCTGCGGAAGCAGGAGAAGAGAGCCTTGAGGAATTTGCCAGAAAAGAAGCAGACGTCTATAAAGAGCGGGCGGATCGGCTGCAGCAGTCAGAGCTCATTGTGAGTGAACAAATTATCAAGCTCGAAGAAAAAACAGAAGAAATGAAGCACAAACTGAAAGACATGAACGTTCGGCGCTTGGAATTAATGGGCCGGGAAAACGCTGCAAGGGCTCATCATAGCATGAACAAGGTATTGAATGAAGAATCGGGAGATCAGTATCCATTCGGACGATTTGAAGAACTGGAGCAATACATTGATAACCTCGAAGGAAAGGTAAATAGAAAGTATGAAATGTCACTGATGGATGCCCGCCTTGCAGAATTGGAGCGTCAGTCTTATAAGAAAGAAAAGCACACACAGTCTATGTAAAACGTGCTATGATTAACAATTGAAGAGAGTGAAACAAACCCGTAACGGCGGGTTTGTTTCACATTCCAGCGTTGCTGGGCCGGGGAAGGAGGAAAAAAGAATGTCACCATTTAAAAGAACCGATATGCTGACGATGTTTTTGCTTGCCGCTTTCATTATTATTTTAATTGAAGCGACATTTTTTCATAGTGATTTTGTGTTTTCCCTCTTCTTCGGGATAGCAATGATTTACTTTGGCAGAAAGTGGAACACAAGCTGGTTTGGCAAGCTGCTGTTCTGGTTTGGCGTCTTTTTATCAATCATCATGGTGCTTAGTATGAGCAGCTTGCGCATGCTTGTTCTGGCTGGGGTGATTTATATATTTTACCGGTTTTTTCAGTCTAAAAAAGAACCAATACGTTTTTCCTTATCAACAGATGGGGTCAAGTCGATGCCAATGGAAGCCGGTGAATCAATTAAGCACTCTTTCTTGAAAAATAAGCTGTTCTCCGTTCAATCTACTCCGGAGCATCCGTATGAATGGAAGGATATTCATATTCAGGGGGCTATTGGGGATATAACGGTTGATGTAAGCAATACAGTATTGCCGAAGGGGACGGCCATTATTTCTGTTAGGCAAATCATTGGAAAAGTGAAAGTGGATATCCCCTATGAAGTGCCTGTGCGCATTCGCTTTGCGACAGTGGTTGGGAATGCCCATTTGTTTCAGCGTTTTCCGATTCCTTTATGGAATGATACGTTGTATTTTGAAGATGAACATCATAGCGAGCAGGAAGGAGCAGAAACAACTGTGGTGCTTCTCATCTCCACTATGATCGGCGATGTGGAGGTGAATCGAGTATGAATATCTTCGCCAAGCAAATCCGGCAGGTGTTTTTAGCTGTTCTGTTTGTAACAGTTGTATTGATCTTTGCGTTTGAAATGAGTTTTCTGCACTCGACGTGGCGGATTTATTGGGAAGAGAAGGTATTTGATCTTCCGCTTGCTGTGTTTATAGCGGCAGCTGCGGTCGGGACGGCTTTTCTGTTCGGAGCATTGTATGGCTGGGGTCAATGGACGTCAGTTAAAACACTTGATCAGCGGCTGGACGCGCTTATTTCTGGAAAAGAGCAAGAGGAAAATCACCCGGTATGCGCAGAATTTTCGATCATTGAACAGAAGTTTCAGCAGCTTGAACGTGTCGTTGCTGAGCAGAAGCAGGCGGCTCGCCGGCTGGCGAGGGAAAGAGCCGAAAGCCAAGAAACGCTTATTCGAGAAATGGTGTCACAAGAGAGGCAGCGCCTTGCCCGGGAATTGCATGATTCCGTATCGCAGCAGCTGTTTGCGGCTTCCATGATGATGTCGGCGATCAATGAAAACCGCGAGCCCGCATCTGCCATCGAAACGAAGCAGCTGGCTATGGTTGAAGAAATGATTCAGCAATCTCAGTTGGAAATGAGGGCGCTTCTTTTGCACTTGCGTCCTGTCGCGCTGAATGGGAAGTCGTTAAAAGAGGGAATTGATGATCTGCTTTTGGAATTAAGGCAAAAGGTTCCATTGGCTATCCACTGGACGACAGAAGAAATTCAAATGGATAAAGCGATGGAAGACCACTTGTTCCGGATTGTGCAGGAGTCCGTCTCGAATACGCTGCGCCATGCCAAAGCGAGCCGGCTGGATGTATTGAATGTTTGGCGGAATGGCTTTGTGATCTTGCGGATCAGCGATGATGGAGTTGGATTTGATCAGGAACAGACGAAGCTGGGATCTTACGGTTTGCAAAATATGCATGAGCGTGCAATTGAAATTGGCGGAACATTAAAAATCGTTTCATTGCCTGCCAAAGGGACGAAGCTGGAAGTAAAGGTTCCGCTTGCAAAGCAGCACCGCGATCGGACACCAATAGAAAAAACAGAAGAAAAGGTGGAAACAAATGATTAGAGTTCTTCTCGTAGATGATCATGAAATGGTGCGTATTGGCGTATCTGCCTATTTAATGGCCCAGCCGGATATTCAAGTAGAGGCTGAAGCAGAGGATGGAGAAAAAGCCGTATCTGCCGCTCTTGAATTAAAGCCGGATGTTATTTTAATGGATCTTGTCATGCCAAAAATGGACGGAATTGAAGCGACAAAACGCATTATAGAAAAATGGCCTGAAGCCAAAATCGTGATTGTAACGAGCTTTCTGGATGACGAAAAAGTGTATCCGGCGCTTGAAGCAGGAGCCATTAGTTATATTTTGAAAACCTCAAAGGCCAGCGCCATTGCTGAAGCTATCCGCAAAACGTATGAAGGCGAACCGGTGCTCGAACCGGAAGTAACGGGAAAAATGATGAAGCGCATGCGGCAAGGGCAAAAGGCGGCCCTTCATGAAGAGCTGACCGAGAGGGAGAAAGAGGTGCTTTTGCTGATTGCCCAAGGCAAGGCGAATCAGGAAATTGCCGATGAGCTGTATATTTCGTTGAAAACAGTAAAAACACATGTCAGCAATATCTTATCCAAGCTCGAAGTGAACGACCGGACACAAGCGGTCATCTACGCTTTCCAAAACCATCTTGTCCGATAGATTGAGATCCAGCAGGCGCCGCTTTTTTGCGGCGCTTTTTTATATAGGGCCCTCCGGCATTTTTGATGGCCAAGAAAGCGGATGAGTAGAATCCTTTGTGAAAAATGCATGGATTTTCCCGTTAATTCTTTGGGCATTTTTGTACAAAAAGACCATAGTCTATAAATGTAAAAGAAGTTAAAGTAAGAGTATGAAAACGCTTGCTGATTTTTCTCATAAATGTAAAGAGGTGGTGGTGACTATTCATGCGCTATCAATCACAAAGAATAGCTCAAATTCCGCCGTATATGTTTGCGGAGTTCAACAAAAAGAAACGAATGATGCAAGAGGCGGGAATAGATGTGATTGATTTAGGAATAGGCGACCCTGATCTGCCGACACCGCAGCACATCATCGATAAGCTGGTAGAGGAAACGGCAGATCCGCAAAACCTGAAGTATCCGAGCTTCATTGGCTGCACGGACTTTAGAAAGGCGGTCGCCGCTTTTTACCAACGCCAGTTTCATGTGGAGTTAGATCCGGAAACAGAAGTGCTGGCCTTGATCGGTTCAAAAGAGGGGCTTGCCCACCTAGTGCCGACGGTTATTGACCCGGGAGAAACCGTATTGGCTCCAGACCCCGGTTATCCTCCTTACCGAATGGCCATCTCTCTTGCAGGCGGGCAATTGTATCCAATGCCGCTGCTTGAGAAAAATAATTTCGAGCCTGAGTTTCAGAATATTCCTGAAAATACAGCAGCTAAGGCAAAGCTGATGTTTTTGAATTATCCGGGCAACCCGACAGCTGCGACGGTAGATGTTGATTTTTTCCGCAAAGCGGTGTCATTCGCCAAACAGCACAAGATCGTTATTGCCCACGACGCGGCTTACAACATGGTTACCTTCGACGGTTACCAGGCACCAAGCATTTTGCAGGCGGAAGGGGCAAAAGAGGTGGCTGTTGAGTTTGGCTCCTTATCGAAAACGTACAGCATGACTGGCTGGCGGATCGGCTACGCCGTCGGGAATAAAGAGGTCCTTCGGGCGTTGTCTACTTATAAGAGCAATACGGATACCGGCCAATTTACCCCGATTCAAAAAGCCGCTGCCCATGCCCTGACAGCGAGTCAGGAGTCCATAAAGACCAGCAACGAAATTTATGCGGAGCGAATGAAGGCAATGACGGCGGCGTTAAAAACCATCGGCGTGAACACCGGCCGGACGCGCGGAACTTTCTTTATCTGGGCACCGGTGCCCGATGGATATACATCCGCTGAATTTGCCGACCGGGTACTAGAAAAGACAGGAGTCATTATTACACCCGGCCATGCCTTTGGCGCGGCGGGTGAAGGGTATTTCCGGCTTTCGCTGTCCGTGCCGACCGCCCGGCTGACTGAAGCCATTAACCGCATGAAAAAAGAACTCACCATTATGACCAATTAAGAGGAGTGATCGCGCTATGAATAATCAAACCGTACAAGACACTGTTCAAAAAAATAAAGCAGTAAAAAAATACTTAAACTTTATTAACGGGGAATGGGTAGAATCTGAATCAGGAAGATATACGCAGAATACAAATCCGGTCAACGGAGAAGTATTGGGGGAAGTAGCGGCTTCGACAAAAGCAGATGTGGATAAGGCGGTTCAAGCGGCAAAAGAAGCGCAAAAGAAATGGCGCAACGTTCCGGCGCCTGAACGGGCGGATTTCTTGTATAAGGTCGCTTATCTGTTGAAAGAGCGCAAGGAGGAATTAGCTCAAACGCTAACGCTGGAAATGGGGAAAGTGATCTCGGAAGCGCGGGGGGAAGTGCAAGAGGCGATCGATATGGCGTTCTATATGGCTGGGGAAGGGCGACGCATGTTTGGCGACACGGTGCCTTCCGAGCTTCGCAATAAATTTGCGATGAGCGTCCGTGTGCCAGTTGGCATTGCTGGATTGATTACGCCTTGGAATTTTCCGATCGCCATCGCTTCCTGGAAATCACTTCCGGCGCTTGTGACAGGCAATGCTGTCGTTTGGAAGCCGGCTTCTGAAACCCCGTTTTTAGCTGGAGAATTCGTCAAAATTTATGAAGAGGCCGGCTTGCCGAAAGGCCTTGTCAACCTTGTATATGGTTCAGGAGGGGAGGTCGGCAACGCGATTGTCGAGCACCCGGAGATCGATATTGTTTCCTTCACCGGCTCCAACGAAGTCGGCAAACAAATTAACGGCCGCGCCGGCGAGCTGTTAAAACGCACATCGCTGGAAATGGGCGGAAAAAATGCGGTCACTGTGCTGGAGGATGCGGACATCGATTTGGCTGTGGACGGAATTATCTGGAGCGCATTTGGCACGAGCGGACAAAGGTGTACAGCGTGCAGCCGGATCATCGTGCATGAAGCTGTGAAAGAAGAGCTTGAACAAAAGCTGCTGAAGCGGATGGAGACGCTAAAGGTAGGCGACGGATTGGATGAGTCGGTAGATGTGGGGCCTGTTATCAACCGTTCCTCCCTAGAGAGAATTCATAGCTATGTGAAAATCGGCAAAGATGAGGGAGCTAAATTATTAAAAGGCGGAGAAATCCTGACTGACAACGGTTTAGATAAAGGGAATTTCTATGCGCCAACCTTGTTTACAGATGTAAAATCTGACATGAGAATCGCTCAAGAGGAAATTTTTGGGCCGGTTGCTTCCATTATTCCTGTCCAAAGTCTTGAAGAAGCGATTGAAGTGAACAACAGCGTAGAGTTTGGCTTATCAAGCTCCATTTTTACCGGTGATGTCAACCGGGCGTTCCAAGCTATGCGGGACTTAGACACCGGAATTGTTTATATTAATGCAGGGACAACAGGTGCTGAAATCCATCTGCCATTTGGAGGAACGAAGGGAACTGGAAACGGCCACCGTGATTCCGGGGTCGCTTCACTAGATGTATATACTGAATGGAAGTCCGTGTATGTTGATTACAGCGGCAAAATTCAGCGGGCGCAAATTGACAACTATTGATTCCTTTCGCTGAATAGAGAAAAACAAGCAGGAGTGCTCGCAGTAGGCTGCGAAGGCATTTCTGCTTGTTTTTTCAAAAAAAGCCCTTATTTTGAGCGGGGGATCCCCTCTTTCTTTTCTTCATAGCAGCGGATCGCCATGTAAAGCAGCAGGCAATCTTGGAAGCTTCCCGTGTCGAGACCGGTCGCTTCATTGATCTTCTCCAGTCTGTAAATAATCGTGTTCCGGTGAATGAACATATTGCGGGCGGCTTCGCTTAAATTTAAGTTATGCGTGCAATAGCTGAGAAAAGTCGCGGCGAGCACCTCATAGCTGTCTAAATGAGTGAGCGGCTGAATAATATTGATTAGCTTTCTTTGAAGTTCGGGGGTCATTTCTTTCGGCAGCAGCTGAAAAGCAGCCTGCTTTTCGTCATAAATAAACACCCCTGGCCCGTTAGCTGTTCCCTTGCCCAGAGACATGGCCTTTTCGGCGTTACGGAAGGATTCGGCGATGCCGCTTATTCCTTTTTGCACATCACCGATGGCAAGAGAGGCAGATAGGTGGTACTTCGCCTGCAAAAAGCTGTTCAGCTTATGAAGCTGCTGTTCCAGGGAAGAAACGAGAGCTGCATAAGCTTGCTCTGTGGCGGCTGGTTTTACAATCATCAATTGTTCAATATTAATAAAGGAAAGGATGTCTTCTTTAGAGTCGCGGAAAATCAAATGGAGGTAGTCTAACAGATCCCTTTGAAAATAAGGCAGTGAGTGGGAATCATTGGATTCACTCGAGCCTGTCCGGATCGGCAAAGGGCGGTGAATATCTATTAAGATGCAGGTCCGGCAAATTTCCTGGTCGTACCCAAGGGTTTTAGCATACTGAATGATCCGTTCATCTTGTTCATCTGTATCATAGTGAATAATCTGCTGGATAAACACCTCAACCATCTTGGTTTCCAGTTCTTTCATTTCTTTATGAAAGGCATCCTGGCACATCATTTCCACTTGATTTTTCACGAGGTGAACATACTTTTCGACCTCTTCCGGCTGTCCGATAATGCCAAGAACACCGATGGCTTTATTGTTAATCATAATCGGGACAGAGCTGCCCGGCAGCACCTGGCCGAACTGTTCGCCGCGGCAGTGAATCAGGCCTTTTTTTCGAATAACATCCAACGAAGGACGATGGAAGAGGCCAAGTCTTTCTTTGTCGGTTGAGCCGATAATATATCCTTCATTATCGGTGATGCTGATTGGATAGCCTAACACAGCGCTTGTTTTTTCGGCGATGTCCTGAGCGATATGCTCTAAAATTTTCACTGACAGCACCCCTTGTTTGACAAAAATGTCCAGTTTGAAAGAGAGAATGTTGACCAGAGTATACCATATTTTAAAATCCAATAGACAAACAATTTGGAATTTTATTGATTACTTTATTTGAACAAGAAAGCGGGGCGTTGAACATGGCTAAATTATCCGGCGGACAGGCAATTGTGAAAGTAATGGAAAGGGAAGGAGTGAAAAAAGCTTTTTGCGTGCCGGGGGAAAGTTATCTTGGAGTGATTGATGCCCTTTATGAACATCCGGACATTCAGCTGGTCGCAACCCGCCACGAAGGGGGAGCTTCTTTTATGGCAGAAGCATATGCGAAAGCGTCCGGCAGCACGGGAGTTTGCATGGCTACCCGAGGGCCTGGGGCTGCCAATCTCTCCATTGGTCTGCATACAGCGATGCAGGATTCTACCCCGCTTGTTGCTCTGATCGGGCAGGTAGAGAGGCCGTTTAAAGGCAGAGAAGCTTTTCAGGAAGTGGAGTTTACGGCTTTCTTTAGCCACTTATGCAAATGGACAGTAGAAATTGAGTCGGCAGACAGGATTCCTGAGCTCCTTCATCGGGCGTTTTACATGGCAAGATCGGGGCGGCCGGGACCTGTCGTTGTCTCTCTGCCCCACGACATGCTGGAAGAGACAGCAGAATATATCGAACGCCATATTCAAACGGAACAGGTGCCTGAGCCTTCTGAAGACGCTGTCCGGGAAGTATTGGAAAGAATCAGGGCAGCTGAGAGGCCAGTTGTGATTGCCGGCGGGGGAGTGACACGGACGAAATCAGCCGATTTGCTTGCCCGCTTGGCTGAAAAGCTGAACGTGCCTGTTGTTACGGCTTTTCGCAGGTTCGACGCTTTTCCTAACAGCCATTCGCATTATGCCGGCTGGCTCGGCTTTGGCTCGGAGCAAGGGCTGTTGGACTATATTAAAGATGCCGATCTCATCGTGGCGCTTGGTACCCGCTTTTCACAAGTCACTACCCAAGACTACACGCTCCTTGGAGAACAAACGGAGCTGATTCAAGTAGATGTTTGCCCGGATAGTATCGGTAAAGTGTATGCTCCTGCATTAGGCATCACAGCCGATGTCAAACGGTTTCTAGAAAAAGCGCTTGATATGGCTGTCCCTGCGGAAGAACAGGAGAAACAGCAGGCTCTTCAAAGGCTGCACGCCGCTTATCTTGCCTTCTCATCACCCCCAAAAGATTATGAGGAGCAGCATGTCGATATGGATGGCTTATTGCATGACATGGTAAATTCATTTCCGTCAGATGCTATTTTAACAAGCGATGCCGGTAATTTCTTTGGCTGGCTGTCCCGCTATTACCGTTTTGACCGCCAAGGTACTTATATTGGCCCGACATCCGGTGCGATGGGATATGGCCTGCCGGCAGCGATCGGCGCGAAGATGGCCTGCCCGGATAAAATGGTTGTGTCTTTTTCGGGAGATGGAGGGTTTATGATGACGGTGCAAGAGCTGGAAACGGCTGCCCGCCTTCAAGTCCCTGTCATCGCCATCGTTGTAAATAACAATATGTACGGAACTATTCGGGCTCATCAAGAAAAGCATTTTCCGGGCCGGGTAGTGGCTACGGAGCTATCCAATGCGAATTTTGCCGAGCTTGCCAAGCTGTTCGGCTGTTATGGAGAGCAAGTCAGGAAGAATGCGGACTTTTTGCCGGCATTGGAAAAAGCGAAGGCGAGCGGGCGCCCGGCGGTTATTGAGGTGTTGACCAACCCCGAGATTTTGTCTGCGAGCCAATTAAAGACGGTTCAACCGAATGCGGAAAGGGTAAACAAATGAAACCGGGAGAAACCAATATGGATGGGCGGTACTCGAAAGGGGTATCGCCCTTTTTGATTTCAAAAAAAAACAAACAATATAATAGATTAGCAGGAAGTGGAAATGATAGAGTAGTACATATACTGTAGAAGAAGGGGGTTTTAACGTGTACGTTGTTCACTCCACATTTTCTGTACAGGATCATCAGGCAGAAGAGGTTATTTCCATCTATAAAAATCGTTCGCGATTTGTCGATAAAGCGGATGGCTTTCAGCATTTTCTCTTGCTTCAAAATGATAAAAAACCGGGAGAGCTGACCGTGCAATTGGCTTTCCAATCCAAAGCTTCATATTTATCGTGGGTGCGAAGCGAAGAGTTTAAGAAAATTCATGAGCTGGAAAAAAACTATCCGGATCAGGAGCTGGCCGCTGTTATTCCTACAGTCCGCCAATTTAAGGTGGTGGCTACATGAAGCAAAGCTGGAAGACAGCCTTAGCAGAGAAAGCAACGGATGAAATATATAAGCGTGAGCCTGCTCTGCTGGTCCGCTTCGGAGAAGAAGGAAAAGCTAAATGCCTGGAAGATAATCATCATCATATGAAGCAGCTGGAAACGGCTTTGCTTTTGAATAACCAGCAGTTTTTTATTGATTATGCGCTCTGGCTCAACGGCATTTTAACGAAGCATGGCATGAGTACGAGGCATTTGATTGATAACTTTGTCATTATTCAGCAGCTGTTAATGGAAAGCGGCGAACAGGAAAATGAGAAAGGGTGGTCTTATTTACAGGAAGCCATATTAGCCTTGCAGCAGTGAAGCTATTAAACAGGCAAATGAGGTGAAGAAGATGAACAAGGAAGTGCACGAGTTAGCCGGTTATTTACTGGAAGGGGATGCACTAGCCTCCATCGATTTTTTGAAAGGCAAACAGGAGTTGACGACACTGGAGGTATTTGATCAGCTTCTCACCCCAGCGATGCAATATGTCGGCGAATTATGGGAAAGCAATAAGATCACTGTAGCAGATGAGCACCTGGCTACTGGTACTTGCGATTTTGTTTTATCCAGCTTGTTTCCCTGGCAAAAAGAACACTCTTCAACAAATAAAAAAGCGATGTTTTTGTGTCCGGAAGGAGAGCGCCATTATCTTGGACTAAAGATGGTTAGCAGCTTATTTGTGGAAGCGGGCTGGAGTGTCCGGCTTTTTGGTTCAGATTTGCCGCTGGAATCAGCATGGAAAGCGGCCGAAAGGTGGCAGCCCGATGTCATTGGCTTGTCCGTAGCGATTGTTTATCATCTTCCGCTTTTGCAAGACTATATTCAGCGGTTGTCCGGGCTTTCCTCCCAGCCGTCGATTATTCTTGGAGGAAGGCTGGCGGGAATGTATGATTTGCAGTCATATTGCTCGGAGAAAACAGTGATTTTTCAAGATTTGCACGCTGCTCATTTATGGTTGCATACTCAGAAAGTAGAAGGTGAACCCAATGTCTCTTTATAATCAGCCGCTTCCTATTCCTTATATTCAGATTGACAAAGAAGGAAATATTTTAACATGCTCGGGGGCGGCTTCCCGTATGTTTGATCTTCCTGCAGACAATATTGTTGCGCTGGCAGATGTCGCAAGCAAAGAAAAGCTAGTCAAATTCATTGTTTATCAAGAGGAACCGTGCCAGTTTGAAGTGAATTTACGGACAAAAACGGCTCCAGCCCAGTTGTTTGATATTCATTTATCGTGGGATGGACAAGCGAACGGCCATATTGCGCTGCTTCCCAAAGATCAGCAGAATGAACATTTGGAGGAGCGGTTACTCTCCTTGCAGAACCGTTTATCTTCTACTAATTTTGAACTGCTGGCAAAAAAGGAGGAGCTGGAGAGAGCCCTCATTCGTTTAAGAGAGCTTTCCGGCCCCTTTATTGCTCTGTCTCCGACTTTGGCGTTCATCCCGCTTTTCGGAGACATAACAAGGGAAAAAATGGAGTCGATCACGAAACAGGCGCTTCATACGGCTTATGAGGGAGAGTACACTCATATTGCTGTGGATTTCACGGCTGTCGGGCAAATAGAAGAGAAAGGGGTAGACAAGCTGCTTGCGCTTTTTACGATGCTTCAATATATGAACGGAGCAAAAATTGAAGTAGTGGGAATGAAGCCTCAGCATTCACAGATGCTGCATTCCTTTCATCGAGAATGGCCCTTCGCTTTTTCGCCTTCCTTAGCATACGTGATGCATGGAAAAGACAAGTAAAAACGTGCCAAGCAACAGCTTGGCACGTTCGTTAAAATTCTACTTGGACTTGTTCCAGTTCTTTTTCCGTTTTCTCCGTAAATGTGTAGCCGAGCTCTTTTAATTGGCTGCATATAGCGGCGGCCGCATCGTCCTCCACGATAATAAACGTTTGATCGAATTGCATTTTATCTTTAATGGAGGAGAGCAAATGAAACAAAGCGCTTGTTTTTTCTTCTTTCAAGGATTGGGTAAGCGCGGAGGTTTCTGTCGTCACTGGCACAATCCATAGTTCACATTTGCTGGGCACGTCCAACAGCTGCTCGAATACCTCTGCTTTTTCAAGCGGGGTCCGCAGTGTTTCATCGTGAATTTCATATACATGTTTCGATGACAGGTCTTTTCCCTTAAATGGAAAGCAGCCCTGTTCATCAAATACTTTAATCTCTAATTTAGAAGCTTGAGGCAATTGGTGTTCCTGCTCATTTTTCGTTAAATGGCTGGTCATCTTTCTCTCTCCTTTTCCTTCTTCCCTTATCTATATATAAAGAGGGATCTGCTGGTCTATTCCCTTTTTAGGAAGAAAGAAAACCTGTTAGACGCTTGTTAATTTTTGGAGAGTGTCAGCAACCTCGCTTAGTGTGCGAACAACGTAGGTAGGTGTGGCTCCATCTACTTTTCGGCCATCACCGTGATCGATCAGGATAGATTCCATGCCAAGACGGGTAGCTCCGAGGATGTCGGTTCCTAAGTTGTCACCGATCATTATCGCTTCCTCTGCGCGTACGTCCATTAGCTTGAGCGCATGAGCAAAAATGGAAGGGTCCGGCTTTCCAAATCCAAAGTTCCCTGAGATGACGATATGTTCGAAGTAAGGTACGAGCTCTGGTGTCATCGTTAGTTTTTCTAGCTGAAGAGAAGGTGCCCCATTAGTTAAGAGCAACAGCCGGCAGCCATTTTCTTTGAGCTGATCCAGCACAGCGATCGTGTCCTCGTACAGGAAAGGAGAACGGCGGCGAACTTCCCGGAACCGTTCTTTTGCCCAGTCAGCTGCTCCTTGGATTCCAACAGCCGCTAATCCTTTTTCCCATGTTTTTAATTGATAATCGCTGATGTCCTTGCCCATCTGGCGCAGCTGCCAATGATGCACATCGCCAAAATCTCCCCACAGCCCTTCAAAAGGGTTAATGCCGAGATGAAGAGTCACCGGATAAAAAGAATACTGCTGATATTGTTCCCGTGCTGCTTCTCTGACAGAGGCTTCAATTTCTGCTTGGCCAATTCCGTATTTTTGTTCTAAGTCCCCGCAGGTCACATCGAAGGCGGTTTGAATGCTTTTGCGGTCATTTAACAGTGTATCGTCTAAATCAAAGAAAACTGCTTTTTTCATTATGTAAAGGCTCCCTTTTAAACGTGATGTTTGACCTAATTCTACACAAACCTAAAAAGTCCTGCAAAGAAAAAAATGAAGCCGCTTAATTAAAAGTGGCTTCATTTTTTTTCCCTCTAAAAATAGAAAACAAGGAAGGGAGCCGGTATTTAGGAGGCTCTCTTTTAATCGGGGGAGGCTGAAGGCTGTTTAACAGCAGGCGGTCACGAATCTCTATCTCCTGATGCTCTAATTTCTCCTTCATCCACCTTTGGTATTGAGCAAGCTCTTTAACAAGCTCCTTGTTCACTTGAATGAGAGTTTCCTGCTGCTCCTCCAGGCGGGCAATCCGTTCAGATAATTCATTGCTTTCGGCTTTCGGCTGTTCCGCTTGTTTCTGCTCTATGTGTGTATCCGGCTCCGTTTTCATCGCTAGTTCGATGGCTGCTTCAAGCGGCAAGTTTTGCTCTTGGATCAGCTTTAAGAGACGCTGGACAGTAATAATGTCTTTTTGGTAAAAAACACGTGAGTTGTTGATTCCCCTGTCAAAGCGGTAGCCGGCCGCTTCCAGTGCTGATGAGTATTTTCGCAGCGTGCTTGCCCCCACTCCAAGGCTTTTGGCTACTTCTGAACTAAAATAAGCCTGTTCCATGTTCATCCCTCCGTTAAATAATGATGTCTCATTTCCTCAAGCGGCTGTTTCCGGGATAATAGACTGTTACTACTACTTTCCATGCAAAAGGCTAAAGTCCTTTCACTAGTTTTGTTGATTGATCAGTAGTTTTGTCGAGAAAAGCGACAAGGAATTTATCGTTGTCCGCAGTTGAAAAAGTAGAGAAGAGGGTATATAAAAGATATTATTCTAATAATAGGTGGCTAATTTATGAGGCTTGAGAGATGGGCATATTCCCGCCGCTACAATATCAAGGCGGTATTTGATAAGTTTCCCCATTCAAATGTGATTTTTCGAACGATTAACCATTTTTATTTTATTTATATCGTGAACTGGTCAGAGAAAGATCCTGTTGTGACAAGGGCAGATCTGGAGCAAATGGAACTGCTTCTGAATGAAGAGCTGGGAACCGGCTCTTTTTACCAGCAGCGTAAGTCGCAAACAGAGAACAGCCAAGGCAGAGCAAATGGAGGGAAAGCCGAATGAAAAAAGCTATGATTATCGCTAATCCTTCTTCAGGAAAAGAAGAGGCGCAGGGGTATGTGGAAAAAATCCAGCACCAGCTGGCGAACATAGGCTATACAACCGATATCCGGTTAACAAGCCAGACTGGAGATGCTGCTGCATGGTCGGCGGAGGCAGCTGCGGCTCGTCTTGACATGGTTGTTTCAATCGGTGGAGATGGGACGTTAAATGAAGTAGTCAATGGCCTGGCGGAAAAAGAACACAGGCCGACGCTTGGAGTTATTCCGCTCGGCACAGTGAATGACTTTGCCAGGGCATTGCAGGTGCCTCTTGAACCGGCGGAGGCGATGGCTGTCATCGGCCGGGCCAGGCTGCAAAAGGCAGATGTCGGAAAGGTCAATGAACGCTATTTTTTAAATATTGTCGCACTGGGTGATATAGCCGAATCTGCAGCGGTGGTATCTCCTGAGAAAAAAACGGCGCTCGGTTCGTTTGCTTACTTTCTGGAAGGGGGCAAAGGGCTGGTGAATAAGCAGCCAGTGACCATCTCAGTGACGGCGGATGAGGAAGAATGGAAGGGAGAGGCGCTGCTTTTTCTAGCTGCTTTGACCAATTCTGTCGGCGGGTTTGAAAGTGTGGCACCTGATGCGGAAGTTCATGATGGCAAGCTTCATTGCTTTATCATTCGTAAAGCATCCTTGCCAAAGCTTGTGCGGATGACGGCCAACTTGTTGAAGGGGGAATTGAATGAAGACCCGGATGTCGTGTATTTTCGTACAAGCCGGGTGAAGGTTGCTTCAGAGGCTCTTTTAAAAGCGAACGTTGACGGCGATATCGGAAGCGGCCTCCCGCTTACGCTTGAAGTATTGCCGCGACACATTGAAGTATGGGTTCCTTGATTGCCAAAAGCACTGTTCGGGCAGACGAACAGTGCTTTTCAGTATGGATGGACCAATTATCCTATCACTTTTGGCGATATGTCTGCTTCAGGAGATTCTTTTATATCGCGGGCGCTTTCTTTGGATGGGAAGAGCAGGCTGAATACAATGCCGAAGAAAGCAGCGATCAAGAATGTGGTAAAGCGGGAAGAAATAATCTCTTCAAGCGGCGTGGAAATCCAGACGATGGTGCTGATGAATCCGGCCAGAATCGTGGCGATGACGCCAGCGCCAGAGTAGCGCTTCCAGAAGAACGTGAGAATAATAGCGGGTGAAAGGGTACAGCCTACACCGGCCCAGGCCCAGCTTACAACAAGATATACGAGAGACTGAGAGGTTAAGGCGATCAGCAGTCCAAGCAGCCCCGCACCGATAATGGTGAGCCGGGAAATAGTCACTAGTTGTTTTTCAGTCAAGTTTTTGCCGAGCGCATGGTTGACAATATCTTCGCTGACTGAGCTTGTAATGACGAGAAGCTGCGAGTCGGCGGTAGAAATAATCGCGGCCAAAATTCCTGAAAGCAAAATTCCGGCGATCCAAGGCGGCAATAAGTCTAAAACCATGAAAGGAAGGATCGTTTCTACATCGGCGAAATTTTGCCCTTGATATAAAGTAAGGGCGGTTAAGCCGATCATGAAGGCTCCGCCGTAAGCGAGAATGGTCCAAATAATGGCGACCCGGGTAGCTGTTTTTGCTTCTTTCTCATTTTTTAATGCCATAAAGCGGGCGCTCAGCTGCGGCTGGCCGCCGAGAAATCCGAAAAACCAGGCGAAATTGTTAAAGAGAAGAAGGCCGAGAGCAAATCCTGCCGCCCCGCCTGTCCACGAATCCATAGCCGGGCCAGAGGCGGCAAGGGCTGCGCTGATGGAGAGGCCGGCTTCCTGAATATGAAAAAGAGCGATGATGGGCAAGACAACAAGCGTGACAAGCATCATTAGGCTTTGAATCATATCGGTCCAGACAACAGCCGTGAACCCGCCAAGGTAGGAGAGGAGAATAACGATGGCTAGACTAAGCAACGCCCCTGCAGTGGGATGGATATGAAACACAGTGAATAATGTTTTGCCGGCACCGGCAATTTGCGCGCCGAAATAAAACATCATAAAACTAATAATTAAAATGGCAGACATCCAAAGAATAATTTTTCCGTGGCTGCCGAATCGCTTCGCCAGGTAGCCGGGAAGGGTCATAATTTGATATTCTTCCGCTTCCTTCATAAAGCGCTTTGCTAAAAACAGCCAGGAAAAAACAATTCCTAATGAAATGCCGACAGCTACCCATATGCCGGACAGACCTGTAGCGAAAACAAATCCTGTATAGCCAAGGAGGAGCCAGGCGGATTCGCCGGTGGCTCTTTCTGAAAAAGCGAGCGCCCAGCCCGGCAATTTTTTGCCGCCGAGCAGGAAGGAAGCATGATCCATTTCTTTTCGGCTGAATAAGTAGCCGGCTCCAAGCATCAGCAAGCAATAAAGAATGAACTCAACCATGATGATTGTATGCATATTTATCATCCTCTCCAAGGTTTTAGGCTTAACTTTTATAATTCAATTTCCAGTCCGATCTGGTGCTGAACAGCTTTTTCATAAACAGCCCGGGCGGCCATGACATCAAATAAAGCCATCCCGACCGATTTGAAAATCATGGGATGCTTCTCGCTTAATTGCGGGCGTATTTTGCCGGCGATTAAGCTGGAAAATGGAATGATCTGCGACTGGCTTAACCAGCCGTTTTTGAGCGGGTCGGCCACATCGCCCGATTCTTCGATCGCATCAAGGGTATCAATAAAAAGGTGATTTGCTTGTTTAAAGAGCTGTTCAGGCAGCTCGCGCATCTGCGGCTGAAAGGACCCGACGGCGATTATGAGCTTGCCGTTGTATAAATCAGGTTCGTCCGGAAGAACAGGCATGCTGGACGTTGTTGCAGTAACAAGAATATCTGACTGGCTGATTACTTCATTGGAGTGATGTTCAATGTGAATCCGGATGTGTGAAGGCAAGTGCGATTGAAGGTTGCCGGCAAAAGCAATCGCTTTTTCAGGTGTTCGGTTGTATAAATAAACGTTCTGAATATTACGCTCCAGGCAGATGGCCAGGAGCTGGTAGAAGCCTTGGGCGCCAGTGCCGATCAAGCCTGCAGAGCTGGCGCCGGCCGGTGCGAGATGCCGGGCAGCCAATCCCCCGAGAGCGCCGGTACGGAGCGCGGTTAAATAGGTGCCGTTCAATAAGGCTTTCGGTTTCCCTGTGCAGGCGTCAATCAGCACCATCAGCCCTTGTACAGCCGGCAGCGACCGCTGATGATTAGTAGGAAACACACTGACTATTTTTGTTCCAAATAACTCGCTGGCTTGGCAAGGCATAAGCAAAAGTGTGTTTTCTTCATGAGCGATCTGTGTTCTTGCGTCCATATGAAACTGCTCTCGATCGTAAAGCTCATAGGCAGTTTCTGCAGCTGCAATGATATCTGCCATGCCAGCAGCTGCTCGCATGCTGCCTTCAGTTAATATTAGCAAGTCGCTTCCCCCTTTGATAAAAGTCAATTACACAATTGCTTGCTCCAGCACTAAGTCATTTTCTGCAAAACGTTCGACACGCAAAGGAGACAGATTGAGTGTTTCATAGGTTCCTTTGTAAATGAGTTCAGCCAATCCGAGGCCGACGCCAGGCGCTTGCTGCATGCCATGTCCGCTGAATCCAAGAGCAACATAATACCCTTTCATAGACGGATGTTCGCCGATGATCGCATTTTGATCCTCGGTATTAAAGTCGTACAGCCCCGCCCAGCCGGATTCCAGCTTCACGCTTTCGAAGTTTGGAACACGGTGAGCCAGCACCGGCCAGAGCTCTTCAAAGTAAGAGCGCTTCCAGGAAAAGTCAATTCCAGGCTTGACATCTTCTGCGTAGCCTGTAATTACACGGTCGCCTTCGTGGCGGAAGTACACGCCGGTTGGATCAATCGTAAGAGGCAGAGGTTTTTCCAGCGGGACAGCCGGATGGAATTGAAAAATTTGCCGTTTTAACGGCACGACCGGCAGAGAAAGCCCGATTTTTTCACTGAGAATCGCTCCCCACGCTCCGGCACAGTTAACTACGATTGAGGCCATATATTCTTCTCCATCGACTAAGCGTACTCCTCTTATGCGATCGTTCTCCGTCAAAAAGGTGGCCACTTCCTTAGAGACATAATCGACATTCAGCTTTTGGGCATTTTTCTTATACGCCTGCATAACTGAATAAGCATCAAGATAACCGTCTTCTGCACAATAAAGGCCGCCCGCGAGATCTTCCAGCTGCAGCTCGGGGATGACAGCCTGAAGTTCATCGGGAGAGAGAAATTGGGAAGGCACGCCGAGCTCGTTTTGCAGCTTTCTTTGGCGCTCGATCGCCGGGACCATTTCTTTTTTTGCTAAAAATAGATAGCCTCTTTGTTGAAAGTCAATTTTGGCCGGCTCGCCGTCAATCGCCATATCTTCAGAAAACGTTTGATATTTTTGCAGGCTGAACCGGCTTAATTGAATATTGATGGCCGTGGTAAATAGTTGGCGAATCCCGCCTGCGCTGCGGGGTGTAGAGGAAAACTCATAAATCGGGTCTTTCTCAAACACTGTAATTGCTCCTTCGAAACCAATCTTGCGCAAGGAATAAGCTGTACTTGATCCCATAACTCCGCCGCCGACGATAATGATATCTGCTTTATTCATATAAAAACCTCCCTCAGGCGTGATATAGCTGCTTTAAATTATTTACCATTATATTCGGAAAGCGCTTTCAATCAATGTACAATTTATACAAAAATCTGGTAGAATAATAACGAATATTAATCAGAAAATTAAGAAAAATGTTAAAAGATTAGCTAATGACTGAGGTGAAGCAATGAAGTTTTTTGAACAAATTGCCCAATCTATCGTAGAAAAAACATCCACTGTTCTGGGGGTATCTATGAGCATTACAGATGCCAAAGGAACAATCATTGGCTGCAATGACTTAACAAGAATCGGCTCTCATCATGAGGTGACAGAGGAAGTCACAAAAGCGGGCAGAGCGGTTATTTTCACAAAGGAGAACATAACAGGACGGAAAAACGTATTGCCGGGTGTGGCTACACCGATACGCTTTCAGCGGCAAATCATTGGCGTTTTAGGAATCATTGGCGAGCCGGAGGAGGTGGGGAAATATGTGGAGTTTGTCCGGACACACGTTGAAATGCTGCTGCAGCAGTCTTTCCGGACAGAATCATTTTATTTGCAAATGAAAACGACCGAGCTTTTCATTCAGCATCTTATCCACTTTAAAGAGTGGGAAAGTGAAGACACCCTGCAAAATTATTGCAGCATGTCGGGCTTTCATTTCGATTGCCCCCGAATGTGCATTCTAATCGACCTCTCCTCCCTGCATACGGCGAAAGGAGAAGAAGGAGTGCTCCGGATTTCCCAATATGATTTGTTTCAAGTCATCAGCCATTATTTTCAAGTTCATGATGAAGACATCATCAGTCCGGTTCATCAAGGACAGTGGATAGTCCTAAAATATATGGATGGTGCTGACATGAAAAAAACGAGGCGGCAATGTGAACATGCGCTGAAAGCCTTAAGGAAATTTTTTCGAAACCAGCAGGTGGGCGGTTCGGTTTCTATCGCTTACGGAAAGAGCTGCAGCGGTTTTGCAGGTGTCAGCCGTTCGTACCAACAGGCATTGCAGGCGCTCTCAACAGGGAAGGAGCGCGCGAAAGGCGCATCGGGTGTTTATGCATTTGATGACTGGAATATTTTATTAAGTGCGCTCGTGCAGGACATTCAGCCGGCTTTGGCAGAGACGCTGGATGACTACGCTGAAAAATTAGTCTCCCATTCTAATGCTTCGGCACTCATAGAAACATTTCTTGTCTACTGCGAGCAAGGGTTAAATGTCAGCCGGGCGGCCAGAAAGCTGTTTGTTCATCGCAATACTCTGTTATACCGATTGAATCAGCTAAGCGAAATTCTTTCCATTGATACACAGTCTTTCGAGCAATGCTTGCTGCTTTACATGGCCTTAAAAAAACGAAAGGATCAGGCGATGCAGGTGCACACCTGATAAATACCGCTGATTTACCAAGCTTAATGCCCATGAAAAAAACTGCTCTGCAGACGGTTGCAGAACAGTTTTTTTGCATTACAGTGTCGCTTTCTCCGCGGAAGGAATCAGTTTTCCCGGATTCAGAATATGGTCGGGGTCAAGCAGACTTTTAATGCCGGCCATGACGTTCAGCGCTTCGCCATGCTCTTGGATCTGGTATTTCATTTTGCCCAAGCCGACGCCGTGTTCTCCTGTACACGTTCCTCCAAGCGATAAAGCAAACGTAACAATCTCTCCGTTTAATATTTCTGTGTTGCGAACTTGTTCAGGGTCCTGCGGGTCAAACAAAGTAAGTGTATGAAAATTTCCGTCTCCAATATGCCCAAGGATCGCGCCATCCATCCCGTAGGCTTCAATTCGCGCACGCGCGTAAGTAACCATATCTGCAAGCTTTGATATTGGTACACACACGTCTGTGTTAATCGTATGCAGCTTCGGATTGCTATGGCGGAAAGCGTAGGATAAGTCATGCCGGGCTTTCCAAAGCTGAGCTCTTTTTAAGCTGTTTTTTTCAAAGATAAAGGTCTGGCATTGATACTCCTCTAACAGTTCCTGCACAAATTGGGCATCGGCTTCATTGCCTGCTTCATTCCCGTGAAACTCAAGGAACAGCGAAGGCTCCTCGGGAAAGTCGGTTCCGCTAAACTGATTGACTTGTGCAATGGAACGGTCATCCACAAGTTCCATGCGGGCGATTGGGATGCCGGCGGTCAGAATGGCGGCAGCTGCCTCTACGCATTGCTTGACGGAAGGGAAGCAGGCCCTGGCTGCAATGATGGATTCGGGTATGCCATGCAGCTTGAGAGTAATTTCGGTGAATAGGCCAAGTGTACCCTCCGAGCCGGTAAACAAACTATTTAAGTTGTAGCCGGAGGAGGATTTTTTAGCAAGTGATCCGGTGTGAATGATTCGGCCGTCAGCGAGCACGACTTCCAGGTCCAAAATCTGGTCTTTCATGACACCGTACCGAACCGCTTGCGTGCCGCTTGCATTGGTAGCAACCATGCCGCCGATTGTGGCATCGGCTCCGGGATCAACCGGGAAGAAGAGACCATGCTTATTTAATTCTTGATTTAATTGCAGCCGCGTTACGCCGGGCTGAACTTTGACGAGCAAATCCTCCGGACGCATGTCAATAATCCGGTTCATTTGGCTGAAGTCCACGGATATTCCCTTATGTATTGGAATGGCATGACCTTCAAGGCCGGAGCCAATGCCGAAAGGAACAACGGGAATGTGCTGTTCCTTGGCAAACCGCACGATCTTTTGGACATCCTCAGCAGAAGCAGGAAATACGACAACATCGGGAAGAACCGCTTCAAAATGTGATTCATCCTTGCTATGATGCTCCAATATGGTTTCATTCACTGTGACTTTTTCCTGGCCAAGCAGACCGGCTAACTGTTCAACGAGATTCATTCTGTCACCACTTTCAACTAAAATTTTTTAAATATTCATTTATTTGAATGATAGCATAATAGGTAATTGCTGTATACTTGATATTGACTATAATTCCCAGCAGGGAAGGCACATTCATTGGAAAGGCTGGTTTATTTGTAGAAACGGATGAACCTGATCAGTTGCTGTTCATAAAAAAATCGTCCGCTAAAGCGAACGATTGCTGTTTGTTCATGCGTCTTATTTAGACAAGGCGGCCAGCTGTTGATTCAGTTCCTTCAGCTCATTTTCCATGCGAATGAGCTGTTCTTCCGCTTTTGTTACAGTATTACCTGTGGATTCGAGCTTTTCAATGTCTCCTTGTACACGGATATAGTCCATTTTTAATTCAGCAATTTTTGATTCAATTTCGGATTTCGTCATGATTGGTCTCCTTTGTTGTTTTCTTATTATATTAAAGGAGAAAAATCTTTGACGGCAACTTTAAAGAATGGAGGATGACTATGCTTGGGTTAACTTTAAAGCTTCCGGTATGGCAAGCTCCCATGGCGGGAGTATCCACACCGGAATTAACTGCTGCTGCCTCAAATGCAGGTGTTCTTGGCAGCATCGGTGCCGGTTATCTATCGGGTGAGAAGACAGAAGAATTTATCAGACGCGTGAAACAACTGACAACGGCTGATTTTGCCGTTAACTTGTTTGTTCCTGAGGAAGCAGAGGCGAGCGCCCAACAAGTGCAGGCCGCCCGCCAATTGCTGGCGCCTTATCATAAGGAGCTCAAGGCAGAGGAGGAAGGGGGGAGTTTATCTTTCGGGTCTTCCGCTTTTCATGAGCAGCTTGCGGTCGTGTTGCAGGAGAGAGTCAGAGTATGCTCATTTACGTTTGGGCTGCCTCCGCAGCGAGCACTGGAGCAATTAAAGGAACGAGGCATTATAACGGTCGGCACTGCCACAACGGTAGAAGAGGCGGTTGCTTGTGAACAGGCAGGAGTAGACGCTGTTGTGGCGCAAGGATGTGAAGCAGGAGGGCATAGAGGATCATTTCAACCGCCTGAAAGCATGATTGGTTTAATGGCGCTGCTTCCTCAAGTTGTGCAAGAGGTGAGTATTCCAGTTATTGCTGCCGGCGGAATCATGAACGGGCAGGGCATAGCCGCTGCTCTATGTCTGGGTGCTTCAGCCGCTCAGCTCGGTACGGCGTTCTTAGTGACTGAGGAAAGCGGGGCTCATCCGCTTCATAAAGAAGCAATCTTGGCAGCCGATGAAAAGGAGGCGGTGCTGACGAAGGCTTTTTCCGGAAAAACCGCCCGGGGCATTTCCAATCATTTCATTCAAGACATGCAGGGGCATGAAGAGGTTTTTCTGCCGTATCCTCTGCAAAACACATTAACCCAATCTATGAGAAAGCAGGCCGGAAAGCAAAATAATAAAGAATATATGTCTCTTTGGTCCGGACAAGGGACAAGGTTGAGCAAAAAGCAAACGGCTGATGAGCTGGTTGCTAGTTTGCTGGAAGAAACAGATGCAGCGTTGCTGGCAGCTAACCGCTCTGTGCAAAATATGAAAGGAACCAGCAGGTGACGAGAGCCCGTTTGACACTCGGCTAATGCATAATTAAAAAAGATCAGCCTGATGGCTGATCTTTTTTTAGTGGCTGGCAATGCTTTAATGTTTCCTGATCCTTCATTGCCAGCTATGAAGGATGTTCGAAAATCAGTTTATATATTTAATAAAATTGCACGAAGTCAAAAGCTAAGTTTAAAAAGAATAACGAATGAATAGTGACGAAGATCAATCCTTGCTTATTTAATTTTTGTGTTATTACCTGATCCATAAATATCACCTCGTTAAAAGTTTGTAGACTTATTATATAACCAATTTTCTAAAAGTTCAAAACATTTTTAACGAATTTGTCACATTTTTTTGATTAATAGGCTTGACTTGTGGTTTTTATATGGTATAAGCAACCATTTTTTCAAAATAGATGGATATTCACTGGCAAAACAACCTGCTTGTTGTCAGGGCTCTATGAAAGAACATCGTTAGTTTTTTCGGCTGCTTTGCTGCGCTCACTCTTCCTTTAATGGAGATCGGCCTGTTCCAGAGAAGAAAAAAGCCGCCCCCAAAAGTCATTTTTCATGACTTCCTGGGGCAGCTCGACGTTGTTACAAAATGGGTGACAGCAGCCTTGAAATAGATTCTTTAAATTTAATGAGTGTTTTCCGGTTGTTATAAATTTCGAGCGTCAGCTCGGAGCAAAGCTCCATATCCTTTTCGAATATCTCCGCAAGTTTTTGGCCCGTTTCCAGGTGGTAAATAAAAGCATTCACCTCAAAGTTTAACCGGAAGCTGCGCACATCAATATTAGCTGTGCCCACAGAGCTCAGTTTTTTATCGACGACAATCATTTTTGCATGAATGAAGCCGGCATCATAGATATACGTTTTCGCTCCTGCTTTCATCAGCTCGCCGATGTAAGAGTAGGTGGCCCAGTAAACAAAGGGATGATCTGGTTTATTCGGAATCATGATCCGGACATCTACGCCTGAAAGGGCCGCAATGCGCAGAGCATCCAGCAGGCTGGCATCCGGGATAAAATAAGGGGTTTGAATATACACAGACTCTCGGGCAGATGAGATCATTTTAATGTAGCCGTTCTTAATTTGTTCCCACTCTGAATCCGGTCCGCTTGTCACAATCTGCATCGATACATCGCCAGCAGCCGGCTTATCGGGAAAATAGGCTTCAGCGTAATGGAGATCATGGCGATCTGATGCTTGGTTCCAATCCAGGATAAACCGCGTCTGGATGGAGTGCACCGCTGTTCCTTTGATTCGCAAATGAGTATCCCGCCAGTAGCCGAACTTTGGATCAAGTCCAAGGTACTCATCGCCAATATTAAAACCGCCTACATAGCCGATCTCACCATCAATAATCACAAGCTTGCGATGATTGCGGTAATTGAGACGCAAATTAATAAAGGGGATTTTGGAAGGGAAAAAGATTTCCACTATGCCGCCCGCCTCGATTAATTCTTTGAAGTGCCGCTTATGGACGCCGCGGGAACCCATTTCATCGTAGAGAACTCTTACTTCCACGCCTTGCCTCGCTTTTTCCGTCAACAGCTGGACAATCTCGGTTCCAAGGTTGTCCACCCGGAAAATATAATATTGCAGATGAATGTGATGCGTTGCTTGTCTGATGTCTTCAAGCAGGGAATTGAATTTATCCTTGCCGTCAACAAAAATGTCTACATCATTGTCTTCGGTGAGGACAGCATCATTGTTGCACAGCAGCATATAGACCAAATCTTCGTTTTCCTCTGTGTGAGGGTTGCGAAACCGGAAGAGCTGGTTTTTAATGGCATGCATTTGATTTTGAATAGCCGACTCAGTGCCAACCTTGACCTTTTCGTCCCAATCAAATAAACGCCGCCTGCTTAAATTCTGGCCAAAAATTAGGTAGAGAATGAAACCGAGAATGGGGATGAAGAACAACACCATCAGCCAGGCCCAAGTGGCTGCGGCATCACGCCTTTCCAAAAAAATAACAGCGACTGAAAAGGAAAAGTTTAAAAACAAAACAACGTAAGCGATCCAGCTCCACATAGGTATTTCCATTATTCCCACCAGCTTTATCCATAGTATTTGAATGATGTTTCATCTATTAAGATACGTCTATGTTACCAAGGAAAGGAGAATATTTCTATAAAGGAAAAAAGAGAGGAATTAAAAACCTACTTGACACATAGGAATAGATGATATAGGCTATTCGTTAGTAAAAGGAGGAAGCATCCATGAATTCATTTCTTATTATTGTCAATGTTGCAGCTCTGCTTTTGTTAGCAGGTGTTTTATATTTTATGCAGAAAAAGCATATTTCATTTTCAAAGAGGGTATTTACCGCCCTTGGACTGGGGATTGTTCTTGGTTTTGTTTTGCAGCTGATCTATGGCTTGGAATCAAATACGCTGCTTCAATCCACCGAATGGTTTAACATCCTCGGCACAGGCTATGTGAAACTGCTGCAGATGGTCGTCATGCCGCTTGTGTTTATTTCTATTGTGTCGGCTTTTACAAAGCTTACTCTGACAACCAATCTTGGCAAGATTGCTGGCCTGATTATCGGTTTGCTTGTCGGAACAACAGCTATTGCAGCAGCCATCGGCATTAGTGCGTCTCTTGGCTTCAACCTCGAAGCGGTTCAAATCCAAGGAGGCGAAACAGAGCAGGCGCGCGGAATGGAGATTGAGCAACAGTACTCTGAAATTGAAGGGCAGTCTTTCCCGCAAAAAGTTATTGAATTGCTGCCGGCTAACCCGTTTCTTGATTTAACGGGCCAACGGAGCACTTCCACGATTGCTGTAGTTATCTTTGCGGCATTTGTTGGATTTGCCTATCTTGGGGTGAGAAGAAAAGAACCGGAACAAGCCGAGTTTTTCAAGAAGATGATCGACTCGATTTACAGTATTGTCATGCGTATTGTGACACTCGTTTTGCGTCTTACACCTTATGGCATTTTAGCGATTATGGCTAAGACGGTCGCAACAAGCAACTTTACGGCGATTGCGAAGCTTGGAGAATTCGTTTTAGCTTCCTATGTAGCGCTGGCAGTTATGTTTATTATTCACTTGCTTATCTTGACTTTAGTCGGATTAAACCCGCTGACATATGTAAAGAAAGTGCTGCCGGTGCTTTCATTTGCCTTCACTTCCCGCTCAAGCGCAGGAACCTTGCCTTTAAATATTAAAGCGCAGACCTCCTCATTAGGAGTGCCGGAAGGAATTGCGAACTTTGCCGGCTCGTTCGGGCTGTCAATCGGCCAGAACGGTTGTGCCGGTGTATATCCGGCTATGCTGGCGGTCATGATTGCGCCGACGGTCGGCATTGACCCGCTTTCGCCAACGTTCATTCTGACGTTAATTGCTGTAGTAGCGATCAGTTCATTTGGCGTAGCCGGTGTTGGCGGCGGAGCGACCTTCGCAGCGATCCTGGTGCTATCGACAATGAATCTCCCTGTAGCGCTGGCGGGACTGCTGATTTCAGTGGAACCGTTGATCGATATGGCGCGGACAGCCGTGAATGTCAGCGGAAGCATGACAGCCGGAGTAGTAACGAGCCGCGTGACGAAAGAGCTGGATACAGCTGTTTACAATGAACCACAGAAAGAAGCTCTTTACAGCTAAGGGCATCATGAAAAAGGCAAACTTGGAAGCCGGCAGCGCCGGCTTCTCAGACTGTAGACAAACTCAATGAAAATTGAGCGTGGTCCGCAGTCTTTTTTAGTTTGCTTGTAGAAAGGGGCTGTTGATTTCTATTCCAATTAACAGAGTGGAAAAAGTTAAGGTAGCCGTATAAGGATGCCTGTTTTAAAATAAATAGATCAAAAGCTTGAGGTGAGGAAGGGATTGATTTCTCTTTTATTTATGGTTGGCAGGAGCCGGCTTCGGCCGCAAAAAATCAAAATTTCAGGGATTAATTGCTAAAGAAAAGGGAATATTAAAATTAAATAAAACAATAATTTTTTGAAACCATTTTTACGATCGGACGTAGAAAAGGTAAGAAAAAACTTTTAAAGAGGTGTGTAAATTGGGGAAAGACCACGATAGAGTGTTAAAAATGATCGACCGGCTCGCTCAATTAGGTATTAAAGTGTCAAAAACCAAGTCCCGCATCGAAGTGTTCAACTCTTTAAAAAGCTATCAAGAATTAGCCGATCATGCAAAGGCCTGAAAATATAAGCTATACATAACAGATATTGAAACATCCCGGCTGCCATAGGCACCGGGATGTTTGTATAAATAAGTAATGATAGAGATGGCCCGGTTTTGAATCCAAGCTCTCTAGACGGTTTGTTTTCTTTTTTGCAGCAAACGGTATACAACGTAAATAACAACGATCAGCAATCCGCCTGCAATGGTCAGCAGCGTAAAGTTTTCTTCAATAAATGGTTTCGCCTGATCGCCCAGCCAGAAGATAATAATTCCTTCAAGGAAAAAGCGAAGCCCGCGCCCGATCAGAGACCAGATGAGAAGGACCCTGATGCGAATTTTTGCCACACCGGCAAAAATCGTGAACACTTTGTAGGGAATCGGTGTAAATCCGGCAATTAAAATGGCGAGAGGACCGTACTTTTTAAATAGATGCTCCACTCTTAAAATTAATTCTTCAGATACGAATTTCAATAAAATAGGACGTCCCAGTTTGCGCCCGATCAGCCAGCCAAGTAAAGCTCCCAAAACAGAAGCGACAGTCGTATATAATGCAAAGAGAATGGCGCGGTCAGGATCGGCAAGAGCTAAAGGCAGCAAGATGACGTCTGGCGGAATAGGGAAGAAAGAAGATTCAGTAAAAGCAACAACAATTAACCCCAAAACCCCGTACTCCAGCAGCCACCCTTCCAGATGGTGAATCAAATCAGACATGTAAAAGAATTCTCCTTTAATTAAATTAACCACAAAGATTATACCATTATTTATTTAAGCGAACCAGCAAGAGCCCCATGAAGAAAATCAGCCGAGATAAGGATTCCAGGCGGATTTTTTTAATGACGGAGCATAGGAAGGCTCCTTGCTTTTAAAGACTGCCAGCAAGCTGTTTTTAATTTCTGCATCTTTTTCAAGCTGGTAACAGGCTAGGCGTTTGCGCCATTTATTCATCTCTACTTCATTGTTGATGACATCCAGGATTTGCTGTTCAACCGGCTGTTGCAGATCAAGTGTATATATGAGGTGCTGCTCCCCTAAATACTGGCGGTTAATCTCTTCCTGTCCCGGCAGCGTATCAAGAATAAAAACGGGCAAAGATTTCTCTAACACCTCGGTGATCGTCACTCCGCCCGGCTTAGTAATAATCGCGCAAGCTTCCTCATAGTAGCGATTCATCTGCTTCCGGCAACTGGTATAGGCGATCGCGTCTAGTTTTTCATGATTAAGAGAGCGAATTTGCTTATACAGCTTTTGGTTATGGCCGCATAGCACTTTGTAGCGATAGCGCAATTCGGCCTTTGACAATTGATCAATCAAGGCGGTTAAGTTCCCTAAGCCGCTGTTCCCGCCTGCAATTAATACATAGCCCTCAGATTCAGGGCGGGAAGCCTTTTGAAAAAATGGATGCACCGGAATGCCCGTTACAAATATCTGTTCTTTTTTCAATGAATAAGTTTTCATTAACTGCTCTTTTGCTTGCTGATGAGGGACAAAATGAAAGTCAATGTGTTCCTTTCCCCATACATCATTCATAAAGAAATCAGTGTATACATTGATGACAGGAGCGTTGACTTTTCCTTTTGCTTTAAGCTGATTAAGAAGTTTAGAAGGATAGCAATGCGTGCAAATTATAAAATCCGGCTGTTCTTCTTCCATCAGCTTCTCCAGCCGCCAGGCCAGATAGTTATCCCAGAAGCACAGGGAGAAGCGGGAGCGTGACGCACTTCTCGTGCCGTATGAGTACATAAATGTATGATAGAACTTGCTATACAAGGCTGGTTTTCGGCTGATCCATTTTAAATAAGCGTTGGAAATGACAGCCTCTAGGCCACTATGAAAATGGCTTAAGCAATCAATCGTCTTCACTTCTATTTCCGCTTCCATAGTGGACAAATGGCCGACGATGGCTTCGGCCGCCTTATGATGGCCGGACGGCATGCGGAAAAGAGGCAGTAACAAAATTTTCATAGTCGAGAACTCCTTTAGCATTCGGTGTTAGCAGCTTTGTTTTTGGATTTCCTCCATTTGTATAGCAGCTGGATGACAAAGATGATGAAAAAGATGACACCAGCGATCGTTAAATAAACAGGCTTAATAGCAATATATGAACTCACTACATAACCAATCATTACATAAAACAATACCCATATGAGTGAGCCAAAAACAGAAATAAGGAGAAACAAGGGCCATGGAAACTTGGCAACTCCGGCAAAGTACGGGTTGAACTGCCGGATGCCAGGGATAAAGAAGCCTGTAAACAAAGATTTCTTCATGTCCCAGTGGAGAACGAATTTCGTTACCTTGCTTTTATTCATTCCTAAATACTTCCCATAGCGGTCAAGCAAAGGCTTTCCGACTTTGCGCCCCAGAATGTAGCTTGTTATCATGCCGCAAAAAGCACCTGAGGAAATAGTCAGCCAGGCTGAAACAAGAGAGATTCCGTGGGTTTTTGCCAAAATGCCGATATAAACAAATAAGCTTTCTTCCGGAACCGGAATCCCTACAATGCCAAAAAAGCCGGCGATAAATAAAATAATGAACCCGTATTGAGATAAATAATCGAGAATTTGAGACTCCATATTACTGTTTGCTCCTTCTGGATGCCTGCAGCAAGGTATCGACGGTTACAAATTGATAGTGAGTGGATCCTTCATCCGCAAAAAAGATTTCCAGGGCTTTTAATGTATTGGCAGGGGCATGTTCATCAGCGCCGAATGTGGTTCCGCTGTCGTGCAGAGTAATGATGGCCCCGCTTTTTCTTTCTTTGAGCAGCTTGCCGGCCAGTACAGCTGGCTGAACTTGTTCTTTCCAATCACCTGGGATCGCTGTCCACATAATTATGCGCAGCGGCTTAGCATCGCGAAGTGTAAATAAATTAAAGTGTCCCCAAGGCGGCCTGTAATAGAGGGGGAGTTCACCTGTAATTTCTTTCAAAGCAGTTTGCGCTCTTATCAACTGCTTTTTGAATGCGAAAGGAAGGAAAAACCAATTGGATCGGTGAATGTCGTTATGAAGGCCGATAGTATGGCCTTTTTTATGGATCATCCGGACAATGTCAGGGTGAGCGCGCGCCTTTTCGCCAACCAAGAAAAAGGTGGCTTTCGCGCCATGCTGGTCGAGCAAATCAAGCAACAGCGGTGTATACAGGGGGTCCGGCCCGTCATCGAATGTTAGAGCAATCATCTTTTCTGCTGTTTTATTTCCGCGCTTGCATATCCCTATTTCGAATATTCGGATGAACAGGGTCGCTCCGGCACTATAAATCAAAAGGAACAGTAAAATCAAAGTTGTTGTTATCAGCATCGTTATCCTTCCTTCACAGCAAACTGTTGGAGCAACTTTTCTTACATTCTCTATTTTACAAAAAAATCCTCCCGAAAAAACAGTCTTCAGACTGAAAAAAGAAAAGAGAATGAGCCGGATAATCATTATCCGGTTCATTCTCTTTTCACAGGAGACGGCTAAATTGCTTTCGATTCAGTTAATGAAAGAGCAGGCTGCTTATCCGCAAGAATCTGTTGATCCAGCTGCACCTGCGGCTTTTTTCGCACTTCTACATATTTAATTTGATGATCTTCCATCGCTTTAATGGTAAATAGATAGTCATGGCAATCAATTGTATCGCCTTGGACGGCCTCGTAATTCTCTGTAAGAATCCAGCCGCCGATCGTATCGATATCTTCATCGTCCAGCGAAAGCTGAAGAAGGGCATTTACCTCGTTGATCAATACTTTGCCATCGATAATATAGTGCGCCTCAGCAATCTTCTGTATGAGCGGCACTTCATCCGTGTCAAACTCATCCTGAATTTCGCCAACGATTTCTTCTAAAATATCTTCGATGGTGACCAGGCCGGATGTTCCGCCGTACTCATCCATTAACACAGCCATATGAATCCGTTCCTTTTGCAGTTTAACGAGCAATTCATGGATCGGTACAGAATCAATCACCCGGATGATTGGCCGGACGTACTGCTCAAGCAAGATAGGACCGATTTCCTTTTGCTTTACATAATCAGTAAGCACTTCTTTAAAATTGACGAGACCGATAATGTGGTCTTTGTCGCCAGCAATGACAGGGTAACGGGTAAAACGCTCCTCCCGAACCACTTCAATGAATTCTTTGATCGTCATCTCTTTGGGCAATGTCACCATTTCGGTGCGGGGAACCATGATTTCTTTAGCAATCCGGTCATCAAACTCAAAGATTTTATTTACATATTTGAACTCAGAAGGGTTAATTTCTCCGCTTCTCAAGCTTTCGGATAAAATCAGGCGCAGTTCTTCTTCAGTATGCGCGGCTTCACTTTCAGAAACAGGCTTTATGCCAAACAGACCAGTAATGAGCCGGGCCGTTCCATTTAACGTCCATATAAAAGGGTACATTGCTTTATAAAATATAATTAACGGCCGGGCAAAGAGAAGCGTGAGGGCTTCCGCTTTTTGAATAGCCAGCGTTTTTGGCGCAAGTTCCCCTACTACTACATGGAGAAACGTAATAATGAAAAATGCTGCTCCTATGATAATGATGTGGGACAGAGAAGGCGGAATATGGAGAAACTCCATAAACGGCTTCAGTATGCCGGCCATAGCCGGCTCTCCAATCCAGCCGAGTGCAAGCGCGGTGATCGTAATGCCGAGCTGACAAGCGGACAAGTATTCATCAAGGCTGGAAATAACAAGCTTGGCGGCAGGCGCCCGCGGATGTCCTTCCTCCAGCAATTGATGAATCCGCGAACTGCGGACTTTCACAATAGCAAATTCCGAAGCAACAAAAAATGCAGTTAAAGCTATAAGGATCGCGATGAACACCAGGTTAAATATGTCCAAATAAATTCCTCAGTCCGTCAGCAGACAGACAAGGAGTCACCTCCTGCAGAGTAAAGTTACCTGATTGACGAGCCAATCTTTCACTTCAACGAGCCGCGTCTTCAATGAAGCGGGCTTACGGGAGAATTCATATTGAACCTTCATTGTCCCATCGAATCACCTCTTAACGCGCTTAAATAGTTACTAACAGTATAATGAATACTGATTTTTCAGTCAAATCTAAAGAAAAGATACTACTTTATATGCGGTTGGCGAAGGGAATATGCCTTAAACTGTTGAAAACGCCTGTTTTTGCGGCTTCCGAATCAAATACGGCGCTTCGGCAAACAGGCGTCGTCAATCAGTCTGATCATCAGAAAAAAGTTTCTTCATATATTTTAGAAACGGTGTATGTGTACCTTACATCAACTGCTGCAGAAACCAGGAAGCAATTGAGAAGTAAATAATTAAGGAAAAAATGTCATTAATCGTTGTAATCAGCGGTCCGGAGGCGACAGCCGGGTCAATATTCAGCTTATAAAGAACCAATGGAATAACGGTTCCGGCAAGCGTGCCGATAATCAGAGTAATCAGCAAAGAGGAGCTGACAACGATGCCTAATATGGCGCTGCCCTGCCAGAAAAAGGCGATCAAAAAGATTAAAACAGCGCATACAATACCGATAATAAAGCCGACACCAAACTCCCGGCCAATCAAGCTTAATACAGTCTTCATGTCAATGTCCCGGGAGGCTAAGCCGCGGACAACGACAGCAAGGGATTGGGTGCCTGTATTCCCGGTCATTCCGGAGATCATCGGCATGAAAAAGGTCAGTGCCACAACTTGCTGCAATGTGTTCTCGAAGCCGGAAATGATGCTTCCGGAAACAAGCCCGATAAATAGCAGAAGAATCAGCCATGGGAGACGGCGAAAAGCCGCAGTGGACGCTTTTGTATCGAAGTCGATCGATTTCCCGGAAGCAGAAAGTTTCTCGATGTCTTCGTTTGCTTCTTGAATAACAACGTCAATGATGTCGTCAAACGTCACGATGCCGACAAGCATATCGTGATCATCCACTACAGGAATAGCGAGGAAGTCGTAGCGCTCAATTAAGCGGGCAACCTCCTCCTGGTCTGTATAGACGGACACGGAAATAACTCGTCCGTACATGACTTCGTTTACTTTGTCGTTCGCATCTGCTAAAAGCAAATCGCGGTATGACACGACGCCGACCAGCTTTTTTTGCGCGTCAATGACATACAAGTAGTTGATCGTTTCTGCAAATTCAGCGAAGGTCTTTAATTTATCAACAGCCTCGCGCACGGTGTAAGTGTCCCGGATCCAAACAAATCGGTTCGTCATAAGACGGCCGGCCGTTTCGGCAGGGTACGCCATCATGCTTTCGATGATGGTGGACTCCTCTTTTTTCATGCCGGCTAGAAACAATTTGATTTTTTCGGGGGACATGTCATCGAGCAGCGAAGCCAAATCGTCATTATCCATATCATCAAGAACTTTTCGGGAACGCTCTTTCCCCACTTTTTTCAGTACATCCAGCTGGTTTTCATTATCAAGCTCTTGAATCATGTCCGTCAAAATAGGAATGCTGAGCTGAAGTAAAAACCGTGTCTGGTGCTTGGGAGGCAGGTTTGTATAAATAGCTGCCATATCATAAGGGTGCAGCTCATCCAGCAGCTTTTGAAGCTCTTTCTTTTTTCCTTCTTTTAACGCTTTTATGACAAGAAGAGTCATTTGATCTTCAGTTAAGTTTGTCAGCATAAGCATCCCTCCTTGTTGAAAAACTCATTCTTTCCCATTATAAAACGAACAGAAAAAGAAAGTGAAAAAGAATCTCATATTTCTTAGATTTTAACATACGAGTTTTTCATTTCTTTTGCTAAAATAGAAAGTATAACATATTGATGCGGAAAAGATGTCGTAATTTCGAGAAAATCGGAGGTCATCGCTTTGAAGAGCCAAGGGACTATGAAAGAGCTGATTTATGTTCATTTAAATACAGCTCACCAATATGCAATTTCATATGGAATTGATTTTCATGATTTCGTTCAGAGCCTTTCTCAGGAGCTGAATCATTTATTGCTGCTGAAACATGAATACGGCGGGGCAGATTTTAACATGCATACGAGGTTTAATTACGTGGATGCTGGGGAGGTCAGGAGTCTTCTTAAAGAGCCGATTGCTGAGTACGGCGACTTTTGCTGGCTGGATTTCGATGATATGGAGGGGTTGAATGAGCTGGAGGATCAAGAGATTGCTGAGCTTCTTTACCTTGGCCATTGCAAGCACCATTTACGGGTCCCGTTCTACAGCAAGTTAAATAACCGGTATGCTTATCTTTCAGAGGAGGATGAATGGTTTAACAAAACATATTATCGTTATCTTCCTGATTTTTATTTTATGCTGGGGAGAGTCATTTCGTTCAAGCTTGGCTATTTCCGCAGCGAGAAGACCTTTTTTTCTTTGCGGAAGGGAACTTCTTTTCCGCCGGTTCCAAAAGAGATGGTGGCTTCCTTTATTGATAAAATGAAAGAAGGCATGGTTATCTCTTTGGCAAAGTCCGTTCAGAGCCGGACAAAGGTGGAGATACCGGTATGGGTAGTAGGCGATTATATCAATATGGATGAAATGTTTGATGAATATATGAATTGTTACAGACAGCCGCCGGATGGCCGATTTGAATTTGATAAAAAGACGCGGGAATGGAGTGTTTGTTTTTAAAAAGGATACCGGTTATGCATAGGGTATTCGAGCTCCTTCACCTTGCCTGACAAAGCCCTGGATACGCTATGTATTCAGGGCTTCAGACTGCCGTTTTTTGTTTGGATAGGAAGCCCGTTGATTTCCA
>NZ_BCVF01000004.1 GCF_001591605.1 Bacillus badius NBRC 15713 | reverse complement strand
TGGAAATCAACAGGCCCATCCGCGAACAAACCAAAAAAGACTGAACAGCGCGGCGAGTAGCCGCGCTGTTTTCTGTGGAAGGCCGATCTTATTTTACAACTCGTTTGGCGCCTACAAATTTTGTTTTCCAATAGCTGTTTTCCATGTCAATTACGGCTACACCATTTTTGGAAGACACGCCAATCATTTGGTTTTTACCTAAGTAAATGGCTACGAAGCTGATATGATTGCCTTTTTTGCCAGTTGTATTATAAAAAACTAAATCGCCCTTATTTAATTTATCTTTTGCCACCGCAGTGCCTGCTTTATACATATCTGCAGAGCTGCGGGGTAATTTCACGCCATGCTTCCCGAATACATGCTGAACGTAGCCGGAAGCGTCAAAGCCTTTAACTGTTGTGCCGCCAGCTTTGTAAGGCGTGCCTTTGAGTTTAAGAGCATAGTCAGTGATGTTTTTAATTTGTTGTGCAGGAGTCAGCTTTTGCACAGTCTGCTTAGCCGGTGCGGCAGGCGTTGCCGCCAAAGCAGATGTTCCTGCAGAGCATACCATCATGGCTGCTAATCCTAATCCAACTAGCTGTTTTTTCATTGTAATTCCCCCTGTGAATAAAATTTGTGCAGATAGCTTGGAGCCATTTTTCCTTCTGTTGTTGTAAGGGAGGCTTCTTTTTTTTATAGCATCTGGTCCAGAAAAGCTTGTTCTTTAATAGAAAAATAAACAAACAAGGTTCGTTCAAATAACAGATTTCTTTTATAATTATCAGCTTGATCAGCCAATTAATTATTTCCCAGAAAATAACGAGACGGCTTTTTCGTATATGGCAATGGATGCACCTAGCTTGATAGAATAAAGTCGTTTAAACGTTGTCAAGTCTGAGATGGAACAAAGCTTTCAACCGGATTATGCCCGTACAAGGTCATTAACAGAAAGACAAGAGGCAGCCAAATTATCCTTGATTTTGAATCATATCCTGTATCTTTTTCTAGAAATAGCCTCCTAGACTTATGATAGCTATATTTTGGTAAAAATCAAGAGATATAGCAAAGTTTCATAAGAGAATTTACCCTCTATCCTGTGGAAAGCGAAGCGCCTGGAAGAGGAATGAACGCTTCTCATTCACCAGCACAATAAAAAAGCCGATACGTCTATCGGCTTTTTGGGGGGATCAGGTAATCAAGTTGCGCTGATGGCTCGTTCATCTTCCATGAAAAAAATCGAAGGATGTCCGGTTGCTGGCTCAAAATAAGCAATGAGATAGGCTGGATGCTTCACCCAGTGTCCGTTTGAACGCGTCATGGTTAACCGCTCAATCATCGTGTGCTTGTACACTTCTCGTTCATTTAACCCCAAACCAGCAAATTCAGAGCCGAGAAGAAGAGGGTTTTGCAAGATTTTCTGATATAAAGCCGAACGTTCTTGCTTTTCCAGAGAAGGTGACCACCAAGGCTTCCGCGGTTTATAGCGCTGATTCATTAAATAATCATATTTCATTATGCTTTCAACCTCTGCATAGCGGGCAGGGTGAGTGGCAAGCAAAAATTCTTGAAGCCGTTTGAACAAATCCTCTAGCTGATGGCCAATTCGTCCCCAGCCCTTTTTCTCCCAGTAACTTCCAAAAGATTGGAAGAAATCAAAAGGTGTCTCAAAGAAATGAGTCACGAGGTATTCAACCGTTTCATTCATGCGGTGGTCATTCCAGTATTTCTCAAGCACGTCTTCAACCTGCTTAATTCTAACGATATCATCAAATGATAATAGATTATTGCCTAGAATTTCATAGGGCGCATGATCCATATAAATGTAATCATGTTCAGCAGCCCGGATACGCAGGCCTGTGCCGCGCAGCATTTTTAAAAAGCCGAGCTGCAGCTCTTCCGGACGGAGAGCAAATACATCGTTAAACGTTTTTCGGAAAGAATGATAGTTTTCTTCAGGCAAGCCGGCGATTAAATCAAGATGCTGATCAATTTTCCCGCCTTCTTTAACCATTGTTACCGTACGAACGAGCTTTGACCAATTTTGCTTGCGCATGACAAGCTCATTGGTCGTATCATTTGTGGATTGTACACCGATCTCGAAGCGAAATAACCCTTTTGGTGCATGCTGATTAAGGAATTCGATGACTTCAGGTCTCATAATGTCCGCGGTAATTTCAAATTGAAAGACAGTTCCAGGAACATGCTCATCAATAAGAAATTGAAACATCTCCATGGCATAGCTCCGGCTAATATTAAATGTCCGGTCGACAAACTTAATCGTTCTGGCCCCATTTGCCATTAAATAGCGAATGTCCTCTTTAATCGCCTCGCGGTTAAAGTAGCGGACGCCCACTTCAATAGAGGAGAGGCAGAACTGGCACCGAAACGGACAGCCCCGGCTCGTTTCGATGTAAGTGATCCGCTTGGATAGTTCAGCTTGATCTTCCTCGAACCGAAACGGTGAAGGCAAATGGCGCAAGTCTAATTTGTTTCGCTGAGGGTTGATCTTCGGTTTTCCATTTTCCAAATACCCGATGCCGCTCACCTTGCTCCAGTCTTGCTGGCCCTCGATTTCGTCCAGCAGCTGTTTGAACGTTTCTTCGCCTTCGCCAATGACGATGAAATCTGCTTCAGGCACTCGTTCAAGCCAATAAGGCACGTCGTACGTCACTTCAGGACCGCCGAGGACAATCCGTGTATGAGGAAGCACCTTTTTCATCATTTTAATAACAGCAATGGTTTCTTCAATATTCCAAATATAGCAGCTGAACCCTAAGATGTCCGGCTGTCGTTTATAAAGATCGGTGGCGATGTTAATCGCAGGATCCTTAATCGTATATTCCGCCAGCTCTACGTGATAATCCGGTTCGGCAAAAGCTTTTAAATAGCGGATGGCCAAATTTGTATGAATGTATTTAGCGTTTAATGTGCTGAGAACGACGTTCATGAATAAGATTCTCCTTATAGCTTTTCTTAAATATTGCCTTGTTCATATTTACTAGAAAATATCTTTTTCAGCTTCGACCATCTTGTCTCAATAAATGGCTGTGCCACAGTTGTAACGACAGTGGAAGAGAGGAACATGGTTAAAAATAATGAGACAATTAACAGCAGAAAAATAGATTCTGCTGAGTCCTTCACTTCGCTTTCACGGAACGTTTTAATAACAAAGCCGTGCAGCAAGTACACGTAGAGTGTATTTCTTCCCCAATCAGTAAAAAAGAACTTCTTCTTCGGCACAAAAGCGAAAAAGGTGGCAATCATCATAAAGCTTACCACATAAATGCCAGTCCGATAGAGCATTCCTGTCGTATTAGAGCTTTCTAAATCGGCAAAAGAGAAAGAGCCGAGCAGCCATCTCTGATCGAATTCAGGAAAAGAGAGGGCGATAAGGAAAACTGCGAGTGCTCCGACCAATAAGGACAGGCGGACGGTTTTATGACCGAGCAAGTTGAAGTGCTCCTTTTTCAGGTAATACCCGATTAAAAAGAATGGGAAGAAAATAAATGTGCGCGCAATGCTCAGTATATCCAGCTGGGCATCAATGCAGCCAATAGCAGTTCCAATGGCAAATGAAACAGTGATCAATACAGCAGGCTTTAACTTCAGCCATTTAACGGAGATGACGAGCAGCAGGTTCCAAAAGAACAAGCTGAGCAGAAACCACAGCGACCAATGAGGAACAAGCAGATCTAAGTGCAATGCTTCATCTTCGTATAGGTAAAAGTAAAAAAAGGAATAGATCACTTGGAAAATAAAAAAAGGCAGCAAAATTTTTTGGGCAGTCTTTTTGACATATCCTTTTTTATAGAAGCCCTTTGCGAAAAAACCTGATACTAAAATAAACCCTGGCATGTGAAATAGGTAAATGGTTGTATACAAAGCAAAGATGACAGGGTTATCCCCGATATATGAACGAATAAAATGACCGAACACAACAAAAACAATTAAAATAAATTTTGCGTTATCAAAATAATAATCTCTTTTTGACATAAACCTCACCTGATTAAAAGTATTAGGTAGCCACCAGCTGCAATATCATTTCGAACACAACATAGCATTATACAGGAAAACCTTTTAAATCGCCATTGTACAAAAAAAGGCAGCCCGGCTGCATGACAAGAAACGAGCAGGGGATGTTTCTCTGTTTATGAAAAAACGCCGGCTGTCACGCCTGGCGTTTTAAGTTTTCTTTTATACCGAAACGATCTTCAAGTTGAATCGATAAACGGATCGCTTCGTGATAAATATCGGTTTTTATTCCATTAATAGATTGAGATTTTTTACTAGTCTCCAGCAAGTGGTCGAACAATTCCACAACAGGCGGAGAGTAGGCGAGCCATTTTTTAAATTGGCGTGCTTCTCTTTCCAGTTTTGCAGTAAAGATTTCGATTTCCGTATAAGTTGAGCGCATAGCTGTTAGTGAAAACGCATAAACAGCGGCAATGGTGCGAATGAAAGGCTCTGACGATTGCTTGATGAGTTTTTTTGCTTCACCAAGGGAGGCAATCAGCCTATAGGCTCCGATTGACGGATCATATACGTGCAAAGAGCAATTGTTGGTCCATTCCAGTGCCGCTTCCTTCCATATTGTCTGAGCCATGTTTCTTTCTCCTTTATCTCTCTGGTTGTTAATCTGAAGACGGTATCCTCATGTTATATAACCGGTTTCAGGGGAAGATAAACATCCAAATCGCTTAAATGCTGATGTTTAACATATGAAAACAAGGCCGACTAATTAAAAGCCTGCTGCAAACGGGCAAGCGTTTACGGCAGGCTTAGGCAGAAGGAGCTATTTTCATTGAAGACCATTCTTATTCGGCCGGCTGATCAGTTTGAAGAGGGAGGGTGATGTTCACGACAGTGCCAAAACCTAACTCGCTCTCTACTTCAATCGTCCCGCCAAATGACTCGATAATCCTCTTGCAGACAACAAGCCCAAGTCCTGTTCCATCTTCTTTCGAAGTAAAGAACGGCTTGAAAATTAAGCGGAGATCCTCTTTCGTAATGCCGGGACCGGTATCAGCAATTGTAATATAACAATTTTCTTTTCCTTTTAGAACCGTCAAGCTCAGCTGTCCTCCCTCAGACATCGCTTCAAAAGCATTCTTTGTCAGGTTCAAGAGAACTTGTTTCATTTGATCCGTATTTGTGCGAACCCATATTTCTTGTTCGGGAAGAGTCAGTTCATATTCAATTGAATATAGATTTGCTTCCGAACGAATCAGCGGGCTTAAATCAAAAATAATTTCTCGCATGTCTACCGTGTGGATTTTTTGGGCAGTCGGCTTCCCTAAGATTAAAAACTCACTGACAATCTGATTAATGCGTGCAATCTCTTTGTTAATGACATCAAAATAAAATTCATCCTCAGGGTGATGATATTTTTCATTCAGCAGCTGAACCAATCCTTTAATGCCTGTAAGCGGATTGCGGATTTCGTGAGCCGTGCTTGCAGCCAGCGTTCCAATCAGCTCAAGCTTTTGAGCTTCCTGCTGCATTCGTTCCAATTTAGTCTGCCTTTTCAACATCATATACTTCACAAGTAAGAAGATGATATGAAGAAGGACTACGATTGCTATGCCAAAGAGTGCTGTAAGGGGAAACAGATGCTTTTGGTTAGATTCGCTGGTTGTCACAATTAAATTCCAAGGAAGCTGAGCAAGAGGGTATTCGACAGTTTGGACGCTAGTCTCGTCGCCGAGTTTTTCATTAATCGAAAAAATCGGTATTTGTTTGGCGTTCTCAATCGACATGGAATACTCCGGAGTCAGCATTCTCATAAGGTTCTTTATGTAATCTAACCGGATGTGGGAGACGAGAATGGCTTCAACATGCTCATCTTTCATTACCGGCGTAGCGACGGCGATGACAGGCTGGTTATTGGATAAGGTCTCTGCTTCACTTGAAACAGCGATGTCTTTTGTTAGCAGTGCTTCTTTAATGTAGGGCTTGTTTCTGAGATTATACTGTTTCAATAAATCATTGGTTCCGGTGAGTAAGTTTCCTTCAAAGTCGAGGATATAAATTCCTCCGTAACGCGGATCTTTTCCAGCCATTCTTTTTAGAATAGTCTGGACTTTGTTTGGAGAAGCTTTTTTCTGATCTAAGTTGTGTACTTCTTCTTCTATGCTGACAGCAAGAATATCCATGCTGACTTTCGTTTCGTTAATAAATTGATCCAGTTGGTTCCGATGAAGAGTGGCTGCCCATTCTAATTTTTTGCGCTGCTGCTCCGTTGCACGTTCGTCTAGAAAATGGTAACAACCAACAATAGATAGAATCATGGGGAGTACAACAATAAAAAAATATATCCATCGTTCACGTTTATTCATTCAGTTTCGTCCCTTTAAGAAATTCATTGCTGTTTTATTATAGCAAACTATTCGTATTTTCTCCCCCTTATATGGCGGAAAATTTTTAAGAGGCCTGCTCTTTCAAAATGGCGGGAAAACGTGTAAGTTGAATAAAAGAATAAATAATTGGCATAGGGGGGAGAAAAAGTGAAAAAAATCCAATTGAAAATTCTTGAGACGAGTGACATGCATGGAGCGATTTTTCCTCTTCATTATGGAACAAATCAACCGGCTGCCCATGGGCTTGCCCGCCTGTCTACTGCCATTAAAAAAATACAGGAAGAGAATGACCATCTTCTATTAATCGATAACGGGGATTTTTTGCAAGGTACGCCATTGGCAAGTTTTTATTTCCGCTCCTTACGTCAGGATGTTCATCCGATGATAAAAGCGATGAATGATCTTCCGTATGATGCCGCTGTTCTGGGCAATCATGAATTCAACTACGGGTTAGCGATTTTAAACAAGGCAGCCACAGATGCCCGATTTCCTTTTTTAAGCGCAAACATTGTAGACAAAAAAGCGGGAAAGCCGTATTTTGGACGTCCGTATATAATTAAGCATTTTGCTTCCGGCATAAAGGCCGCCGTGCTTGGGGTAACCACTGGATATATCCCAAACTGGGAGAAGCCGGAGCATATTCGCGGATTAGCCTTCAACGATGCTGTCGCGGCCGTGGCGGAATGGGTGCCTTACATTAAGAAAACAGAAAGGCCGGACATAATGATTGTTTCTTATCATGGCGGATTTGAGATGGATCTTTCCAGCAAGAGACAGATAGAAGCCAGAGAAAAAGGGGAAAATCAGGCTTACCGTATTTGCACAGAGGTAGAGGGGATCGATGTTTTGCTAACCGGGCATCAGCATCGAATCGCAGCAGAATTTATAAATGGCGTTGCTGTCGTTCAGCCGGGATTCAGCGGAGCGGCAATCGCACAGGTCACCGCGGAATTTCATGTATCAGCTGGAGCTATAAAATTAGCAGATTTATCTATCGGCGTCTTGGAAGCCAAGGAATTTGAAGCGGACGAGGCACTTCTTCAGCTAGTAGAAAAAGAAGAGCGGCAAACACAGCAATGGCTTGATGAGGTTATTGGCACAATAGAAGGAAGCATGAAAATTGAAGATCCTTTTAGAGCGCGTCTTAAAGAGCATCCGCTGATTGAATTGATTAACCGGGTGCAGATGGAAGCGTCTCAGACAGACATTTCCTGCACGTCACTCTTTTATAATGAGGCAGGCGGTCTTCCTTCCCAGGTGACGATGCGGGATATTGTTTCCAACTATATTTACCCCAATTCGCTGGCTGTTATTGAAATTACCGGTGCCGAAATGAAGGAAGCGCTGGAACGTTCTGCTTCTTACTTCAGGCTGCTTCCGGATCAAACGGTTGGCGTCAGTCCGAGGTTCTCATATCCGAAGCCGCAGCATTATAATTATGATATGTGGGAAGGAATTCAGTATACGATCAATGTCCATAAGGCGCCGGGCAGCCGTGTCGAGCAAATAATTTACCGTGGAAAGCCGGTACAAGCAGACGGTTTGTACCAAGTAGTGATGAATAATTACCGTGCAGGAGGCGGCGGGGATTATTCAATGTTCAAAGGAAAAGCAATCATCAAGGAAATCCAAACTGATATGGCGGAACTGCTTGCTGACTACATAAGGAGGCACGGTGTGGTCAAGGCGGAAACGAACCAAAATTGGAAGGTTGTTTATTGAGCGCCTGCATGCTAAAGAAGAGAAGGGAGAACTGATGATGAAATTTAGTGAATATTCTTATGCCCGTCCAGATATCGATGGGGCTGAAAACGAGTTGAATAAAAAACTGCAGCAGTTTAAGGAAGCGGATAGTGTAGAAAAGCAGGTAGAGGCACTAAATAAAATGAATGAGATCCGCAATCGCATCAGCACAATGATGGACCTGTGCCATATTAGGCATACAATCGACACAACGGATTCATTTTACAAACAAGAGCAGGATTATATGGATGCCGTATCCCCAAGGATGGAGGGAATCTCTTCGCGGATGAATGAAGCGCTCTTAGCTTCTCCGTTCCGGCCTGAGCTTGAAAAACTGTTTGGCAAGCAGCTGTTTCTTTTAGCTGAAGCCCAAGTGAAAACTTTCTCGAAGGAAGTGCTGCCGCTTCTTGAAAAAGAAAATAGGCTGGCTTCACGGTATACGCAGCTCGTGGCTTCCGCCCAAATTGAATTTCAAGGAAAGACGCTGACACTTGCACAAATTGAGCCTTATACAGAATCATCGGATCGCTCCACGCGCAAAAAAGCAACAGAAGCCCGTTTTGCTTTTTTTGCCGAACATGAAGAACAATTTGATGCTATTTACGATGAGCTGGTGAAGGTCCGGACGGAAATCGCCCGCAAGCTGGGCTTTCAAAACTTTGTAGAGCTGGGCTATGCCCGCTTGAATCGAGTCGATTATCAGGCGGAGATGGTGAAGAGGTATAGGGAGCAGATAAAAAAATTCATCGTTCCGCTTGCCAATAAATTAAGAAAAACCCAAGCTCAACGAATTGGGCTGGAAAAACTCAAATTTTATGATGAAGGCTACCAATTTACAACGGGCAATGCGAAGCCAAAAGGAGAGGCTGACTGGATCATCCAGAAGGGACAGCAAATGTATAAAGAGCTTTCTGAGGAAACGAATGAGTTTTTTCAGTTCATGCTGGATCATGAGCTAATGGACCTTACAGCCAAAGCAGGAAAAGCGGGAGGGGGCTATTGTACATATATGTCCGATTATCATTCCCCATTTATTTTCTCTAATTTTAATGGGACGTCAGGGGATATTGACGTGTTAACCCATGAAGCGGGACATGCCTTTCAGGTCTATTCAAGCCGTGGATTTACTGTGCCGGAATATTTATGGCCGACGTATGAAGCGTGTGAAATTCATTCGATGAGCATGGAATTTTTCACTTGGCCATGGATGAAGCTGTTCTTTAAAGAGGAGACCGATAAATATCAATATGCACATTTGAGTGAAGCGGTTTTGTTCCTTCCTTATGGAGCAGCGGTTGATGAGTTCCAGCACCGGGTATATGAGGAGCCGGATTTAACGCCTGCAGAAAGAAAAGCCGTTTGGAAGGAGATCGAGAAGGCATATTTACCGCATCGCGATTATGATGGCATGTCTTATTTGGAAGCGGGCGGCTTTTGGCAGCGTCAAGGGCATATTTATGAAGTTCCGTTTTATTATATCGATTATACACTTGCCCAAGTCTGTGCATTGCAGTTCTGGAAAAGAATGCAGGAGGATAGAGAACAAGCTTGGGAAGATTACATGAAAATTTGCCGGGTCGGAGGCAGCTTGTCTTTTACAGAAATTGTCGAGCTTGCCCGGTTAACTTCACCGTTTGAAGACGGGTGTATGGAGAAGGTTCTGGAGCCTATTGAGCAATGGCTTGACCAGGCGGGAAGCCGCTTGATGGACCAATAAGAAAAAAGCGTCTGATCGTTTCAGACGCTTTTTTCTTGTGGATGGAGGCGGTTGATGTCCTTTCCAAGCTGGCTGTCCCGCTCATCTTGCAGGAGTCTTTGCGTCTTCCGTTTCAATCAACAGAGTGGATAAAGCTAAGGCAGCCGTATAACCGTACTGGTTTTAAAATCAGTACAGATGATCCTTGCTTTCGGTGCCATGCATCTCAAGGAAATGGCCTGAATAATCGAATGGGAGAGATTTGTTGTTCTCTTAGAGGCTAAGCTCGACATCCGCTTAAAAAAACAAAAAAGGGGCCGGAATGATTTCATTCCGACCCCCTTCTGTCGACAAGCTGAAGTATTTGTTATTTTCAGGCGCTTTTGCTATTTAAGCTGCAACAATACAAATTTCCTTGTCTTTCATTATTGCTTTTAATTGTTTCGTTTCCGGATGATCCAAGATAAAGTCGGCGATGCCATCTTCAAGCTTTTCTTGAATCACGCGGCGGAGCGGGCGAGCACCAAATTCCGGATGGTAGCCAAGTTCACTTAGCCGCTCCTTGACCTCATCTGTCACATCAAGAGTCATTGACTGTTCTCTAAGCGTGACATTCAATTCTTCGAGCATTAATTCAACAATTCGCTGCAAGTCTGCTTTTTCAAGAGATTTAAATTCGATGATATTGTCAAAGCGGTTCAAGAATTCCGGTTTAAAGAAGCTGCCGAGTGAATCTAAAATAGAGCTTTCTTTTACCGCATTATTTTTCTCAAAGCCGACAGTAATTGTCTTGCTGGATGCTCCGGCATTGCTTGTCATAATGATGACAGTGTCTTTAAAGCTGACTGTCCGGCCTTGGCTGTCAGTCAGGCGGCCGTCTTCGAGGATTTGCAGGAACATATGCTGCACATCCGGATGAGCTTTTTCAATTTCATCAAGCAAAATAATGCTGTATGGATTGCGCCGCACTTTTTCTGTCAACTGTCCGGCTTCTTCATGGCCGACATATCCCGGAGGAGAACCGATTAATTTAGAAACACTGTGTTTCTCCATGAATTCACTCATATCCAGGCGAATCATGGCATCTTTGGAACCGAATAATTCTTCGGCCAGTGATTTAGTCAGCTCTGTCTTACCGACGCCAGTCGGACCGACGAATAAGAAGGAGCCGATTGGGCGGGTTTTGGATTTCAATCCGGCCCGGCTGCGGCGAATCGCTTTTGCCACTTTTTGCACAGCCTCAGCTTGTCCAATCACTTTTTTTGCTAAGTTGTCTTCCAGATGTTTCATGGCTTGTTGTTCATCTTCTTGAAGTTTGCCGACAGGAATGCCTGTTTTTTCTTCAATTAATTGCTGAATATGTTCCATTGTCACAACTGGACGCTCCGCTGCTTCAGATGTACCTTGCAACTTTTCCTCTAAAACGGCTTCTTCATCACGCAATTTCGCTGCTTTTTCATAATTTTCCTGCTGCAAGGCAGCCTCTTTTTCTTTAGCAATGTTAGTCAGGCGCTCATGGATCGATTCTTTATCCTGTGTATCGATCGTTAAGTTTAATTTGGAGCCGGCCTCATCGAGCAAGTCAATCGCTTTATCCGGCAAGAAACGGTCCTGGATATAACGATGGGACAGTTTTGCACAAGCTTCAAGCGCTTCTTTTGTAAACGTTACCTCGTGGAAATCTTCATAACGCTTTTGCAGCCCCAGCAAAATGTGCATCGTTGCTTCAACGGTCGGTTCGCTTACTTGAACTGGCTGGAAGCGTCGTTCTAGTGCAGCATCTTTCTCAATTTGGCGATATTCTTTCAATGTAGTCGCACCGATCAATTGCAGTTCGCCGCGGGCAAGCGCTGGTTTTAAAATATTGCTGGCATCCATGGAGCCTTCGGCAGATCCGGCGCCAACGATTAAGTGAATTTCGTCAATAAAGAGCAAAATATTTTTCCGGCGCTGTAATTCCGCGATCAGCTGCTTCATTCTTTCTTCGAATTGTCCACGGATCCCTGTGTTAGCTACAAGAGAGGCCACGTCTAATAAATAGACCTCTTTTTCTTTTAATTTAGCGGGCACATCGCCTTCTGCGATTTTTAAAGCCAAACCTTCCGCGATGGCTGTTTTACCTGTACCAGGTTCCCCGATAAGCACCGGATTATTTTTGTTTCGGCGGTTCAGTACTTCGATAATGCGGCTAATTTCTTTTTCCCGTCCAATCACTGGATCAATCAAGCCGGCTCTCGCCATATTTGTTAAATTGCGGCCGAATTGGTCAAGAAATCCGTTGCCGCCGCCGTTATTTTGCTTCGGTTCTATATGAGGCGGCTGAGAAGCTTGGTTGTTCATAGGAGAAAATCCAAAACCTTTCATTAAATCGTCAAAAGGAAAGCCTCCAAATTGCTGGAAGTTCATCGCATCATCTCCTATTTGCTTTTTATTTGTTTGGTAACAGCTAGAGCATAAGTAAAGCTGTGTTGTTTTTCCGTTAATATTCATGCGGAATTGGACATTGGCTTGATGTTGCTGGCACTTTTGACACAACATACACTTCATTCCTTTCCGTTTTATTTTATGATAGATTTTTTGACTTTGACTAACTTTGACTTTATTATACTCTGACCTTTTTTGACTTTCAAGTATTTTGTGGGAAAATTTTTTTGTCCTTCTTGAAAGTGAAAGACAAGCATAAGGTGAATTAACACAACTAAAGCGGGGGATGGCGTTGAGAACATGGGGAGGGGCCTGCCAAATAGCAGCCGTTTACATAGGAACCATCATCGGTGCAGGTTTTGCGACCGGAAAAGAAATTGTTCAGTTTTTTTCTCAATATGGCCTGTACGGACTAGGCGGAATTGTTGTAAGTGGCTGGCTTTTTATTTTTCTCGGAGCGAAAATTATGTTAAAAGCTGTTGAGGTGAGGGCGGCGTCTTTTGAGGAGTTTAACTCTTATCTTTTCGGTGAGAAGTTCGGACTGGCAGCAACCTTCATTCAATTTCTCATGCTTGTCGGGGTAACGGGGGTTATGCTTTCCGGAACGGGGGCTTTGTTTGAGGAAAGGTTTCATATCCCGGGAAATGCAGGGATCGGACTCACCCTTGTGATTGGTTTTTTAATTGTCAGAAAAGGGATGTCGGGCTTGTTTGCAGTAAATATATTTGTCGTTCCGCTTATGATCATTTTCCACTTGTACGCGGCGGGGGAAGCGGCAGCTCAGCCGGCTTTTTTGGAAAACCTATTCACAAGAGTGACAGAGGGGCCTGCCTGGAAGCTGTGGACCTCCCCGTTCAGTTATGCGGCATTTAATTTAGCTTTAGCCCAAGCAGTGCTTGTTCCGCTTGCTTTTGGCATAAATGATAAGGAGACGATCAAAAAAGGGGCTTTCCTTGGCGGCGCTGCGTTAACTTGCTTAATGCTGGCCAGCCATATCAGTTTAGTTCAATTACCCAATGTGAGTGAGTACGACATTCCAATGGCTCAAATCGTCGAACGCTTAATGCCGGCTTTTCACTTTATATATGCCTTTCTTATTTACGGAGAAATCTTTACGTCTGTAGTCGGAAATGTTTACGGATTAAAGCAGCAGCTGTCCACCCATTTTTCCTGGTCGCCGTCTGTTTTGCTCTTATTGATATTTTCCGCCGGTTTCTTGTTAAGCCAAATTTCGTATGGAACGCTGCTTAGCTTGTTATATCCGCTGTTTGGATTAATTAGCCTAGTTTTTCTTATATTGCTGTGGAGAAAGTAACAGCGGACCGCAAGAAGCTGTCCGCTGTTAGTGAGTGCTGTTTTTCCTTATTGTCTTCCCTTATTGTCTTCCCAACCTGCCGCTTTGTCGTTCATTAGAAAAGCGGAAGCAGCACAATCAAGAGCACGTCAAATACAAGATGGGAGATGATGAGCATGGGAATGCTGCGCTTCCACACGTATAACGACCCCCAGAATAAGCCAGCCATAAAAGCAGCCAATACCCAGATGAGCTTATCTGAATAAAGGAAGATGGAGGCGTAAAGAGCGGAGGAGGCAATAATTGCCGTTAAGTCATTGAAATAGATAGAAAGGCGTTTTTGGACAAAGCCGCGCCAGAACAGTTCTTCCCCAGGAATGAAAACTAAGATCAATACAACATAGTGCCAGGAGAACTGCGGAGAGTACCATCGGTAAATGCTTGCTACTTGTTTTTCCAATGAAAATGGAAGAATCGGAAGCAGCAGATGCCCTATAAAGAATACCGCATATAAGAGCAGTCCGGATAACACACCATATTTTAAATAGCTTCTGGTTTTTTGCTTATCATCTATTTTCTCGCTGATAATAGCGAAGCTAATGAAAAAGAGATTTGCAGCTGTGTATAAATACCAAAAAATGTCGCGATCTGAAAACGTCATGTATAGCAGCACGTGTGCCAGCACTATGCTTACAATCAGCCGCCAATCTTTCATAAGTGCCATCATTTTGAACTCCTTTCTTTTCCTGCAGAACATACACAGCCCTTATTTTAACAAAAGGCGGTTGAAAATAGAATGAAAATTCCTTGTCATTAATAAAAGGAAGCTTCTTCTGTCTTTCGCATGTAAATGGAGTGTGTTGCTTTTCACTCCAGGCGCTTCGCTTTCCGCGGGGCGGGCGGTGAGCCTTCTCGGCGCAAAATCGCCTGCGGGGTCTCACCTGACCCGCTGCTCCCGCTGGAGTCTGCGCGCCTTCCGTTCCAATCAACGGAGTGCATAAAAAGAGGATAGTCGTATAGTCAGAAGAAGAGAGCCAGCTGGCGTTGAAAGGATTCGGAAAAGGCCTTAATCGTGGATTTGGAGAGAGCGGCTGTTCACTCCAAGTTTTTGGAGTGGAACAAAAATCAAAAAGGGATTCGGAATAGGCTTATTCCGAACCCCTTTTGTTGACAAGCTGAACTGCCGGCTGTATCAGGCAGCAGCTAAAGATAAAAATCAAGCATTTATAGAAGGCGCAATAATTGTATAGTTTTTATGGTTAACAACCGTTTTTTCTTCCATTTCTAATTCTCTGAAATTCTCCATAATTGTCAAATCAACGATTACTGAATTCTCATTGACCTTTTCAACGATGCCTTGTAATCCATTTTTAAATTTAATCACATTCCCCACTTCTGCTTTCGTCATCTTTCTCTCTCCTTTACAGATTAAATTAAAAAGCTGTCCTCATGGTTTTCAAGATGTTCATAAATGTTGTCAATCAGCCCAATCACAAGAACATAGACGATGTCTATGTTCTCTGATTGTTTCTTAAAGGCTTTTATATTAAGCTTTTGAAAGTAAGGACTAAAAGAACGAGGTTGAAACATTTTGGTATTATAATAAATTGTAAATGAATTACTTTACAGTGTGCCTTATTTTTGTAAATGAGTAAAGCATTTTGCCTGATAAGAAGAAAAATTCAGAAAGAAGGGAAAGTATGACTGCAGCAGACGCACAACAGTTAATGGATCAATTAAAAAATGGGGAGATCGCTGAATGTCACGTCAGCAAAGAGCATTTTCTCGTTTTTCAGCATGAGTTGGTGCAACGGAATGATTTTAAACACTTTAGAGGAATAGCCCAGCGCGGCGGCTCCGTTATCTACCATTATACGGAAGGAGCAAGAAGTTAATAAAAAATATTTAAAAACAGGTTTAAATCGGAAAAGACGGGCAATAATAGATACCAGTATATGATAAGACTTACTTAAGCCTTTTCATTCTCATTTTTCCCCCACTTTAATCCAGACAGTGATTGTCTGGATTTTTTTTGCGTTTTCAGAAAAAGTGATCAGAGAGTGAAGCCGTAAGCGCCAGCGCCCTTGTTACAAGTCTATTTAGAACGATCATTATAAATAACAAATGAAGGAAAATTCTAAATATATTATAATAGTACAGAGACTACTGCAAAGGAGGCGGTTCAAGTGGATGGTTCTTTTCGAGGGAAAACGGCGTTAGTTCTTGCCTCAAGCCAAGGGCTGGGAAAGGCGATTGCTGCAAAATTGGCAGAGGGAGGAGCTAACGTGATGCTCGCCAGCAGAAGCGGCGAAAAGCTGGAAGAAGTGAAACAGCAGCTGCAAAAGGGGAGCGCAGGGCAGATTGAGTACACAGTATGCGACATGACTAAGCCTGAGGATATTCAAGCATTAGTTCAGAAGACGGCAGAGATATTTGGCTCCATTCATATTTTAGTCAACAATTCGGGAGGACCGCCTGCCGGTTCATTTGAAGATATGGCAGATGAGCAATGGCAGCAGGCGTTTGAATTGAACTTATTGTCTTACATAAGAGCGATAAGGGCGGCTTTGCCTTATTTAAAGAAACAGGGCGGAAAAATTATTAATATCGCTTCCTCTTCTATTAAAGAGCCGATTGCCGGATTGATTTTGTCTAATACCTTTCGGACAGGGATTGTAGGGCTTTCGAAAACGTTGGCGGAAGAGCTGGCTGCTTATGGGATTTTAGTGAATACAGTAGCGCCGGGCCGAATTGAAACGGATCGCTTAAAGTATCTTGACGAAATCAATGCTGAAAAGCAGGGAGTGTCTGTAGAGCAGTTGAATGAGCAGATAAAGAAGAAAATTCCGCTGGGCCGTTACGGGCGGCCGGAGGAATTTGCTAACGTTGTGGCTTTTTTGGCTTCTGATGCCAATACGTATATGACTGGCAGCAGTTTTTTAGTAGACGGAGGCATGATTCGTTCTATTTAATCAGGCGGCTGCCCGGTGGCTTCTTTTGTTTTCCGGTCCATACATAAGCAGCAGACAGTATCCCGTGATCAAAAAATAATAAGCTAAAAAAATTTCTTTAAATGGTTTAATCCGGCAGAAGAGTGGGAAGTATATAACCAAGCATGATCAATTGGAGATTCTCACTCACAACCCCCTTTTCTTGGGACCTGCCGCAGGGCAGGTCTTTTTTTTGTGAAGAATGGGTTTTGTTTTTAACTAGTAAAGGTGGAGAAAAGAATGAAAATTGGATTTATCGGTACAGGAGTAATGGGGAAAAGCATGGCACATCATCTGCAGAAAGCGGGGCACTCGCTGTTTCTTTACACCCGTACGAAAGGAAAGGCGCAAGAACTTCTAGACAACGGGGCTGTATGGTGCCCCACTCCGGCGGCAGCCGCCCGCCAGGCAGACGTGGTGTTTACGATAGTGGGCGAGCCTCAGGATGTAGAAGAAGTGTACTTAGGAGCAGAAGGGATTTTAACCGAGAGCAGCAAGGGGCAAATTGTGGTGGATATGACGACCTCCCAGCCAAGCCTTGCCCGCAAGATTTTTGAAAAAGCGCTTGAGAAAGGAGTAGATGCCTTGGACGCTCCTGTATCAGGAGGAGATACAGGAGCCAAAAATGGCACCCTCGCTATTATGGTGGGCGGCAACAAGGAGGCCTTTGAGAAAGTATTGCCGCTCTTCCAAACTTTTGGAAGCAATATTGTGTATCAAGGAGAAGCAGGAGCCGGCCAACATACAAAGATGAGCAATCAGATTGCGATTGCGACCAACATGATTGGCGTATGTGAAGCACTTTTATACGCACGCAAGGCCGGACTGGATGTGGACAGCGTACTGAAAAGCATTTCCACTGGGGCGGCAGGCAGCTGGTCTTTATCCAATTTAGCACCGCGAATGGTGAAAGGCGATTTTGCTCCAGGTTTTTATGTGAAGCATTTTATCAAGGATATGAAAATAGCAATTGAGGAATCAGAAAGAATGGGGCTTGAACTCCCGGGATTGTCCCTTGCCAAAAAGATGTATGAGGAGCTTGCTTTGCAGGGCGAAGGAGAGAGCGGCACCCAAGCGCTGTTTAAATATTGGAATTAGCCGAAAAGAAAAAAAGCACCCGGATGCGGCCTGTATAGGCAGCTCCGGATGCTTTTACTTGTTTGTTGTCTTGAAAAAGGCTTCTATGCGATCAAGCCCTTTTCGCAGCTCTTCCATTGAACAGGCAAAGGAAAGACGAAAATAGCCCTCTCCAAATTCAGAAAAAGCGCTGCCGGGCACAACGGCTACTTTTTGTTCCATCGCCAGCCTATAGCAGAAGTCAAAAGAAGAATCCTCAATATAGTCTGGAATGGCGACAAAGAAATAAAAAGCGCCGTCTGGTTTAATCACGTCAAGCCCCATATTAGCTAATCGGTCAAATACATAGTCCCGTCGTTTCTTATATTCAGTGCGCATCGGCACGGCGTCATTGATGCCGGCTGAAACAGCTTCTAAAGCTGCCATTTGTGAGATAGAGGATGCACAAGAAACATTGTATTGGTGCACTTTTAAAATATGTTTGGCGATAGCCTCCGGTGCAAATAAGAAGCCGATTCTCCATCCTGTCATTGCGTGTGATTTAGACAGTCCGTTTAAGACGATCGTTTGCTCACGCAAAAAGGAAGCGATGGATACGTGAGGCATATCAAATGTCAGTTCGCTGTAAATTTCATCGGCGATCACAAAGACTTCTTTTCCTCGCAATAAATCAGCAATGTCTTTTAACTCTGCTTCTGTTAAGCTGACGCCTGTCGGATTAGACGGGTAAGGCAAAATGACTGCCTTTGTTTTATCCGTCAGCGCCTTGCTGATTAAATCAGCCGTCAGTTTAAAGCCGCTGGCCCGTGTATCGACTGCGCGCACTGTTGCTTGACACATGTGAATGATTGGCTCATAGCCGGGATAGACCGGTCCGGGCAAAATGACTTCATCCCCAGGTGACAGGACTGTCCGCAATGCAATGTCAATGGCCTGGCTGGCCCCCACAGTTACGATCACTTCCGAATCGGGAGAATAAGTAATATCATATTTGCTATGTACAAAATCCGCTGCCGCTTTCCTTAACTCCAGAAAGCCGGCATTGTGTGTATATGTCGTATAATTATCAGTAATAGCTGTTTTGCCGGCTTCTTTTACATGGTCAGGCGTTGGAAAATCAGGCTGTCCGATAGTAAGGGAAACGATATCGTCCATTCCGCCGACCAGGTTAAAGAATTTGCGGATTCCGGAAATTTGAATGTTCTTTACTCTTTCATTGATCAGGTGTTCCAATGAGGTTTCCGCCTTTCTGTATGGATATACTATATTGTAGCATTGAAAGCGGCAAACAACAGCGAAAATAGAGAAAACAATGGTGAAAAAATATGATAACAACTTGCCTGTTAAAAACCGATGGCCAACTCGTCTTTGATTCTGCCCTTGAAGAAACGAAAGCGGCAGATACAGTATGGTATTGGGTTGATTTTTTCAACCCGGATGAAGATGAGGCCAAAATGCTCAAGAGCTTTTTTCATTTTCATCCGCTGGCTGTTGAAGATTGCTTAGATAATCAAAGCGGCCGGCCTAAGCTTGATTTTTATGAAAACCATGCTTTTTTTCTTGTTCATTCTCTCGATCAGCGAACGCTTGAAGGAAAAGAGGCGGGAGTATTTATGAACAAGGAAATGATCGTAACTGTTCATCAGCAGCCCATTAATGAAATCAATGAAACTTTGGAGGGGCTTATCGAAAACGAGCGGCTTCGCCAAGGGCCGACCGCTATTTTGCACAGATTGATTGACAGGCTGGTCGATGAGTATTTTCCGCTCGTTTACGAGGTGGAAGATGCGTTAAACAGCATGGATGAGGAGCTGGATACAAACTCGCGCAGCAATATAATCGACCGTTTGTTTGATATCCGGCACGATATGTCAAAGTTAAGGCGCACAATTATTCCAATGCGCGATCTTCTTTACCGGTTGTTGAATTCTACCCGGCTTGAGTATATAGAAGATCGGCATATTTATTTCGGCGATATCCATGATCATTTAATGAAATTAGTTGAAATGCTCGAATCGTACCGCGAATTTTCCTCAGATGTCCGTGACAGCTATTTATCGGTCAATTCAGATAAGATGAATAATATTATGATGACGCTCACAGTTATTACAACGATTTTTATGCCGTTAACGTTTATTGCGGGCATATATGGCATGAACTTTGATAATATGCCTGAACTGCACACTTCATACGGTTATTTTGCGGTTCTTGCGGTTATGGGTGTTATTGCCGTTGGGATGTTTTTGCTGTTTGTAAAAGCGGGATGGCTTCAGCTCGGCCGCAAGAAAAAACGGCGTTTAAAATAAGGATTTTCTGATCGTCTTAAAGCTTCATCTAAATATTCTTCAAAAAAGACCGACATTATTAATGAGATCATCAATTATATTTTATAAGGGGAAAAATAAATGAATAGTGAAAACGGGATCTTGCTTGAAAGCGGAACGAATGAACTGGAGATTGTTGAATTTGAGGTGCGCGGCAATAAATATGGAATTAACGTGATTAAAGTAAAGGAAATTATTCAACCGGTAGCTGTCACCTTTATTCCGCATGCACATGAGCATATTGAAGGAATTATCCAGCTGCGCGGAGAAGTGCTTCCATTAGTTAATATGGCGAAAGTGCTGGGCCTGTCTGGAGAAGAACTCGGAGAAACAGACAAATACATCGTCACCGAATTTAACAAGCAAAAAGTGGTGTTCCACGTTCAGAATGTAACGCGGATCCACCGGATTTCCTGGGAGGATATCGAGAAGCCGTCCGATATGTATCAAGGAGGCAGCAGCCAGGTCATTGGAGTGATCAAAATCAATGGTGAAATGATTTTGCTGCTCGATTTTGAAAAGATCATTGTCGATATTAATCCGCAATCAGGCATTCATGTTGCTCAAGTGAAACAGCTTGGCAAGCGGGAGCGTTCAGAAAAGCGCCTGGTAGTAGCGGAGGATTCTCCGCTGTTAAGAAAATTAATTAATGACACATTAGCGGAAGCCGGGTATGAAGTGGTTGATTTTTTTGAAAATGGCAAACAGGCGCTTGAATATTTGGAAAGCCAGGCTGCAGAAGTTGCTGCCGGCCAAGGGCCGCAGCTGTTGATTACGGATATTGAAATGCCGCAGATGGATGGCCATCATTTGACTCGGAGAATCAAAGAGAACACCGAGCTGAAAGAGCTGCCAGTGATTATTTTCTCTTCTTTAATCACGGAGGATTTGCGCCATAAAGGCGTAGAGGTAGGAGCAGACGCCCAAGTCAGCAAGCCGGAAATTGCCCAGCTGATCAAGCATATTGATCAATTTGTTCTTTAACGGCTAAAGAAAGACCTGTTGAATGCAGCTTGTAAACGGGATAAATGAAAAACACCTATTAGGCTCGGTCCAGGAGCTGCCTAATAGGTGTTTTTTGACGGGAGTACACGCATTGCCCTCAGCCTGTTGCGGAGTCTATTCCAATCAAGTCAGGGCTTTCAAAACAGGCACATTTTAAAAACGCTGACTTGAGAAGCTTAGCGGCTTTTTAGTAAGACTGGCCGAGCGGCTTAAACACCGGTTTGCGGTACTGTTTTTTTCGAGGAGGAGAAGAGTCATCCTTTTCGATAAAACCGGTATATAATTGCAGCATTCTCTTTGCTTCTGTCAAATTCATATAAGTTTTCGGATTGCGCTTTTTTTTATCCAGACTTCCGAAGTGGGGAAGGGTGGAAAAATCTTCTTTGCAAGGCGGAATATGAAACGTATATTCACCGCATACGACAAGAACGTCTGACTGTTGCTGGCTGTTCTTCGGATTATTGGAAAAGTGAAGGCCGGCTTTCTCTGCCCGTCCTTCCTGTATCATTTTCAAGAGTGCTTTTTTCTTTAGTAAATACAAATATTTAGGGTTTGTAGCCGTCTTAGCGTGCCGGTTGACAGTAAAGATTGCTTTGGCGAGGTTAGAAGTAGATGGAGAATGGGCAGGAGATTCTTTGTAAGCATTCAATGAAAAGACTCCTTTCAGACTAATTTTAAATCATTATACCTTTTTTTCAGTTGATTGAAAAGTATCAGACTAATTTAATTTTGCCGGCGGCAAGGGAACTTATAAGTATTGTAGAGCAATTGCAAGGCATGTCATTGATGAGGGAAGCCTTTATAAAAAGGCGCAGAGAAAGCGCGTTGGCAGACTTTCTCTACCCTTGTTTAGACTTCAAGGTGAACACTGTAATCTCTGGAACGGACAAGAAGCGAAAAGGCAGCCGTGTGGTACCAAGACCCCGGTTGACATAAAGAGTTAATGCTGTATTTCCGTCCACCTGATATTCACCTTCTTTATAAATTTCTGCATAGGGGGGAGTGTACAACGCCCCGTACCATGGCAGCTGAATTTGTCCTCCATGCGAATGTCCGCTTAACTGAAGATGAATGCCGGCTTCAGCGGCGTCCTTCGCTAGATCCGGGGCGTGGGAAAGGAGAACGAGATATTGTCCGGCTCTAGCTGATTTCTTTGCCTGGCTTAAGCTTGGCTGGCCAAGCGAAGCATCATCTACACCAAGCAGGTGAATCGTTTCCTGCAAATGCCGCAGTTCCACCGAGCTGTTTTTTAAGAGCTGAAATCCTGATTTCTTCATAATGGATGCATATAAGTCTGTTCCGTAACCGCCATGATCATGGTTTCCGTAAACGGCAAACTTGCCTAACGGAGCCTCTAGCTTTTCCAACGTTGCAATTACAGTTCTGATCTCTGCTAATTCGTAATTATCCGGTCTGTCCAGTAAGTCACCGGTGAAGAAAATCAAGTCCGGACGCAGGGATTGGATCTTTTGTACATGCTCCTCCAATTGCTTTAACGTATATTGGAAGCCTAAGTGAGTATCGCTGAATTGAACGATGCGCTTGTTGTGAAAAGCTCGGGGAATGAGCTCATGAGCAATATCCAATTCGGTGATTTCCAGCCGCTTTGGCTCGATGAACCTGGCATAAGAATAACCGCCTCCTGCCAGTCCGAACAAAGACAGCAAGAAAGCCGCAGACTGTTTTAAAAATGACCGGCGGGAAAGTTTTTTTGCCATATTTCTTCACTCTTTCAAATGGAGTTGGTCCCCTTTATCGTAAAGAAAACAAAGAGGTTTATAAATGATTTTGCACTGCCTGCGGCGGAGAATGGAGGTCAAATAAGGGGTTCCTTCCGGTTGGCTTGATTTTTACCCCGTATCGGCATGACAGCAAGAAAAAAGGATGAAACAGAGCATTCGCCCTGCCATCCTTTGAACTTTCACATGCCGTATTTATTTAATACGCTTGTTAATTTTTCAAGGTCAAAGCCTGTTACCGCTTCATTATGCACAACGACGGTTGGAGTGGAGGAAGCATTCCATCTCGTTTGCCACTCGTTTTTCGCTGAATCATCCTCTGCGATATTTTTTTCCTCGTAGCGGACTCCGCGGTCGTTTAAAAATAGTTTAGTGATCTGACATGGAGGACAATCCGGCTGGGTATATAAAATAACAGGCTTCATTCTGTTTCTCCTTTATTTCTTTTGACTAGAATATAAAAAATAAAATAGTTGGATATAAAATAGATGTATGGTATATTTCTTTTGCCTATTTATTTTATATCAAACAGATACGGAACAGTCAAAACCAAAATAAATACCCAATAGCATAAGGTGAAAGGAGCCAATCAATTTTATGTCACAATTAACAGGCATTATTCAACGCTTAAAATCATTACAAGAAGGTGGAGAAACCGGAGAAGTGCAGCAGCGCTTATTTGAAGTGAACGGCAAGACGCTGTGCCAAGTAAAGTTTTTTCCGGGAAAAGATACGTTTGAACTAGAAGTATACGATAAAGATGGAAAAGGGCATAAGTATCCTTTTGACGATATCGACATGACTGCCATTGAAATCTTTGAGCTTCTTCAGGAAGAAAAGCAACAGTAATCACCGCCTTCTTGTCCGCCCTGCTTATCATTAAGCGGGGTTTTTGAGCAGTCATGGAAATGGATGGGGAAAATTTGCTATAATGAAAGAAAGCACTTTAAACAAATGAAGAGTGCCAGCGTACATTATATGGGAAAGCACTCAGAAAAGTGTAAAGGGGTAAGTAATCAGATGATTTCCTTCGAAAGTAAAGATGTCCTCCACACGAACATTATGGATTATATCATTCCTGCTGAGAAAGTTGCCCACGTGCAACCTGGGAATAATTTAGAACATGCTTTGCTCATTTTGACGAAGAGCGGATACACGGCCATTCCGGTGTTGGATGCTAAGTACCGGCTTCAGGGACTGATTAGTTCACCGATGATCACGGAAGCGATTCTCGGACTGGAGAGAATTGAGTTTGAGAAGCTTGAGCATATGAAGGTCGAAGAAGTGATGGCTACTGATAAGCCATGGCTCACCATTCATGACCATTTTCGGAAAGCGCTTGGGTTATTAATCAACCATCCTTTTTTGTGCGTAACGAACGAAGAAGGTGAGTTTCAAGGAATACTGACGAGGCGAGTGATTTTAAAGCAGCTGAATTATCATGTAGATCAGCTTAAATAACGCTCATTTTTATTTCTGGCCGGGTTCCCTTCAGGCAGAGAAGCGCGAGAAATGCGAAAGCTTCTCTGCCTTTGCTGTTGATGGGCCGGCTTTTTTGATAGGTTTGTAAGGGGGATGTTATGGTGGATAATGCGCTTTGCAAAGAAAGAAAAGCGACAAGGCGCCCGTTTGTGCTGGCAGCAGTTATTCTTGCGATGTTTATGGGAGCAATTGAAGCAACCATTGTTTCTACTGCCATGCCTGCGATTGTAGCGGATTTGGGCGGCTTTTCTCTTTACAGCTGGGTATTTTCAGCCTACTTACTGATGAATGCAGCGACAGTGCTCATTTATGGAAAGCTGTCTGATATTTTTGGGCGAAAGCCTGTATTAATTATTGGCATTTTAATTTTTCTTGTGGGCTCTTTTTTGTGTGGTTTAGCAGGATCTATGGAGCAGTTAATCTTCTTTCGCCTTCTTCAGGGGCTCGGTGCCGGAGCGGTCATGCCAATTGCCACCACTATTGTTGGCGATATTTATACGAAAGAAGAACGGGCAAGGGTTCAGGGCTATCTTTCCAGTGTCTGGGGGATTTCAGCTGTAACCGGCCCGGCGCTGGGCGGCTTGCTTGTAGAATTTGTCAGCTGGCGCTTTGTTTTTTGGATTAATTTGCCGCTGGGGTTGCTTGCCATTGCCGGTTTGCTGCTGTTTCTGCATGAAAGCATTGAAAAGAAAAAGCCGGAAATCGATTTCGCCGGCACGTTTGTCTTTTTAGTCTCTATTTCCTGTCTGATGTTTCTGCTAGTAGAAGGCGGTTCTAAATTCCCGTGGTTATCGGGACCAAGCGCTCTTTTATTTGCTGCCGCGGCTGTTGCTTTCATTTTGTTTATTTGGATAGAGCGGCGCGCAGCTTCGCCTATGATGCCTTTTAGCTTGTGGAAGGTGCGGTCGATCTTGATCGCCAATATTGTTTCTCTTACAACAGGAGTCATGCTGATCGGGATTTCAAGCTTTCTCCCTACTTATGTGCAAGGAATTATGGGGGAAAGTGCCACAGTGGCCGGATTCACGTTAACAGCCATGTCGATTGGATGGCCAATTGCTTCCACGCTTTCTGGAAAACTGCTTTTGTCGATCGGCTATCGCAAAACAACCATGCTCGGGGGAGTGTCACTTATTCTCGGCAGCGCCTTGTTTGTTTTCATGAGTGCCGAAAGCGGTCCTTGGTGGGCGGCGGTTTCCTCTTTTTTTGTGGGGGTAGGTATGGGACTTACATCTACGGCTTTCATCGTCTCCATTCAAAACTCTGTACAATGGGATCAGCGCGGAGCGGCGACTGCAGCGAATATGTTTATGAGAAATTTAGGGAATACAGTAGGAGCGGCATTGCTCGGCGGCGTTTTGAACAGCCGGCTGCAGGCTTTCTTGCAGAGCCAGCCAAATGAGGATGTGCAATCTCTATCTGTTGACTCTATTAATGAACTGCTCGGCGGGGAAGGCCATCGCCTTTCAAGCGAAATGTTTCATACCCTGCAGGAAGGGCTGGCCGGTTCATTGCATGCGGTTTATGTTGTGGTCTTCATTTTTGCTGTGTTCTCATTTCTCTTCCTATTGCTATTAAAAAAAGGTGAATGACTCGCTTGAAGTTCGGAGGAAAAGAACATGTTATTTTCAGAATTTCAGTTACTAAAGGTGTTAGCCGAAGAAATGAATATGAGAAAGGCAGCGCAGCGTCTGTTTGTTTCACAGCCGGCGCTTTCCCAGCGGCTGCAGACGATAGAGAAAGAATGGGGCACAAGGATTTTTAACCGGTCGACGAAAGGGCTGTCGCTAACGCCAGCAGGAGAAATCATCGTTCAGTTTGCCTCTGAAGTCGTCGAGAAGCGGGAAAAGGTGCTTGAAAATATTCATGCCCTTGAATCGAAGGTACACGGTACATTAAAGATTGCTTGTGCATCGATTGTGGGACAGAAGTGGCTGCCAAAAGTGTTGAAACAGTTTGTAAAAAAGTACCCTCATGCCAAGATTTCATTGATGACAGGGTGGAGCAGCGAGATTTCCAAGGCCCTTTATGAAGGGGAAGTGCATATTGGAATCATTAGGGGAACGCCGGAATGGAAGGGCCGGAAAATCCACTTGTTTGAGGACAGCCTCTATCTGGTCGACAAAGAAATCCGCAATGTCGAAGAGATCTTAACGTCTGACAAGCCGTTTATACAATTTAAAAGCGATTCAACGTATTATCAGGAAATTCAAGAATGGTGGCACCGGCAATTCCAAATGGCACCGAAGCAATCGATTATTGTTGACCAGATTGAGACATGCAAGCAAATGGCGTTCAACGGCATCGGCTACGCCATCCTGCCAGCCATTACATTAGATGAAGCGGAAGGAGATGTGTACAAGCTGCCATTGCTTGATGAAGAGCAGCGGCCTATCCGCCGGGATACGTGGCTGCTTGGATATGATGCTGCTTTTGAACTTAAGCAAGTACAGGCTTTTATTGAAGTTGTGGAGGAATGCAAGTAGAGAAAGCGCACGCAAAAATAGTCTTGTGAAATTTTCTTTACTCTGATAAATTAAGAAGAAATGCGGAGCCATTTTCAGTTTTTTTCGCAATACATATGACTAATAGGAGGATTACATAGCATGAAAATGATGGATGCACATGAAATTATTTCTTTTATCAGCAACAGCACCAAATCTACGCCGGTGAAGGTATATGTGAAAGGCGAATTAGAAGGCATTGACTTCGGCCCTTCTGCGAAAACCTTTATTGAAGGCCGTTCGGGTGTAGTTTTTGGCGAGTGGTCAGAAATTTCTGAAGCCATTAAGCAAAATGAAGCAAAGGTTGAAGACTACGTTGTGGAAAATGATCGACGCAATTCTGCGATTCCGTTGCTCGATTTAAAAGGAATCAAAGCGCGTATTGAGCCGGGCGCTATCATTCGCGACCAAGTCGAAATTGGCGATAATGCGGTTATTATGATGGGCGCTTCCATCAATATCGGTTCCGTCATTGGCGAAGGCACTATGATTGATATGAATGCAGTGCTTGGCGGACGTGCTACAGTCGGGAAAAACTGTCATGTCGGTGCTGGCGCTGTATTGGCTGGAGTGATTGAGCCGCCTTCTGCCCAACCGGTGGTGCTTGAGGACGATGTATTAATCGGTGCCAATGCTGTGGTGCTTGAAGGAGTAAGAATCGGAAAAGGGTCTGTCGTGGCAGCCGGAGCTATCGTAACGAAAGATGTGCCGCCATTTTCAGTTGCTGCTGGTGCACCAGCAAGAGTGATTAAGGAAATTGATGACAAAACAAAGTCAAAAACGGAAATTATGCAGGAATTGCGCAAGCTGTAAACTGCCTGTGTCTGCGAAGGCCGGATTTCGTTAAGAAAAGAGAGAGGCTTGGTGAGGAACGGCTGTAGAAAGTAATGAGCATCGCAGATAAACGACATTTGTCAACAACTTGAAGCACGGGCTGTTTGCCCGTGCTTCTTTTTAAAGAAAGCGAGTGAAAAGAATGGCACAAAGTCCGTTTGTAACGATAAGAAGAGATCTTCATCAAATTCCGGAGCTGGGGTTTAAGGAACATAAGACGCAAGAATATATCCTTCAGTATATACACACGCTTCCCAAGGAACGGCTGGAGGTGAAAACATGGAAAACGGGTGTGCTAGTCAAGGTCAAAGGGAAAACAGGACAGCGGACAATCGGATACCGGGCAGACATGGACGGACTGCCGATTGAAGAACAGACAGGTGTACCGTTCCGCTCTTCCCGCCCAGGCATGATGCATGCTTGCGGGCATGATGTACATATGAGCATTGCCTTAGGAGTTCTCACTCATTTCGTTCATCATCCGATTGATCCAGACTTGCTGTTTCTATTCCAGCCGGCTGAAGAAGGTCCCGGCGGTGCAGAACCGATGATAGCAAGTGAAGAGATGAAAGAGTGGATGCCCGATGAAATATATGCTCTTCATGTGGCTCCCGAATATCCAGCCGGAACGATTGCGACCAAGCCGGGGTTGTTGTTTGCCAACACATCAGAATTGTTCATCGATTTAACTGGAAAAGGGGGTCACGCTGCCTTTCCGCATGAAACGAAGGATATGGTCGTGGCAGCCGCCCACTTAATTACTCAGCTGCAAACAGTCGTCTCAAGAAATGTCAACCCGCTTGACAGTGCAGTGGTAACGATTGGCAAGCTGACGGGAGGGACAGTTCAAAATATTATTGCTGAAACCGCCCGGATCGAGGGAACGATCCGCACTTTATCGGCAGAATCGATGCAAAAGGTGAAGAAACGGATTGAAGCCCTTGTGCAGGGAATTGAAATAGGCTTTGAATGTACAGCCGCTATTGATTATGGCTGCAATTATTATCAGGTGGACAATGATCCTGCTGTCACGGAGCGGTTTATTTCGTTTATGAAGAGCCAGGAAGACATTGAGCTTGTCGTATGCAAGGAGGCTATGACAGGAGAAGATTTCGGTTATATGCTGAAGGAAATTCCCGGGCTGATGTTTTGGCTGGGAGTAGGTTCTGATTATGGTTTGCATCATGCAAAGATGAATCCGGATGAAAAGGCAATTGAAGTGGGGATCCAAGCAGTATCAAAGTATTTCCAATCGCTTTCTTTCTAGCTGGAGCGGATAAGCAACAACGGGATAGGCTTCGCTTTCCTTATGATAGCTGTAAAGGTTATTATTTGGTTGGAAGGCAAGATCATGTTACACTGGGTATAAATGATGCCGTTTAAAAAAATACCATCAGGGAATAACAGTAAAGGGTGTTTTTGAGCTTGTCTGCTTATCGTTTATACTTATTTCTTTTTTAAAATTATTATAAACAATAGTTGACGTAAATACTTATATCTTTTATAATAATAAGTGTGATAAGGAAAGTAATTGAGAATACTCTTTTACTTTCTCATTTATAAAGAATTCTATTTTGGAGGGATTTTACTAATGGCAGAACGCATGGTAGGAAAACAAGCTCCACGTTTTGAAATGGACGCAGTATTGGCAAACAAGGAGTTTGGAAAAGTAAGTCTTGAAGAAAACATGAAAAACGGCAAATGGACAGTATTGTTCTTCTATCCAATGGACTTTACTTTCGTATGCCCAACAGAAATCACTGCCTTATCTGACCGCTATGATGAGTTCGAAGATTTAGATGCCGAAGTAATTGGTGTATCTACAGACACAATCCATACTCACTTAGCATGGATCAATACAGACCGCAAAGACAACGGACTTGGCGATCTTAAATATCCATTAGCTGCTGACACAAACCATATTGTGTCTCGCGACTACGGCGTGTTAATTGAAGAAGAAGGCGTGGCGCTTCGCGGCTTGTTCATCATTAACCCAGAAGGCGAACTTCAATACCAAGTAGTAAACCATAACAACATTGGCCGTGACGTAGATGAAACTCTTCGCGTGCTTCAAGCGCTTCAAACAGGCGGACTTTGCCCTGCAAACTGGAAGCCAGGTCAAAAAACTCTGTAAGAGATCTTACACAATTGAAAGTAATAAATTGTACAGGCCTAACTGATTTTGTTAGGCCTTTTTTGGAAATAACAAGGGAGGCTGTTTTTAATGAAGTTAAGAGAACCAATGCCAGAATTAGAAGGAGCTACTGCCTGGTTGAATGGCGAAGTGACGAAATCTGAGTTGGTGGGCGAAAAACCAACATTGATTCATTTCTGGTCAATCAGCTGCCATTTATGTAAAGAAGCTATGCCGAAAGTAAATGAATTCCGCGACGAATACAGTGATAAGCTGAACGTAGTCGCTGTGCATATGCCTCGTTCTGAGGATGATCTGGACCTTGAAAAAATTAAAGCCGTGGCTGAAGAACATGGCATTACACAGCCGATTTTTGTAGACAGTGAGCACAAATTGACAGAAGCGTTTGAAAACCAATACGTTCCTGCTTATTATGTGTTTGATAAAGACGGCAACCTTCGCCATTTCCAAGCAGGAGGAAGCGGAATGAAGATGCTTGAGAAACGCGTGAACCGTGTTCTAGATGAAATGGAAAAAGAAGCTTAATTATAAAAAAGCCAGCCGATGAGCTGGTTTTTTATTAAAGAGAGTTTGTGAAAAAAGTCACAAAATCTTCAAGAAGCTTTCTTTCTTTCCTCATAGCGGACGTTTAGAATGGAGAGAACAGGCAAAATATATTCAATACTAAAAAATTGGGGAGGTCTCTTTATGGAACTGGATAGTGTCATGCTCAGCCGAATGCTGACTTCAATGACATTGGCATTTCATATTATTTTCGCTACCATCGGCGTAGGGGTCCCTATTATGATTTCTATCGCCGAATTCATAGGCATTAAAAGAAATGACCCTTATTATCTATTGTTGGCGCGACGCTGGGCGCGCGGCTTTACGATTACGGTAGCGGTTGGTGTGGTGACAGGAACGGCCATTGGCCTTCAGCTCTCGCTTCTTTGGCCGAGCTTTATGGAGGTAGCCGGCCAAGTGATTGCCCTGCCTTTATTTATGGAAACCTTTGCTTTTTTCTTTGAAGCTATTTTTCTCGGTATATATTTATATACTTGGGACCGGTTTAAAAATCGAATGACGCATTGGCTGTTGACCATTCCGGTAATGATTGGGTCTTCCGCCTCCGCTTTGTTTATTACAACTGTCAACTCTTTCATGAATACACCGCAAGGATTTGACCTGGAAGGCGGAAAAGCGGTAAATATTGATCCGATAGCTGCTATGTTCAACCCGGCTACCCCTTCGAAGGTTTTTCACGTATTAACGACATCTTATATGACTGCCGCTGCTGTGCTCGCTGCTATAGCCGCCTTCGCTATTATTAGAGGGAAGCGGAGTGAATATGAGAGAAAGGCCTTGCGCCTGACGATGATTTGCACCTTTATTTTTTCGATCCTTACTGCAGTGGCAGGGGATGTATCCGCCAAGTTCCTGGCTGAAGTGCAGCCGGAAAAACTGGCCGCTGCCGAGTGGCATTTTGAAACAGAAGAAGGGGCTGACTTGATCTTATTCGGCACGCTGGACGAAAATAACGAAATCAAATATGAAATCCGGTTGCCGAAGTTTTTAAGCTTTTTAGCCGGTAACTCGTTCGATACGAAGGTGATTGGTCTGAACGAATTTCCGGAAGATGAGCGGCCGCCGCTGTGGGTACATTACATGTTTGACCTTATGGTGTCCATCGGCTTTTTCGTTCTTGCCGTTTCCGGTATCTACATTTTACTGGACAAAATCAAACGGTTTAATCAGCTGAATAAGCCATTGCTGTGGATGATTGTTGCGTCCGGCCCGCTGGCGATGCTGGCGATTGAATTTGGCTGGATTTACGCTGAAGTAGGACGCCAGCCATGGATATTGAGAGGGTATATGAAAGTGTCAGAGGCCGCCACTACAGGTGACGGTGTCGGGCTCACGTTTATCTTGTTTGCTCTTCTTTATCTGGTGCTCGGAGTGATTTGCGTCTTTGTATTGATTCGCATGTTTAAAAATACGCCGGCAGAAGCTGAACTGGAACAGCGCTTCCCGAACCTTTGATTATGTAGAGGAGGATGAGAGAAATGAATTTAGAACTTCTCGGCATTACGGTTCTATGGACATTTTTATACGGCTATTTGATCGTTGCGTCCATTGATTTCGGTGCCGGCTTTTTCGCTTATTACGGAAAAATCACAAAGAAAGATCATTTAATTAATGATTTAATTTCCAGATACCTATCGCCGGTTTGGGAAGTAACAAATGTTTTCTTTGTGTTTTTCTTTGTAGGAATTGTCGGCTTTTTTCCAAGCACGGCTTACTATTTTGGAACCGCACTGCTGATTCCTGGCAGCATCGCCATTATTTTGCTGGCGATTCGCGGGTCATTTTATGCGTTTAATAATTACGGTTCCCGCAACAGCACGGTTTATTTATTTTTGTACGGGGCGACGGGGCTGCTGATTCCGGCTTCGCTGTCTACTGCGCTGACCATTTCTGAAGGCGGATTTTTAAAAGTGGAAAACGACAAAGTTGTGTTTCTTGCGAAAGAATTGTTTGCGAGCCCCTATTCCTGGAGTGTAGTTGCTTTATCTATCGTGTCCGTTTTATTTATTAGTGCGGCGTTTTTAACGTACTATGCTGATCGGGCTAACGATAGGGGAGCGAGGGCGATTTTGCGCAAATTCGCTTTGTTGTGGAGCCCGCCGACAATCATTGCCAGCCTTTTAGTGTTTGTTTCACTGCGCGAGCATAACCCTGTCCACTTTAACAAGGCTGTCAGCGAATATTGGTGGATGTTTGCCCTATCACTTATTTGCTTTATGATCGCTTCTTATTTGATTTATTTGAAAAGAAATTTTGGAACTGCGTTTATATTCGTTATGCTGCAATTTTTCTTCGCCTTCTTCGGCTACGGTGCCTCCCACTTGCCTTACATTTTGTATCCGCATGTGGTTTTGCATGAAAGCGTCACGAATGAAACGATGGCCGTGGCTCTTGTTATAGTCTTTGTGCTGGGATTGCTGCTGCTCGTTCCTTCCTTGTATTTGCTGATGAAGCTCTTTTTGTTCGATGCCGATTATGTAAAAGGAAAAAAACAGTAAGCAGACTATCGTACAGCCTGGTCTTCTATGATAGAATGATCAAGTAATGAACTTCGATGAACTAGTGGAGGAATTCATGTGAAAAAAGAGTTTGTGGTAATAGGGCTTGGTCGTTTCGGCGGCAGTATATGCCGCGCGCTTTCGGAGCAAGGGATGGAAGTCATGGCGATCGATGTCGATGAAGACCGCGTGAATGAATTTGCAGCTATTGCCTCACATGCCGTTGTAGCCGATACAACCGATGAGTCGGTGTTAAAAAGCCTGGGCATCCGCAATTTTGACCATGTAATTGTAGCGATTGGGGACGATATTCAATCCAGTATTCTAACAACCTTAATGTTGAAGGAAATTGGTGTGAAAAAAGTTACGGCAAAAGCACAAAATGACTACCATGAGAAAGTGCTCAGAAAAATTGGCGCCGATCATGTCGTTCATCCGGAGCGTGATATGGGGCGCAGAATTGCCCATAATATGATCTCTAACAATGTACTGGATTACTTAGAGCTGTCTGATGAGCATTCGATTATGGAAATTGTAGCGAATAGAGTGCTTGCAGGGAATTCATTAATTGATTTAGATATCCGTGCGAGATATGGCATCAATATAGTTGCCATTAAGAGAGGCAGGGAAATTCTTGTTTCTCCTCAAGCAGATGAAAAAATAGAAGAAGGGGATATCTTAATCGTAATCGGTGCAGATTCTGATATTAACCGCTTTGAACAAAAAGTAATGAACGCTTAATTTTCAAAGATCCAGCCCGAGGCTGGATCTTTCAGGCTGTGGATAAACTTCGAGAGAAATCGAAGTTTACCTGCAGCTTTTTTATTTTACTGGCGGTTGGGCACGGATGATCTTCATTCGCAGCGGGAGGTGAGCCTGAAGAAGATGGGCAGCTGCCCTTGACAACACCCAAAAAGGTTCTCAATCCTCTGCTTGGACAATTTTCCCGTCAACCTCTAACCGCCAACATCAAAAAGGGGCTGTCCCTCAATAGGTTGATGGGACGGCCCCTTGCATAGACTGATTGAGTTATACTTCCATGATAATTGGAAGGATCATTGGACGACGCTTTGTTTTTTCATACAGGAACGGAGAAAGCGTGTCGATGATTTCATTTTTGATCTCTGACCATTGGGTCGTTTTCTGGCTGAGCATGCGGTGAATATGCTTGTTGAGCATGCTTTGTGCCTCGTAAATTAAATCGCCTGATTCGCGCATGTAGACAAACCCGCGCGAAATAATGTCAGGACCTGCTTCCACTTTATATGTTTCCATATTGATGCTTACAACTACAATCACAAGTCCTTCTTCGGAAAGAATGCGGCGGTCGCGCAAAACAATATTGCCGATGTCGCCAATGCCGCTTCCGTCAATATAAACCGAGCCTGAAGGAATTTTGCCGGCAAGCTGGGCAGAGTCTTTGCTAAGCGCCAGAACTTCTCCGTTGTCCATAATAAAGCAGTGATCTTCCGGAACACCGCAATCGACAGCCAGTTGAGCGTGCATCTTTTGCATCCGGTATTCTCCGTGAATGGGCATGAAGAATTTAGGTTTAATCAAGCGCAGCATCAATTTTTGTTCTTCTTGGCTTCCGTGGCCTGATGTATGGATGTTGCTCAGTGAACCATGGATGACATCAGCCCCCGCACGGAAAAGAGAATTAATGGTACGGTTAACGCTGATCGTATTGCCTGGGATCGGCGATGAAGAGAAAACGACTGTGTCGCCGGGCTGAATCTGAATTTGCCGGTGCGTTCCATTGGCAATTCTGGAAAGAGCAGCCATCGGTTCTCCTTGGCTTCCTGTACAAAGAATCGTTACTTGGTGAGCCGGCAGACGATTCAGCTGCTGATTATCAACGAACGTATCTTTTGGACAGCGAATATAACCTAAATCTTGTCCAATATTAATGGCTGCTTCCATGCTTCGCCCGAATACAGCTACTTTTCGGCCGTTTTCTACAGCTGCCTCTACGACTTGCTGAAGTCGGTGGATATTAGATGCAAACGTCGCAAAAATGATACGGCCTTCCACTTTTCTAAAGATGTCTTGAATGCTTTCGCCTACCCGGCGCTCAGACATTGTGAAGTTTGGCACTTCGCTGTTCGTGCTGTCGGAAAGGAGGCAAAGCACTCCTTCTTTGCCGATCTCAGCCATTTTCGTTAAGTTCGCCGGCTCGCCGACTGGTGTGAAGTCGAATTTGAAGTCACCCGTGTGTACAATGTTTCCCGAAGGAGTCTTAACGACAATACCGTAGGAGTCTGGAATGCTATGAGTGGTACGGAAGAACGTCACAGATGTTTTTCTGAATTTGATGACGTCATCTTCATGGATTTCATGCATCCTTGTTTGGCGCAGCAGGCCATGCTCTTCCAGCTTGTTTTTAATTAAGCCAAGGGCTAATTTTCCCCCATAGATTGGTACATTTACTTGCCGGAGCAAATAAGGGATGCCGCCAATATGGTCTTCGTGTCCATGAGTGATAAATAAGCCTTTGATCTTATCGGCATTTTTCTCTAAGTACGTGTAGTCTGGGATGACATAATCAATGCCGAGCAATTCATCTTCCGGGAATTTAATTCCGGCATCAATTAGGATAATTTCATCCTGGAATTGTACCGCATAGGTGTTTTTTCCGATTTCACCCAAACCGCCAAGGGCAAAAACGGCTGTTTGATCATTTTTAACAGCTTTCATAAGTTAGAGCTTCTCCAATCGGTAATTTGGCGATTGTTGTTCGTAAGCTAAATATGGTCCTTCAATCGCTTGGACGTATTCAATGTTATAAGGGCGGTTTTTTAATGCCTGACGTACTTCCCGTTCCGAAGCCGCCTCTGCATAAAGGGCTTTCGTGTTTTCGCGTATAGTCACTTCACTTCTGCTTTCTTGATAGTACACTTTAAAGATCATTTGTTTCTCTCCTTGTCCGGTTAATATATCAAAACTGTGCACCTGAAAGGATCAGGGGACAGCTCCTCTCCTGTGTTTAGGACTGCCTGGGAGGCAGTCAGCTTTTCTTTATTATAAAGAATGTTTGCTATTTTTTCATGTTTTTCATATTCTTGCTTTCATTTAGATAGGAATAGACGAAAGTAATCATATTTATACACAAAGACAGCCCTTCATAAAGGAAGGGCTACACCATTCTTTATTATGCGATTGATTTTCTTCTGAGCATATCTCTCCACTGTTTGACAAGCTTCTTCTTTAGCTTTTTTAACATAGTGGATCACTCCTTACTGTTATTTTACCATAAGTTTGTATAAATAAAAAGGGGAACGGGAGGGTGCTGCCCAATACTTATTTATTAGTATGAGTAAAGACGGTTCTAATTAGGCGTGGTAATAAACACCAAAGGAACGGCGCCTCGTTGACTTTCATCAGAAGTTGGGATAGCTTTGAGAAGGAATATGTACAGGGAAGAGGAGTTGTTTGTATGGCGAAAATCGTATTTTTTGATATAGATGGAACGCTACTGGATGAAGAGAAGCAGCTGCCGGCAAAGACGAAAGAGGCTGTTCAGCTGTTGAGGGAGAAAGGGGTCTATACAGCGATTGCCACAGGACGGGCACCGTTTATGTTTGCTGATTTGCGGAAAGAACTTGATATCCATTCCTTCGTCAGCTTTAATGGCCAATATGTCGTCTTTGAAGATGAGGTCATCTATTTAAACCCGCTTGCCGCTGACTCATTGGACAAATTAAATGAATATGCAGCCGAGCAAGGGCATTCGCTTGTCTATATGGATGGAGAAGTAATGAAGGCTAACCGGCCTGATGATGCCTACGTCAATGAAAGTATTTCTACGCTGAAATTCCCTTATCCTGAGGTGAATCCAGATTTTTATAAAGAAAAAGAGCTTTACCAGACACTCGTTTTTTGTGAAGAAAAAGAGGAGGAAAGCTACCGTGAACAATTTCCGGAATTCTCATTTGTCCGCTGGCATCCCTATTCTCTTGATGTTTTGCCTGCAGGAGGTTCGAAGGCGGAAGGAATTAAAAAAATGATGGAGCGGCTGGAATTCAAGCGAGAAGATATTTACGCTTTCGGTGACGGATTAAATGATATTGAAATGCTGGAATTTGCAGGTACAGGAGTGGCAATGGGGAATGCGCTTCCGCCGGTCAAAGAAATGGCCGACATGGTAACAGAGGATGTAGCCGAAGACGGCATTTATCTTGCCCTAAAAAAACTGGCGCTTCTATAGAAAATAAAAAACTCGCGGATGCTAATTAAAGCAGCCGCGAGTTTTTTTATTCAGTTGCTCGAGAGCAGTCTGTTCTCCCTTATCTAACAGTTAACGTTCAATAGGCGAAGACCCTTCTGCCACAGTAAAAGGATTCTGTGGATCAATATGATCATAAAACATTACGCCGTTTAGATGGTCAATTTCATGCTGAGCAACAATAGCAGGAAGGCCTTTTAAGCGCAGCTTTAGTTCGTTCCCGTCAGCATCCATTGCTTTTATTGTCACACGTGCATATCTGTGTACATATCCAGGGACATCTCTGTCTACTGATAAGCAGCCTTCTCCGGAAGCGAGATAAGCCTTTTCCACAGAATGGCTCATGATTTTCGGATTAATCAGGGCATGACTGATTAAGTCACCGTGTTCATCGTGGACTTGGATGGCAATGATTCGTTTAGACAGGCCGATTTGCGGAGCTGCCAGGCCAACGCCAGGCCGCAATCCAAACTTTTGGGCGATTTCAGGATCTTGGCTATTTTGCACATATTCAAGCAAATTTTTAGCGGTTTTCTTATCTTCCTCACTTAACGGCAGAGTGACATCCGCCGCTTTTTCTCTTAGCACGGGATGACCTTCCCGGACAATATCTTTCATTGTAATCATAATGCGTACCTTCTTTCCTTGAACCAATGTCTACAGACAGTTTATCAAAAAAACAATCCGTTGTTAACGGAACAGCCCGCTGTTTTGGAAGAATAAAGGAGATGAGGAAGAAAAGTAAGCGTCAATCATGCTTGGAAAAAGCAGCCGTGCCTATCAAAGGGGAAAGAGTGAAATCGCCGGCACCAGAAATGGCGAAAAGCAGGCAGGCAGATGTTAAACAAATAGAGGAGCAGGAACCGGTAAATTTTCCGGTTTTTTTTCTTTTTCAAAGGGAAAGGATATACATGTACAAATGCACAAAAGCGATTTCGAGAAAAACTACTCTATAACAGTTGCGAAAAATAAGTTTTTTTATAGTACAGATATTTTTAGTGCAGTAATACAGTTTTAATGAAAAGGATTGTGGAAAAACAACAACTCCCTGTTCGGCAAGGTAAATTTGTTTGACTTTCAGCGGGCCGATATTATAGACTTATCTCTGTAAACAAGTTGTTGTACTAGTGCATATGAATAAACAACTAGTACAGTATTGACGATAAATCATCCCATCTGAAGAAATCGTGCCACAGAGAAGATTACAGGATGGCTTGTTGAGGCAGGAAGATCAGGCACAATAAAAAGAGAAAGGATAGGTGGCTTTCATGAGTGCTAAAAAGAAGGCACAATTTGATGCAAAAAAGACACTTGAAATGATTGAAGACCAATTTGAAATGGTCCAGATTTTAAACGAAGAGGGCAAAATTGTTAATGAACAAGCAATGCCTGACTTAACAGATGAACAATTAGAAGAGCTGATGACGCGCATGGTGTACACGCGTATTCTTGATCAGCGTTCTATTTCATTAAACCGTCAAGGGCGCCTCGGCTTCTACGCGCCAACAGCCGGTCAGGAAGCTTCTCAAATTGCTTCTCACTTTGCTTTGGAAAAAGAAGACTGGATTTTGCCGGGTTACCGCGATGTTCCACAAATCGTTTGGCATGGACTTCCTTTATACCAAGCCTTTTTGTTCTCCCGCGGCCATTATCATGGAAACCAAGTGCCTGAAGGCTTGAACATCTTGGCACCGCAAATTATTATCGGAGCTCAATATATCCAAAATGCCGGTGTGGCGCTTGGACTTAAGAAGCGAGGCAAAAAAGCAGTAGCAGTTACATATACAGGAGACGGAGGTTCCTCACAAGGGGATTTCTATGAAGGCATTAACTTTGCGGGTGCGTTTAATGCTCCTGCGATTTTCATTGTCCAAAACAACCAATTTGCGATCTCAACGCCGCGCGATAAACAAACCGCGGCAAAAACGATTGCCCAAAAAGGAATCGCTGCGGGCTTGCCAAGCGTACAAGTAGACGGAATGGACCCGCTGGCTGTTTATGCTGTTACTCGTGAAGCCCGCGAGCGTGCCTTAAACGGCGAAGGACCAACTCTTATCGAAACTATGTGTTACCGTTACGGTCCGCATACCATGGCAGGGGACGATCCGACACGTTATCGTACGAATGATATGGATACTGAGTGGGAGAAGAAAGATCCGCTTGTTCGCTTCCGCAAGTATCTCGAAGGCAAGGGTCTATGGAATGAAGAAAAAGAAACAGCTGTGATTGAACGGGCAAAAGAAGAAATCAAAGCAGCAATTAAAAAAGCGGATGAAACACCGAAGCAAAAAGTAACCGATTTAATGGTTCATATGTACGAAGAAATGCCTGCAAATTTAAAAGAACAGTATGAAATCTATAAAGAGAAGGAGTCGAAGTAAGCCATGGCGCAAATGACAATGATCCAAGCTATTACGGACGCTCTGCGCACAGAACTGAAGAACGATGAAAATGTATTGGTCTTTGGGGAAGACGTTGGAGTGAATGGAGGGGTTTTCCGGGCAACGGAGGGTCTCCAAAAAGAATTCGGTGAAGATCGTGTATTTGATACACCGCTTGCTGAATCCGGGATTGGCGGGCTTGCTGTTGGACTTGCTCTTGAAGGCTTCCGTCCGGTTCCTGAAATTCAATTTTTTGGTTTCGTATATGAAGTAATGGATTCTATTAGCGGCCAATTAGCCCGCCTTCGTTATCGCTCAGGCGGCAGCTATCCTGCACCGGTAACAATTCGCTCTCCATTTGGAGGCGGCGTTTATACACCGGAACTTCATGCTGACAGCTTAGAAGGGCTTGTTGCTCAACAGCCAGGCTTGAAGGTTGTTATTCCATCTTCACCTTATGATGCAAAGGGCTTGTTAATTTCTGCTATTCGTGACAATGATCCGGTTATTTTCCTTGAGCATATGAAATTATACCGTTCTTTCCGTCAAGAAGTGCCGGAAGAAGAGTACACAATTCCGCTTGGAAAAGCCGAAGTGAAGCGGGAAGGAAAAGATCTTTCCATCATTACTTACGGGGCAATGGTTCATGAGTCGATCAAAGCAGCAGAAGAACTGGAAAAAGAAGGTTATTCTGTAGAGGTGATCGATCTTCGTACGATCCAGCCTCTAGATATAGATACGATCGTCGCATCTGTGGAAAAAACAGGACGTGCTATTGTAGTTCAGGAAGCTCAGAAGCAAGCGGGAATCGCAGCAAATGTGGTAGCGGAAATTAATGACCGGGCCATTTTAAGCTTAGATGCCCCTGTTTTGCGCGTCGCTGCTCCGGATACGGTTTATCCGTTTTCACAAGCTGAACCAGTATGGCTTCCAAACTTCAAGGACGTTATCGAAACAGCGAAAAAAGTACTTGAATTTTAATCACAAGTAGAGGGCAGGACAGATGATCTCAAGCTTATGGCGAATAGACTTGAGATCTCTCCTCATCTAACCGTTGTGAACAGAATGAACTTCAATTAGGAGGGTGAAGACTTTGGCATTTGAATTTAGATTACCTGATATCGGTGAAGGTATTCACGAAGGCGAAATCGTCAAATGGTTCGTAAAACCTGGCGACAAAATTGAAGAGGATGACATCCTCTGCGAAGTGCAAAATGATAAAGCAGTCGTTGAAATCCCTTCCCCTGTTACAGGAACAGTAGAAGATGTATTAGTGAGTGAAGGAACGGTAGCAGTTGTCGGTGATGTGCTTGTTAAAATTGACGCTCCTGGTTATGAAGATTTACAATTTAAAGGCCATGGGGACGAAGAGGAAAAAACAGAAGCACAAGTTCAATCAACAGCAGAAGCCGGCCAGGATATGAAAAAAGAAGAAGTGCCTGTCCAAAAAGCAGAAACAACAGGAGCAGGCGCCCAGCCGGCAGCTCAAGAAGCACATGTGGATCCGGACCGCCGCATCGTAGCTATGCCGTCTGTTCGCAAATACGCGCGTGATAACGGCGTAGATATTCGCCAAGTAGCGGGCTCAGGCAAGAACGGCCGTGTGCTGAAAGAGGATATTGACAGCTTTATCGCTGGTGGCCAGAAAGCTCCAGAAGAGCCAGTGGCCAAACAGGAAGCTGTACCTGCTGCTGAACAGACAGCGGACAAAGCGAAGGCTGCTGCCGCCCCTGTTATTCCGGAGGGCGAATTCCCGGAAACACGCGAAAAAATGAGCGGTATCCGCAAAGCGATTGCGAAAGCGATGGTTCATTCGAAGCATACAGCACCGCATGTTACTTTGATGGATGAAGTGGAAGTATCTAAGCTGTGGGCTCACCGCAAGAAGTTCAAAGCAGTAGCTGAGGAAAAAGGAATTAAGTTAACCTTCCTTCCATATGTGGTCAAAGCTTTAACAAGCGCGCTTCGTGAATATCCGGCTTTAAATACGTCACTCGATGACAATACAGATGAAATTGTTCACAAGCATTATTACAATATCGGTATCGCAGCTGATACAGATAAAGGGCTGCTTGTTCCAGTTTTGAAAAATGCTGACCGCAAATCCATGTTTACGATTTCAAATGAAATTAATGAACTGGCAACTAAGGCACGCGATGGCAAGCTTTCGCCAGCTGAAATGAAAGGCGCATCTTGTACCATTACGAATATTGGTTCTGCCGGCGGACAATGGTTTACTCCAGTAATTAACCATCCTGAAGTGGCTATTCTAGGCATTGGCCGAATTGCTGAAAAACCAGTTGTAAAAAATGGTGAAATTATAGCCGCACCTGTGTTAGCATTATCATTGAGCTTTGACCACCGAATGATTGATGGGGCAACAGCTCAAAATGCGCTTAACCATATTAAGCGTTTATTAAATGATCCAGAACTTTTATTAATGGAGGCGTAATGCAATGGTAGTAGGAGATTTCGCAATCGAAACTGATACGATAGTTATCGGGGCAGGCCCAGGAGGATACGTAGCAGCTATTCGTGCTGCACAGCTTGGACAAAAAGTAACGATCGTTGAAAAAGGAGAACTAGGCGGTGTTTGTTTGAACGTCGGCTGTATTCCTTCTAAAGCGTTACTTACAGCTGCGCATCGTTATGAGCAAGCGAAACATTCAGATGATATGGGAATTGTAGCGGAAAACGTTACAGTTAACTTTGAAAAAGTCCAAGAATGGAAAGCCAGCGTAGTGAAAAAGCTGACTGGCGGAGTAGAAGGGCTGTTAAAAGGAAACAAAGTGGAAATCGTTCGCGGTGAAGCGTACTTTGTTGATGCGAATACACTCCGTGTCATGAATGAAAATTCAGCTCAAACATATAAATTTAAACATGCAATTGTAGCAACCGGTTCTCATCCGATTGAAATCCCTAACTTTAAATTTTCTGAGCGGGTGCTTAACTCAACAGGTGCTTTGGCGCTGAAAGAAGTTCCAGCGAAAATGGTAGTAGTCGGCGGCGGTTATATTGGCGCAGAATTATCTACTGCTTATGCAAACCTTGGAACAGAAGTAACTATTCTTGAGGGAGCTAACGAGATTTTAAACGGCTTTGAAAAGCAAATGTCCGCTCTTGTTAAGCGCAATCTGAAGAAAAAAGGTGTAACAATGGTTACAAAAGCAATGGCCAAGTCTGCGGAAGAAACAGAAAATGGCGTAGTTGTAACATATGAAGCAGGCGGCAAAGAAGAGAAAGTCGAAGCTGATTATGTACTTGTAACAGTTGGCCGCAAGCCAAATACAGAAGAGCTTGGCCTTGAGCAAGCGGGCGTTAAAATCACAGATCGCGGTTTAATCGAAATCGATAAGCAATGCCGGACAAGCGTACCGAATATTTACGCGATTGGAGACATCGTACAAGGTCCTCCATTGGCGCATAAAGCTTCTTACGAAGGAAAGATTGCGGCAGAAGCGATTGCCGGCGAGCGTTCTGAAATTGATTATTTAGCCATCCCAGCGGTTTGCTTTACTGAGCCTGAATTGGCTACTGTCGGCTATACAGAAGCAGAGGCTAAAGAAGAAGGCATGGAGATTGTCGCAGCTAAATTCCCATTTGCAGCGAACGGCCGTGCATTGGCGCTTAACAGCACAGATGGTTTCGTGAAGCTTGTCACACGCAAAGAAGACGGCTTGATCGTCGGTGCCCAAATTGCTGGCTCCGGTGCATCTGATATGATTGCTGAGCTCGGTCTTGCTATTGAAGCAGGCATGACAGCAGAAGATGTGGCTATGACGATTCATGCGCATCCAACGCTAGGAGAAATTTCTATGGAAGCAGCAGAAGTAGCTCTTGGCACACCGATCCATATTGTAAAATAATTAGACAAAAATAGAACTGTCTCCATGACAGTTCTATTTTTTTATTTGTTTAGTTAAGAATTTATCCTTCTAGCCATAAGCTGTAAGAAGAAGCAAAAAAGATAGGCGGAGAGGGTATGAGCTATTATATTGTATTCGTGCTGCATTTCATGATTTGGAGCTTTTATACGTTGGCAGCCTGGTTGTCGAAAGGAGATTCCAAAACCTTTCAGGGACTGTTATTCATTGTTTTTTTCTATATATGTATGCTGGCAGCTGAAAAAATACTGTGTTCTCCAAGAAGGGGGTTTTTTGTTACACTTTCAACCTTGTTTTTTTATTGGACAGGCAAGCTGGCAGTTGATCCGCTGCTGCACTTATTAGCCGCTTCTTTTTAAGCAGGGACAGGCGAAGGCTGGCGGTACAAAAACCCGATCTCTTAGGAGAACGGGTTTTTTGGTGCAGCTTGGTTGTAGACTTTTCTTAAGTAAGTTACATAACGGTTTAATGAAATCGAGCTTCTATTATGATGGATCACAGTGATATGAAGTTTATAATCAGAGTTATGTCGAGGCATGATCGCCAGCTGTGCGAGATGTTTAAACGCTGGTCTTGTAGCTGAAGGAAGCAAATAAGCTGATTGATTGCTCCCTGGTACTCTTTGCCTATTTAAAGATTGAATCATTTGATCAGCGGTTCTGATCCCTGCTCCATGTCCAAAAAATGATCCATCCTCAAGAACAACGGCGTTTTCACCTCTCCACCAGGGGGTTTCGGGGGAAAAATCAGGGTTTTTAAAGTAGACAACATCCCCGGGCAGGAAACGGCTGACAGAAACTGTCCGTAATCCGAGATCGGGATCAGCATGCCAGCTATATAAGTAAAGGCGCGGGAATATCTGATTAAACAGCTGTGCGCCTATGCTGTTTAACAAGGCATGGTAATAAATAATTATGGTAGCTGTCGCGCACTCAAAGGCATAGATCGAGCTGTTTCTATAAATATCTTCAATCGCTTCAGAAGCTTGAACTCCATGCCTGAGAAGAAATCCGCCGGCGCTTGTCAACTGCCAGTAATAGGGATTACAGCGTGAGTCTGTAAAAGTGGCAAACCGTGCTTCGCTTTCGTTCATTAAATGGGCGCTTCTGACAATATTTTTTCGCAGGGCCAATTCAAAGGAGAGCTCATTCATAGACGAATACGAATAAACAGCTGAATCCTCATACATTTGTTGGACGATGAGGTTTTCAAGGCTTCCGGGGGGCCAGGTGTCAAGCTGTTGTAAGTTCGTTCCTGATAGTTGAATCATCGTCTTCCCTCATTCCAAATGTAATAATCGTTCATCCTACTACCTAATGTATTTGGTCTTCTTTTTAATATGTATATAAGGGGAAATCTCTTCTAATTACTAGGCTGATATGAATGAAAGGGAAAATATAGATTCTTTGCTCACACTTTTCTCTTATTAGTTAAATGTGTTATACAATTTAAGGTTGAAAAAAGAATTGTGTTATATTATTATAGATTTAACTTAGAAAAACGTTGACTAAATGGTTGAAAGGAATGGAGAATGTGGGCACAATTGTTTGCAAATCGTGTTTAAGTACGATCGAATATTTTGAAGACGATAAGGTTTCTGTGGCTTATTCGCACTGCGGGTGTGAGGAAGAAGTCGAATTAGACGATTGAGCGGCCTTTATATTGGCTGATGAATGAAAAAACCGGAAGCGGCCGCTTCCGGTTTTTTTCGCAGAGTTAGCTAATTGCTTTTCGTTCACGGATAACCCGTAAGGTTTTTAAGCTGAAGTCTTCCGGACCCTGAACTGGCAAGCCGGCTTCTTGGTTTTTGCGGATGTAGGTAAGATTTTCTTCCGTAATAATTTCTCCGGGAATAAAGATAGGGATGCCTGGCGGGTACACCATGACAAACTCCGCAATGATCCGGCCTGCTGATTCTTCAAAAGGCACAACCTCTGTTTCAGCGTAAAAAGCGTCCCGTGGCGACAACGCTAACAATGGAATATCTGGGAGAAGCACATCTGTATGAACCTTTGCCTCGGTTCCTTTAAATACATCTGCCATGCGGGAAAGGGCGCGGATTAATAATTCCGCCTCTCTTTCAGTATCACCCGGTGTTACAATGCACAGAATATTATATAAATCAGAAAGCTCCACTTCAATATTATAGTTTTCTCTTAACCAATTCTCTGCTTCATTTCCGGTAATGCCCAGTTGCTTCACGGAAATAATCAGCTTAGTCGGGTCAAAATCATAAGTTGCTTTTGAACCGAGTATTTCTGGTCCTACACAATACAAATCAGGGATTTCATTGATCTGTTTGCGCATTGAGCCGGCGAGTGAAATAGCCCCGCTGATGAGTTCTTCTCCCTCGATAGCCAGGCGTCTCCGCGCGGCATCAAGGGAAGCAAGTAACAAGTAAGAAGTGGAGGTTGTCGTCAACATACTTAAAATGGTTTGGACGCGTTTGGCTGGAACGAGTCCTTCTTTTACATTTAAAATCGAGCTTTGCGTCAAAGAGCCGCCAAGCTTATGCACGCTGGTTGCTGCCATATCCGCGCCTGCCTGCATAGCAGACACAGGTAATTTATCATGAAAGTGAATGTGCACTCCGTGTGCTTCATCTACCAGAACGGGCACATCAAAAGAGTGAGCAATTTCCACAATTTGTTTTAAATCACCTGAAATTCCAAAATAGGTTGGGTTAATCACAAGCAAGCCTTTCGCATCAGGATGCTCGTTTAATGCCCTGCTCACTGCATCAGTTGTAATGCCGTGAGAGATTCCGAGGACAGGATCAATTTCAGGATGGATAAAAATGGGGATCGCTCCTGAAAAGACAATGGCTGTCATGACGGATTTATGCACGTTGCGGGGAACGATAATTTTATCCCCTGGTCCGCAAACAGTCATGACCATAGTCATAATGGCCCCGCTGGTCCCTTGAACAGAAAAAAATGTATGATCCGCTCCAAATGCTTCAGCGGCTAAGTCTTGTGCCTGCTGAATCATTCCTTGAGGATGGTGGAGGTCATCCAGCGGAAATATATTAATTAAATCGATGGAAAGAGCATTTTCCCCAATGAATTGGCGAAACTCAGGATCCATTCCGCTGCCTTTTTTGTGGCCTGGAATATGAAATTGCACCGGTTCTTTAGCGGCATGAGCCTTGAGGCCGGTGAATAACGGTGTATCAAATTGTGACAATTTACTTTTCACCTCATTTATTATAACGTATCTATGTTGTGCAAGAGCTTTAAAAGCACAAGAAATTATAGCATGTTCGTAAAGCTTTGCCTAGAAGGCTGAGTAATATGCAAAAAAAAATAGGGGGACAAACAGATGGAATACTCATACCCGTTTTCACCGGATTGGTCAACAGAAGAAGTGATTGATGTGGTCAAATTTTTTGAAGCGATTGAGCGGGCATATGAAGCCGGTGTGAATAAAGAGGAGCTAATGGCGATTTATCGGCGTTTTAAAGAGATTGTGCCAAGCAAATCAGAAGAAAAGCGGCTGTGCAATGAGTTTGAAGAAGTGAGCGGCTATTCCTCTTACCGGGCTATACAGCAAATGAAATCAGCTGCTGCCGGAGAAAAAGTGAAAATGAAATAATGGCCGTTTATCAACCGGGCGGCACGAAGAAACATACCCCTCCTGAAAGATGATTTCAGGAGGGGTATGTTGTTTAAGACAATTTATATAGGGGTATTAATTTTACAAATGCCTCATGGATAAACTCTACTAACTGAGGGCCGGACAGTTGAACGGCTTCCTCCCTCGGCAAGTGGACGCCGCAAAGAATTTCCGATTTTTTAACGGATTGGAGGCGCTGGAACAAATGAAGCAATTGCTCATTAGATAGATCTTTCATTTTAGTTGCTTCTGGTTTTCTGTGATCGTCCGACCACACGAATTCATCAGGAACATGTTTTCGCAAATAGTCGATTTTTTTCTCCAGGAGAGAACCGATCTCTGCTTTATGTGGCGCTTCATCAATTACAGCATACCAAATAAATAGATGTGATTGCCATAAGCCAATTTGAAAGTGAGGATGTTTTTTGTATCCGCGTTTGTTGTCAGCAAATGCAACCCATGTATCATCCGGTGGATTTACAGTTCTGCGGGCGTGCTTAGCCACATGGGAAAACATCTCATTTCCCGCCAGAACACTTAGCTCTCCGGAGAACTGCTCGCCTAAAAATTCTAATTTCGGCCGAATCGATGCCTTTAAAGCGGTCATTCTTTCATCTAAGCCGGTGATTCGGAAAACATCGAAATCAGCCTGAGTAAAGCCAGTGAAATTCATAAAATATCCTCCCAATTGTTACTTGAGGATATTTTAACATAAAAAAATGATGAAATAGAAATACTATACAATAGAAACAAATAAAGCAAAGCAGTTGAATGCAATGGAGAAACGATCTGGTGAATAAGGAGAATAATAAAAGGAGTGCTGACCATGAAACAAGTGATGAATAGTATGCAGACCTATACGCAATCAAAAGAAAAGCTGGCTGTCATTCGATTAGAATTGGATTATGAACTGGCTGTTTTGTATGAAGCAATGAAGGCAAAAAATACCGATCAAATGGAGAAATCAAAGGAGAAGCTGAATATTCTTCGCGAACAAATGCTGAAAATGGAAGCATAACGAAGAATAGCCATTTAAACAGATGATAAAGACTGCTGATTACTAATGGACGGACTCGCTATTGTGCATAAGGCGAGGCCGTTTTTGTTTTGCAAAAGCAACGAGATATACTATAATTCTAATATGGGCAAAGGGACATTACATAATTTTCCACGTTGGAGGAATAGTTATGGTAAATTGGACGGAAATGGATCAGCGGATAAAGACGTGGATTATGGAGGCTGGCTCTTCTATTCGAGAGTCGTTCAAGCATTCTTTAAGCATTCATACCAAATCAAATCCCAACGATTTAGTAACAAATATTGATAAAGAAACAGAGCGATTTTTTATTGCTAACATTCGCAAGGTCTATCCTGGCCACCGGATTTTAGGGGAGGAGGGACAGGGAGATGATCTCGCTTCCCTTAAAGGGATTGTTTGGATCATTGATCCAATTGATGGAACGACCAATTTTATCCATCAGCAGCGTCATTTTGCTATTTCAATCGGTGTTTACGAAAATGGAGTCGGACGTTTAGGCTACATTTATGATGTGGCTCATGATGAGTTATATTACGCTGAACGCGGAAAGGGAGCTTATATGAATGGTGTGAGGCTGCCTTCCCTGACAGAAGTGTCCGTTGAAAAAGCGCTTATTGCGCTGAATGCCACATGGCTTGTGAAAAACAGGTATTTCGATGAAAGAAAGCTCGTGAATTTAGCGGTGCAGGTGAGGGGCACACGCTCCTACGGCTCTGCCGCCTTGGAGCTTGCTTATGTGGCAGCAGGTCGGCTGGATGGCTATTTATCTATGAGGTTATCTCCGTGGGATTTTGCAGCCGGGAAACTGCTGGTGGAAGAAGCGGGCGGCTGTGTGACAAATTTGTTCGGTGAAGACCTAAATATGATAAAGATAAACAGTGTGTTTGCTGGAGCTCCGATTCTTCATGGGCGGATATTAGACGAATTTTTATTAAAAGATTAACAAGCAAAAAGGATGAAGCCAGCTGGCTTCATCTTTTTTAGTGCGGTTGTTAATCAGTCATCGCCGTCAGTTGACAGCACTAATGAATTTATTAAAGGGTAGAGAGCGCCTCGTCAGCGTTAGCCTACAGCTTCCCGGCTCTTCTCATTTTAGCTTTTGTAGAAAAGCCGAAACCCATAACGGCAAAGAGGGCAACGATGCACAAAATAAGGCCCAGTATGCTTTTTTCTGCTATGGCAATTCCCATGCCGATCATGCAGGATGCAGCCGCAATAGCGAAAAATATAAAAATCCACTTAATCTCTTTCACAACAAGAGCCTCCTTTTTCTTTATTGTACAAGATTTTTTTAAGCAGAGAAACCTTTAATATCAATTAGGATTTCAAAACAACTTGTGATATAATAATCCAGTTACAAAAGCGAATTTTATGAATGGAAGGTTTTATTAGTCAGGAGGAACTAATTTGAATACAAGAACGGATTTAAGAAACATTGCGATCATCGCTCACGTTGACCATGGGAAAACTACTCTTGTGGATCAACTCCTTAAACAATCAGGCAGCTTCAGAAGCAATGAGCATGTAGAGGAACGTGCGATGGATTCTGGGGACATCGAAAGAGAGCGCGGAATTACGATCCTTGCAAAAAATACAGCCATTCAATATAAAGACACGAAAATTAATATATTGGATACACCTGGACATGCCGACTTTGGCGGTGAAGTTGAGCGAATTATGAAAATGGTCGATGGCGTTCTTCTTGTTGTCGATGCTTATGAAGGATGCATGCCGCAAACACGCTTTGTCTTGAAAAAGGCGCTCGAACAAAATCTGCGCCCGATTGTTGTTGTTAATAAAATTGACCGCGACTTTGCCCGTCCGGAAGAAGTGGTCGACGAAGTGCTTGAATTGTTCATTGAGCTGGATGCGAATGACGAACAGCTTGAATTCCCAGTGATTTATGCATCAGGGATCAACGGAACAGCGAGCACGTCACCTGATAAGCAAGATGAAAACATGGAATCTTTATTTGAGGCTATCGTTGAGCATATCCCGGCACCGGTGGACAATAGTGACGAACCGCTTCAATTCCAAGTAGCCTTGCTTGATTACAACGATTATGTCGGCCGGATTGGTATTGGCCGTGTATTCCGCGGAACGATCACAGTTGGCCAGCAAGTAGCCTTAATGAAAACGGATGGAACAGTTAAGCAGTTCCGTGTCACGAAATTATTTGGCTTTATGGGATTAAAGCGGATTGAAATTGAAGAAGCGAAGGCTGGAGATTTAATTGCCGTTTCCGGCATGGAAGATATTAACGTTGGAGAAACAGTTTGCCCGGTCGATTATCAGGAAGCTCTCCCGATTTTGCATATTGACGAACCGACGCTGCAAATGACATTCCTTGTCAACAACAGCCCATTCGCCGGCCGCGAAGGGAAGTTTGTGACGGCCAGAAAGATTCAGGAGCGTCTTGACGCGCAGCTGGAAACAGATGTGAGCCTGCGAGTAGAGGAAACGGATTCTCCGGATGCTTGGGTTGTTTCCGGACGCGGTGAACTCCATTTATCCATTCTGTTGGAAAATATGCGCCGCGAAGGCTTTGAAATCCAAGTGTCTAAACCTCAAGTTATCGTGAAGGAAGTTGACGGAGTACGCTGTGAGCCAGTTGAGCGTGTGCAAATTGATGTTCCTGAAGAATACACGGGCGCTATTATTGAATCATTAGGCTCGCGCAAAGGTGAAATGCTTGATATGATTAATAATGGCAATGGTCAAGTCCGTTTAATTTTCATGGTTCCTGCCCGCGGATTGATCGGTTATACGACGGAATTCTTAACGATGACGCGTGGCTATGGAATTATTAATCATACATTTGACAGCTATCAGCCGATGCAGCCAGGACGCGTAGGCGGTCGCCGTCAAGGTGTGCTTGTTTCTATGGAAGCTGGAAAAGCTTCTCAGTATGGCATCATGCAAGTAGAAGACCGTGGAACCATCTTTGTAGAGCCTGGAACAGAGATTTACGGCGGAATGATTGTTGGCGAGCATACGCGTGAAAATGACTTGACCGTCAATATTACTAAATTGAAGCAGGCGACAAACGTACGGTCTGCTACAAAAGATCAAACCACAACAATGAAAAAGCCGCGTATTATGTCGTTAGAAGAAGCGCTTGAGTACTTAAATGATGATGAATACTGCGAGCTAACGCCGCAATCGATTCGTTTGCGCAAGAAAATTCTTGATAAGAATGAACGGGAGCGGGCAGCCAAAAAGAAAAAATATGAAGAAATTTAATTTGTAAGGGAGAGATAGGGAGTGGAAGGATTAGAACACGTCAGCCCGTTGCTGGGAGCCTTGATTAAAGTGTTCGGGGGAACTTACTGGCCTGTAAGAATTTATTGGCTGGCGATTATATTGCTTTGTGTTCTTGTCTATAACCTCGGCTTTGCCAAGAAATTATCTGTCGGAAAGAATATTATTGTTTATGTGTCGCTTATTGTCGGCTCGCTGCTGCTGCTGATTCTGTCGTACCAGCTGCCTGTTGTAGAGAGCTTGATTGTTGCCGCGCTTGTGCTCGGCGTATATAAGTTTAGGCTCAGGATGCATAAGGAAGAGAATCAAAATTAAAACAAGGATGCCTGCTTTTAGGTATCCTTCAGACTGTGGACAAACTCAACGAGAATTGAGTTTGTCCGCGGTCTTTTTTTGTATATGCATGGGGTCTGTTGCTTTCCACTCCAGGCGCTTCGCTTTCCGCGGGGCGTGCGGCGAGCCTCCTCAGCGCCAGCGCGTCTGCGGGGTCTCGCCTGTCCCGCAGATCCCGCCGGAGTCTTCGCGCCCTCCGTTCTAATTAACGGGGTGTAAAAAATAAGGGATTGGTGCAGCCATACGGGTGAAAACTGGCACCATTATGCAGCTGAATGAAAAAGCCGCCGTTCTTTTTAATTTACTTATGAATAGGGTCTGTTGCTTTCCACTCCAGGCGCTTCGCTTTCCGCGGGGCGTGCGGCGAGCCTCCTCAGCGCCAGCGCGCCTGCGGGGTCTCGCCTGTCCCGCAGATCCCGCCGGAGTCTTCGCGCCCTCCGTTCTAATTAACGGGGTGTATAAAAAAGAGGGTAGCTGTACATAAAGCCTGAGGCAGGGATTGATTTCTTTTTTATTGATGATTTGTGGGATACGGATTTTACGGCAAAGTGCTGCTTTTCTCCACTTTAAAAGGATGCCCGCTTTTAGGCATCCTTTTTTTATGCAGCCATGAAGGTGGCTGTTTACAAAATTTCCTGCTCCTTGCCGGAACGGTAAATCCGAAACTTGCCGGTGGCAATCCGTGCTTGGGTTTTCTCGGCTATTCGTTCGCTGCATTCCGTGCACATATATGTATGGATTGGCCGGTTTCTTAACCGTTTGGCGACAGGGAGCTGATCATCGATTTTTTCAATTTTTTCGCATAGAATACATTTTACTCTCACTTCAGCTACCTCCAGCTTTTTTGCCCATTATACCATGAGTATTGCAGGGGCGTCTTCTAAGATAGCAATGAGATGAAAGCAGTCAAGTGTTCTGTTTAGGATTTCTATTGTTTATTTAATGAGTAAAAATTTCATTGTACATAATTCAAAAAATATTTTCAGCTTATAAAACAATAGAGTGAAGAGAAAAAGGGGCAGCACAAATTCGGCATAGTGTAGCCTGTTATGTATAATAAAGACAAAGGGAGGGGATGAATGTGGCTAACAGAATAGAAACTTATTTAATACCGCCGTTGTTTGAGGCATTGCAAGAAGACCGCCTCGTCACAATTGCCACCATTGATAAGGAATCCGGAAATCCGGCTATTCACGCTATTTCCTGGATCCGTGCATTAGACGAGCATACCTTGCGCATTGCTGTGCACAGCCGCTCAAGCATGGTAGAAAACATTAAACAAAATCCGGCAATGGCTATTCACCTATTGGCAAATGAATCAGCCTATGCCATATCCGGCACTGGGAAAATTATTACGGAAAAAGCAGCCGGTGTCCCTGTTCAGACAGCGATTATAGAAATTTGCATTACTGAAATACGTGATGTGATGTTTTACGGGTCGAAAATTATCCTGGAGCCGAAACACGAGAAAACATATGACGAGCAGGCAGCTCAGAAACTCGACCGGCAAGTATTAGAAGCTCTCAGAAAAGGAGCGGAAGAGTAAGAAAAGCGACTGTGTCTTTTCTGCTCCGCCGCCGTCAACTTATAGATTGTTCATTTTACTTATGGTGGTTGGATTGCTCTTCCTGCTGCTTTTCTAATTGGTGCGATTCAGAGGGAGATAATTGTTTCTTTGGCTGTTCAGTTGCTCTTTTAGGCTCAGGCTCTGTTAAGTCGCCTGGAACTTCGGGCATGGCGCGTCCAGCAATATCTGCAAGCTCATTGGCCAAGCCTTGCAGCGGCCGTCCATTTTCAATGTCTTGGCCAATCTCCTTGAGGCGGGCATATAAGTCCGGATCGGCTACTACCACTGCTTCCGCACCATACGGCTGGTGCCTCAGCGCTTCCGCTACGGTGTACTTTATGGAGCCGACTTCTGACCGGTCTAAATTGGCGTCTACATCAATGCCGACAATGGCATATCGCCCCCAAGCTACAGCAGCGGCGTCATTCACTCCCGGCATCGTCTGGGCGGTAGCCGCGAGCCGGCGTCCGGCCTCGCCTAACGAGAGATTGCTTCTGTCAGTTGGAACGCTGTTATTAACTTGCGCTTTATAACGTGCTTCGCCGGTAGTTTGTTCGTTCTTATCTAAAGATGCGTCTTCTTTCTGGGCACACCCGAAAAGAAGAGAGAGAGCGAGTAAAGGAAGTATTCGCTTCATGTGTATCACCTCTTTTATTTATAAATCAACGGTTCTTTATATTTTGCGATTCTCTTCTAATCTTATTCATGCACACATATATTTTTATCAGCCTTGCTATTCGTTGAACCTGGTACCGCTTATTCTCATATAATAAAAAAAGATGAACAAAGCAGGAGGCGTCTCGTTGAGTAAAATTTATGTGCTGGATACCAATGTCTTGTTGCAAGATCCATACGCTATTTTCTCTTTTGAAGAAAATGAAGTTGTTATCCCGGCAGTAGTGCTCGAAGAATTAGACTCAAAGAAAAGATATATGGATGAAATCGGAAGAAACGCCAGACTTGTATCAAAGCTCATTGATAAAATGCGGGAAACAGGGAAACTCCATGAGCGGATTCAATTGGAAAACGGAGGAAGCTTGAGAATTGAATTAAATCATCGTTCTTTTCAAAAGCTGCAAGATGTGTTTTTGGAAAAAACAAATGACAACCGCATCTTGGCAGTCGCCAAAAATTTATCTGTTGAAGAAGAAGAGAAAACGAATGGCCGGGCAGTGATTTTAGTAAGCAAAGACACGCTCGTGCGGGTAAAAGCCGATGCACTTGGCTTGCAGGCAGAAGACTTCTTGAGTGACCGCGTCATTGAGATGAGCGATATATATATGGGTTTTTTAGAGATGTATGTACCGAAAGAAGCGCTTGATGCGTTGTACCAAAAAGGGGAGCTGCCGCTTTCTGAAATCGCTCATCATCCTTTTTATCCTAACCAGTTTTTGATCTTAAAAGACGCTCTTGGCAGTTCAGCATCAGCGGTTGGCATAGTGGATGCCAAAGGGAAAATGTTAAAGAAGCTTTTTCATGATGAAGATATTATTTGGGGAATCAAGCCGCGCAATGTTCAGCAAATGATGGCGATTGAATTGTTGATGCGACCTGATATTCCGCTTGTTACCATGGCGGGCAAGGCAGGAACAGGAAAAACGCTCCTTGCTCTTGCGGCAGGACTTTTGCAAACAGAGGATTTTCATCTGTTTAAAAAATTGCTCGTTGCCCGGCCGATTGTTCCGGTCGGAAAAGATATCGGCTACTTGCCCGGTGAAAAGCAGGAGAAGCTTCGCCCATGGGTTCAGCCGATTTACGACAATCTTGAATTTTTATTTAATACAAAAAAGCCGGGAGAAATTGATCAAATTTTGGCGGGGCTTCACTCGGTGGAAGTGGAGGCACTCACTTATATACGGGGAAGAAGCATTCCTGAGCAGTATATCATTATTGATGAGGCACAAAACTTAACGAAGCATGAAGTGAAAACCATTTTGACGAGGGTTGGCGAACGAAGCAAAATTGTGCTGATGGGTGATACTGCCCAAATCGACCATCCGTATTTGGATGAATACAATAATGGCTTAACCTATGTCATTGAAAAGTTTAAAGACCAGGCCGTTTCAGGCCATATAAAATTGCTCAAAGGCGAACGGTCAGGGCTTGCCCAGCTGGCAGCGGACATTTTATAGAAAGCAAAAAAGCGAGATGCCTTCCATAAGTCGAAGCACCTCGCTTTTTTATTGGCTTAATCGATACGAAACGATGTGACTTTCCTGATCGGTTCAGCCCGGTTTGACCCGTCTTTGAAAAGAACATGGACAGGCCCGTCTTCGCGAAGCGGCTTTCCTTCCTTGGAGAAGGCGAGGATGATTTCGCCGGCTTGCTCTAAAGGCAGCGTAATTTCTTCATTGGCTGTTTCAATAACTAACGACTGGGCATCAGCATCCGGCTCTGCATTTTTCAAAAATGGTTCAAAGGGCATCCCGAAGGTGCCGGTCAATACTTTTTCTTTTTCATACTTTTTCTCGGATTTAATCGTCGGCGGGAAAACAGCGCCTTCTCTGATTTCTTTATCCCAAAACTTTGATACACTCTTCGTGTATTCTTCGTCTTGCAGCAGGCCATTGTCTGCTTCTGTGTCAAAGTATGTATTCAGATCGATGCGGCGGTCGTCAAAAATCCACACACCGGAATCGAGGGTGATAGGAAATTTCACTTTTCCTTTAATACTCATAATTGTATTCATAGGGACACTCCCTTATTTAAATTAACGTTCCCCATAGATTATAACGCTAGAGTCCTTTCTTGTCAGGGGATAAATGCGAAATTCCTTGCAAATTAGTCGAATTAACGATAGAATTTTATAAGATACAGTCAATTATTGTGCTGAACAGGGGGAGTTAGATGTGGCATCTGAATTAAAAGTCAATCACAGGGAAAAAGCCTACTCTCTATTAGAAGCAGATGCGGGAAAGATTTTGAGACTCATCAAAGTCCAAATGGACAACTTAACGATGCCCCAGTGCCCTCTCTATGAAGAGGTGCTGGACACCCAAATGTTTGGCTTATCCCGTGAAATAGATTTTGCGATTCGTTTAGGTTTGGTCGATGAACAAGATGGAAAAGAACTGATTGATTCGCTTGAACGGGAATTGTCAGCTCTCCATGAAGCATCTACTAGAAAATAAACGGCAAAAAACTCAAACACCTTTTATTGATGTTTGAGTTTTTTTTACATAAGCTCAGGCAGCCGTGCTGTTGATCTACTCGCTGTTGGCTGGATCATTTCAACGCATTCTTTGCAGAAAAGGATGTCAGAGATAGGAAGATTTATATGTGGAAAAAAATCATAAGATCATACGATTACTCGCTTATCGCAGCCTTTTTTCTTCTTTGCCTGTTCGGACTGATGATGATTTACAGTGCAAGTTCAGTCACAGCCGTCCAGCGCTATGAAGTAGCGAGCGATTACTTTTATAACAAGCAAAAAATTCATATTATCGCGGCCTCTGTTTTCTTTTTTGCGGCAGCTCTCTTTCCATATAAAGCCTATAAAAATAGTAAATTTTTATTTGCAATCGTAGCAGGCATCATTGGAATGCTCGTTGCTTTGATGATATTTGGAACGATTTCGAACAACGCGCGAAGCTGGATTCGTTTTGGCGGCATGAACTTGCAGCCCTCTGAATTCGCCAAGCTGGTAATCATTATTTATATGTCAGCCATTTATGCCAAAAAACAAAAATATATTAACTCCTTTAATAAAGGGGTCACGCCGCCGGTTATTTTACTCGTGTTTTTATGCACCTTGATCGCTGCTGAGCCTGATTTTGGGACAGCCTTTATTATTTTTCTTATTGGCTGTACGATCATTATTTCTTCGGGCATGCGCTTTAAAAGCATGTGGAAGCTGGTCGTGCTTGGCCTGATGGCTGCTCTGGTTCTTTCCCCGCTTATTCTTTTGAAGAAAGATAAGATCTTTACGGAGGAAAAGATCAGCCGGATTACCGGTTATCTTGATCCTTTTGAGCACCAAGAGGGGGACGGGTATCACCTTGTCAACTCTTATCTTGCTATCGGCTCTGGAGGAGTAACCGGCAATGGACTCGGCCAAAGCGTGCAAAAGCTAGGGTATTTACCTGAGCCGCACACCGACTTCATTATGGCTGTTATCTCAGAGGAGTTGGGTCTATTAGGCGTATTCATTGTTATTGGGGGATTAAGTTTTATTGTACTCAAAGGAATTTATATATCGATAAAGTGCCAAGACCCATTTGGAAAGATGATGGCTGTCGGCATTTCCAGTATGATCGCTATCCAAGCGGCTATTAATCTTGGCGGGGTAACGGGATTGATTCCAATTACGGGAGTTCCGCTGCCTTTAATCAGTTATGGAGGCTCTTCACTCATTTTGTTATCTGTGTCACTTGGGGTTCTTGTTAATATTTCAATGTTTACCAAGTACGAACAGCTTTATAAAAAATAACGCTCATTTGTTAGTGGCAAGCTTTGTTAATCTGAGAGGCTGATTCTTTTTTTGGCTCCTTCCTGCCAAACGACCGTTTGGCAGGAACGGACCGAAAATCAGCAAGAGATTTTAACGCAGCATAGTAGTAAAAAGGTTCATTTCAATGAGCCTTTTTATATATATTTACTCGCACAACAGGGGAGAGATGAAAATGAGAAAAATCAGTAAAGTACTGGTTGCTAACAGGGGGGAAATCGCGATCCGCGTATTTCGCGCTTGTACAGAACTGCGCATCCGTACAGTGGCCATTTACTCAAAAGAAGATTCAGGCTCTTATCATCGCTATAAAGCCGATGAAGCTTATCTTGTCGGCAAAGGCAAAAAGCCGATTGAAGCCTATCTTGATATTGAGAACATTATTGAGATTGCCAAGCAAGCGGAAGTTGATGCGATCCACCCGGGGTATGGTTTTTTATCAGAAAATATCGAATTCGCTAAACGCTGTGAGGAAGAAGGCATCATTTTTATCGGCCCTAAATCCCAGCATTTAGATATGTTTGGTGATAAAGTGAAGGCCAGGTTTCAAGCACAGCAGGCAAACATTCCTGTCATCCCGGGCACGGACGGCCCAGTCTCCTCTCTTGAAGAAGTAGTGGCGTTTGGCCGGGAGCACGGCTTTCCTATTATTATTAAAGCTGCGCTTGGGGGCGGCGGCCGCGGCATGCGGATTGTCAATAGCGTTGAAGAGGTGCGTGAAGCCTATGAGCGGGCAAAGTCCGAGGCAAAAGCGGCTTTTGGCAGCGGCGAGGTATACGTTGAGAAGTTTGTTCAAAACCCTAAGCATATCGAGGTGCAAATTCTCGGAGACCATGATGGGAACATTATTCACCTTTATGAGCGGGACTGTTCCGTGCAGCGCCGTCATCAAAAGGTAGTAGAAGTCGCTCCATGTGTATCATTGCCAGAAGATTTGCGCAATGGCATTTGTGAAGCAGCAGTTCAGCTGATGAAAAAAGTAGATTATTTAAATGCGGGAACCGTAGAGTTTCTCGTTGCAGATAACAAGTTCTATTTTATTGAAGTCAATCCGCGTGTTCAGGTGGAACATACGATCACAGAAATGGTCACGGGCATCGATATTGTCCAATCGCAGATTTTGATTGCTGAAGGCCATTCGCTTCACAGTGAGAAGGTCGGAATTCCTCAACAGGAGGCGATCACTGTTCATGGGTACGCAATTCAGTCACGTGTTACGACAGAAGATCCGTTAAATGATTTCATGCCAGATACAGGAAAAATTATGGCTTACCGTTCCGGCGGCGGCTTCGGTGTCCGGCTGGATGCAGGGAATGGGTTCCAAGGGGCCGTGATTACTCCTTACTATGATTCGCTGCTTGTGAAAGTATCTACGCAAGCGCTCACTTTTGAGCAGGCGGCTTCTAAGATGCTGCGAAACCTTCAGGAGTTCCGGATTCGCGGGATTAAGACCAACATTCCTTTCCTGGAGAATGTCATGCGGCATGAAGACTTTATTACAGGAAATTATGATACCTCCTTTATTGATACAACTCCGGAATTATTTGTGTTTCCGAAGCGGAAAGACCGGGGAACTAAAATGCTCAATTATATCGGCAATGTAACACTGAACGGTTTTCCGGGAATCGAAAAGAAGAAAAAGCCGCTCTTTGAACAGCTCGCTGTTCCGAAAGTCGGCTTGGAGCCAGCTTCGCCGGGCACAAAACAGATTTTGGATGAAAGGGGCGCTGCTGGGCTTGTTGATTGGGTCAAATCCCGCTCTGAAGTGCTGCTGACGGATACAACTTTCCGCGATGCCCATCAATCGCTGCTGGCTACACGTGTACGCACGAATGATTTGCTTCGAATCGCCGAACCGACTGCTAAATTGCTCCCGGACATGTTCTCGCTGGAAATGTGGGGAGGAGCTACGTTCGATGTGTCCTACCGCTTTTTGAAGGAGGATCCTTGGAAGCGTCTGACTGCTTTGAGGGAAAAAGTGCCGAATGTGTTATTTCAAATGTTGCTTCGCGCTTCCAATGCCGTTGGCTACACGAATTATCCGGATAATGTGATCCGCGAGTTTGTAGATCAATCTGCCGCTTCCGGCATTGATGTGTTCCGCATCTTTGACAGCTTAAACTGGATCAAGGGAATGGAAACAGCCATTGATGCAGTCCGCCAAACAGGCAAGATTGCTGAAGCCTCTATTTGCTACACAGGTGATATTGATGATCCATCCCGTCCAAAATACAGCATTCAGTATTATAAAGACATGGCAAAGGAACTGGAAAATCAAGGAGCGCATATTCTTGGCATTAAAGATATGGCAGGTTTGTTGAAGCCGCAGTCCGCTTACCGGTTAATTTCTGAATTGAAAGCAACTGTTGATCTTCCGATTCATCTTCATACGCATGATACGAGCGGAAATGGCATTTATATGTACGCCAAGGCGATCGAAGCGGGAGTGGATATTGTTGATGTAGCGGTCAGCACAATGGCTGGCCTCACTTCGCAGCCGAGCGCCAATACGCTTTGTTACGCCTTAAAAGGAACAGAGCGGGAGCCTTCTGCCAGCATTGATTCTTTAGAGCAGCTATCCCAATACTGGGAAGGTGTCAGACAGTATTATCAGGATTTTGAAAGCGGCATGGTCGCTCCGCACACGGAAATTTACAAGCATGAAATGCCTGGAGGACAATACAGCAACCTGCAGCAGCAGGCGAAAGCGGTAGGGCTCGGCGATCGCTGGGAAGAAGTGAAAGACATGTACAGCCGCGTTAATTTAATGTTCGGGGACATTGTCAAGGTCACTCCTTCTTCTAAAGTAGTCGGTGACATGGCCTTGTTTATGGTACAGAATAACTTGACAGAAGAAGAAGTGCTGGAAAGGGGAGACAAAATTGACTTTCCAGATTCCGTTATTGAATTGTTTGAAGGATACTTGGGCCAGCCGTACGGCGGATTCCCGAAACAGCTTCAAAAAGTAATTTTAAAAGGGAAAGAGCCTTTGACGGTTCGTCCAGGGGAGCTGCTTAAGGATGTCGACTTTGGCGCCATTCGAGAAGAGCTGTCCAACGAATTTGACCGCCAAATAACCGATCACGATGTCATCGCTTACGCCTTGTATCCAAAAGTATTTACGGATTATATTAAAACAGTCGACCAGTTTGGTGATGTGTCCGTACTGGATACGCCGACGTTCTTGTATGGAATGAGGTTAGGCGAGGAGATCGAGATTGAAATTGAAACGGGCAAAACATTAATTGTTAAGCTTGTTTCCATTGGGCAGGCACAAACAGACGGTACCCGCGTGGTGTATTTTGAATTAAATGGCCAGCCGCGTGAAATAGTGATTAAAGATGAAAGCATAAAATCTTCAGTTGCTTCTAAAATAAAAGCAGATCCGAAAAATGAAAGCCATTTGGCCGCCACAATGCCGGGAACGGTGATCAAAGTGCTTGTGGAAAAAGGAGAGAAGGTCGTTCAGGGAGATCATTTAATGATTACCGAAGCGATGAAAATGGAGACAACCGTTCAAGCCCCATTCTCAGGAACGGTGAAAAACATCCATGTCCAAAACGGTGAAGCTATTTCTACTGGTGATTTGCTGATCGAAGTAGAGCGATAAACAAACAAGCGGGCCCTGTGCCCGCTTGTTTTCGCTTTGCTTCTTTCAGGCTGAAATCCTCATCGCTAGCTATTTCCGGCGGAAAGCGAAGGGCGGGCACAGACATCAGCAACTCCGATTCATAAAAAAAACAGCAGGCAAACTGGTTTGCCTGCTGTTTTTTATGAAACTTTTGAAACCTTGTTTGTGCTGGTTTTACTTCTTGAGATAAGAAGGATTAAATAACAGAGCAAGCCGAACAAGCAAGAAATAAATAAGGCATGAGCTAATGCTACATATAAATTAACCTTCGTAAAAATAATAATTGCGCCCGATATAACTTGCAAGGAAACGAGAGAACAGGCAATGACCCATCCCCAATAAATGACCCGCTGCTGTTTATAATGTTTGATTGCCATCATAGTAATATAGACAATCCACAAAAAGATCAAACCTGCTGCCAGACGATGGCCCATTTGAATCCATTGATAGCTATTGAGTGACATAAAAGGGCTGCCGTTTAAGCAAAAAGGCCAGTCAGCGCAAGCAAGGCTCGCTTTCGTATGCCTGACAAGCGCCCCGGTGTAGACTACTAAATAGCTGTAAAGTGTAACGCCGATAGTATGCCATTTCATCCGCTTGTCAATAACTAAAGAAGAAGCATCGAACTTTTGGTCAACCTCAAAGATCAAGAGAGTTAAGAGCAGAACAGCTGAAAACGAAATAAGAGAAATGCCGAAATGAAGGGCCAGAACGAAATCGCTTTGTCCCCACTTTACGGCTGCTGCTCCAATTAACGCTTGGGCAATCAAAAAGAGCGTAGACGTAGCGGCGAGAAATTTAGTTTCCCGCTTATGGCCAATCAGCCGCCAAGAAAGAACCGATAAGGCCACTACCAGCAAGCCGGCTACACCAGATACTAACCGGTGCGATAGTTCAATAATTGTTTCCATTGTGATTTCTTCAGGAATTAATTGCCCATGGCATAGCGGCCAGTCATTTCCGCATCCAAGTTCGGAACCTGTTTTGGTTACAAGCGCGCCGCCAAGCAGAACAAGAAGCATGACGAACGTTGTCACAACCGCCAGCCATTTTAAAGAGCGTTGCATGTTTTTCACCTACTTATCTATAATGCAAAAGGGGATTATAAAAGCGTTCATCTTCTCGATAATACAGAAGATGCGCTGAAAAGACAACTTGTAAAATTATTTGGAAATGTTATGCTTATACATAAAGACAGCAGTGGATCAAGCTAGTTGAAAGGCTGGTTAAATAAGCTTAGCGATCCACGATATTCATTATCCTATAAAACCAAATTGATAGGAATAGTGCTTATTCAGCCGACACAAATTCGACATAATTAGTTCATTATGTGTTCACAAAAAAACAAGCTGATATGATTTAATATGGAATGAACAGTGGTTTTGGTGCAGTTTGGTAAAGGAGATAAAAGCTCCGTCAGTTATATCCAAAGACAGACCGCTTGTTTTTATGAGAGGGGGGAAAAAGGTGTCACGTGCCACAACTACGATGGGGAATAGCGAGCTTCCGGAAACAACAGCTGTGAAGGATTTCTTTGCACTGATTAAAATTGGAATCGTGAATTCTAATTTGATCACTATTTTCACAGGGCTATGGCTGGCAATCGTTTTTAACGGCCTGCACTTTCTATCTCAGCTGGACACGGTTTTTTACACACTGATCGGATCATCTCTAATTATCGCAGGGTCTGCCAGTTTAAACAACTTTATTGATCGGGACATTGACCCGCTGATGGAGAGAACGAAAGGACGTCCGACAGTTACAGGAAAAATAAGCTATCCAAAAGTGATGACAATTGGTCTCGCTTTCATTATTATCGGAACAGCCTTCTTATTTCTAACAACATTTACAGCCGGCATCATTGGTTTAATAGGTGTGTTCAGTTATGTTGTTGTTTACTCAATGTGGTCTAAACGCCGTCATGTCAGCAACACAATCGTTGGAAGTATTTCCGGTGCTGTACCGCCGCTGATCGGCTGGGCAGCTGTTGATCCAGGCTTGGATGTTGTTGCTTGGATGCTGTTTTTAATCATGTTTATTTGGCAGCCTCCGCATTTTTACGCACTTGCCATGAGACGGTGCGAAGAATACCGGGCCGCCGGCATTCCTATGCTGCCGGTCGTAAAAGGGTTTTCTGCCACAAAGCGCCATATTGTGATATGGGTGCTGGCTCTGTTGCCAATTCCATTTTTTATGACATCACTTGGCACAGCCTTTGTCGTATTGGCGACAGTTTTAAATATAGGGTGGCTTGTCCTTGGGGTAACCGGGTATAAAATGAAGGATGACCTCAAATGGGCAAAGTGGATGTTTATTTATTCATTACAGTATTTAACTGTCCTGTTTGTAGCGATGGTTATTTTTACTGTTATCTAACTCACAGGAATTCTTTCTTGTCAAAGAAATCCATATATAAGCTCATATTGCTGCAGAAATTCATAAGAAAGAGGGGTTTAATTAAGCTATGAAAGATAGGCTAACTAAATGGCGTCTTTTATCAGTCTTCGCGGTATTGGCACTTGCACTGTCAGGCTGTGGCGAGCCATTCCTTTCCACACTCAAGCCTGCCGGTGACGTGGCTAAACAGCAATACAACCTGATGATTCTAAGCACGGTCATTATGGTAACAGTTATTGCTGTCGTTACGGTCATTTTCGTTCTTGCCATTACTCGCTTCCGCCGTAAAAAGGGCGACGAAAACAAAATTCCTAAGCAAGTGGAAGGCAGTCATTTGCTCGAAATCATTTGGACAGTTATTCCGATTATCCTTTTGCTGATTCTTGCCGTGCCGACTGTTACGGCTACATTTGATCAGGCAAATGTAAAGGACATGGATAAAAAGCCAAAGAAAGATGGAACACGTGATGCACTTGTTGTTAACGTGCGTGCAAATCTTTACTGGTGGGAGTTTGAATATCCTGACTACAAAGTAATGACGTCCCAGGAACTTGTTGTTCCAACTGATCAAAAAGTATACTTTAACTTAAAGGCATCTGATGTAAAGCATTCATTCTGGATTCCTGCTGCAGGTGGAAAGATGGATACGAACACGGATAACGTAAACAAATTCTGGCTGAAATTCGACAGCGATAAATCAGAAGAAGCCGGTAACTTGTTCTATGGAAAGTGTGCGGAGCTTTGCGGTCCATCCCATGCTTTGATGGATTTTAAAGTAGAAACTAAATCACAAGATGACTTCAAACAGTGGATCAGCACTATGCAGTCCGCGAAACCGGCAGCTCCAACTGATACAGCTGCAGTAGAGGGACAAAAGCTCTTTGAACAAAACTGTTTAAGCTGTCACGCAACAAGCCCAGACGATTCTCGTCCGGAGCAAGCAAGACTTGCCCCGAACTTAGCGACGTTTGGTGAACGTTCACGCATTGCCGGAATATTGGATCATAACGAAGAAGAGTTGAAAAACTGGATTCGCGATCCTGAAAAATATAAGCCAGGCAATAAGATGACAGGCACTTATAAACAATTGAATGAACAAGAGCTTGATCAATTAGCAGCATACTTAATGAGCTTGAAAGTAGAAGAACAATAAGGAATAGAAAAAGAAGGAGGTAAAACCGTTGAGTACCATTGCACAAAAACGAGGGTTCGCAAGTACGGTATGGGACTATTTAACAACAGTCGATCATAAGAAAATTGCGATTCTTTATTTAATCGCGGGCGGAATCTTTTTCCTAATGGGCGGCGTGGAAGCAATGATGATACGGGCTCAGCTAGCTGTACCGAATAATGATTTCGTCAGCGCGGGCTTGTTTAATGAATTGCTTACTATGCACGGTACAACAATGATTTTCTTGGCAGCAATGCCTTTATTGCTTGCCTTTATGAATGCTATTATGCCGCTGCAAATCGGGGCGCGTGATGTAGCATTCCCATTTGTTAACGCTCTTGGCTTCTGGCTGTTTTTCTTCGGAGGATTATTCTTAAACTTATCATGGTTTTTAGGCGGCGCTCCTGATGCAGGCTGGACTTCTTACGCGTCATTGTCACTTGCTTCAGAAGGGCATGGAATTGACTTCTATGCTTTAGGTCTGCAAATTTCAGGTTTCGGTACGTTAATGGGGGGAATTAACTTCCTCGTTACGATCATTAACATGCGTGCTCCGGGCATGACGTACATGAGAATGCCGTTGTTTACATGGACAACATTCGTAGCTTCTGCATTAATCTTGTTCGCGTTCCCGCCGCTGACTGCTTCTATCTTTATGTTAACGTTTGACCGTATGTTCGGTGCGAACTTCTTTAATGTAGCAGCAGGCGGTAACACAATTATTTGGGAACACTTCTTCTGGATCTTCGGACACCCGGAAGTATACATTTTGATTTTACCGGCTTTCGGTATTTTCTCAGAAATCTTTTCAACTTTCTCAAGAAAACGTCTGTTCGGATATTCCTCTATGGTGTTCGCAACTGTATTGATCGGTTTTCTTGGATTCATGGTATGGGCTCACCATATGTTCACAGTCGGACTTGGTCCGGTAGCTAACGCGATTTTCGCGGTTGCAACAATGGCGATTGCTGTACCTACAGGTATTAAGATCTTTAACTGGCTTCTCACTATTTGGGGAGGAAGCATTAAATTTACTGTACCAATGCTTTATGCCGTTGCCTTTATTCCGTCTTTCGTAGCGGGTGGGGTAACAGGGGTTATGCAAGCTGTAGCTCCAGCAGACTATCAATATCATGATTCATACTTTATCGTTGCCCATTTCCACTACGTTATTGTTGGTGGGGTTGTGTTTGCCCTATTAGCGGGTACGCACTTCTATTGGCCAAAAATGTTCGGTACAATGTTAAGTGAAAAAATTGGGAAGTTTACTTTCGTTTTCTTCTTCATCGGTTTCCATTTAACATTCTTTGTTCAGCATTTCCTTGGTTTAATGGGTATGCCGCGTCGTGTTTGGACTTTCCTTCCAGGTCAAGGACTTGACACTGGTAACCTTGTGAGTTCAATCGGAGCCGCATTCATGGCAGTAGGGGTTATTTCCCTGTTGATTAACGTGGTTATTACATCTGTGAAAAATGAAAGAGTCGGCAACGACCCTTGGGAAGATGGCCGTACATTAGAGTGGGCGATTTCTTCACCAGCTCCATTCTACAACTTTAAGCAACTTCCGCTTGTTCGCGGACTTGACGCTTACTGGTTAGAGAAAATGGAAGGCAAGACAACATTGACTCCGGCTGAGCCGATCGGCGATATTCATATGCCGAACAGTTCATTCGTTCCATTTGTTATTTCACTTGGTCTATTCATTGCTGCTTTCGGAGCAATGTACCATGTAGATGACAAGGCATGGGCGCTTCCAGTCTTAATTGGCGGATTAGTGATTACATTTGGTGCCATGATTTATCGTTCATTGAAAGATGATCACGGCTTCCATATTCATAAAGAAGAGTTAATGGAAGAAAATGATGACAAGGGGGTTAAGGCATAATGCAAGCTGAAGAAAAATTCACACCCCAAACTTGGCCTGAATCACCTGAAAAAGCAACGCTTGAAGGAAAAAATAAATTTCTAGGTTTCTGGCTGTTTCTAGGTGGAGAGACGGTTTTGTTCGCCTCTCTCTTCGCTACCTATATTGCATTGAAAGATAAAGTACCAAGCCCGGATCATATGCTGGCAAAAGACCTATTTGAATTGCCGCTTGTGTTTGTAATGACTATGCTCTTGTTAACAAGTTCATTAACAAGCGTATATTCCATGTACCATATGAAAAACTACAACTTTAAGAAGATGCAGCTTTGGATGTTAATTACTGTTATCCTTGGCCTTGGCTTTTTAGCTTGTGAGTTTTATGAGTTCCATCATTACTACACTGAATATAACCACACGTTTACTAGCAGTGCATTTGGTTCCGCTTTTTACACGTTAACTGGTTTCCATGGCGCTCACGTTATCTTTGGATTAGTCTGGATGATTTTGTTAATGGTTCGGAATGCAGGCCGCGGATTAAGCCTTTACAATGCGCCTAAATTTTACTTGGCAAGCCTTTACTGGCACTTTATCGATGTTGTATGGGTATTTATCTTTACGGTAGTATACTTAATGGGAATGGTGGGATAATTGATGGTAAATAATCAATCGAATTCAAACAACCCAAGACTCAATTATGATTACCGCCGCAAGAAAAATGCAGAAGGCATGAGAATCCAAGTAGCGACATTTACGTTGATGATCTTCTTCACGGTCGTTTCTTTCGTAGCAGTAGCTGCAGATTTCTCTAAATGGTTCGTTGTTCCATTTATTTTATTGCTGGCAGTTGTTCAAGTAGGTTTTCAATTGTATTACTTCATGCATATGAGTGAGAAAGGGCACGAAGCACCTTCCTTGTTTATGTGGTCAGGCGTTACGATAGCTTTTGTTACCGTTTTGGCCTTCATGACAATCATTTGGTGGTAATATAAACTTGCCGTTCAAGTGTTTATAGTCTTGCAAAAAGCCGGTTCTTTATGGAACCGGCTTTTTGTTTCAAGCGAGCCTTATCTGATGATGTTGTCATGAACTTGTCAATTCAGGACATTGCTTGGGGAATTTGGGAACGTTATAATGTAAGCAGGGCATTGAAAATAATATCGAGGTGAAAGGAAATGCCGATAAGTATTTTTGGATTTCAAGCGCTGTGGAGTCCTTATTTTTTGGCGCTGTTACTATTGCTGACGGTTCTTTATTTCTTCGTAACGATTAAATGGAGAAATAAGTTCGAGGGCAGTGAGCCATTAAAGAAGCATCAGGCAGCTTTATTTGTAACGTCCATGGTCGTACTATATGCCGTAAAGGGCTCTCCGATTGATTTGCTCGGGCATATTATGTTTACGTATCATATGATTCAGATGGCTATTCTCTATTTAGTTGTGGCCCCTTTATTCTTAAGAGGTGTGCCGTGGTGGGTTTGGAAGAAGGTTATTGATCGTCCGGTAATCAAGCCGGTATTCAACTTTTTTACAAAGCCATTGATCGCTTTAGTGTTGTTTAACGGCCTATTTTCTATTTATCATTTGCCGATTGTTTTTGATTACATTAAGATGAGCATGGTTCTTCATACTCTGTATACAATTGGATTGTTCATTTTTGCCCTCTTTATGTGGTGGCCGCTAGTGAATGATATGCCGGAAGGAAGAAAATTAAACGGCCTCAAAAAAGTGGGATATATTTTTGCCGATGGTGTGCTATTAACGCCGGCCTGCGGCTTGATTATTTTTGCTTCTGCACCGGTATACGCCACATACAGCGATGCAGGCGCTTGGCTGCAAGCAATGGAGCTTTGTGTCCCAACTTCTACTTTACAAGGCCTGTCCTTAAGCGGACCTGAACTGTTTTCAAGCATGCCGGTAATGGAAGACCAGCAGCTTGGCGGCGTTATTATGAAAATTATCCAGGAAATTGTATATGGATGCATGCTTGCTTTTGTATTTTTTGAATGGGTTCGTAAAGATAAAGAGGAGACAGAAAAAATGACCGCCGCTATGATGAATAATCATCAACCGGATTATACGAAATAACCACAGGAAGGAAATGAAGGGCTCGGTCTATTTTCTGATGGACAGGCTGATTGAAAATATCCGCCAACAGCCTGTTCATTTCCTTTCCTTTGCCTGATACAACCGAATTATGAATGGGAGAGAGGAATCAAGATGTCATTACCTATCTTACCCACAATCAGCACCACCTTTATTGTGCTTAGCGCAATAACGGTGGCGATTGGATGGGGGCAAATTAAGCAAAGAAAAATTGAGCAGCACAAAAAAACCATGCTTCTTGCTGCCGTTTTTGCTGTCATTTTTTTTGTTATCTATGCCAGCCGGACAATTTTTATCGGCAATACAGCTTTTGGCGGGCCGGATGATATTAAAATTTACTATACTGTCTTTTTAATTTTTCATATTACCTTGGCGACGGTCGGAGCTGTTTTGGGCATCTGGACAATTGTTCTAGGGCTGAAAAACAACTTGGAGAAGCATAGAAAGTTTGGACCGGTTACAAGCATTATTTGGTTTTTTACCGCTATCACCGGTGTGGCTGTTTATTTGCTTCTTTACGTCTTCTATAAAGGCGGCGAAACAACTTCCGTCATTAAAGCCATTCTCGGGTTTTAAAAAACGAAAAAAGCGTATGAGCTCCTTTAGGCGCTCAGGCTGTAGACAAACTCCATGAAAATTGAAGTTTGTCCGCAGTCTTTTTTTTATTTTGCTTGTGGATGGAGGCGGTTGCTTTCGTCAGGAGTCTCTCGGCGTCTGCCTTTCCAATCAACAGAGTGGATAAATTCAAAATAGCCGTCCAATGGCTGCTGTCTCTTTTATCAATGACTTGGGTGGGAGCGTTGTAACCGGAAGTAGGCTGTCCAGACATTGATCCCGTTATTTTAATTAAACAGACATTCATTCGATCTGCGTTAGGCATGCATGGCTGCCGCGAAGAAGTTAAAGTGGTTGATACAGAGCGCGAGAAAGCGCTGGAGTGTGTAGTTAAGCCAATACAAAGGGGGGTTCGGAATGAAATCATTCCGAACCCCCCTTTGTATTTAAACTGTAAATTGTTCAATCTCGTTTTTAAGGTCAGCCAAAACCTTTTCGCATGTTTCGATTAAAGATGGCGGGAAGCTTTCGCCTTCTCCATACTCTACGCCATGCGGGTAGTAATATTTACCAAGCAAAGGACTCATCAATTGAATAGTAGCTTCTGAAGAACCAACATCCCCTTCAACTGCGTATCCAAGAACACGTAAATAGTATGTACCTTCTTTAAGATCAAATTTGCGGTCAAATGTTACTCGCTCGTAGTCCCATTGTCCTGCAAGAACTAGCTTATGTGACCGGCAAATATAATTCAGACGATCAAAATCAACCCGTAAATTTTCCAAACCCGTATTTTCAAATTTCATGAAAAATCCCTCCTGAGTATCTTAGCGTGCTTCTAGTATCTTTCCGCGTTTTTTCTCTATTGCTCCATACATAATAATAGTCGAAAAACACATTTCTTGCAACGGAATGAAGTGAAACAGAGAAATCTTTTCCACCAGGTAATTGAACGGCTTTAATAGGAACAAGAGAAAAATTTTTAAATTATTTGCGGTGAGTGATACGAGGTGTGCATAATGTTATAATGTGAGTAATATAAGGCAATAATGCTGCGTATAGAAACTGAAAAGGGGGGAGTCTTCTGCGATCAGTCATCAGAATTCTGGTGGTTATGTCCATCATTTTAATAGGCGGAATGTACTTTAATGAAGCAAGAAAAGATAATGAAGTGCTTCATAATTCTGCCACCACCAATCCTGCAAAGCATGATATGAATGTGCAAAGAGAACAAGAGGATTTGAAGAGACAAGTTCCTGCCGTAAAGAGGCCGGCATCCGGTGCAGGATTTTATATTGGCAAAGACTCGGCCTTGTTAATAAAAAAAATGGGAGACCCTATTCGAAAAGATCTTTCCGCTTACGGATATGAATGGTGGGTGTATAAGAAGGAGCACCAATACGTCCAGTTCGGCGTCGAAAATAATCAAGTAGTTACTGCCTATGCTGCTGGTGAAACGGATGTTTCTCCGTTTAAGATGGAGCAACCGGCAAAAGATCTCTTTCAGACATATGACCTTCGAATGGATGTGGTTGTAGAGAACGGCTCCGGCACGTACCGCTTTGAATTATCCGAGGAGGATTTTAATATAAGACCGGTCGTGAGAGTAGGGGATATTTATGCGCAATTATACATTGATAAATTTTCTGGCACCTTATCTAGTGTCCGTTACTTAACGACAGATTACTTGGTTAAACAGCGCCCATATGAAATGGTTTATCGGGGAGAGCTGCCGGATGAGCCTGAATTGCCGGATGACGTATGGCAGCAAATTGAAGAGGGCAGCGAAAAGCAAATAGTGGACCTAACAAATATTATCCGGGAAAAGCATAACTTAAATGAATTAGCCTGGGACCCGGAAACGGCTAAAGTAGCTAAGCAGCACAGCAAGGAGATGTATGAAAAACAATATTTTGCCCACGAATCTCCTTCTGCCGGAGATTTGGGAGACCGGCTGAAAAAAGCAAAGGTTGATTACCAGCTGGCCGGCGAAAATATAGCGGCCAATTATACAGATGGCCCGGCTGCTGTAGAAGGCTGGTTAAACTCCAAAGGGCATCGTGAAGCCTTGTTGGAAAAGGAATTCACATTATTAGGTGTAGGTGTGTACCAGAGGTATTATACGCAAAATTTTGTTGCCAGATAAATGAAAAAGCAGCGGTTCCAGTAAACAGCTGCTTTTTTAATTATCTTCTTTTAATTAGAAAAAAGGTGCCTGTTGCGTGAGCTACTTTTTTGCCATCTGTTCTGAATGCTTTTCCTTCGACTACAATCGTTTTTGAGCCTTTATGCAATACGCAGGCTTTTACAGTTAACTCTTCTCCTTTTCCGGGAGCGATATAATGAATCGTTAAGTTAGAAGTAACAACTGCGTATCCTTCAGGCGCAGCAGTGTAGGCGGCTGACCCCATAGCTGAGTCCAGCACAGTAGCAGTGACTCCCCCATGGACAATATCCAGGGAATTACTAGTCAATCCAGTAATGGGCATCCGAACCTCGCATTCATGATCGCCCGTCGTTCTTTCCAGCTGAAAGATCCTTCCTATATAGGTTCCTTTTCCTTGTACTTTTTCTAAATACCCTTCTAGCATTTGCTCTAGCACCTTCAGTTCTTTCTCATCTGCCTGCTGAAGGCTTTGTTCAATTAATGAGCGAATTCTTTCTTTCATGAAACCTTCTCCCTTCCTCCCCAATTGAGCGGCAACTCCAGCTCATTTGCCTTTATTATCATATCATTTTTTATGAGGTGAAACATTTTTTCACTTTTTGGCTATTGTTCCATAATGTATTAATAGCAAATCAGTTGGGCGGGAAAATGGGGTGAAAAACGGGATGTTACATCCGAAAGTAAGAGAGTTTAAGTTGTTTATGGAGGAGCGGCCAGATTTAAAGCGAAAGGTGCGGCAGAAGCAGACAACGTTGCAAGCGCTTTTTGAAGAATGGCATCTATCAGGAGATGTGCAGACCGAGGCACACAGTGAAAAAGGCAATAAGCAGAAGGAAGATTTTCAAGAAGAGGATTTGACAGCGAAATTGGCGAAAGTGATGTCTCTATTTGAAGGTATGAAATGGAGCAGTATTTTAGAGGACGTCCAGGGGATGCTGGAGATGGCCCAAATCTATCTAGCTGATTTCGCGGAACAGCAGCAAAAAAAATAAATGGCAAGCGCAAGGAAGAGAGGAGGGGCTCAATGAGACAGGAACTCATGGAAAAAATAAGGAGCAACAAGGAATGGCATGATTATTTAAGAAGAGAGCCGTCTTGGTACCGGTTATTAAGCCGTGACCCTTATCAAATAGAAGCCTTTGAAAGGGCAAGTTTGCAATTTTATAAAAAGACGTTTCCTGATCGGATCAGCCGTTTGAATGACAGCTTGCAAATGGCTTCTGCTTTAATGTACATGATGCAGTCCCAATTTTCCCAGCCGGCACCTCAGCCGGAAGAAACAGCAGAACCGGCAGAACAGCCGGCGGAAACCAATGAAAATGAGCAATAAAATAGAGGAAACCTGCACACACTAACCGAAAAGGAGTGTGTGCCATGAAGTGGTTAGCCATAATTTTGACAATGTTTTTCTTCGCTGGATGCAGTCCCAATATTCCAGAGCCTGAGACCATGTCCCCCTCTGCTTCAATGAGTGAGGCAGAGGCGCAGACCCTAGGGGAAAGTTGGACAGTCAAGCATTTATTAAGAGGAAAAAATATATTTGTGGAATTAGTCGTTCCGGGCGTGTCTTTTTCGAAGGACAGAGGAAATTCTCAGGCGAAGGGGCAGGTAGCTGTTTTTGTCAATGGCAAGCATTATCAGACCTACCATACCGCCGCTTTTATTATAAAGGGATTAGATGCAGGGCGTCACCAAATAGATATTAAATTAACAGATGAGTCCAGCCGTCCGCTCGGTTATGAAAAATCGTTTACTGTATCCATCCCGTAAATAGTTTTATTTGAGAGATAATATGTTAAAATAGGGGAATGGAGGTGGGCTATTTGCTTACAGCTACAATTGAAAAAATAAAAACAGTAGAACAGGCTGAACAGCTCGCGCAAATGATTGTTGAGTCGGAAGTGGCGCAAAATTATCAGTCATGCTACTTTCTTTTATATACAAACCCTATAACAAAAGGGAAGATTAACCGTTTTAGCCGACTGAAAGATCAATATGAAGAGGTACAGCGGTTTGGGCGTTATCACCCTGACTATAGCAGAGTCATGAAGGAAGTAAGGGAAGCAAAAAGAGAAATGGATCTGGACGAAAACGTAGCTGCCTTTCGAGTCGCTGAAAATGAATTGCAGGCGCTGCTTGATGAGATCAGTGTCATCATCGGCCGGTCAGTATCGGAAGGAATTAAAGTGCCTACAGGCAATCCGTTCTTTTCATCAGGCTCCAGCTGCGGCGGCGGCTGCGGCTCAGGTTCAAGCTGTGGTTGTTCAGCTTAAGGGAGCCGACTTTGGCTCAACGTACAGATACAGGCGTTTCTTGGCGGCTTAAAGCTGGCCAAGCCGCCTTTTCTATTTTTAAAACACTGATTCAGAGGGAGATACTATGTTTATTGATCGACAAGCCGTTATCGTCTGGCTCCACAATACGAAGCCAGCTAAATCGTTGCGAAAGTATGGGAATGTTCATTACGTATCCAAACGTATGAAGTATGCGGTAGTTTACTGCAATCAAGATGAGCTTGAAGAGGTCATAGGAAAGTTAAAATCATTGTCGTTTGTCAAAAAGGTGGAGCCGTCTTTTAAGCCGTTTTTAAAAACAGAGTATGAAAACTCAAAGCCCGATAAAGCAAAAGAATACGATTATAAGATTGGTGTGTAAAAGTTCGAATGAAAGCAGGGGGATTCCCTGCTTTTTTATTTTACTTTCCTAACGGAGCCAGCAGATGGTTAAGCCGTAAAATGCCGATTAAATGCTGGAAGTATAGCTCGGTTTCTGCAAAGGCAGAGGATGGTTTTACATCCATTTCAATCAAGGGCCGATTTAAAGATTCGGTTGTTTCCTTGAATAAATCAAAACGCTTGTTTGGTGTGCTGTGCGGATAAGGAATTCCCTCACGGCATATGTAAATCGGCTGAAAACCTCCCGGGTCTGTCGGTGCAAGAACGACTGCCAGAGAAGTTGCGGGACGGCCTTCCACAGAAGAATGGAAAGCAATCATGTGGGTAAGACGATGTTCATTGTTGCGGGCAATCTCAAGAAGCTCATATATATCTGAATATCCTTCTCCGAGTTCGATAAAACGCTGAATCAAGCTGAATCCTCCGTTTCCTATGTATAGTCCAATTAAGGCACTCTTATTGTACCCTTCCCGCTAAAGAAGCTCAAGCAAAGAACGATTCAGTACGCAACGTCCATAAAACTGTAGATTTTCGGTTGTTTACAGGCCTATTTTGCTAGCCTATAATTAGGATGAATTGACTAGGGAAGGCGCGAACTTTATGCTTAAAAAATCTGTACTTCTTATTTCTTTTTTAATAATCATTTCGGGCTTGGCCCTGTTTGTTCAATGGATAGGTTACGAGAAAACATCGATGGCTTCAAAAGAGGCCAACGTAAGGCAGGAAATTAATGTAGAGCATAATGAGGCCGGTTTGACAGTCAAGCATACTTTCACCCGCTTAGAGCCGGGAGAACCTTTGGAGGCTATCATGCCCGCTAATGCGCTGCAAGCATCCTGCCGAAAAGAAGAAGGCGCGTGTTCCTTTAGGGGGCAAAGCATCAAGATTATTCCTGAAGGCGACACCTTTTCCGTTACTTACTCGATCAAGCTGCCTTCCTTTCAAACGGCAGTTTTCTTGTCTGATTGGTCGATTAAATTAAAGGACGCTGAGGCAGAACGGACCGTTCTCCATTTCACAGAGAAACAAATAAGAAAAGGCCGATGGTTTTCAAGCTTGGGGCCTTCGCAACTCAAAAAATTGGACTTGATAGATTATTATCAATTCCAGGGAGAAGGGGAGCCAGGTGTGTTATATTGGCAGATGCCGCCGCTGCAGCCATTGTTTCCAGAAGGCAAGCATGCTGTATATGGACAGGCGGACAGCCAGCTGGACCGCCAGCAGCTAACTTTGATTGAGGAGGGAATAAAGGAGAAAACAGTGGTACTCTTAACGGATCAGCATCCTCCTTATGTGTCGGATCGCCTGATTCTGGCGAGAGACGATGACCAGCTTTTCGAGCTTGCGGAGTCCTTTATTCAAGAAAAAGTGGTGGAGGATTACCGCTTTGAAGAAGGGGAAGACTGGCTTGGGTATTTAATCACTTCCTATAAACTTGGCCGTCCCGCCGGCTCTGAAAAAGTCAAAATGATGTACGGCTCGTTAAATAAACAGCTGACTGATCAGGAGAAGGAAGAATGGCAGCAGGCTCTTCTTCGTTTAACAGACAAAACGGTTACCGCTGAGCGTCTAGATCAGGCTCTATCAGCTGTCAAAGGACTTGACACAGACTTTTTTGTGGAAAATAAATTGGAAAACCATCCATTTCAATCGTTAGTCTTCTATGATAACCGTCCTATCACCGTAAATGGCAGTGAAACCGAGCTGCGGGCGGTGGCGGAGGGCGAGCAGCTGTTTTTCCCGTTTACAGAAACATTGCAGGCGCTTGGATATGAAGTCAAAGAACTGACAGACGGAAAAACACTGCTTGTTAAGCGGGAGTATAATACGTATCGCTTTTATCTCGATCAGAACCGCTTTATCTTAAACGAAGAGCGCTACGGCCTTTATGAGCATGCCCTGCGCTCCTATAACGGCCGGCTTTACATCAGCCAGCAGTGGCTGCAAAAAATCTTTTTAGTCGCTGTTCAAAACGAAAAGAACATCAACGTCCAAGAGTTGAATTTATAAAAAAACGCCCTGCTGAATCATTCAGCAGGGCCCTTCTATGTCTATATCAGACAGAAGGCAAAGGGAGAGGAGAAACTGGAGAAAGAACTCATGGGGAATATAAGCCTTCTCCGTGATCGACAACATCCCGAGTGATGTTGTTATTAGTAGTATGTACCATGCATACAGGTTTTAAACATTATTTATTTCAAAAACGGATTCTATTTGTCTGTTCTTTTTTTTCTTTAGGCAAAGGACAAAGGTCAAAATGATCCTGATAGGCTTGAGCAGGGAATAAGCAAGAAAGCCGCTGGATTCACTGAATAAGTTATGGTAACATGAGAAAGAAAATCTTTGTAAATGGTGAATATATATGAGAGTGATATCAGGAACGCAAAAAGGCATTCCGTTAAAAGCTGTGCCAGGGAACAGTACTCGGCCGACGACTGATAAAGTGAAGGAATCGATCTTTAACATGATCGGTCCTTATTTTTCTGGCGGCACCGGGCTTGATCTTTATGCCGGAAGCGGCGGCCTGGGAATAGAAGCATTGAGCAGGGGCTTTTCAAAAATGATTTTCGTCGACAAAGATATGAAAGCGATTCAAACGGTGAAATCTAATTTAGCTGCCTGCCATTTTTCAGATCAAAGTGAAGTATACAGAAACGACGCAGAACGGGCGTTAAAGGCGGTGGCCAAGCGGGAATTAGCGTTTGACGGCATCTTTTTAGATCCGCCTTATGCCAAACAGCAGTTAGAGCGTTTATTAAAGCGGATTGATGAACAAAATTTGCTTGCGGAAGATGGCTTTATTGTATGTGAATATGGTTCCAGCGATACTTTGTCAGAGAAGATCGGCAGCCTGCTGCAAATAAGAACGGAAACATACGGCATGATCCGCGTGTCAATCTTTAAACGGGGGAAAGAATAAAGGGGGAGTACCGATGGCAAGTATTGCCGTTTGTCCTGGGAGCTTTGATCCGATTACAAATGGACATTTAGACATTATTCAAAGAGGCGCGAAAATTTTTGATAAAGTATACGTGGTGGTATTGAGCAATTCATCTAAAAAGCCGCTGTTCTCTGTCGAAGAGAGAAAAGAATTGATTAGCGAAGTGATCACGCACCTGCCAAATGTGGAAGTCGACAGCTATAACGGCTTGCTCGTCGATTATGCCAAAGAAAGAGATGCCAAGGCTATCCTCCGCGGTTTGCGGGCTGTTTCGGACTTTGAATATGAAATGCAGATTACCTCTATGAATAGAGTGCTGGATGAAAACCTTGAAACATTTTTTATGATGACGAATAGCCAATATTCATTTTTAAGCTCCAGCATCGTGAAAGAAGTAGCGAAATATGAAGCGGATATTTCAGATCTTGTGCCGCCGGCTGTAGAAGCAGCTTTAAAAGCTAAAAGAATGAAATAAACCTTTTATGAAACGATTGTATGTGATAAATAATGAAAGAGCACCCTCATGCTGAACTGCCCCATAAATGTTAGACACCAAACTAACACTTATGGGGTGTTTTTTGTTCTTACTTCCGGGCAGCTACATAAAAGAATAAATAAGCAATTAGCATAGCAATAGTGAAGACCGGTCCGATTTGCTGCAAATAGAGCAACAGCTTTTCCCATATTGTTTTTTCATAAAGAAAAACAGGAACGGCCGGCGGAGCATTTTGCGGAAGAAAAGATTGTTCATAAACCGGTTTCCATAGAAAAAAGGCAAATCCGGCTGCATATATGCCGTGAAGAAAGCGGGCAAACAAAAACTGCCGGAACCGGATATCCGTGTCCGCCAAAATACTGGCTACCTGCGCGTGAACGCTCATCCCGCTGAAAGCAAGAATAAAGCTGACAACGACTACCTGCTCCATCAAATGGACATCTTGAACCTGGCTGACCATCTGGCTGCCCAAGGTAATCTCGAACAGTCCGGCAATAAACGGCATGCTTAACCCGGCCGGCAAATCGAGGAATACAAGCAGTTTAGCTGCTCCTGCTGCCAGCAAAGAGGTAATATGAACATGAAAAAGAATTTTGTTTAATACAGAGAAAAGGATAATAAACCCGCCAATCATGAGCAAAGTATGAATAGAGGAGAGGACGGCGTCTCCCATCAGCTTGCCGATCGGCCGCCGATCTTGACTTCTTGCTTTGTGCATAGCGGAAAAAGCAGCTGCCAGTGAAAAGGAAGCAGGAGCTGTTGCCTTCTTTTCGCTTCTTGAGCCATAAAATCTCATCGTAAGTCCAACTAAGAAATTGCCCCCGTAATGGGCCGCCGCCAGCAGCAGGCCGAGATGGGAGTTGTAGAAAAAGCCGACAGAAACGGCTCCGAAAATGAAAAGCGGATTAGATGAATTAGTAAAGCAGATAAGCCGTTCGGCCTCAATGCGGGACAGCTCCCCATTTTGCCGGAGGCGCGCCGCCAATTTAGCGCCGGAGGGAAAGCCGGAAGCCATTGCCATTGCCCAGACAAAACCGCCAGCCCCGGGCACTCTGAAAAGCGGGCGCATGAGCGGTTCAAGCAAGACACCGATAAAATTGACAACCCCGAGGCCGATCATCATTTCGGAAACAATAAAGAAGGGGAGCAACGACGGAAAAACGATTTCCCACCACATATTTAACCCCCGAATGGACGCTTCAAAAGAAATTTCGGGAAAAATGATTAATGAACAGGCAAAAGCGGTTACGCCCATAGCTAAAAGAATGGTTTTTACCTGAGTAGAAGCCAAATGTTATACCTCCTGTTCTTCAAAAGCCAGGCTCTATTCTAGGATTCATTGTATGTTTCAGGTAAAATAGCAGTAGTTAGCGGATCGATAGGAGTCTGGAAATGAGAAAGAAACTTGTCCTGTTTCTAAACAATATACTCATACAAATGAGAAATAGACCATAGCTTAAAAGAGAAATCTGCAGACGGGAGGGACTGCATTGGCTCGTCCGAAAATAGGTGTCGCTTTAGGAGCGGGTGGGGCAAGAGGGTTTGCCCACATCGGTGCATTGAAGGCGCTGAAGAAAGCGGATATTCCTATCGATATGATTGCCGGCAGCAGCATGGGCTCGTTTGTTGCCAGCCTATACGGGACCGGTCACGATATGGAACAGCTTCATAAGCTGTCAACAGCGTTTCGCAGGAAGTACTTCTTGGATTTTATGATCCCTAAAATGGGCTTTATCGCCGGCAAAAAGATTAAAAATTTTATCCGCCTGTTTACACATGGAAAAAATATTGAGGATTTAAATATTCCGATTGCCATCGTGGCGACAGATATTAAAAATGCCGAGAAAGTCGTATTCAAAACCGGCCCGGTGGCTGATGCGGTCCGGGCAAGCATTGCTATTCCCGGCATTTTTGTGCCGGAAAAAATTGATGGCCGTCTGCTGGTAGACGGCGGCGTCATTGACAGAGTTCCCGTATCGGTTGTAAAGGAAATGGGAGCGGATATTATTATTGGCGTGGATGTATCCTCAGTGAAGACAAACGTGGAAATTCAAACAATTTTTGATGTCATCATGCAAAGCATTGATATTTTGCAAATGGAGATTATCGCAAACCGGCAGACGGCATCACACGTCATGATCCGTCCGCCGGTGGAGATGTACAGCTCAAAAGCATTTACGTGCATTGATGAGATCATTATAGCCGGAGAAGAAGAAACAGAACGGCGAATACCAGAAATTATAGCAGAGATGGACGATTGGAAGGAGCAGCCGCATGAGAAATAAATGGATGCCGCTTATTTATGTTTTTATACTTTTATTAATTGGAGCCGCTTTTATTGATTTGCCTTATTACGTAATGAAGCCAGGAGATGCTCATGCTCTAAAGCCGATCGTGGAAGTAGCGGGAGGGAAAAAGGACGAGGGCACGTTAATGCTGACTACCATTAAAATGGGCGAAGCCAACTATATTACCTACGCACTTGCTTCGCTGCGCGATTATGAAGAAATTCTGCCTGTGGAAGAAGTGCGCAGCCCGCATGAAACAAATGATGAATACAACATCCGCCAGCAGTATTTAATGTCCAATTCGCAGCAAAATGCCATTACGGTCGCCTTTGACGCAGCAGAGAAGCCTTACACTTTCGAGTATGAAGGCGTCTATGTATTGAACGTGTTCCCTGGCATGCCAGCAGAAGGGGTGTTAGAGGCAGGCGACCGCATTGTTGCTATAGATGGCAAAGAATTTAAATCATCGCGGCTATTCACTGACTATATTCAAACAAAGCAGCCTGGCGAGAAAGTAACCATTACCTTTATCAGAAATAAAGAGAAGATGGAGAAAAGCATCTCGCTTAAGAAATTCGAAGGCAATCAGCAAAAAACTGGGATGGGCATTGGACTAGCTGATCAGAAAAAATTAGTCAGCAAGCCGAAAGTAAAGCTAAAGGCCGACTCCATCGGCGGACCGTCTGCCGGCTTAATGTTCAGCTTGGAAATATACAATCAATTGGTCAAGGAAGATGTGGCAAAAGGCCGGAAAATTGCAGGTACTGGCACGATGGAGCCTGATGGTACGGTAGGAAGAATCGGTGGAATCGCGCAAAAAGTCGTAGCTGCGGACAAAGCGGGAGCAGAAATTTTTCTCGCCCCTGATGACCATATTTCTCCGGAATTGAAAAAGCGTGTGCCTGGCATCGTGTCTAATTATAAGGAAGCGGTACGCACTGCCAAGGACATTGACACGAAAATGAAAATTGTACCTGTGCACACCTTTGATGACGCTTTAACTTATTTGCTTAATGGAAAGTAAAAGAGACTATCTGTGCTTCCAAAGAAAAAAAGCCGCCCTTAAAGTCAGTTTCATGACCTTTAAGGGCGGCCCTTTTTTAATCAAGGCAAAATGACCGGATGCTCGTTAAATTCGCTCGAAAGAAGGGAATGGGAAGAATGAGAAGGCAAACCGAGCGCATAGATCTCCGCGGCTTTTAGGTCAAGGGCTAATGCTTCCTTGAATACAGCCGCCTTTGTAATGAACGGCAAGGACAAGTTCTTCTTCACTTTGTTTAAGTATTCGCGCCCGCGGCTGTTCATGCCGAGCAGGCGGATGTAGCGCACGGCTTCCAGCGCAGCACCCATTTCCTCTTTTGACACATGAAGCAAGATGTGGACGAGGGCACGCTGTATTCGCGTCCAAGTGTAGCGTTTTGTTTTCACGGATTCCATAAATTCGGTGAAAGAGGCTGATTGCCGGGCAGCTTCCTTCAGCCGGTATTCAATGCCTTCTGACACATCGTATATTTGTGCCAGTTCCTCCGTTGAACTGGATAATAACCGATACTGAAGAAGAGGCCAGTACAAATCCCAATGATGAAGATGCCCATAGGCAGATAGGTAATGATTTAGTTCAGCAAATGCCGCGGCAGGAACATAAGGTTCAATGGTTTCAAGGCCTGTTTCCATAATGGCTTTTCGAATGCCGGTGGCGCTTGCGATCGGCTGGCTGCTTAATGTGACATCATGATAATCAGCCTGCTGGCGCTTCACAGTGAGCGGCGTCATCGGATGCGGCAGGTTTTCGTTGGCTTGAATATAATGGAAGCCCAAAATATTATTGGGCTTTGAAAGATCCAGCGGCAGCCGCTGGCCAAACAAGGACTCTCTAGCCAGTGTCTGTGCTTTTGGAAAGCTGAAGCCTTCTCCCATATATTTTTGAACAAGCGGATCAAGTGATTTGGAATGTTTATCCATTTGTTGCTTAGTTTCTATAAAGGAGGACACCTGACCGTTTTCACTGCCGAAGCAAAACGCATCACAAAATAATTTTTCAAGGATCGTAATTGCTCCTTTAGCAAAATACTCGGCTTTTTGAACCGAAAAAGCATAAGGCAGCTCAACGACAATATCTACTCCGTTCTGAAGAGCCATCCGTGTCCTGGCCCACTTGTTAACAAGCGCCGGCTCGCCCCGCTGCAGGAAATGGCCGCTCATGACCGCCATCACAACATCTGCTCCGGCTGCTTCACGCGCTTTTTGCGCATGATATAAATGACCGTTATGAAAAGGGTTATATTCGACAACAATGCCAACTGTTTTCATATAAAATATTCCTTTGCTATTTTTTTATTAATACTCGTGTTATTGTTAATATTATTGTTAAGTAGCATAAAGCGAATGTCAATATCTATCATAAGTCAGCACGCCCTGTTAAAATGTTAGCGGCAGGAACATTTTTCGGCGGAGTAGAGCAGGCTTTTTCGCTTTTTTTTAATGTCAAGAAAATATATTGACAAACGTTTTTGTGAAAGCTATAATTACTTTTGTTGCCTTGAGGTGATAACGATGATGAAATGGTCAATTATTCAATTACAAAAATCTCGTGATAATGGCTTGCTGATTGATGAAATGGTTGATATGAGCCGTTTGGAAGCTCGCGACACGCAGATTAGACATTTGCCTCCAGTTCATGTGACGGGAAGGGCTGATGTAGGATCAGATAAAGTAACCTTTCATTTGGATGTGAAAGGAACAATGATCTTGCCGTGCTCACGTACACTCGTTGATGTGGAGTATCCATTCCAATTCTCTTTATTGGAGACGTTTATTGTCAAAGCTTCTTCATTTAGTGATTATGAAGAAAATGAAGATGTTCATTTAGTTGAAGGTGATGTTGTTGATTTAAACCCGGTTCTTGAAGAGGAGATTCTTCTTGAAGTGCCGATGCAGGTAATCAGCGAGGAAGCCGATGAACATACGATTGCCACTGGAAAAGGGTGGGAACTTCAGAGCGAAGAACAAGCTTCAGTAAAAGAAGATAAAGTGGACCCGCGGTTAGCAGGGCTGGCAGACTTTTTTAAATCGGATAAAAATTGAGAAGTACCAGCTAATTCTGGCTTCACATACTTATATTCTCTTTTAAGGAGGTGGAAATAATGGCAGTACCTTTTAGAAGAACTTCTACAACGAAAAAGAACAAACGCCGTACACACTTTAAATTGCAAGTACCTGGTATGACAGCATGCCCGAATTGCGGTGAAATGAAACTTGCTCACCGTGTATGCAAAAATTGCGGAACATATAAAGGAAAAGAAGTAGTAAGCAAATAATTGATTGGCCTGTCTGGCGATCTTATTTGTGAAAAAAAGCGAAGAGACCATGGCTCTTCGCTTTTTTGTATTGAAGACAAGAGAGAGGACAAGCTACAATGTAAGACAAGAGGAGGGGTATGATGGATTATCGGATAAAGTGTCTTCCGAGCGGCGTGCTGATCTTTACTATTACGCGTGTGGATACAAGGAACGCTGTAAATTTTCGTGTTATGGAGGGATTGCAGGAGGCGATTGAACAGGCGTCATCAGCTGATGTTCGAGCTCTCGTGATCACAGGAGAAGGGGGACAGGCTTTTTGTTCCGGCGGCGATCTGTCAGTGTTTCATGCGTTGCGCACAGAAGAGGAGGCTTATGGAATGCTGTCAAAAATGGGCGAGATTTTATACCGTTTGGCTGTCCTTCCGAAGCCGACGATTGCTTTAATTAATGGTACAGCTGTAGGAGGCGGATGTGAAATTGCATCAGCTTGTGATTTCCGGGTAGCAAAGATAGGGGCTAAATTAGGCTTTATCCAAGGGAGTTTGGCAATCACCACAGGTTGGGGAGGCGGCACCCTGCTTTTTGAGCGGATCGGGACGGCCCACTCGTTGAAATTATTGTCTGAAGCTTCCGTTTACCGGGCCGAGCAGCTTGATCACATCGGATTTATTAACCAGGTCGTTGATGAAGCGGATGAAGCGGCAGCTGAGAGTTTTTTAGAGAAGGAACTATCGGTGTCGAGCGGGGTATTATCGGCATATAAGCAAATCCAAATCCGCAAATGGGAGGCAACCGGCTTGCATGACCGGATGATGCAAGAGGTAAGGCAATGCGCGATTCTTTGGGCAAAAGAGGATCATCATCGGGCCGTGGATGGATTTTTAAATAAAAAGTGAAGCGATCAAAAAGAACCGCATTTTCATGGCTGTGAAAATGCGGCATGTCTAATTACAGGGAAATCAGCTGATTTTCTGGCCTGTGGAGGCAGCGGGGTTCCAAATGAGCCGTGAGCTGTTTTCGGAAAGAGGAGAGAAGTCCATTTTTTCCCAGAATGTGTGGGACTTAACTTTCGGTTTAGTCAAGATTGGCAGGTTGAACGATTTGGCGAATTCTACCAGCTTTAACCCCAGACCTTTGTGCTGATACTGCGGCAGAACTTCCAGCTTCCAAATTTCTAAATATTGATCTGGTCCATTCTCTAAGAGGGCAGCTCCATCTTTCTTTACATAAAGGCACATCCGGGCTGCAAGCTTATCGCCGTAATAAATGCCATAGAATGGAGAGGTGGCATTATCTTCAACCATGTAGATTTGGAACTCTTCAAGCATGGAAAGCTCTTCTAAGCCGTATTCTTTGAAGCTTTTAAATTCGTCCATTGTCTTAAAGTTCATTTTAAGATTCTCAACTGTTACTGCCATGTTTGTTACTCCTCCTCGATCTGTATATAAAATATGAAATTTTAGTAAGCTAATATTTATACCTATTATATAATAGAAAAGAATAGAAATGAATACCTACGATTGGGAACGCTTTCAATTTGGGGGATTTACTTAAAAAGTCATTCATTTTTTGTGAAAGGGGTAAAACAAGGTGAAAGTCGGCATCATCGGCGGCGGAGCGGTTGGGCTTTTTTTTGCAGCAAGCTTGTCGCAATGGTTTCCTGTTACAGTATTTACTAGAACACAAGAACAAGCCCATACAATTCAGACAAAAGGGATAAAGGTTGAGGAGGCGGGAGAACTATCGGTTCGTTTTCCGGAAGCTGCTCCAATGGATCAGTTTTCGCGGCATGCAATGGATTGCATATTTATTGCTGTGAAGCAATATCAGCTTCCAGCAATTCTAGAAAGGCTGAAAGAGAGCAGCTTGTCCCCGGCGCTTATCTTCCTGCAAAACGGAATGAGCCACTTAACTGTTTTGAAGACTCTTCCTCATCAGCATCTATATGTAGCGGCAGTGGAGCATGGGGTTCTTAAATCGGATACCGCTGATATCCATGTCCGCGGGCGCGGCCAAACGAAGATAGCGGTGTTTAGGGGAGATGAGCGGGCAATCTCTGCTATTGTTGAACAGGCGGCTCCCAGCTTTCCATTTGAATGGAAAGCTGATTATGAGTCGATGCTGCTCGGAAAAATGGCGGCTAATTCGGTTATTAATCCGTTGACGGCTGTTTTGCGGGTGACGAATGGCGAACTCATAAGCAACCCTTACTATTTAAAAATGGCTAAAACGATTTACCGGGAATTTTCGTCTGTCTTTGCCAATAAACTGAGTGCAGGTGCATGGGAGGAGATTGTGCATATTTGCCGGAAAACTGCCCCGAATCGTTCGTCTATGCTAAAAGACATCGAGTCTAAGCGCCCTACTGAGGTCGATGCGATTCTTGGGTATGTTCTCTCACAAGCAGCCGAAAAAGATCTGAAACTGCCGGCGTTACAGGCTTTATATTATATGATTAAAGGGTTGGAATACAAAGAGGCAGAGTGAAGCGCAAGATTGTTCCTTTTTCGAGATAAATGATATACTCAAACAAGTAAAATGTGCGAAGAAAGGAAGTACATATATGGAGTTGGAATCACTTTCCGTTCCTGCAATTAACCGGTTTGCTTCTCTCTATTTAAAGCAGGAAGCACCGGTGACTGACTTTTTTCATTATAATCTGTCTGCTGGCACGGTTTATGAAGAAAGGGCGGCTGACTTGCAGGCGCGTACTTACCAAAGAGGGCCTCTTGCCGCATGCATTGAGGCGTATATGAAACCTTTTGCTTTTTCTGAAGAGGTAGCCGCTTCTTTGGAAAAGCTGAGAGATGAACGCTCTGCTGTTGTGATTGGCGGCCAGCAAGCGGGTTTATTGACAGGTCCGCTTTATACGATTTATAAAATTGTTTCAATTATTAAGTTAGCGCAGCAGCAAGAAAGCGAGTTGGGCATCCCGGTTGTTCCGGTTTTCTGGATTGCCGGCGAAGATCATGATTTTCTTGAAGTCAATCATGTGTATGTGGAACGTGAATCATCTATCGAAAAGCTTACTTATCCTGAACGAATAACCGGAAAGAAAATGGTGTCCGATATTCTGTATGATAAGGAACACATGAAAGTCTGGATCAAGAAGGTCTTCGCGAATTTTGGAGAAACAGACTATACGAAACAACTGCTTAGGCATGTTTCTGAAGAAGCAGAGGCTGCTTCTTCAGTGACTGAGTTTTTCAGCCGGCTTGTTCATTCATTGTTCCATCGCTACGGGCTGTTAGTCATCGATTCCGCCTTCAAACCTCTGCGGGAGCTTGAAAAGCCATTTTTCAAGCAACTGATTGAGCAGGCGGAGGTTATTACTGAGGCAGTTCACCGTGAGCAAAAGGTCATGGCCGGTCTCGAATTTAATCAGATGATCGAGCTGTCCGCTTCTGCTGCTAATTTATTTCTTTATGAGAATCAAGAAAGAGTTCTGCTGGAGTATGATGGAGAGACAAAACGATTTTCCAGTAAAGATGGCGTCCTTCAATATGAAAAAGCCGAATTGCTTAATTTGCTGGAGAGGGAACCGGAAAAATTCAGCAACAATGTCGTTACCCGTCCGCTTATGCAAGAATGGCTGTTTCCGACGCTCGCTTTTATTGCGGGACCGGGAGAAATTGCCTACTGGGCAGAATTAAAAACAGCATTTGAACAGCTTGATATGAAAATGCCGCCGATTGAGGCCCGCTTGAATATGACTATTGTGGAAAGAGGAGTTGTCCGATCTTTAGAAGAGCTTCACGTGCCTCTCGATTTAGCTGTCCGGGAGGGAATCGAAGCGCCTAAAGAGCGATTTTGGCACTCGGTCAGGGATGACCACTTCCATGAAATGATTGAGGGGGTTGAACAATCATTAATGGCCCAGTACGATGAACTGGAAAAGCGTGCTCAGAACCTTCATCAAGAAACCGTGCCCGTCATCTTAAAAAACCGTGAGTTTCATTTGAAGCAGCTCGCGTTTTTAACACGTAAAACAGATGAAATGATTCAGCGCCGTCATGAAGTTGTATTGAATAAATATGAGAAGCTGCAAAATGCGCTCAGGCCGTTAGGCTCCCCGCAAGAACGGATTCGGAACGTATATGAATATTTAAATAAATACGGCCCGGATTTTGTTCATGAACTTATGGCATTTGATTTTCCTTTTACAGGAAAGCATTACTTAGTGAAAATATAACAGCTCTTTCATCATACTGATGATGGTTTTTAGCTTTTTCGACTCCTTTAAAGGAGTGCCCGCTTATCATGCGGAGAAAGCCGGACTAAGAGATCGTTTCTGCGGTCTTTTAGGTCCGGTTTTTTTTATATCCGTGAAAATCCTTCAATTTTCATAAAAACCATGTCGTTTTTGGAAGTAAATGTTTATGGAGGAGGAAATTTCACCTTTGGCTATAGGACCTTTCAACAGTCTTGTAGAAAAAAAGCCTTTTGGAGCAGAAAGCATCGAACGAAAAAAGCCGCTAGCAAGAAGGGAATTATTCCTTTTTGGAGAATTGAAAAATAGTGGAGATAAGTGGGAGGTTGTGGTACAGTTAGGATTGGAAGTGGAGGGAATCGGGTATGTTCATGGGTGAATACCATCATCATATTGATGCAAAGGGCCGATTGATCATACCTGTAAAGCTGCGTGAGCGCTTAGGAGAAACATTTGTGCTTACGCGCGGACTGGACCAGTGTTTGTTTGGCTATCCGCTTGAAGAGTGGCAAGTGCTTGAAGAAAAGCTGAAGACTCTGCCGCTGACTAAGAAGGACGCCCGTGCTTTTATGCGTTTTTTCTTCTCAGGGGCAAATGATTGCGAGCTTGACAAACAGGGCAGGGTTAATATTCCAACGACACTCTCTAATTATGCCGGCCTTGAGAAAGAATGCGTGATTCTTGGCGTATCGAACCGCATTGAGATTTGGAGCCGGCCGATATGGGAAGACTACTTTAAAGAATCACAGGAATCCTTCTCGGAAATTGCCGAAAAGATGATTGACTTTGATATCTAGAATTTGAATGGAATGGTGACAGATGAATTTCGAACATACAACTGTACTGTTAAAGGAAACAGTAGAAGGGCTGAATATTCAACCAGACGGCGTTTATGTCGATTGCACGCTTGGCGGAGCAGGACATAGTGAATATCTTCTGTCGCTGCTTGGTGATAAAGGCAAGCTGTATGCTTTTGACCAAGATGAAACAGCTATTCGCCATGCGGCAGAGAGGTTGAGCCGCTTTGGAGACAAGGTGACATTTATTAAGAGCAATTTTAAGTATATAAAAGAAGAGCTTGCGCGGCTGCAGGTCGATAAAGTAGACGGCATCTTATATGATCTTGGTGTTTCTTCCCCTCAGCTCGATACACCGGAAAGAGGGTTTAGTTATCATCATGATGCACCGCTCGATATGAGAATGGATTTAACAGGCGGGGTGAGTGCCTATGATGTGGTTAATCACTGGGAGTATGCGGATCTGGTAAGGATTTTCTTCCAATACGGGGAGGAGAAGTTTTCTAAGCAGATTGCCCGCAAAATTGAGGCAGCTCGCGAAGAAAAACCGATTGAAACAACGGGCGAGCTAGTCGAATTAATTAAGGAAGGCATTCCGGCTCCTGCCCGCAGAAAGGGAGGCCATCCGGCCAAGCGAATCTTTCAGGCGATTCGCATTGCTGTAAATGATGAATTGCGTGTGTTCGAAGAGTCTTTAAAAACATCGATCGAACTGCTGCATCCTAAAGGACGGATCAGTGTCATTACCTTCCACTCGCTTGAAGACCGCATTTGCAAAACGATTTTTAAAGAAGCAAGCCAAGGGCCGGACCTTCCTCCGGGGCTGCCGGTCATTCCAGAAGAGTATCAGCCGGAATTGAAGCTGATCACCCGCAAGCCGATTTTGCCATCTGAAGAGGAACTTGAACAAAACAACCGGGCGCGATCCGCCAAGCTGCGCATCGCGGAAAAAATAAAATAAACAGGGGTGAAAACATGAGCAATCTAGCCAGAAAACAACAAATAAGGCATGAAGAGAAAACGGCAGCGAAGCAAAAAAAGCAACAGATGAAAAAGCGCCTGTTTACACCGGGGGAAAAATTGCTGTTTCTGTTATTTGCTTTAATGATTTGCTTTGTGGGAGCAAAGATTGTCTCCACGCAAGCGGCCCTATATGAAATAAATAAAGATATTCAAGATGTGGAAAAAGAGATTAAGGATCAGAAAAAAATCAACCATGATCTGGAAGCTCAAGTCAGCGAAGAGAGTACATACGAAAGAATTTGGAAGCGTGCCAAAGAGCTAGGGTTGGATTTGAGTGAACAAAATATTAAGGTTGTGCAGCCGCAATGAATGAAAATCGTATGAATATGAAAAAAGGAGCAGCGATATTATTTGTAATATTCGCCCTGCTCTTTTTTGTCTTATTTGCCCGTTTTTTGATGATACAAATAACTGGAAAAGCAGACGGTCACTCTTTGAAAAATGAAGCCTTGCAAAAATATTTGCGCACCGATGTACTAGAATCCAACAGAGGAACGATTCATGACCAGCATGGTTCAGTCATTGCCGAGGATGCCACATCTTTCACACTGGCCGCGATTTTAGATTCTTCAATAACGACCAATCCGGAAAAACCGAAGCATGTGCAGGATCCAGAGAAGACGGCAGAAGTGCTGGCTAAATATATCGATATGGATAAAAGTGAAATTGAAAATCGTCTCAAGCGTTTCAAGAAAAAAGGGGCCTTTCAAGTGGAGTTCGGAAAGCAAGGCCGTGATTTATCCAATAGCACAAAAAAGAAAATCGAGGCAGAGGAGCTGCCGGGGATTATTTTTTTAAGGGATTCCAAGCGGTTCTATCCTAACGGCAAATTTGCTTCCCACCTAATCGGCTTTACGCAAAAGATAGAAGAAAAGCAAGGGAATCAAGTGATTCACCGCACAATCGGGCAAATGGGCATTGAAAAAGCCTATGAAAAATATTTAAGAGGAAAAGACGGAAAGATCCAATATAAGAGCGATTTATGGGGGTACTTGCTTCAGGATAAAAAGCAGATGATCCAAGAGCCGGATGATGGAGATCACGTCTATTTAACGATGGATACAAAGATCCAGACATTTTTGGAAGATGCCTTGAATGACGTGGAGAAAGAGTACAAGCCAGGGAAAGCTTTTGCCCTTGTTGCTGACGCAAAGACCGGAAAAATTCTGGCAATGGGCCAGCGTCCCTCTTTCCATCCCGATACGCGCGCCGGTCTTGGAGATAACTGGAGCAATGACTTGGTAGAGTACTCTTTTGAGCCGGGCTCTACAATGAAAATTTTCACACTGGCCTCGGCTATTGAAGAAGGTGTGTTCCATCCGAAGGAGACGTATAAATCTGGAAGATACCAAGTAGGCCGGTCGGCGATCCGCGACCATAATGGAGGTGCGGGCTGGGGAACGATCACTTATCTGGAGGGAGTACAGCGTTCTTCGAATGTAGCGATGGCTAACTTATTGGAAAAAATGGGACCAGAGGTATTTAAGCAATATTTGGATGATTTTCACTTCGGAAAGCAAACGGGTATCCGCTTGCCTAATGAGGCGAAAGGACAGATTTTGTACAATTATCCGCTCGAACAAGTTACCACTGCTTTCGGACAGGGAACGACAGTGACAGCGCTGCAATTAGTTCAGGCGGCTACCGCAATTACAAACGATGGAAATATGATGCGCCCTTATATCATTGATAGAATAGTAGATGATAAGACCAATAAAGCGATCGTAAAAAATAAACCGGAAAAAGTGGGAGAGCCCATTTCCAAAGCAACGGCTGAACAGACGAGAGAAGTTCTTAAGACCGTAACGACAGCTGAGCACGGAACAGGGCGCATCTATCAAATTCAAGGATATGAAGTGGCGGGGAAGACTGGAACCGCTCAAATGCCCAATCCTAATGGCGGCTATTTGCATGGAGCAAATAACTATATCTTTTCTTTCTTAGGAATGGCGCCTGCTAAAGACCCTCAGCTTATTGTTTATGCTGCAGTTGCCCAGCCAAAGCTTGAAGGGGAATCAGGTTCCGTCCCAGTTTCGAAAATTTTCAATCCGGTGATGCGCAACAGCCTGCAGTACTTAAATATTGAGCCGAAACAAACACCGGCAGCAAAAGCGATTAAATTGAAAAGCTTTGAAGGAAAAGCAGTCAGTGAGGTTGTTAAGGAATTAAAAGGTCAACAAGTGAATCCAATCGTTATGGGGGAAGGAAAGAAAATCATTGGACAATCCCCATCCGCTCGTTCAACTCTTTTGCAGGGAGAAAAAGTAATCTTGCAAACAGACGGACAAACAACGATGCCGAATATGGAAAATTGGTCGCTGCGTGATGTGATGAAGGCGTCGAATCTTGCTGGTCTAAAGGTGAGCTACACCGGAGAAGGCTATGTGGTCAGTCAAAATATTAAACCGGGAGTTCCGGTGAAAAAGGGCCAAAAACTGATAGTAAAACTGATGAAGCAAAACGAGAAAATCTTATTTGACCAGCAAGAAAAAGAACTTCAGAAAGAAGAAGGAAAGAACGACACAGAGAAGAAAGAGGAAAAGAAAGAGCCATAGAAAGCTAGCTGCCCGCGGGCAGCTAGCTTTTTTGTAATCATCGCTTTCATTTCCACATATATTGAAGGAGAGTGAGGGGAGGGGACATGCTTGAAGAGGGTTTCAGCTGTGACAATTAGAAAACGGCTTGTGTTTGCCTTGCTTGCGGGCATAACGATATTTGCGATTATCGGGCTGAGGCTTGGTTATGTACAATTTGCTTTAGGAGACGATTTAACGGACAAGGCCCAGGATTTATGGAGCCGAAATATTCCGTTTGAGCCGGAAAGAGGAAAGATCATCGATCGGAACGGAACCGCTCTCGCAGAAAATAAAAGCGCACCGACTGTTTACGTAGTTCCGCGCCAAGTAGAAAACCCGGAGGAAGCAGCTAAAAAGCTGGCATCCGTCTTAAATATTGAGGAGAAGAAAGCTTACCTTCATTTAACCAAAAAGTCCTCTATTGAGAGAATTCATCCTGAGGGCAGAAAGATTTCGTTTGAAAAGGCCGAAGAAGTGCGCCGGTTGGGAATCAAGGGCATTTATATCGCCGAAGATTCAAAAAGGCATTATCCATTTGGGAAAAGTCTGGCTCACGTTCTCGGCTTTGCCGGAATTGATAATCAGGGGCTTATGGGTCTTGAGGCTTATTATGATAAGGAGTTGAGCGGGCAAAAAGGCTCAATGCGTTTTTTCTCGGACGCAAAAGGCAAGCGGATGCCGCAAATGCCTGACGGCTATGCCGCTCCCGTGGATGGGTTAGATTTGAAATTAACAATTGACTCAAACATCCAGACAATTGTGGAACGGGAGCTTGATATTGCGGAGGCAAAATATGAGCCGGACGGAGCGATTGCTATCGCAATGAATCCAAATAATGGTGAGATATTGGCAATGGCCAGCCGTCCTTCCTTCAATCCTGAGAAATTCCAAAAAGTTTCCCCGGAAATTTATAACCGTAATTTACCGATTTGGAGCACGTATGAACCAGGCTCTACATTCAAGATTATTACGCTGGCCGCCGCTCTTGAAGAAAAGAAAGTCGATTTATATAAAGATCACTTCCATGATCCCGGCTCAGTAGAAGTGGGAGGGGCCAGGCTTCGCTGCTGGAAAAGAGGAGGTCATGGGCACCAGTCTTTCTTGGAAGTCGTTGAAAATTCCTGCAACCCGGGATTTGTAGAATTGGGCGACCGTCTAGGCAAAGAGAAGCTATTTCAATATGTCCGCAACTTCGGCTTTGGCCAGAAAACAGGAATCGATTTACAGGGAGAAGGCAAGGGAATCCTGTTCAATATGGATAAAGTCGGTCCGGTGGAGCAGGCGACTACCGCTTTCGGACAAGGCGTAGCTGTCACACCGATCCAGCAAGTCACCGCTGTTTCAGCCGCTGTTAACGGCGGGATTCTGTATCAGCCGTACGTAGCGAAAGAGCTCGTTAATTCGGCGACAGGGGAAGTAGTGAAGAAAAAGGCGCCCGTTGCCAAGCGGCGCGTAATTTCAGCAGAAACCTCAAGAAAAATCCGCTTTGCCCTTGAAAGTGTCGTGGCCAAAGGAACCGGCCGGAATGCGTTTGTGGAAGGCTATCGTGTAGGGGGAAAAACCGGAACAGCCCAAAAAGCGAAAAACGGACGATATCTTGAAAATAATCATATTGTTTCGTTTATCGGCGTTGCACCGGCTGATCAGCCGCAAATCGTTGTTTACACAGCCATTGACAACCCAAAGGGGACCATTCAATTTGGCGGAACAGTCGCTGCTCCAATCGTTGGAAAGATTATGGAGGATAGCCTTCAGGTACTCAATGTGTCTCCGCGCAAGAAACAAATCGAAAAGGAAACACAATGGACGGACCCGCAAATTATAGCTGTTCCTAATTTTAAAGGCATGGATAAAAAAGACCTTTCCCAGCAGCTTTATAACTTTAAGCTGGAGGTGGAGGGAAGCGGCCGGAAAGTAGTTCAGCAATCACCGGAGCCAGGCTCGAAGGTGGAAGCTGGATCGACGATCAGGTTATTTATGCATTAAGCCTTCGGCAGAAGGTTGCAGAAGAAAAAATATTTTTTCCCGCCGCTTTTATCGGCGGGTCTTTCGTTTATTTAACAGGAAATATAAAATCATGACTAAAAAATCATGCAAAAAACAGAATTTGTGGTAACATGGTCGTTGTGATTTTTTCTGAAAAGAAGTCGCATCCTTCTCTTTTTTTAGTTAAAATAGTAAATGTCTTTGCTTAAATAACAATACATACCAGAAGCTGTACGGAAAGGATTGAAAAAAGTGAATCTATCAGACTTATTAAAGTCGCTGCCTTTTTATAAATTATCCAACGCATCAAATCCGGAAATTTTATCTGTAGAGAACGACCATCGCCAAGTGCAGGAAGGGTCTTTATTTATTTGCATTAAAGGATATACATTTGATGGACATACGGTAGCGCAGGAAGCAGTGAACAGGGGGGCTAGAGCTGTACTGACAGAGCAGCCTGTCGAGGTGGAAGGAGCACCTGTGATTACTGTTGCCGATACGAAAAGAGCCATGGCTGTCCTCGCTGATGTTTATTATGGATCACCGACTGCGGGGATGCAGCTTGTCGGCATTACCGGCACAAATGGAAAGACGACGACGAGCCACCTTTTAGCCGAGATTTATAAAGAAGCAGGCGAAAAAACCGGTCTGATCGGGACAATGTATATGAAAATTGGGGAAGAGGTGCTCCATACTAAAAATACCACTCCTGAAAGCCTCACATTGCAAAAAACATTTAAGAAAATGAGAGACGAAGGTGTTACAGCTGCTGTTATGGAGGTTTCCTCCCATGCATTAGTTGAGGGCAGAGTATGGGGATGTGACTATGACGTTGCCGTTTTTACCAATCTGACGCAAGATCACCTGGACTATCATCATACAATGGAGGAGTACCGGCGCGCAAAAGGGCTGCTGTTTGCCCAGTTAGGCAATACGTATTCAACCGACAGACCCAAGTTTGCTGTGCTGAACGCAGATGAAGAAGCATCTGACTTTTACAAAAAAGAGACAGCTGCCCATATTGTGACTTATGGAATTGATAAAGAAGCGATGTTTCGGGCGACAAATGTGCAGCTAACATCCGAGGGAACCACCTTTTTGCTCACGTATCCAGAGGGTGAAAGAAAGGTTAAAACCAAGCTTGCCGGAAAATTTAATGTGTACAATGTGCTGGCTGCTTTGACAGCTGCCGGGGCAGCTGGAGTAGATGTGGATACAGCGATTCGGGCGCTTGAACGGATTGATGGGGTGGCGGGCCGCTTTGAGCTTGTCACAAACGATCAGGGCATCACTGTGATCGTCGACTATGCCCATACACCTGACAGTCTCGTTAATGTGCTGAAAACTGTGCAGCCGTTAACTTCAGGTCGTGTATTTGCACTTGTCGGCTGCGGAGGCGACCGGGACCGGACCAAACGTCCGCTAATGGCTCAAGCCGCGTGTGAGTATGCCACCAACCCGGTCTTTACATCAGATAATCCGCGAAGTGAGGACCCGGCGGCAATCTTGCGCGATATGGAAGCTGGAGTAGCCGGAAAAAGCTATAAAGTTATCCTAGACCGGAAAGAGGCCATTTTTCATGCGATCCGGGAGGCGAAGGTTGGAGATGCGGTGATCATAGCTGGAAAAGGGCATGAAACCTATCAGATTATCGGCGATAAGATTCTCGATTTTGATGACCGGGAAGTTGCCAAAGCGGCGCTCAGCAGCCGGAAGAAAGAGGCGAATTAATATGCTGGAAAGAGATGTATTTTTAACGATGTTTATGGCTTTTTTCATTACTGTAATGATTGCGCCAATGTTCATTCCTTTTTTGCGGAGATTGAAATTTGGCCAGAGCATACGTGAGGAAGGACCGGAATCACACCAGAAAAAATCGGGTACACCAACGATGGGCGGCATCGTCTTCCTGCTGGCTATTATTATTACCACGTTGTTTATGACCCAAATTTATGCAGACATTGGAACCGAGACGCTGCTATTGTTGCTTGTGACGGTTGGCTTCGGTTTGCTCGGTTTTCTTGATGACTTTATTAAAGTGGTGATGAAGCGGAACCTGGGGCTAACATCAAAGCAAAAGCTTGCTGGCCAAATTGTTATTTCCGTTCTATTTTATATTATTTATGCAAAAAACAACTTATCTACTGAATTAACGATCCCGTTAACCGATCTATCATTTGATATAGGCATTTTATATGCCGCATTCGTTCTTTTTTGGCTTGTCGGTTTTTCAAATGCAGTAAATTTAACAGACGGGCTGGATGGACTTGTGTCAGGTACATCAGCTATCGCTTTTGGCGCGTTTGCGGTCCTCGCCTGGAACCAAGGACTGGATGAAACAGCGATTTTCTCTTTTGCTGTAGTGGGTGCTGTACTTGGTTTTCTAGTGTTTAACGCCAATCCGGCAAAAGTATTTATGGGAGATACGGGATCACTTGCTCTTGGAGGAGCCATCGCCGCTATTTCTATCTTAACTAAATTTGAATTTCTGCTGCTGGTCATTGGCGCTGTTTTCGTTGCTGAAACGCTCTCGGTGATCATTCAGGTCATTTCTTTTAAAACAACAGGTAAACGTGTGTTCCGCATGAGTCCGCTTCATCATCATTTTGAGCTGGGCGGATGGTCAGAGTGGCGGGTAGTAGTGACATTTTGGACGGTCGGCGTGCTTTGTGCGATGATCGGAATTTATATCGGAGCGTGGATTTAAGTGAAAACAATAACAGATTTTCAGCATAAAAAAGTTCTTGTGCTAGGGCTGGCCAAAAGCGGTGTCAGCGCAGCGCTGCTCTTGCATAAATTAGGGGCTTTCGTTACGGTTAATGACCGGAAGCCTTTAAATGAAAATCCTGAAGCCCAGCACTTGCTGGAGCAGGGAATTAAAGTGATTTGCGGGAGCCATCCCATTGAATTGCTTGATGAAGGATTTGAAGTGATCGTTAAAAATCCCGGAATCCCTTATCATAACCCGCTCGTTGCCGGAGCGGCGGCGAAAGGCATTCCTGTGCTGACTGAAATTGAGCTCGCATACTTAATTTCAGAGGCGCCGTTTATTGGGATTACCGGTACGAATGGAAAGACAACGACTACCACATTGATTCATGAAATGTTTAAGGCAGACAAGAAGCATGCCGTGCTTGCCGGAAATATCGGGCAGGTAGCGTCAGAAGTAGTGCAAAACGCACAGCCGGAAGATTACGTCGTTATTGAGCTGTCTTCGTTTCAACTGCTCGGTATAAACAAATTCCAGCCGCATATTGCGATTATTACTAATCTGTACGACGCTCATTTGGACTATCACGGAACGAGAGAAGAGTATGCCAAAGCCAAATTAAATATTACGAAGAACCAAACAGAAAATGATTTTTTGATTGTGAATGCAGATCAGCCTCATTTGATGAAGCTTGCTGAAACAACGAAAGCAACAATCATCCCTTTTTCTACGAAATCTGTTCTGGAGGAGGGAGCTTGTGTACAGGATGGATACATTACTTTCCGAGGCGAGAAAATAATGGCCCTTGCGGAAGTAGCGCTCCCTGGTGCTCATAATTTAGAGAATATCCTTGCTTCTGTATCGGCAGCTAAATTGGCCAATCGGACAAATGAAGCTATACAAGCGGTATTGGCGACTTTTTCCGGAGTGAAACACCGCACGCAATTTGTCCGCGAGTGGAAGGGAAGAAGGTTTTACAACGACTCGAAAGCAACTAATACACTGGCTACGAAAAGTGCATTATCCGCTTTTAATCAGCCGATTATTCTTTTGGCCGGCGGATTGGACAGAGGCAATGGGTTCGATGATTTAATTCCCTATATGAAGAATGTTAAGGCAGCAGTAGTGTTTGGTGAAACAGCTGACAAGCTTGCTGAGACAGCCGGAAAAGCCGGAGTACAAGAAGTGGTCAAGACAGATACCATGCAGGAGGCGGTGCGGGCAGCTTATGAAGCTTCTGCAGAAGGAGACGTTATTTTGTTATCGCCTGCTTGCGCAAGCTGGGATCAGTATAAAACTTTTGAACAGCGCGGAGATATATTTATCGAAGCTGTGCATACATTGAAATAAAGAGCTTGTCTTCTTGAAACGATCGATCGGGGGCACGCTCTGGATTCTTTGAATTAGAGGTGTATGCCATTGCCGGTAAAGAAATTCGCTCCTGATTATTTTCTGTTGATGTTGATTTCCACGCTGCTCATGATTGGGATTACGATGGTGTACAGTGCCAGTGAAATATGGGCTGAATACAAATTTAATGACGCTTTTTTCTTTGCGAAAAGACAGCTGTTATTTGCGATAGTTGGTTACATTGCCATGATCCTGATTATGAATGTGGAGTATTGGACATGGCGACGGTTTTCAAAAGCTGCTTTGCTTGTTTGCTTTGTTCTCCTGATTCTCGTTTTAATTCCCGGCGTCGGAATGGTGAGAAACGGTTCACAAAGCTGGATTGGAGCAGGGGCGTTCTCGATTCAGCCATCGGAATTCATGAAGCTGGCTATCATTATTTTTTTGGCAGGCTATTTATCGGAAAATCAAAAGCAGATGATTTATTTTAAAAAAGGGCTATTGCCGGCGCTCGGACTTGCCTTCACTGCTTTTGGTTTGATTATGCTGCAGCCAGATCTTGGAACGGGCACGGTAATGATAGGCACTTCTCTTGTTATGATCTTTTTGTCGGGTGCCAGAATTTTTCATTTTGTGCTTATGGGAGTTGCAGGCATGGCTGGCTTTGCGGCACTGGTGATGTCAGCGCCTTACCGGATTAAACGGATTACTTCGTTTCTTGATCCCTGGTCAGATCCGTTAGGGAGCGGCTTCCAAATCATCCAGTCGCTTTATGCTATTGGACCCGGCGGCTTGTTCGGTCTCGGAATTGGCGGAAGCCGGCAAAAGTATTACTATCTGCCGGAGCCGCAAACTGATTTTATCTTTGCGATCTTAGCGGAGGAGCTGGGCTTTATCGGAGGAATATTTATTCTCTTGCTTTTCTCCTTGCTGTTTTGGCGCGGCATTCGGGTCGCTATCAATGCCCCTGATTTATTTGGCAGCTTCCTTGCGGCTGGAATTATTTCAATGCTGGCCATTCAAGTGATCATTAATATCGGGGTTGTTACAGGGTTAATGCCTGTAACGGGGATTACCCTTCCCTTTTTAAGTTATGGAGGGTCTTCCCTCACCCTCATGCTCGCGGCATTTGGCATTTTGCTGAACATTAGCCGCTATGCCAAACGATAAAGCGCACCAAGAAAGAGAGTGACTTGGAGTAGAGAAACCTGAATCATCAGGTTTCTTTTTTTTATTCATGATTATTGCATGAGACAGCAAGAGTCGATCTCTCTGTTCTAATCGCGTCTTCCTGCAAAAAAAATGTGCGCTTTTTTCCCCTATCATTTGATTCTCGCTATCTATTGCTTTAATATGAGATTGCACTAGGTGACTCTAACTAAAATAAGACGGTTGCTGAAGTCAGGAATGTAACAATTAGATGAGAATTGCTACATTTTTTTTGTTTCCTTTTCAAATCAGCGAAGTTATATTTATATAATGGGTAGATATAGTATGATAAGGAACAGCGGCCTATCTCCCTTTTAAGAGAGGGAGTCAAACCTTTTGATCCAACTATACATACACTAAAGAAGATATGCAGTGATTAATTTGAGGTGAAAAACAAATGAAAATAGTCGTTAGCGGAGGGGGAACCGGCGGTCATATTTATCCGGCCTTGGCTCTTATAAGAACAATAAAAGAAAAGCATCCTGAAACGTCCTTTTTGTATATAGGAACTGAAAAGGGATTGGAATCTAAATTAGTAACAAGAGAAAACATTCCATTTCAAGCTATTGAGATCACGGGCTTTAAACGCAGCCTTTCTATGGAAAATGTGAAAACGGTCATGCGCTTTTTAAAAGGCGTTAAAGAATGTAAAAGAATGTTAAAGAAATTTAAGCCGGATGCTGTTATCGGCACCGGCGGTTATGTATGCGGGCCGGTTGTTTATGCCGCTGCTAAGCTTGGCATTCCAACTGTTATTCATGAACAAAACAGCGTGCCCGGTTTAACAAATAAATTTCTAAGCAAGTACGTTGATAAAGTAGCGATTTGCTTTGAAGAAGCCGGCAGCTTTTTTCCGGAGAATAAAGTCGTGTTGACAGGAAATCCGCGGGCGTCAGAAGTAGTAAATGCCAAGCGGTCCAATATTTTAACAAGCTTCGGCTTATCCCAAAACAAGAAAACGGTATTGATTTTTGGGGGAAGCAGGGGAGCGCGCCCAATTAATGAGGCAGTGGTGCAATCATTTTCTCAATTTGCCGATCGCCCTTATCAAGTGCTTTATGTAACAGGCGATGTTCATTTTGAAAAAGTTCAGCAAGAAGCAGCGGCAGCGGGAAAGCCAGAGAATGTGGCTGTCGTTCCTTTCATTCACAACATGCCTGATGTTCTTGTTGAGTGTGACCTTGTTGTTTCAAGAGCCGGTGCTACAACTTTAGCTGAGTTAACGGCTCTTGGTGTGCCTAGCATTCTCATACCAAGTCCTTATGTAACTAATAATCATCAGGAAAAAAATGCTCGGTCGCTGACGGATCATGGAGCTGCTATTATGCTGGCGGAAAAAGACTTAAGCGCCGCATCGCTGCTGAAAAGCCTTGATGATGTTCTGCTAAACGACAACGAATGGCGCCGAATGAAGGAAGCAGCAGCACATCTGGGCATTAAAGATGCATCGGAACGGCTGTTCTCTGTCATGCTGGAATTAGCGGATAAATAAGGGCAGACAAGCAATTAATGAACGCAGAAACAACAGGAAGTAAATAAAAGAGTGGTTTTTTCTTTTATCCTCTTTCTCTCTGCATTACAATAGGTGTAATAGAACAGGCGGCATAGATGTTGAGCCGCTTTTCCATTTATTTAATTGGACAGATCGGTGAACCTGGAGGAAAGGATATGGAGAAGGGAAAAATTATCTCTATTGAAGAGAGAATTCCGAAGCTCAAAAAGTTGAGAAAGCGAAAAACAAATCGGAGGCTCATTTTTATTATTTCCTTGTTTTTCCTGATTCTACTAGCTGTTGGCTATTTCCAATCGCCGCTAAGTAAAGTAGCTTCTATTGAGGTGAAAGGAAACCAGCTGACGCCGGCTGCTGAGATTATTGCTCACAGCGGGATTGAAAAAGGGGAGAACATCTGGAAAGCCGGTGCAAGACAAGCCGAAAAAAATCTTGAGCGCGATCCGAAGATTCAGCAGGCTGACGTATCCGTCACTTTTCCGAACAGAGTAAAAATTTCTGTGAAAGAACAGCAAAAATTGGCCTACCTGTCAAAGGGAAAAAAGCTTTTTCCAGTGTTAAACAATGGTACGATACTGAAAGAAGCAGTGGGCAGTACACCTGAACAATTGCCCATTCTTTATAACTTTAAAGCAGGTGCTGAGCTGGACCAGCTGATGGACTCACTGGAACAGCTGCCAAGTGAAATAGTCAATTCTATTTCAGAAATTTATTACGCGCCCAAAAAAACAGATTCACGCCATATTCAATTGTTCATGAATGATGGATTTGAAGTTTCAGCCACATTGAAGACGTTTCCTGAAAAGATGGTTTATTATCCGGCAATTATTAGCCAGCTGGATCCAAATGTCAAAGGAGTTATTGATTTAGAGGTGGGCTCGTATTTTAAAGCTTATAATTCGGGAAAAGAGAAGGAACCGGTTGATGAACCGATTCCTCAACCATAAATACTGTAATTATTTTCTATACAGTTATTTGATGGTAAGTAAAAAATTTACTTAATTTCCTAAATTTGAAACGAAACAATAGCTTCCTTTCAGTAAAATTGACTTTTCTAGGGTGACAACTTGGTGTAGACTTGTAGATAGCTTCTCTCTAGCACTTTACGCGTCTTGCACCTTTCTGTTTTCGCAAGCCGTCTATTAAAAAGGTAAAATAACAAAAAATATTAAAATTTAAAAGGGAATTATGTTGAAAATGACGAATGTTTTCTACTATATAAATAATTCGATCAAAAAGAACGAAATTGTTGTTCGGACAATGAGTTTTTCAGAGCCAAGGGAGGTGCCACAGAATGAACAGCAATGAAGTGTTAGTAAGTCTTGACATCGGTACGTCCGCTATAAAGGTAATTATTGGTGAGATGGTAAATGATTCGTTAAATATTATCGGTGTCGGCAACGTAAAATCGAAAGGGATTCGCAAAGGTTCTGTCGTAGACATTGATGAAACCGTTCATTCGATAAAGAAAGCAATCGAACAAGCAGAAAGAATGGTAGGCATAGAGATTAAACAAGTGGTCGTCGGCATCACCGGCAATCATGCTCTGCTGCAGCCGTGCAGCGGAGTGGTGGCAGTTTCCAGTGAAAATAGAGAAATTACTGATGTGGATGTAGCCAGAGTCATTGATGCTTCCCAGGTAATGTCTATTCCTCCTGACCGGGAAATCATCAACGTGATTCCGAAGCAATTTATCGTTGATGGCTTAGACGAAATTACAGATCCGCGCGGCATGATCGGTGTCCGTTTGGAGATGGAAGGTATTATCGTTACAGGCTCTAAAACATTTTTACATAATACATTACGTTGTGTAGAGCGAGCCGGTCTTGAAATCATGGACATTGTTTTTCAACCGCTGGCAGCAGGGGAGATTGCTTTATCAAAGGATGAGCAAAATTTAGGAACAGTTCTTATTGACATTGGAGGAGGCTCTACTACAGTAGCGGCATTCAGTCAAGGGAACATAAGAGCTACTGCCGTCTTTCCGATTGGCGGTGATCACATTACAAAAGACCTATCTATTGGATTGCGGACTACGACTGAAGACGCAGAGCAAATTAAGCTGAGACACGGACATGCTTTTTATGACATGGCCTCTGAAGAAGAAGTGTTTAGTGTTCCGATTATTGGCAGTGATCAGCACCAGCAATTCAGCCAATTGGAAATTTCTGATATCATTGAAGCGAGATTGGAAGAAATATTTGAAATGATTCTTGATGAATTGAGGCATCAAGGAGTTCATGATGTACCGGGGGGATTTGTTTTAACAGGCGGCACATCTGCCATCCCTGGTATTTTAGATTTAGCCCAGGATGTTTTCCAAAACCGTGTTCGTGTGGCTATCCCGGATTACATTGGCGTAAGGGAGCCTCAATACACAGCAGCAGTCGGTTTAATCAAATATGCTTATAAAAACGCGAAATTACAGGGCAGAAAAGTAAGTGCTGTCCAAGAGCCGGTGACGGTACCTGAATCGCGGCATGAGGAGCCTTTGCCACCTAAAAAAGCAAGGCCTGAAAAGCAGCCGGAGCAGAAGCTGACTTCAAAAGTCAAAAAGTTTTTCGGATACTTTTTCGAAGAATAAGTCATCGTAGAGAAATAACGACGAATTAGGAGGATTTGTCATGTTGGAGTTTGATACTAATTTAGATTCATTAGCGACGATAAAAGTTATTGGCGTAGGCGGCGGCGGAAACAATGCTGTCAATCGCATGATTGAACATGGGGTGCAGGGGGTTGAATTTATTGCCGTAAATACGGATGCCCAAGCACTTAACTTGTCAAAAGCTGAAGTGAAAATGCAAATTGGCTCGAAGCTTACCCGCGGACTCGGAGCAGGAGCGAATCCGGAAGTAGGCAAGAAAGCCGCTGAAGAAAGCAAAGAGCAAATTGAAGAGGCTTTGCGCGGAGCAGATATGGTATTTGTTACAGCTGGAATGGGGGGCGGAACAGGTACTGGTGCAGCTCCCGTTATTGCGCAAATTTCGAAAGACCTTGGAGCCTTAACTGTCGGAGTGGTTACTCGCCCATTTACATTTGAAGGACGGAAACGGGCTACTCAGGCAGCCAGCGGCATCGAGTCGATGAAAGCAGCGGTGGATACACTGATCGTTATCCCGAATGACCGGCTGCTTGAGATCGTTGACAAAAGCACGCCGATGCTTGAGGCATTCCGTGAAGCGGATAACGTGCTTCGCCAAGGGGTTCAAGGGATCTCAGACCTTATCGCTACTCCGGGCTTAATCAACTTGGATTTTGCTGACGTAAAAACAATCATGTCTAATAAAGGATCAGCATTGATGGGAATTGGCATCGCTTCCGGTGAAAACCGTGCCGCTGAAGCAGCGAAAAAGGCGATTTCCAGTCCATTGCTTGAAACGTCGATCGACGGAGCACAAGGCGTGATCATGAATATTACAGGCGGAACGAACTTAAGCCTTTATGAAGTACAGGAAGCTGCTGATATTGTTGCTTCTGCTTCAGACCAGGAAGTTAATATGATCTTTGGTTCCGTCATTAATGAAAACTTAAAGGATGAAATCGTAGTAACTGTTATTGCAACCGGCTTTAAAGAGTCCGACTTGCAGCAGCCGAAGCAGTCGCGCCCTAGCTTCAACCAAATGAAGCAACAGCCGGCTCAAACACCGGTTTCACCGCCAAAGCGTGAAGTAAGACACGAAGAGGCTCCTCAACAAGAAATGCCGTCAAGACAGCCATCTCAGCCTGCAGAGGATACGCTTGACATTCCAACCTTCCTTAGAAACAGAAACAGACGCCGATAAAAGGCAGATCAACTGATAAAGCTAAAGGCTGTTCCATGTGGACAGCCTTTAGCTTTTATTTCATTATAGAACATCAGTTCTGCTGTTGCAAATTTTTCTCCTCTTCCTCTTCCCTCTAATATGACAAAAAACGGAATTTTCCTTTAAAAATTGTTTAGTTTCCTTTCTATATTGTGACACACTTCTTTTTCATTGCCCGATATACTTTAAACAAATGTTTTAATTGTATGAAATAACGCTGACAAGGAGGGAGAAATACGTGTGGTTTTATACTTAGACGCATTATGGCTGCTCAATCTGCTTGCAGACAGCCTGTTGTTGTGGATGACAGCTATCTTTCTGAAACGGCCGGTCAAATGGCACCGCCTTCTTTTAGGAGGAGGAATCGGATCTGCTAGCATTTTGATGATGGTCACTCCTTTTGCAGAAGCGGCAGGCCATCCGCTTGCAAAAATTGCTTTATCAGCAGCCATGGTGTTTGCTGTTTTTGGTTATCGGCGCTGGAAATACTTTTTTGTTAATTTAATGGCTTTTTACTTCTCCACATTCTTAACCGGCGGCATGCTGCTTGGTGCTCATTATTTTATCCAATTCGACATGCAGCTAGAATCCAATCTGTTTCTTGCCGGATTAAAGGGATTTGGCGATCCTGTCAGCTGGATATTTGTCATGTTTGGTTTGCCGGTTGCTTTTTACTTTGCCAGGAGCCGGGCAGGCGACTTTGAGACAGCCAAGCTTCAACATGATCAGCTGCTTGATGTGAAGGTAGTCATCAATAATGTCGAGTTTCTGTTAAAGGGTCTTGTAGATACAGGCAATCAACTTCATGATCCTATATCGAAAGCGCCTGTCATGTTTGTTTCCATTGCCGGTTTGGAAGAAAAGCTTCCGGAAGAGGTAATTAAAGCGGCAGAACAGCCCGAAGTTTTGCTTTTTCAAGATGAATATTTACCAAAGGAATGGCTGAACAAAATGAGGCTCATCCCTGCGAAGTCTGTAGGAAAGGCTCACCAGCTGTTGCCGGCTTTCAAGCCTGACGACGTAAAGATTAGCAACCACAAGAAAAGTGTAGCTGTTCCGAAAGTGCTTGTTGCCTTTACTTCTATGAATTTATCATCCGATGGTCAGTTTTCATGCATCCTTCACCCGAAAATGGTCTTATCTTTATCATATGAAGAAGTTTCGTAAACAGAGATATTTATTCTTATTAACGAGGAGGAGGCTTTATGAGGAGTTTACGGTTAAAAATCACTTATTATTGGTACAAGCTGCTTATTAAATTAAAGCTGAAAACGGATGAAATTTATTATATTGGCGGAAGCGAAGCGCTTCCTCCGCCTTTATCAAGAGATGAAGAAGAAAAATTGCTGATTAAGCTGCCAAAAGGCGATCAAGCAGCCAGAGCCCTGCTGATCGAAAGAAATTTGCGTCTTGTGGTCTATATTGCCAGGAAGTTTGAAAATACAGGCATCAATATTGAGGATTTAATCAGCATTGGCACGATTGGATTAATCAAAGCTGTAAATACATTTAATCCCGAAAAGAAAATTAAATTAGCTACGTATGCATCAAGGTGTATTGAAAATGAGATTTTAATGTATTTGCGCCGCAACAACAAAATTCGTTCTGAAGTGTCGTTCGATGAGCCTTTAAACGTTGACTGGGATGGAAATGAGCTGCTGCTTTCCGATGTGCTCGGGACAGACGATGATATTATTACACGAGACATTGAGGCGGGAGTAGATCGAAGTCTGTTGTTTAAGGCGATGGAGCATTTATCTGACCGGGAAAAGCAAATCATGGAGCTTCGTTTCGGATTGAAAGGAGAAGAGGAAAAAACACAAAAAGACGTGGCCGATTTATTGGGGATTTCACAATCTTACATTTCCAGGCTGGAAAAGAGAATCATCCAGCGTCTGCAAAAAGAGTTTAATAAAATGGTTTGACTGGCGAGTAAGCCCGATTCTGCCTGCAGTCTGTCACCTCGGCAGCTGCAGGCAGAATCGGGCTGTGGCCATTCACGGGATTTTTTCTGTTTATCTCACATTCAAGTGCGTTTGAAGATTTGGTTAAATAGTCCTTGTTACCAAAAAATGGAAAAAAACGAATTTTTCTCATAGGGACTATTTTACTAATAGCGCAGAGCCGTCCCTTCCGTTTTTCTTTGATGCATAGTTTTCTTTTTGCAGGGAGATACTGTTGGTTGTACAGCAGTTCCTGCGAGGAGGGGATTTTCATAATGGCACGTAATAAAGTGGAAATATGCGGTGTAGATACCTCGAAGCTCCCGGTATTAAAAAATGAAGAGATGCGTGATTTATTTCGCCGCCTTCAAGGAGGGGAGCTGAGTGCACGGGAAAAGCTTGTGAATGGAAATTTGCGGCTTGTGCTAAGTGTCATTCAACGATTTAACAACCGCGGTGAATACGTGGATGACTTGTTTCAAGTCGGTTGTATTGGACTGATGAAATCCATTGATAACTTTGATTTAAGTCATAATGTCCGTTTCTCTACATACGCTGTGCCTATGATTATCGGTGAGATTCGTCGGTATTTGCGTGATAATAACCCGATCCGCGTATCCCGTTCACTGCGGGATATTGCTTATAAAGCGCTGCAGGTGAGGGAGCGGTTGATTGCTGAGACATCGAAGGAACCGACGGCTGAAGAAATCAGCAGGGAACTGGATGTGCCAAAAGAAGAAATTGTATTTGCCCTTGATGCGATTCAAGATCCAGTTTCTTTATTTGAACCGATTTATAATGATGGCGGCGATCCGATCTTTGTTATGGACCAGCTAAGCGACGACAGCCATAAAGATACGCAATGGATTGAGGAAATTGCTTTAAAAGAAGGGCTGAAAAGGCTGAACGACCGCGAAAAAATGATCATTCGCAAACGCTTTTTTCAAGGGAAAACACAAATGGAAGTGGCTGAAGAAATCGGCATCTCCCAGGCACAAGTCTCCAGGCTGGAAAAGGCAGCTATTAAACAAATGAATAAAAACATTAATTAAAAAGATGAAAAAATAAGACTCTTTCGGGCAGGTGTCCAAGGAGTCTTATTTTTTTATTTTTGCATATAGTAATATATCGGCAACTAAGGATCAAAGGAGGCAACGTGTTTGGGAAGAATATCTGATTTTCAGTTAAAAGATATTGTCAATGTCGCCAACGGCAAGAAGCTCGGGAATATTTCTGATATTCATTTGAATTTAACAGCGGGAACAATCGACTCGATCGTCATTAGCACATCAGGAAAAATTTTTGGCCTCTTTGGAAAAGAAGAAGAAATTGTTATTCCTTGGTCACAAATTGTTAAAATTGGCGAAGACGTAATTCTCGTTCGGCATTCAGGGCATTCTCCCGCTGGAGAAGGGGAAACGAAAGGCGAATAATTTGTTTTTCAGTGACGTTTCTTGTTTGATTATGTTACACTAAAAGAAAATGCTCGGGAGTAGAAAATATGACGGAACCCTTTGTTTCTGCGCACGACAGCTTTTATATAATCAAAGATTGGCACGAAGCGGTGCCTGGTCTTGTGGCGGGCTTTTCCACTAAAATCGGCGGTGAGAGCACTGGAGAGTTTGCCAGTTTAAATACCGGTTTCCATGTGAACGATCGCCCGGAAGATGTAAGGGCTAATCGCGAAAGGATTGGCAGTCTTGTAGGCATTCCCGCCGGATCTTGGGTTGGCGCCTGCCAGACACATGGAAAACGCATGGCCCAGGTGACTAAAACAGATAGCGGCAAAGGCGGTCTCTACTATGAGTCAAGCTTTCCGGATACAGATGGTTTGTACACAAACGAAAAGGGCATCCTATTAACGCTTTGCTATGCTGATTGTGTCCCTCTTTATTTTTTATCCAAAAAGGACAAACGGATAGGCACGGCTCATGCAGGCTGGAAGGGCACGGTGCTCGGCATCGGTGCCCGGCTTGTGGAAGAGTGGGAAAAAGACGGAATCAAGCCGGAAGATATGGAAGCGGTAATCGGGCCGTCTATTTGCCAGAAGTGCTATAAAGTAGACAGCCGAGTCATTGACCGGGTGCGCCAATGGACAGATGACCGCTCTCCGCTTCCTTTTGCTCCGGCAGAGGGAGAACCTGGACAGTTTCATCTTTCTTTGCAAGAGCTAAATGAGCTGATTTTGATACAAGCAGGGATTCCCCGTGAAAATATTCGTTCTTCCAAGCGGTGCACAAGCTGTAATAGTGAATTTTTTTCTCATCGCCGCGATAATGGAAAAACAGGAAGAATGCTTGGGTTCATTGGATGGAAGGAAGGAGTTTCAACATGAAAGTGGCAGACAAACTGCAAGAGGTGCAGAGGCAGATTCAAGAAGCCTGTGACAGATCGGGCCGACAGCCTGATGAAGTGAAAGTTATTGCTGTAACAAAATATGTATCAGTGGAGCGAGCACAGGAAGCGCTCGAAGCTGGACTCCTTCACCTCGGAGAAAACCGGGATGAAGGGCTTTTGGAAAAGTGGGACAAGCTCCAGGGAGAGCCCGTCTGGCATTTTATTGGCAGCTTGCAATCACGAAAGGTGAAACAGATTATTGATAAAGTGTCATACATACATTCGCTTGACCGGCTTTCATTGGCGAAGGAAATTAACAAGCGGGCGGCACAGCCGGTTCAGTGCTTCGTTCAAGTGAATGTATCGGGAGAAGAATCTAAGCATGGGCTGTCTCCTGAAGAAGTCATGTCATTTGTCGAGCAGCTCGCCCAATATGAGAAGATTACCGTATGCGGCCTCATGACGATGGCGCCGTTAACAGACGATGAACAGACGCTGCGTCAGTGCTTTAAGAAGTTAAAGAAACTCCAAGAAGATATTCAAAGCAGAGAATGGCCTTATGCGCCATGTGCAGAATTATCAATGGGCATGAGCAATGACTATCAAATTGCTATTGAGGAAGGCGCGACAATGGTAAGAATTGGCACAGCCCTTGTTGGTGAATAAGCCCAGGAGGTGGAGTGATGGGAATCAAGTCTAAATTTAAAGCGTTTTTTATGTTAGATGAAGATGACTATCAGCTGGTGGAAGAGCCTGAAGCGGATGAGGAAGAAAGAACAGCAAAAAGCTCAAAATCTTTGAAGAAAAATATAGTCAGCCTGCAAAGTGTGCAAAAATCCTCCAAGGTGATTCTCAGTGAGCCGCGGGTATTTGCAGAAGCACAGGAAATTGCTGACCATTTAAAGAACCGGCGGGCTGTTATCGTGAATTTGCAGCGCATTCAGCATGACCAAGCTAAGCGGATCATTGATTTTTTAAGCGGAACTGTCTATGCGATCGGCGGAGACATTCAGCAGCTGGGCCCGAAGATCTTCCTGTGCACTCCGGATAACGTGGAGGTCGACGGCAGCATTACACAGTTTTTGACGGAAGACGATACTAATAATACGGGGTGGTCATAAGCGACATGTTAATAGTAGTTGGTTTATTAATGAGATTGATCGAGCTTTATTCATGGGCTCTTATCATTTATATTTTAATGTCTTGGTTCCCGAATGCCCGGGAAACTTCGATTGGCCGCTTCTTTGCCAGAATTTGCGAGCCTTATTTGGAGCCTTTCCGCAAGATTGTTCCCCCAATCGGCATGATTGATATTTCGCCGCTTGTTGCCTTTTTAGTGTTGAATTTGGCAGTAAGAGGACTGAATCAGCTCGCCATTTGGGTAATTTGATAGTTTGATTTGACCGTAATGGGAAGCAGCCGCTTCCTTTTTTGCTTTTAATCCGTCCGAGAGGCTTGATGAAGGAAATTGATTTGGTTCTTCATTCAGGGCAAAGGCGCCATGCGGTTTGAAACAAAGTGATAAGGGAAAGGAGAAAAATGCCATGTCATCTATTTATCAGCACTTTCGCCCGGAGGAAAAGGAGTTTATTGACCAGGTGCTTGAGTGGAAAAGAGAGTCGGATGAAATGTATGCACCAAAGCTGACCGATTTTCTGGACCCGAGAGAACAGGAAATCGTTCAATCGATAGTTGGTGAGCATGGTGACACCGCAGCTTTCTTTTTTGGAGGAACAGACCGGTCAGAGAGAAAAAGAGCTTATATTTGTCCTGGTTATTTCACCCCCTCGGAAAAAGACTTTGATACTGTGCTATATGAGGTGAATTACCCTGATAAATTTGTGTCGGTTACTCATCCGCAGGTGCTTGGCAGTTTAATGGGGCTGGGCTTGAAGAGAGGAAAGTTTGGCGATATTCTGACAGACGGCAAAAGAGTTCAATTTTTGGCGGCAGCAGAAGTAAGCCATTACATTGAATTGAATTTTAATCAAATAGGAAAAACCAAGATAACGCTTAGTGAAAAGGATGGGCAAGAGGCGATTGTTCCAGAAGAAGACTGGAAAGAACTAGCGGCCACTGTCAGTTCCTTGCGCCTTGATGCGATCTTGTCCGCTTTTGCAAAGCAATCGAGGCATAAAGTACAAGCGGCCATCAAGGGAGGGCTGGTGAAGGTCAACTGGAAGCAGCAGGAGAATCCGGCATTCGAATGCAAAGAGGGAGATATGCTTTCGATGAGGGGAGCAGGAAGGGCGAAGCTAATAGCTGTTGAAGGGAAAACCAAGAAAGAAAAATGGCGAATTATATTAGGAATGGTAAAATAAATTCTCAAAATTAGAGGAATTTTACCACAAACTGTGGAAAAACCATTATAATGTTAAACAGCAGATAAAAATGTGAATGAAAGATTTGCACTGGAGGTGGGCTTATGCCTTTAACGCCGTTAGATATACATAATAAAGAGTTCAGCCGGGGATTTCGCGGATACGATGAAGACGAGGTAAACAGTTTTTTAAATCAAATTATCAAAGACTATGAATTAATTATCCGCGAAAAAAAAGAGCTGGAAGAGCAGTTGAACAGCCAGAGTGAAAGACTTGGTTATTTTTCAAACATCGAGGAAACCTTAAATAAATCGATTGTTATTGCCCAGGAAACTGCAGAGGAAGTAAAAAGAAACGCTCATAAAGAAGCCAAGCTTCTTATCCGGGAAGCAGAAAAGAATGCTGACCGGATCGTCAATGAGTCATTGGCAAAAGCCAGAAAAATCGCTATTGAGATTGAAGAGCTGAAAAAACAATCGAAAGTGTTCCGCACCCGCTTTAAGATGCTGATGGAAGCCCAGCTTGATTTGCTTAATAATGATGACTGGGATGCTCTGATGGAATTTGAAGTGGACAACGAGGAGCTGGAGAAGCTTAGCGAAGACGATTTGTAAGCTTGACGAACAGCCGGACAGTTTTTATAATTGAAACATTAGAAAAAAGCGAATAAGACAGATGCGATGATAGGGACAGTACATTTTTCAATTCTTTTTAAGCGAGCCAGGGAATGGTGCGAGCCTGGTAAAACTGGAAAATGGAACATCACCCTGGAGCGCTCTTTTTGAACGGAATATTCAAGTAGAGAAGAGCGGGTCATTCACGATACGAATGCTTGAGTGAACACATTTTTTGTGTTAAACAGGGTGGCACCGCGGGAAACCTTCTCGTCCCTTTTCTAGGGATGAGAAGGTTTTTTTGTTTAGACTTTGTGAAACGGGGTGCCGATTGTTTTTGACTCATTCGAGCAAAGGATGTCTCTTGCACGCTTTAGCTGAATGGAATGAAAGTGAACTGTTTATTTTGTCCTGTTCAAATGAACCGAACAATAGCATGGTGCGTTAACCTTGCTGTTATATAGGTGGCAGCTGTAAAAAAAGGAGGATATACAATGGAATACAAAGACACATTATTAATGCCAAAGACAGAGTTCCCGATGCGCGGCAACTTGCCGAAGCGTGAACCGGCCATGCAGAAGCAATGGGAGGAAATGAGAATTTATGAAAAAGTTCAGGAGCGGACGAAAGGGCGGCCAATGTTCGTTCTGCACGACGGTCCTCCTTATGCAAATGGCGATATCCACATGGGCCATGCGCTGAACAAAATTTTAAAAGACTTTATTGTCCGCTATAAATCCATGAGCGGTTTCCATGCTCCTTATGTACCCGGCTGGGATACACATGGATTGCCGATTGAGCAAGCGCTGACTAATAAAGGCGTCAATCGAAAAGAAATGACCATTGCAGAATTCCGCAAGCTATGCGAGAAATATGCATATGAACAAATTGAAAATCAAAAAGAGCAATTTAAACATTTAGGCGTACGCGGGGATTGGGATAATCCTTATATTACATTAAAGCCGGAATATGAAGCCCAGCAAATTAAAGTTTTCGGGGAAATGGCGAAGAAGGGCTATATTTATAAAGGCCTGCGGCCAGTTTACTGGTCTCCATCCAGCGAGTCTGCTCTGGCTGAAGCTGAAATCGAGTATAAAGACAAGCGTTCGCCATCTATTTATGTGGCCTTTGATGTCAAAGACGGGAAAGGCGCACTAGAGGAAGGCACTAAAATTGTCATTTGGACGACAACTCCTTGGACGATTCCTGCCAACCTCGGCATTTCCGTTCATCCAGAATTAAAGTATGCTGTTGTAAAAGCAGGCGGCGAGCAATATGTTGTGGTTGAGGACTTGGTTGAAGAAGTGGCTGCCAAAGTAGGATGGGCATCTCCTGAAATCGTGAAGACAGTCAAAGGGGAAGAGCTTGAGTACATTGTAGCGAAGCATCCGCTGTATGAGAGAGATTCTCTTGTTATGCTGGGCGAGCATGTCACGATCGATGCTGGAACCGGCTGCGTGCATACAGCCCCTGGTCATGGGGAGGATGACTTCCAAATCGGGAAAAAATACGGACTGGACGTTCTTTGCCCGGTTAACGACCGCGGAGTGATGACAGAGGAAGCGCCAGGCTTTGCCGGGTTGTTCTACGATGAAGCAAACAAGCCAGTGACGGAAAAATTAGAAGAAGCAGGCGCACTGCTCAAATTAGAGTTCTTCACGCATTCTTATCCGCATGACTGGCGGACGAAAAAACCGGTGATCTTCCGGGCAACTGCTCAATGGTTTGCTTCTATTGATAAGTTTCGGAATGAACTTCTTGAAGCCATTAAGGAAACAAAATGGGTACCTGCATGGGGGGAAACGCGTCTCTTTAATATGGTTCGTGACCGTGGAGATTGGTGTATTTCCCGTCAGCGGGCATGGGGTGTGCCGATCCCGGTTTTCTATGCTGAAAACAATGAACCGATTATTACAGATGAAACAATTAGCCACGTGTCTGAATTGTTCCGTAAACACGGCTCTAATGTTTGGTTTGAAAGAGAAGCAAAGGATCTTCTTCCAGAAGGCTTTACTCATCCTGGAAGCCCGAACGGCCAATTTACGAAGGAAACGGATATTATGGATGTATGGTTTGATTCCGGCTCTTCGCATCAGGCTGTGCTGGAAGAGCGGGAGGATTTGCAGCGTCCGGCTGATCTTTACCTTGAAGGATCTGACCAATATCGCGGCTGGTTTAACTCTTCATTAACAACTGGTGTAGCCGTGACTGGCAAAGCTCCTTACAAAGGGGTGCTGAGCCATGGTTTTGCTCTTGATGGGGAAGGCCGCAAAATGAGTAAATCACTTGGAAATGTCGTTGTTCCTTCAAAGGTCATGAAACAGCTCGGAGCTGATATTTTACGTCTATGGGTAGCATCCGTTGACTTTCAAGCTGATGTCCGTGTATCAGATGCCATCTTAAAGCAAGTGGCGGAAGTCTACCGGAAAATCCGTAATACATTCCGCTTCCTGCTCGGCAATTTAGCTGATTTTCAACCGGCTGACCATGCTGTTGCTTATGAAAACCTGCGCGAAGTGGATCAATTTATGCTTGTGAAGCTGAATGAATTGATCAAGGAAGTTCACTATCATTATGAAAACTATGAATTCGCTGCTATCTATCATGCGGTAAATAATTTCTGTACAGTTGATTTAAGCGCCTTCTATCTGGATTTTGCAAAAGACATTCTGTACATTGAACCGGAAAATCATCAGGACCGCCGTGCGATTCAAACAGTCCTTTATGAAACACTTCTTGCGTTAACAAAGCTGTTGTCGCCAATCTTGTCGCATACAGCCGATGAGGTTTGGGCATACGTTCCGGGTGTCACAGAAGAAAGTGTCCAGCTGACAGATATGCCAGAGTGGAAAGAACTGGATGGAGCAGCTGAGCTGACGGATAAATGGACGAAGTTTATGGATGTACGCGATGATGTGCTGAAAGCGCTCGAAGAAGCCCGCAACGAGAAGGTCATCGGCAAGTCGTTAACAGCAAAGGTGACTGTCTATACTGATCAGGAAACAGGCGCGTTGCTTGATTCTATTCAGGAAGACATGAAACAATTATTAATCGTTTCCGGGTTTGAGCGGGGAGGAGCGAAAGAGGAAGCTCCTGCTCATGCGATGGTATTCGATCATATCGCTGTGACAGTCGAAAAAGCAGAAGGAGAAACGTGCGAACGCTGCTGGACGGTCTCCGCTGAGGTAGGAGAAGATCCGAAGCATCCGACACTGTGCCCGCGCTGCGCTGATGTTGTCTCTAAACATTTCACGGAAGCACAGTAAGACAGATAATAGCAAGCCGATTATACTCGCTTAAATAGGAGGTTGTCCTGCAAGTGTCCGTTCTGATAATTTATGCTCTTGGGTAATTATCGGAAACGTGTGTTGCTTGCAGGACAGCTTTTTTAATGGCTGAAAAGAGGCGCATAGAAATGGAGGAGTTTCTTTGTATTATTTGTTAGCGCTGCTTGTAGTATTGCTGGACCAATGGACAAAATGGTTAGTTGTAAAAAGTATGGAAATTGGCGAAAGTGTAGAAATTATAAAGGATTTCTTTTATATTACTTCCCATCGCAATCGGGGAGCCGCATGGGGGATGCTGGAAGGGCAATTCTGGCTCTTTTATCTCATCACACTGGTAGTTGTGGCAGGAATCGTATATTATATGCAAACAGAGGCAAAAAACAAGCCGCTTATGAAAAGCGCTCTTGCATTTTTGCTTGGAGGGGCGATTGGCAATTTCATTGATCGCGTGTTCCGCAAGGAGGTCGTAGACTTCTTTAACACGTATATCTTTAATTACGATTTCCCAATATTTAATATTGCCGATGCTGCTTTAACATTCGGCGTTATTTTGCTGTTTATTGCCATGTTTATGGAAGACAGGAAGGAAAAGAGGAAAGTGAATGGATAGGATAGAATATAAAGTTCGCGAAGAAGAAGAAAATGTCAGGATTGATAAAGTAGCAGCGGGGATTAACGAGGAATGGTCACGCACACAAGTGCAAGATTGGATAAAAGCCGGCTTGATAAAAGTCAATGGCAAGCCGGTCAAATCGAATTATAAGTGTGTGCAGGGAGATGAACTGCTGATTGATATTCCAGATCCGGAGCCTCTTGATGTAGAGCCGGAGGAGTTGGATCTTGACATTTATTATGAGGACGGGGATGTGCTTGTCGTCAATAAGCCGCGGGGAATGGTCGTTCATCCTGCTCCAGGACATTTATCCGGAACGCTTGTCAATGGATTAATGGCGCATTGCAAGGATTTATCGGGAATTAACGGCGTGATGCGCCCGGGCATTGTTCATCGGATCGATAAAGATACGTCAGGTCTGCTGATGGTAGCCAAAAACGATATGGCGCATGAGAAGCTTGTTCAGCAGCTCGTTGACAAAACGGTCACCCGGAAGTATCGTGCCATTGTCCATGGCGTGATTCCGCATGATCATGGCACGGTTGACGCACCGATTGCCCGTGATCAAAAAGACAGACAAAGCATGACGGTGGCTAACGGCGGGAAACACGCTGTTACGCATTTTCACGTGCTGGAGCGGTTTGAAAACTTTACATTCGTTGAATGTGTGCTTGAAACCGGCCGTACTCATCAAATCAGGGTGCATATGAAGTATATTGGCTACCCGCTTGCCGGAGATCCGAAGTACGGGCCTAAAAAGACGCTCGATATTGACGGTCAGGCGCTGCATGCAGGCGTGCTTGGCTTTATTCATCCGCGTACGGGTGAATATATGGAATTTGAAGCGCCTCTTCCAAAGGAATTTGAGCGCCTGCTAGAAATCTTGTCGAAAAACAATTGACAAGCGAAAAAAGAAAAGGTAAGCTTAGAACAGTTGAATAAGACCTTTAACACACAGTCCCGTGAGGCTGAGAAGGTAACGGATCGCATGCAGGAGGAGCCTTGTTTCTTCTTCGCATGCTTGCATGAACGCACCCTCTCGTCTTTCGGCGAGAGGATTTTTTTATGATCAAGGTCATGAGGTGATGAAATGGAAAAAGCAACGGTGATGGATGAGCAGGCGATACGCCGGGCATTGACGCGAATTGCCCATGAAATATTGGAAAAAAACAAAGGAATTGAAAATTGCGTTCTGATCGGAATCAAAACAAGAGGGATTTATTTAGCGCAAAGGCTGGCAGAACGGATTAAGCAAATAGAAGGACAAGATATACCAGTAGGAGATCTTGATATCTCATTATACAGAGACGATTTATCGGTAAAAACAGTCAACAATGATCCGGAGGTCAAGGGGTCTGATATTCCTGTAAGTGTCACGAATAAGATCGTCATTCTTGTTGACGATGTGCTTTATACGGGCAGAACGGTCCGTGCTGCCATGGATGCAGTGATGGATATTGGCCGGCCCTCCCATATTCAAATGGCTGTGCTGGTTGACCGCGGCCACCGCGAGCTGCCGATCCGAGCGGATTATGTCGGGAAAAACATTCCTTCAGCAAGCAGCGAGCGAATCGTTGTTGCCTTAGAAGAAGCGGATGGAATAGATCAAGTAACCATTCATGAATAAAGCAGGTGCTCTTTAATCGTTGTCCAGAGAGACAAACAAAGAGTGAATGCATAATCTATACAAAAAAACGAAAGAAACATGCATAACTTCATAGAGACCTTTTAAAAATGTCCAGAGAGGCATTTAAGGGTGTTAGACAATTGTGCGCACGGATTTGCCGTCAAAACATTGTCTTAACTGCTAAACACCCTTAGAAAAGGGTGTTTTTTTTATGAAAAATGGAGGCGGAGAAATGATGAGGCAAAATTTAGTTTCAATTAAGGATATGAATAAAGATGAAATTCTGTTAATATTAATGCAAGCGCAGAAATTCTCTCAAGGTGAAAGCTGGCGAGCAGGCGAGCAGACATTTGTTGCTAATTTGTTTTTTGAAGCCAGCACGCGCACAAAGACGAGCTTTGAAGTGGCCGAGCGCAAATTAGGCCTTGAGGTCATCCCGTTTGAAGCAGGAAGTTCCAGCGTGTTAAAAGGAGAAACGTTGTACGATACAGTCCGCACGCTTGAATCAATCGGTGTCAATGCCGTCGTCATCCGCCACAAAGAAGATCAATATTATAAGCAACTTGTAAATAAAGTAAATATCCCGGTTATTAACGCAGGAGACGGCTGCGGACAGCATCCTACCCAGTGCCTGCTCGACTTGTTTACAATCCAGCAGGAGTTTAACCGGTTTGAAGGATTAAAGGTCGGAATTGTTGGGGATATCCGCCACAGCCGGGTCGCACGTTCCAATGCGGAATCTCTTCGCAAGCTGGGAGCGGACGTTCGCTTTTCAGGACCGCCAGAATGGTTTGCTGATGACTATTTAACAGCTGGTGACTATATGGAGCTGGACCGCCTGGTAGAAGAGGTAGATGTCTTGATGCTTCTGAGAATTCAGCATGAACGCCATGATGGCGGAGCAGAGATGACAAAAGAAGACTACCATCAAATGTATGGCTTAACAGTAGAGAGGGAGCAAAGGATGAAGCCGGGAAGCATCATTATGCATCCTGCTCCGGTAAACAGGGATGTAGAGATTGCGGATGGTCTTGTCGAATGCAGCCGGTCCCGTATTTTTAAACAAATGGAAAATGGTGTGTTCGTGAGAATGGCTGTTCTAAAAAAAGTGCTGGAAGGGAGCAATTCAAATGAATTGGTTAATCAAAAATGGCAATATTCTTGCTGAAAACGGTGAGTTCATCAAACGTGATGTGCGAGTAGAAGGAACAAAGATTGCAGAAATCGGGGAAGACCTCAAAGCGAACGGCGAAAAAGTCCTGGATGCGGAAGGACAGCTGGTTGTTCCTGGCCTGATTGATTTGCACGTTCATTTGCGCGAGCCGGGAGGCGAACACAAGGAAACGATTCAAACAGGCACGCTGGCAGCGGCGGCAGGCGGTTTTACTACAATTGCTGCTATGCCAAACACGCGCCCTGTTCCAGACACAGTGGAAAATTTAACAAGCTTAAACCGCCGCATCGAAGAAACTTCCCATATCCGCGTGCTTCCGTATGCATCGATTACAATTCGGGAAGCCGGGAAAGAATTAACAGATTTTTCGAGCTTAAAAGAGACTGGAGCGTTTGCTTTCACGGATGATGGAGTGGGCATCCAGCAGGCAGGAATGATGTATGAAGCAATGAAACAGGCGGCAGCCATCGGAGCAGCAGTAGTCGCTCACTGTGAGGACAACTCGCTGATTTACGGAGGAGCCGTCCACGATGGAAAGTTTGCCGCAGAACATAATATCCCTGGCATTCCTTCCATTTGTGAATCTGTACATATCGCCAGAGATGTGCTGATTGCTGAGGCGGCAGGGTGCCACTACCATGTTTGCCATATCAGTACGGAAGGATCCGTAAGAACGGTGAGAGATGCGAAAAAAGCAGGCATCCGCGTAACTGCGGAAGTAACGCCGCATCACTTGCTGCTTTGCGATGAAGATATGCCGGGAGCAGACACAAACTTCAAAATGAATCCGCCGCTGCGGTCCAGAAAAGACCAACAGGCCTTAATTGACGGCTTGCTGGACGGAACGATTGATTTTATCGCGACGGATCATGCTCCGCATACAGCAGAGGAAAAAGCGGCCGGCATGCAGACAGCTCCATTCGGCATTGTTGGTTTAGAAACAGCGTTTCCGCTTTTGTACACGCATCTTGTGAAAAAAGGGCTTATTACATTACAGCAGCTTGTAGATTGGATGACAGTGAAGCCGGCACAAGCGTTTGGGCTGCCTTATGGAACCCTCGAAGCAGGAGCCACTGCTGATATCACAGTGATTGATTTGCAAGCTGAAAAGGAAATTGATCCCGAAACGTTTTATTCCAAAGGGAAGAATACACCGTTTGCGGGCTGGAAGTGCAGCGGCTGGCCAACAGCCACAATCTCAGAAGGTAAACTCGTATGGCAGGAAGGAAAGGTGCAAGTATGAAAAAACAGCTTATTTTAGAAGATGGAACGGTCTTTATCGGCGAAGGTTTTGGAAGCGATAAAGAGATTATTGGAGAAGTGGTATTTACAACTGGAATGACCGGTTATCAGGAAGTGTTATCCGATCCGTCTTATTGTGGACAAATTGTTACTTTTACGTATCCGCTAGTCGGAAACTACGGCATTAACCGTGACGATTTTGAAACGATCCGTCCTGCTGTAAAGGCGTTAGTCGTGAAGGAAGCAGCTGATTTTCCTTCAAACTTCCGAAGCGAAATGTCCCTTGACGAGTATTTAAAAATGAAGCAGATTCCCGCCATTTGCGGCATCGATACAAGAAAATTAACGAGAATTATCCGCCGGTACGGCACATTAAAAGGAGCGATCGTATCTGTTGAGGAAAAAGCGGAGGAAGTGATTCACCGCCTGCAGGCAGCGGTTCTCCCGACTGACCAGGTAGACCAAGTATCAACTAAATCCGCTTACCCGAACCCAGGACGAGGCTATCGCGTGGTGTTGATGGACTTTGGTATGAAGCACGGCATCCTGCGCGAATTAAACAACCGTGACTGCGATATCATCGTTGTCCCGCACGACACAACAGCTGAAGAAATTCTGCAGCTGAATCCGGACGGCATTATGCTGTCGAACGGACCGGGGGATCCAAAAGATGTCCCGCATGCGATTGAGACTGTAAGCAAGCTGATTGGAAAAGTGCCAATCTTTGGCATCTGTCTTGGGCACCAGCTTTTTGCCCTGGCATCCGGGGCCGATACATTTAAATTGAAATTCGGACACCGCGGCTCCAATCACCCGGTGAAAGACTTGGCTACAGGAAAAACCGCCCTTACATCCCAAAACCACAGCTATGCAGTGGATGAAGAAACAATTGCGAATACAGAACTCAAGATTACTCACGTTGCGCTCAATGACGGAACGATTGAAGGATTGGCCCATAAAAAATATCCGGCTTTCACTGTTCAATATCATCCGGAAGCATCGCCTGGGCCGGAAGATGACAACCATTTATTCGACCGCTTTATCAACATGATGAAAGAACACGCTGGGAAGGAGCTTCAACATGCCTAAACGTACAGATATTAAAAGCATATTAGTAATTGGATCCGGACCGATTGTTATCGGCCAGGCAGCAGAATTTGATTACGCAGGAACACAAGCTTGCTTAGCCTTAAAAGAAGAAGGGTACCGTGTTATTCTTGTGAATTCTAATCCTGCGACGATTATGACAGATACAGAAATTGCTGATGCTGTGTATATCGAGCCCATCACGCTTGAATTTGTCAGCCGCATTATTCAAAAGGAGCGCCCGGATGCTATTCTGCCGACGCTTGGCGGACAAACAGGTTTGAATATGGCAGTTGAACTGGCAAAAGCAGGTGTTCTTGATGAGTATGGAGTGAAAGTGCTCGGCACTAAACTGTCTGCGATTGAGCAGGCCGAAGACCGTGATTTGTTCCGTCAGCTAATGAACGAATTGAATGAGCCGGTGCCAGAAAGTGAAATCATCCATACGCTGGAAGAAGCCTATACGTTTGTTGAGAGAATTGGCTACCCAGTGATTGTCCGTCCGGCCTATACGCTTGGCGGTACAGGCGGCGGAATTTGTACGAACGAGGAAGAACTGATCGAGACAGTAACGAGCGGCTTAAAGTACAGCCCGGTTACGCAATGTCTGTTGGAGAAAAGCATTGCTGGCTATAAAGAGATTGAATATGAAGTGATGCGCGATTCAAATGACAATGCTATTGTCGTTTGTAATATGGAAAACATTGATCCGGTAGGGGTCCATACAGGGGACTCGATCGTTGTGGCTCCAAGCCAAACGCTAAGTGACCGTGAATATCAGATGATGCGCAATACATCATTGAAAATTATCCGTGCGCTCGGCATCGAAGGCGGCTGTAACGTGCAATTGGCACTTGATCCGCACAGCTTCCAATATTACATCATTGAAGTAAACCCGCGTGTCAGCCGTTCATCTGCCCTTGCTTCTAAAGCGACAGGTTATCCAATCGCTAAGCTGGCAGCCAAAATCGCTGTCGGATTAACGCTTGATGAAATGAAAAACCCGGTAACAGGAAAAACATACGCCTGCTTTGAGCCGGCCCTTGACTATATTGTCTCCAAAATACCAAGATGGCCATTTGACAAGTTCGAATCAGCAAACCGTACGCTTGGCACGCAAATGAAAGCGACAGGAGAAGTAATGGCGATCGGCCGTACGCTTGAAGAATCGATTCTGAAGGCTGTTCGTTCCTTGGAAAGCGGAGTTTATCACCTTCAGCTTGATGATGCTGAAGAAATAAGTGATGCGCTGATTGAAAAGCGGATTCGAAAAGCGGGAGATGAAAGACTGTTCTATATTGGCGAGGCGCTGCGCCGCGGCGTTGCGATTGAGACGATTCATGAATGGTGTGAAATAGACCTTTTCTTCTTAAAGAAGTTTTCTAATATCGTAGAGTTTGAAAAGGAAGTGGCTGCACACCCATTTGATGCCGAGGTGGCGAGGAAAGCTAAAGAGATGGGCTTTGCCGACCCTGTTATTGCCGCACTTTGGGGCGTGAAGGAAAAAGAAGTATACGACTGGCGCAAAGAGAACCAGTTGATCCCAGTTTATAAAATGGTGGATACGTGTGCGGCTGAATTTGAATCAGCGACTCCATATTACTATGGAACGTATGAGGAAGAGAATGAGTCGATTGTTACTGACCGGAAAAAAGTGGTCGTGCTCGGATCGGGACCAATCCGCATCGGACAAGGGGTAGAATTTGATTATGCAACGGTGCACTCTGTCTGGGCAATTAAGGAAGCGGGCTACGAGGCGATCATTATTAACAACAACCCGGAAACAGTGTCTACAGACTTTAGCATCTCCGATAAGCTGTACTTCGAGCCGCTGACTATTGAAGATGTGATGCACATTATCGATTTAGAGCAGCCGGAAGGGGTAGTTGTCCAATTCGGCGGCCAAACGGCTATCAATCTGGCTGAGAAATTAGTGCAGCATGGAGTAAAGATACTCGGTACAACAGTCGAAGATCTTGACCGGGCAGAAAACCGGGATAAGTTTGAGCAGACGCTTCAATCTCTCGGTATCCCGCAGCCGCTAGGGAAAACCGCTTTCTCTGTTGAAGCTGCAGTAGAAATTGCTAAAGAGATCGGCTATCCAGTTCTTGTCCGCCCATCTTATGTGCTTGGCGGCCGGGCAATGGAAATCGTCTATAAAGAAGCCGAGCTGCTTCATTATATGAAAAACGCCGTCAAAGTGAATCCGGAACATCCGGTACTGATTGACCGCTACTTAACTGGCAAAGAAATTGAAGTGGATGCCATTTCCGACGGTACAGATGTAGTGATCCCGGGCATCATGGAGCATATTGAGCGGGCAGGTGTACACTCCGGTGACTCAATTGCTGTCTATCCGCCGCAGCAGCTGACAAAAGAGCAAAAAGAAACGATTGTCGATTACACTATCAAGCTGGCAAAGGGCTTAAACATCGTTGGATTGCTTAATATCCAGTATGTTATATCCAAAGGAGAGGTGTTTGTACTGGAAGTGAACCCGCGTTCCAGCCGTACAGTGCCATTCCTTAGCAAAATCACTAACATTCCAATGGCCAATCTGGCTACAAAAGCGATTCTTGGGCATTCTCTGCACAGCCAGGGCTACGAAACCGGCCTTGTAGAGGAAGAGAGCGGCGTATTCGTCAAGGTGCCGGTTTTCTCCTTTGCTAAGCTGCGCCGGGTGGACACAACACTTGGACCGGAAATGAAGTCAACGGGTGAAGTTATGGGGAAAGATACAACGGTGGAAAAAGCACTGTATAAAGGGCTTGTCGCTGCTGGCATTAAAATCCCTACTAAAGGAACTGTCTTGTTGACGGTAGCGGATAAAGATAAGGAAGAAGCGCGTGCATTGGCCAAACGGTTCTATAATATCGGCTATAAGCTGCTTGCTACCCACGGTACGGCGCAGTATTTAACAGAAGCGGGTATTCCTGCAGAAACAGTGGCTAAGATTGGGGCGAAAGGGCCGGATATCCTTGATACAATTCGCTCAGGCGAAGCCCAATTCGTTATCAACACATTAACTAGAGGCAAGCAGCCGGCGCGGGACGGCTTCCGGATTCGCCGGGAAACAGTAGAAAACGGCATTCCGTGCTTAACTTCACTTGATACGGCAGAGGCGATTTTGCGTGTGCTGGAATCCATGATTTTCTCAGCAGAATCGATGCCAAAGGCAGGGACTTCTAAAACGTCCGAGGCGGTGCTGTTATGATCAAAAAAGAATGGATGACGGTATTTTCTCAAAAAAAACTTGCTAAAAATATTTATGAGCTCACCCTTCAAGGTGAGCTTGTACAGGAGATGAACGAACCAGGCCGGTTCGTTCATCTTAAAGTAAGCGGACAAACAGTACCGCTGCTTCGCCGGCCCATCAGTATTGCAAACATTGATCAAGCCAATTCCCGCTTCACGATGATTTATCGTGCGGAAGGAGAAGGGACGAAGCTGCTTTCAGAAAAAAAAGCAGGAGAGACCGTTGATGTGCTTGGTCCGCTTGGCCATGGCTTCCCGGTAGAGGAAGCACAGGCGGGAGAAACGGCTATTTTAGTCGGGGGCGGCATCGGCGTGCCGCCGCTGTATGAGTTATCTAAGCGGCTGAATGAAAAAGGCGTACAAACGATTCATGTGCTCGGTTTTCAATCAGCGGACGTTGCTTTTTATGCAGAGGAGTTTTCTCAGCTTGGGGCCACTTATGTGGCAACTGTTGACGGCTCGCTCGGCACTAAAGGATTTGTCACCAATGCGATTGATGAGTTTGGCTTGAAAGCAGACATCTTATATTCCTGCGGCCCGGTGTCGATGCTTAGAGCACTGGAAGAACGGCAATTAACGAAAAAAGGGTTTATTTCACTGGAGGAGCGGATGGGCTGCGGCATTGGCGCCTGCTTCGCCTGCGTCTGTCATATCCAAAACGATCAGACAGGTACGGAATACCGCAAAGTTTGCAGCGACGGGCCTGTATTCCCGATGGGAGAGGTGGCTTTATGAGTAGATTAGAAACGAAACTGCCTGGTTTAACATTAAAAAATCCTGTAATGCCGGCATCCGGCTGCTTCGGCTTCGGTCGGGAGTTTAGTCAGCTGTACGATTTGAGTATTCTTGGGGCGATTATGATCAAAGCAACAACAGAAGAGCCGCGCTTTGGCAACCCAACTCCGCGTGTAGCGGAAACACCGGCAGGCATGTTAAATGCCATCGGGCTGCAAAATCCAGGGCTCGAAAAAGTAATGGAGCAGGAAATTCCGTGGCTTTCCCAATATAGAGTGCCTATTATTGCAAACGTAGCAGGTTCACAGGTAGAAGATTATGTAGAGGTAGCCAAGACAATTTCCGGCTCTCCCCACGTTCAAGCACTAGAGTTAAATATCTCTTGCCCAAATGTAAAGACAGGGGGCATCGCTTTCGGTACAGTACCAGAAACAGCAAAGCATTTAACGAAAAAAGTAAAAGAAGTTTCTGAGGTTCCTGTCTATGTCAAATTGTCCCCGAATGTCTCTAACATTGTAGAAATGGCAAAAGCGGTCGAGGACGGCGGAGCAGACGGGCTAACGATGATTAATACGCTGCTTGGCATGCGCATTGATTTAAACACAGGAAAGCCGATTTTGGCAAATCGGACCGGCGGCCTATCCGGCCCGGCGATCAAACCGGTAGCTATTCGAATGATTTATGAAGTCAGCCAGCAGACGGATCTTCCGATTATCGGCATGGGAGGCATTTCCACAGTGGAGGACATCATCGAATTTTACATGGCGGGTGCCAGCGCAGTAGCTGTAGGCACAGCAAATTTTTCCAACCCGTTCATTTGCCCGGAATTGATTGAGGAGCTGGATCATTACTTGGAAGCGAATCATATTGATCATATCAGCGAGTTAACTGGAAGGAGCTGGGGAGCGGATGGAAAAAGAGCCTATCATTGCTCTTGATTTTCCTGCATGGCAGGATACTGAACAATTTTTGCAACTCTTTTCTAAGGAATCACTATATGTAAAAGTAGGAATGGAACTGTATTTGCAAAATGGACCGGTCATCATTGAAAAATTAAAAGAAATGAATCACCGGATTTTCTTAGATTTAAAGCTGCATGATATCCCCAACACTGTACAGCACGCGATGAAGGGTCTTGCGAATCTGGGAGTTGATATGATCAACGTGCACGCTGCCGGCGGCGAGAGAATGATGGCAGCGGCGAGAGAAGGATTAGAGCAAGGGGCACCGGGAAACAGACCGCTGCTTCTCGCGGTTACGCAGCTCACCTCCACTTCTGAAACACAAATGCATCGTGAGCAACTTATACCCGTTTCTTTAGAGGAATCGGTGCTTCACTATGCCAAGTTAACAAAAGCGGCGGGCTGCGATGGTGTTGTGTGCTCAGTCCATGAAGCAGCCCGCATCGGCGAAGTGTGCGGAGCGGAATTTGTAAGAGTCACACCAGGAATCCGAATGAAGGAAGATGAAGCAAACGATCAAAAGAGGATAGCTGATCCTGCTGGGGCCAGAGCGCTTGGCTCCTCTATGATTGTTGTCGGGCGCTCGATCACGAAAGCGGCCGATCCGGTTAAAGCTTATCAAAAAGTAAAGCAGCAATGGGGAGAGATGACAGATGTTAAATAAAGAGATTGCCGAACAGTTACTTGATATTCAAGCCGTTTTTTTACAGCCAAATGAGCCGTTTACCTGGTCTTCAGGAATCAAGTCGCCTATTTACTGCGATAATCGTTTGACCTTGTCTTACCCAAGCACGCGAAAAACGATTGCCAAGGGCCTTGTTTCATTGATTAAGGAACATTACCCGGAGGCTGAACTGGTAGCCGGCACAGCGACAGCCGGTATTCCGCATGCTGCCTGGGTGAGTGATCTGATGGACTTGCCGATGTGCTATGTCCGTTCAAAAGCAAAAGGACACGGGAAAGGCAACCAAATTGAAGGCAAGGCAGAGCCAGGAACGAAAGTAGTTGTTGTGGAAGATTTGATTTCTACGGGCGGAAGTGCCATTACAGCAGTAGAAGCTCTCCGGGAAGCCGGATGTGAGGTGCTCGGTGTCGTAGCGATCTTTACATACGAGCTGAAAGCTGGAAAAGATAAGCTTGAAGCTGCCCATGTCACTGCTCACAGCTTAAGCGATTATTCTGCCTTGATTGAGGTAGCGGTCGAGAAAGAATATGTAAAAGAAAGTGAGCTGGAAACGCTGCGTGAGTGGCAAAAACATCCTGCGGATTGGAAGTAAAGAGATCAAAGGAGCGGCTGCTCCAAAAGGTCATGAAAAATGACGTTTTGGAGCAGCCGCTCTTTCTTTTCAAAAACAAGCGGATCAGAATGAAGGCGGCCGTTTTCCGGCACTCCTTTCTCTGCGTTTACTGCTTTTTCATTTTCAGAACAAGATCTTCATCCGGAGTGACATAAACGGTTTGCTGATTATCGTAAATGACGAATCCCGGCTTGGCGCCGCCCGGTTTTTTGACGTGCCGCACTTTTGTAAAGTCAACCGGCACCGAGCTTGAAGATTTCGCTTTGCTGAAATAGGCTGCAAGATTAGCAGCCTCCAATATCGTTTCTTCTGTCGGTGCTTCACTTCGGATAACGACATGGGACCCTGGAATATCCTTTGTATGCAGCCAAATTTCATCGCGGCGGGCGAACTTATTCGTTAAATAATCGTTTTGTTTGTTGTTTTTGCCAACGAAAATAAGCGTGCCATCACTGGCTTCATATGTTTCAAGTGCAGGCTTATGATTCGCCGGCTTCTTTTTTCCAGAAGCTTTCGCTTTCATATAACCTTCATCTATTAACTCTTCGCGGATTTCCTCAATATCCTTAGGAGAGGCAGACTCAATCTGCTGCAGCAAATGGTCAATATAAGCAATTTCCTCTTTCGTGCTGTTGATTTGCTCAGAGACAGCCAAAAGGGCATTTTTCGCTTTTTGGTATTTTGAGAACAGCTTTTGAGCATTCTCTGACGGGGTCTTCTGCGGGTCTAAAGGAATCGTGACGGTGCCGCCGGCTTCGTCATAGTAGTTTACTACCTCTATTTCCTTCATTCCCTTTTTTGCCGCGTATAAATGGGCGGTCAAAAGCTCTCCGTATAGCTGAAAGCGATCAGCATGTTCAGCTTCCTCAAGTGTGCGTGCCAGCTTAATCAATTTAGTTTCATTTTTTTCTTTTTCGTTTTTTAACAAACGCTCAATATCATTTGCCTGCTGCTTCACTCTGTCACGGTCGGCTTTTCCGACATAAAAACGGTCCAGCAGTTCGCTTAACGAGTGAAAGGTTTTCCGTTCACCGGCCACATGCTGCAAATCCTTAAAGTAAAACGCTGATTTATGCTCGTTTTCAATTAAAGTCGGCGTGTAGTGATGTGCCCGTATCGGCTTCATCTCTTCTACAAAAGCATCAGGCACTGTTTCACGGTTGGCCAGCCCGCTTTTGCAGATGATTTCTTTAGCAATGAGCGGAGAAAAGCCGGAGAATGCAGCGACGAGCTGGCGGTCAAGGCGCCCGCTGTTAAAGTCTAATTGGCGGAGCACATCCTCTTTGTCAGCCTCAAGCGGGTCCGTTTTATCTTGCGCCGGGGGGTATACATAGTCGTAGCCTGGAAGAATGGTCCGGTAGCTGTTCACAGCTGCTGAAATATGCTTAATGCTATCAATGATCGTTCCTTTTTGCTGATCGGCAAGGATAACATTGCTGTGCCGCCCCATAATTTCCACATACAGCTGCTTATAGGCTGTATCGCCAATTTCATTTTTTCCTCTGAAATGAAAGATAATCAGCCGGTCCAGTCCGGCTTGGTCGATGGATTCCAATATAGCCCCTTCTAAATGCTTGCGCATCATCTTACAAAAAAGAGGAGGTTCTTTCGGGTTTTCATAGCTTTCTTCTGTCAGCTGTACTCTCGCATAAGATGGATGGGCTGAGAGCAGCAGCTTATGATTTTTTCCTTTCGCACGAATGATCAAAATCACTTCATTTTTATAAGGCTGGTGAATTTTATTCACCCGCCCTCCTTGAAGAGCGGCAGATAATTCTCTTGTCATCGCTCTCGTAAATAAACCGTCAAATGACATAGGCTGTCTTCCTTTTCTTGAACTTTAGTTAAAACTTAACTAAATGATAACATGTTTTGCTCCATGACTGAATAATCATGCTATGAGAAGAACAAGTTTGTCCATTAAAGGAGTGAGGAGATGAATTTTCACGAGCTGAAACAAGAAGAAGTAGAGACAAAACTTCAGACAAGCATTCAGCGCGGATTAACAACAGAGGAAGCACGAAGGCGGAAGGAGCAGTATGGGAGCAATGAGCTGACAGAGGGAAAGTTGCCTTCCGCCTGGGTGGTGTTTATCCGTCAGTTCAAGGATTTCATGGTTCTTGTGCTCATTGCAGCAACGGCCATCTCCGCTTTAATGGGGGAGTACATTGATTCTGTCGCCATTTTTGCCATTATCATTATTAATGGCGTTCTTGGGTTTTTCCAGGAAAGAAAGGCAGAAAAATCACTGCAGGCGCTGAAGGAGTTATCTGCTCCGCAGTCGCTTGCTTTACGTGACGGAGAATGGAAAAAAATAAACTCCGCTGACCTGGTAGCAGGGGATATATTAAAATTTTCTGCAGGAGATCGGATCGGAGCAGATGTCCGGCTGCTTGAAGCAGCCAATCTAGAAATTGAAGAGTCGGCAATGACCGGTGAATCTGTTCCTGTAGAAAAGCATGCTTCTCCGCTGAAAGGAGAAAATCCGGCTCTTGCCGATATGAAAAACATGGGGTTCATGGGCACTCTCGCTACCCGTGGAAGCGGAATCGGCGTCGTCACAGCTACCGGAATGAAAACAGCGATGGGCAATATTGCTTCTATGCTGCAAGCGGCACAACGATCGGAAACCCCGCTTCAGCGCCGGCTTGAACAGCTCGGAAAAATATTAATTGCGGCTGCCTTATTGTTAACGGTCCTTGTAGTGGCCATCGGTATTATTCAAGGCCACGAATTGTATACGATGCTGTTAACAGGGGTGTCACTCGCTGTTGCTGCTATACCGGAGGGGCTGCCGGCCATTGTAACGGTTGCCTTGTCGCTTGGTGTTCAGCGGATGATCAAACAAAAAGCGATCGTCCGTCAGCTCGCAGCTGTCGAAACATTAGGGTGCACCACTGTCATTTGTTCAGATAAGACGGGAACGATGACGCAAAATCAAATGACGGTCACTGACGCTTGGAGCGAAGGGAGACATTGGAGTATAAGCGGGAAAGGCTACGAGCCGAAGGGGAAATTCTTTGAAGAAACAAAGGAGGTGTCCCCTGCTGCCGAAAAAAGCTTGTATCAGCTGCTGACGTTCGGACTGCTTTGCAACCATGCGGAATTAAAAGAAAAAGAGAAGGAATTTGTCATTCAGGGAGACCCGACAGAGGGAGCCTTGCTGACAGCCGCCTTCAAGGCTGGATTAAGCCGGGATCAATTAGCAAAGACATTTACAGTAGAGCAGGAATTTCCTTTTGATTCGAAAAGGAAGATGATGACCGTTATCGTGAGAGATGCACAGGGCCAGCGTTTTTCTGTGACAAAAGGGGCTCCGGACGTTTTAATGGGAAGAAGCGATTATGTTTTATGGGAGGAGAAAAGGCAGCTTTTCTCCAAGCTATACAGGCAAAAAACAGAAGAGATGCTGCAAAAGCTTGCAGGAAGAGCGCTGCGGGTCATCGCTGTTGCTTACAAACCGTTAAAGGCAGCAGATACATTTCGCGATGCAGAGCAGGTTGAATCCGGCATGACATTTATCGGCATGCAAGGCATGATTGATCCGCCCCGGCCTGAAGTAAAGCAGGCCATCGCGGAATGCCGGCAGGCGGGCATTCGCACGATTATGATTACCGGCGATCACAAAGAAACGGCGGCTGCCATTGCCGGCGATTTAGGGCTTGCGAGCAAGCATTCAGATATTTTGGATGGAAAAGCACTCAGTGGAATGACGGATAAGGAGATGGAGGACGCCGCCGAGAAAACATCCGTGTATGCCCGGGTTTCGCCGGAGGATAAACTGAAAATTGTCAAAGCGCTTCAAAAGAAAGGGCACATCGTAGCGATGACGGGAGACGGGGTAAATGATGCCCCGGCGATCAAAACAGCAGACATTGGAATCGCTATGGGCATCACCGGGACGGATGTTGCCAAGGAGGCCTCTTCTTTAGTATTGGCTAACGATCATTTTGCCACAATTAAAGCAGCAGTAGAAGAAGGGCGGAACATTTACGAAAACATCCGTAAATTTATCCGCTATTTATTAGCGTCAAACGTTGGGGAAATTTTAGTTATGCTCTTTGCGATGATTTTAGGGCTGCCTCTGCCGCTTGTCCCTATCCAAATCCTATGGGTGAATTTGGTGACAGATGGCCTGCCGGCGCTGGCTCTCGGGCTCGATAAAGCGGAAGAGGATGTAATGAAACGGCCGCCTAGGCATCCGAAAGAGGGCGTATTTGCCAGAGGCCTGGCATGGAAAATTATTTCCCGCGGCTTTTTAATCGGAGCAGCTACACTCATCGCTTTCATCATTGCTTACCAGCAGCACGCGGACAATCTGATGTATGCTCAGACAGTAGCCTTTGCGACACTCGTAACGGCACAGCTGATCCATGTGTTTGATTGCCGGAGCGAAAAATCGGTGCTAGCCCGCAATCCGTTTGGGAATATGTATTTAATTGCAGCCGTTATTTCCTCCTTCCTGCTGATGGTGGCTGTTATTTATATTCCGCAGCTGCAAACAATCTTCCATACAACACCGCTCGCTCCAAGAGAATGGCTGCTTATTTTTGGAATTGGCGCTATCTCGACATTTTTGCTGGCTGGATCATTTTTTGCAAGAAAAAGAAAATAGAATATGATACAATATGAAAGGTAGTAGAGTGAACTCTATTGCCTTTTTATTATGTCGACAGGATGTGAGTGGCTGATGGTAACGAGCATGACAGGGTTTGGCAGAAGCAGGATAAAATCAGCCGATTGTGCGGTGGTTGTGGAAATGAAGTCCGTCAATCATCGGTTTAGTGAATTTCAAATAAGAATGCCAAGGCAATTAATAAAAATTGAAGATAAGATAAAGAAGGAACTGGCAACATACATACAAAGAGGACGGGTAGAGCTGTTTGTCACAATTGAAGGAGAAGGACTGACGCACCGCACCCTGCAAGCAGATTGGCAGCTGATAGATGAGTTCGTCCGCCTAATGGGGCAAATAGCAGAAAAATACGGTTTTCCAGGAAAGCCTGACTTGAAGGATTTGCTGCAGCGGCCGGATTTTATTACAATCGAAGAAAGCGAAGAGGAAAACTCCGCATTGGAGAAGCTTGTTCTGGAAACGGTTGTGTCCGCAGCAGAGCGTCTGCATGAGATGCGCCAGGCAGAGGGGCAGGAGCTAAAGAAGGACCTTCTTGTTTTATTATCCGGTTTAGCGCAGCGGCTTTTCGATATTAAAGAGCGAGCGCCGATCGTGATTGAAGCCTACAGCCAGCGGCTTGAACGGCGGATGAAAGAAATAGCGGCCGGGGCTTTTGATCAAGACCGGCTGGCAACAGAAGTAGCTGTATTTGCGGATAAATCGGACATACACGAAGAATGCATCCGGCTTGAGAGCCACATTCAGCAATTTCGCCAGGCGCTTGACCATGAAGGCCCAATTGGCCGCAAGCTTGACTTTATGATTCAGGAGATGAATCGAGAAGTGAATACGATCGGCTCTAAAGCGAATGATTCAATGATCAGTTCAGCTGTGGTTGATCTGAAAACAGGTCTTGAAAAAATGAGAGAGCAAGTGCAAAATATCGAATAATACGAGAGTGTAGACAATGTCTATTTTCTTAATTGGAGGAACTTTATGTCCATTCCATTTATTAATATCGGATTTGGCAATATCGTATCTGCAAATAGGATTGTATCTATCGTCAGTCCGGAATCAGCACCGATTAAGCGTTTTGTTCAGGAAGCGAGAGACGCAGGCACGCTGATCGATGCGACATATGGAAGAAGAACGAGAGCGGTGCTAGTAATGGACAGCGATCATGTGATTTTATCGGCTGTCCAGCCGGAAACGGTTGCCCAGCGAATTCTCTCCACAGAAGAAGTAACTGAAGAAGGGCAGGGAAAGGCATGAAAGAAAAAGGTTTGCTGATTGTTTTATCAGGGCCTTCCGGAGTGGGAAAGGGAACAGTAAGAAAAGAAATTTTCTCACAGCCGGATGTTAAGTTTGAATACTCGATTTCAATGACAACGCGTGCTCCGCGTACAGGAGAAGTGGATGGCATAGATTACTTTTTTAAATCAAGGGAAGAGTTTGAACAGCTGATTGCTGAGGGCAAACTGCTTGAGTATGCAGAGTTTGTCGGCAACTACTACGGCACTCCGGTTGATTATGTACGGGAAACGCTTGATGCCGGCCGTGATATTTTCCTTGAAATTGAAGTGCAGGGAGCCCAGCAAGTACGAGAGAAGTTTCCAGAAGGGCTATTTATTTTCCTGGCCCCTCCAAGCCTGTCTGAGCTTCACAGCCGCATCCTCACGCGAGGAACGGAGAGCGATGAGGTGATCAAAGGCCGAATGGAAAAAGCACGCAAGGAAATTGAAATGATGAATTTATATGATTACGTTGTGGAGAACGATGAAGTAGAAAAGGCGTGCAGCCGCATTCAATCGATTATTGTGGCCGAGCATTGCCGCCGGGAACGTGTACAGCACCGTTATAAAAAAATGTTGGAGAGTGATTAATATGCTATACCCTTCTATTGATAATTTGTTAACAAAAATTGATTCAAAATATTCCTTAGTCAGCATCGCTGCCAAACGTGCGCGCAGCCTTCAAGAGAACGATTCGACGCAGCTGCTCGATTCTTATGTTTCTCATAAATATGTTGGCCGTGCTCTTGAGGAAATTTATGCTGACCAGCTTATGATGAAAGAAAAAGACCAAGATCAGATTTATGATGACGAAGTATAAACAGCTTCAGAAATAACAACCTTTGGAAGGTTGTTATTTTTTTACTTAAGCAAAGAATTGGAGGGTTCATCGTGTTAAGTGGAAAGAAAATTTTGCTTTGTGTAACCGGAGGCATTGCTGTTTATAAGGCAGCGGCATTAACGAGCAAAATGGTGCAGGCAGGAGCTGAAGTGAAGGTGGCAATGACTGCTTCTGCTTGCGAGTTTGTCACACCGCTCACTTTTCAGGCGCTGTCCCGTAACGATGTCTACACAAACACATTTGATGAAAAGCACCCGGAAGTCATTGCTCACATCGATTTGGCTGACTGGGCTGACCTGATTATCGTAGCTCCAGCTACTGCTAATATGATCGGAAAGCTTGCTAATGGAATAGCAGATGACATGATTTCAACCACCCTGCTGGCTTCCACGGCGCCTGTTTGGATAGCACCTGCTATGAATGTGCATATGTACGAGCATCCGGCCGTACAGAAAAATCTCGCCGTACTTGCCAGCTTTGGCTGGCAGTTTATTGAGCCGGGAGAAGGCTTCCTTGCCTGCGGCTATGTGGGAAAAGGCCGTTTAGAAGAGCCGGAAAAAATCGTCGGTCTGATGGAACAATTCTTTAAACAAAAAGAAGAGCAGCCGCTGAAAAATAAAAAGATCATGATTACTGCGGGGCCAACGCGTGAAATTATTGACCCTGTACGCTTTTTGACGAACCGATCCACTGGAAAAATGGGATATGCATTAGCCGAGGCTGCCAGAGATATGGGAGCTGACGTGTATTTAATTTCAGGTCCTGTTGCTATTGATCCGCCGCGGGGAGTGGAAGTGAAAAAGGTGGAGAGCGCTGAGGAAATGTATCAGGCAGTGATGGAAAAGTTCTCTGCAAGCGATATCGTCATCAAAACAGCAGCTGTCGCTGATTACCGTCCCAAGGTTGTCTATGAGGAAAAAATGAAAAAGCAAGACGGCGACTTAACCATTGAAATGGAACGCACAAAAGATATTTTAAAAACGCTTGGCCAGGAAAAAACACATCAACTGCTTATTGGCTTTGCGGCAGAGACGGCTAATGTGGAAGAATATGCGCGCAAAAAACTGCAGACGAAGCAGGCGGATATGATTGTAGCGAATAATGTTAAGCTGGCCGGGGCTGGATTCGGTGCCGAGACGAATATCATTTCTATTTTTAAAAAAGACGGCACCCAGAAAGACTTTGACTTAATGACCAAACAAGCAGCAGCAAGGGAAATTTTATTGGAGGCAGCGGCCGATTTGCAAAAGGGTGAACATGTATGCAAGTAGCGAGCGTCATCGTGGATGTAGCAGCGAGGCAGACCGATAAAGAGTTTGATTATAAGATCCCGGAAAAATGGGAGGGGCTCATTCAGCCCGGCATGAGGGTCATCGTTCCGTTTGGCCCGCGAAAAATCCAAGGATTCGTTACAGCATTGAAAAATGCCTCAAGCGCCAAAAAACTCAAGTCGATTATTGAACCTATGGACTTGCTGCCCGTATTAAATCCGGAGCTTTTGAAGCTTGCTGACTGGCTCACAGAAACGACACTTTGCTTTAAAATTTCAGCTTATCAGGCGATGCTTCCTGCTGCGATGAAGGCAAAATATGAAAAGGTCTTCCGCCTTAGAGAAGCAGCAGCGTCTATGAATGAAGAACTCCTCAGCTTGTTTCACCGGCATGATGAAATCACTTGGGAAATGGCGGAAAAAGAGGGACTGCTTGCGGCTTTGCGTCAAGAAGTGAAGGCGAACCGGGCGGAGCTGATTTACAAAGTAACAAGCAAGGGAAAGAAAAAGAGCATTCGCATGATTGGACTGGCCTTATCAGACGATAAGCTGGCTGACAGCATGAACGCTCTTTCGGCAAACGCGCGCAAACAAAAAGATGTGCTGAGTTATTTACAGGCCGCGGAGCTTCCTTTGCTCCCCGCAAAAGAAGTGATGGAGCAAACCGGCACCTCGAACGGCACACTAAAAGCCTTGATCGAGAAAGGACTGCTCGTGGAGCGTTACCAAGAAGTCTATCGCGATCCTTATGAGAACAGGCAATTTGAGCAAACAGAACCGCTTCCGCTTACGGACCAGCAGCAAACGGCGATTGCTCCTATTCTAGGATCAATAGAAGATGTGCGGCATGAAACATTCCTGCTTTATGGAGTCACTGGCAGCGGAAAAACAGAAATTTATTTGCAATCGATTCAACGTGTATTGGAAAAAGGGAAAGAAGCGATCGTTCTTGTGCCTGAAATCTCGCTCACGCCGCAAATGGTCCATCGTTTCAAAGGGCGTTTTGGCGATGATGTCGCCGTCCTGCACAGCGGACTATCGGCCGGGGAAAAATATGATGAGTGGCGCAAAATTCAGCGTAAAGAAGTAAAGGTCGTTGTAGGTGCGCGGTCAGCTGTGTTCGCCCCCTTTGAAAATCTGGGAATTATTATTATCGATGAAGAGCATGAAACCAGCTATAAGCAGGAAGAAAATCCTCGTTATCACGCGCGGGAGACAGCAATTGAAAGGGCGAAGTTTTATCAGTGCCCCGTCATTCTCGGCAGCGCCACCCCGTCTTTAGAAAGTTTTGCCAGAGCCCAAAAAGGAGTGTATCAGCTTTTGTCGCTGCCTAACAGGATGAACAACCAGCGTCTCCCGGATGTCGAGATTGTTGATATGCGTGAAGAACTGCGCCATGGCAACCGTTCCATGTTTTCGCGCGCGCTGTTTGAGAAGCTGACAGACCGGTTGGAGAAAGGCGAGCAAACCGTTCTTTTTCTTAACCGGCGCGGCCATTCGTCTTTCATTATGTGTCGGGACTGCGGCTATGTCGCTGGATGTCCCCATTGTGATATTTCTTTAACGTATCACCGGTATAGCCATCAGATGAAGTGCCATTATTGCGGCTTTGAAGAGCCGGTTCCTTCCACTTGCCCTGAATGCCAAAGTGAGCACATCCGTTATTTTGGCACCGGCACACAAAAAGTGGAGGATGAATTAGGCAAACTGCTCCCGCAAGCGCGGGTGGTGCGCATGGATGTTGATACGACAAGCCGCAAAGGTTCTCATGAAAAGCTGCTCCAGCAGTTTGCGGAAGGAAAAGCGGACATTTTGCTGGGAACACAAATGATTGCCAAGGGGCTGGATTTTCCAAACATTACGCTTGTCGGGGTGCTGAGTGCGGATACGATGCTCCATATCCCTGACTTTCGCTCTGCAGAAAAGACCTTTCAGCTGCTGACGCAGGTCAGCGGCAGGGCTGGGAGGCACCAGCTTCAAGGAGAAGTAGTCATTCAGACGTACACACCTGACCATTACAGTATTCAGCTGGCCGGCAAGCAAGACTATGACCAATTTTACAAGGAAGAAATGGTCATGAGGAAACTGGGCAGCTATCCACCATTTTACTATTTGGCTCTAGTTACTGTCAGCCATGAGGATCTGCTGGCAGCATCAAGCGCAACGGAGAAAATTACTCACTATATTCAAGCCCGCTTGTCCAATGAGGCGATTATTCTTGGCCCGGTTGCTTCGCCGATTGCACGGATCAATAATAGATATCGTTACCAATGTTTGATAAAATACAAACGGGAACCAAAGTTGAACCATGTTTTAAAGTCAGTGATGGAGCATTATACAAAGCAGCATAATGATAAAGGTCTGCAAGTGGCAGTAGATGTAAATCCCTTTATTATGATGTAGAAGACAAAGCTGCTTGGTTGATCATTAGGGAGGATTATTTTTGGCACACTTACCTATCGTATATTACCCGGACGCCATTCTTGAGAAGAAATGCGAGCCGGTTACCGAATTTGATAAGAAATTAAAGAAGCTAGTACAAGATATGCACGAGACAATGATTGCAGCAGATGGCGTAGGTCTCGCAGCTCCCCAGATTGGAAGGGACCTGCAGCTTGCGATTGTTGATATTGAAGACGACCATGGGTTGATCACGCTGATCAATCCTGTCATTGAGGAAGCAAAAGGAAGCGACACAGATGTTGAAGGCTGTTTGAGTTTTCCAGGTTTATACGGCTACGTTACCCGTCCCTCTTATGTAAAAGTGAAAGCCCAAGATATAAAGGGCCGTTTTTTCACACTGACGGCACAAGGTTTTTTAGCGCGCGCCATCCAGCATGAAATCGATCATCTGCACGGCGTGTTATTCACGTCCAAAGTAGAGAAGTATGTGTCAGAAGAAGAATTAGAAGCGGAGGAGATGTCATGACAAAGATCGTATTTATGGGGACGCCTGACTTCTCTGTTCCGGTGTTAAGAACGCTGATTTCAGAGGGCTACTCTATTCAGGCGGTAGTCACCCAGCCGGACCGTCCAGTTGGCAGAAAACGGGTGTTGACACCCCCGCCGGTAAAGGTGGAGGCAATGAAGCACGATATTCCAATATTGCAGCCCGAAAAATTAAGAAATTCAGAAGAACTGCAGCAAATTATTCACCTGAAGCCTGACGTGATTGTCACAGCAGCTTACGGGCAGCTTTTGCCAAATGAGTTGCTTGATGCACCAAAATTTGGCTGTATTAATGTGCATGCTTCCCTGCTTCCGGAATTGCGCGGCGGTGCCCCGATTCATTATGCGATTCTGCAAGGAAAGAAAAAAACGGGCATTACCATTATGTATATGGCGGAAAAACTGGATGCCGGGGATATCATCAGTCAAACCGAGGTTATAATAGAAGAAACAGATCATGTCGGCAGTCTTCACGATAAATTAAGCGAAGCCGGTTCAAAGCTGTTAGCGGAGACATTGCCTAAGCTTCTGGCAGGCGAAGTTTCGCCAAAGAAGCAGGACGAATCACAAGCCACTTTTGCCTCCAATATTAAAAGGGAGCAGGAGAAAATTGACTGGAACAAAGCCGGCGAAGAAATTTATAATCACATTCGCGGTTTGCACCCATGGCCGGTTGCTTATACGACGCTGGACGGCCAAGTGATCAAAGTCTGGTGGGGAGAAAAAGTGCAGGCGGCTAAAGGCGCTGAACCGGGAACGATTATGGAATTGACAGCAGACGGCTTCGTTGTTGCTGCCGGAGATGAGACGGCTATTCTAGTGACAGATATACAGCCGGCCGGGAAGAAGCGGATGTCCGCGGAACAATATTTAAGAGGGGCAGGTTCACACTTGACCCCAGGCAAAAAGTTAGGGGAATAAGTAATGAAGCAAAAGAAGAAATCGGTGCGGGAATTAGCCCTTGATTTGCTGGAATCTGTAGAAAAAAATCAGTCATACAGCAACTTGCTGCTTCATTCAGCCATCGAAAAAAACAGTCTCTCCGGCAGGGATGCCGGGCTTTTAACCGAAATTACGTATGGAACGATTCAGCGCAAGTACACTCTCGATTTTTTTCTGGCGCCGTTCATTAAGAAAAAACCGGAGCCATGGGTGCAGCAATTGCTGCGGCTCTCTTTATATCAAATGGTTTATCTTGATAAAGTGCCGGAACGCGCAGTGATTCATGAAGCAGTCGAGATTGCAAAAAAACGGGGCCATAAGGGGATTGCCGGTCTCGTTAATGGTATTCTTCGTTCAGCGCAGAGAAATGGTTTGCGCAGCTTTTCAGAGATTAAAGACGAGGCGGAACGAATTTCGATTGAAACGAGCCATCCCTTGTGGCTTGTTCAGCGCTGGATGTCACAGTTTGGAGCTGAGAAAACGAGAGAAATGTGCGAGATGAACTTGACAGCGCCGATGCAGACCATGCGGGTCAATGAAACAAAGGCGGATAGGGAAGAGGTGCTTCAACGCTTAGAAGCGGAAGGCTTTGAAGCGGAGCCAAGTACTGTTCTTCCGGAAGCTGTGCGCATTTTAAAAGGCAATGCGGCCCGCTCCTCTGTGTTTGAGAGCGGAATGGCAACGATTCAAGATGAGAGCTCTATGCTCGTCGCTTATGCGCTGGATATTGAGCCGGAGGAAAGAATTTTGGATGCTTGTGCGGCTCCTGGAGGCAAGACGACTCATATTGCCGAAAAGTTAGGCAACAGCGGCTCCGTATCAGCTCTTGACTTACATGAACATAAAATGAAACTCATTCAGCAAAATGCGGAGCGGCTGGGGTTGACGAATATTGAGACGAAGGCGTTAGACAGCCGCAAAGCCGGAGACGTATTTCCGCAAGAGAGCTTTGACCGGATTTTAGTGGATGCCCCGTGTTCAGGGCTTGGCGTTTTGCGCAGAAAGCCGGATATTAAGTATGCCAAGGCAGAAGGGGACCTTTCAGCGCTGCAGAAGATTCAACTAGATATTTTACATGCGGCAGCGCCCCTTTTGAAAAAGGGCGGTGTGCTCGTTTACAGCACATGTACGGTAGATAAGGAAGAGAATGAAGGCACAGTGAACCAGTTTTTGGCAACCCATACTGATTTTGAACCGGCAGCATTGACAAATTTGCCGCCTGCTATTCAGCCGTTGGCCGATCAGCACCTGCTTCAGGTTTTTCCGCAGGACTTTGGCGGGGACGGATTCTTTATCAGTAAATTACGAAAGAAGGTGCAGTAATGGAGCAAGCAAGAACAGCAAAAGAAATAACAGAGAACGATCAGCAGCTGCCATCCATTTATTCACTGCAATTGCAGGATTTAAAAGATTGGCTGAAAGAACAAGGAGAAAAACCGTTCCGGGCGGAACAAATTTTTGATTGGCTGTACAAAAAACGGATCACCTCTTATGAAGAAATGTCCAACCTTTCCAAGGAGCTTCGGGAAAAGCTGACCGCTCATTTTGCCATTACGACGTTAAAAACCTTGATCCAGCAAGAATCTTCTGACGGAACCATTAAGTTTCTGTTCGAGCTTCATGACGGTTATTCTATTGAAACCGTTCTAATGCGCCATGATTATGGGAATTCTGTTTGTGTAACGACTCAAGTCGGCTGCCGCATTGGCTGCACATTTTGTGCTTCAACCCTTGGCGGCTTAAAGCGTCATTTAGAAGCAGGAGAAATTGTTGCTCAAGTCGTAAAAGTACAACAGGCACTTGATGAAAAAGACGAGCGTGTCAGTTCGGTCGTTATTATGGGGATTGGTGAACCGTTTGATAATTATGACCAGATGCTTGCCTTTCTTAAAATTATTAATCATGAAAAGAGCTTAAATATCGGAGCCCGTCATATTACTGTTTCGACGAGCGGCATCATTCCGAAGATTTACAAATTTGCTGATGAAGAAATGCAAATTAACTTTGCCATCTCTCTCCATGCTCCGAATAATGAGCTGCGCACGAAGCTGATGCCAATTAATAAAGCTTACAAATTACCGGATTTAATGGAAGCTGTCCGTTATTACATCAACAAGACGGGGCGGCGCATCAGCTTTGAATATGGTTTGTTTGGCGGAGAAAATGATTCAGTTGACCATGCGATTGAACTGGCCGAATTGATTAAAGGATTGAAGTGCCATGTGAATTTAATTCCGGTTAACTATGTGCCGGAGCGCGATTATGTGCGTACGCCGAAAAATAAAATTTTTGAATTTGAAAAGACATTAAAAGACCGCGGCATCAATGTAACCATTCGCCGCGAGCAAGGACATGATATCGATGCGGCCTGTGGACAGCTGCGAGCGAAAGAACGGTCAGAAGAAACGAGGTGAGCCCCTATGGACTCTGTTTTTCGGACAGATAAAGGCCGGATTCGTCCTCATAATGAAGACAACGGCGGAGTGTTTTTGAATGCGGCGGGCGACCGCCTGGCTATAGTTGCTGATGGCATGGGCGGCCATAATGCCGGGGATATTGCTAGCCATATGGCTATTGAAACGATGAGATCATTATGGACAGCAGTTGAAGCAATCGAAACGGCCAGCCAGGCGGAAAGCTGGCTGAAAACAGCTATTCTGCAAAGCAATGAAAAAGTATTGGCCCATGCAAAAGATGTTCCTGAGTGCAGCGGGATGGGGACTACACTTGTTGCTGCTATATGCACAGCCAGCTTTTGCACGATTGCCAATATCGGAGACAGCCGCGGTTATTTATTCAACGAGAGCGGCTTTACCCAAGTGACGGAAGATCATTCGCTTGTCAATGAACTTGTCAAATCTGGCGAAATTACAAAGGAAGATGCGGAGCATCATCCCCGAAAAAATGTATTGACCCGTGCACTCGGCACAGAGCGTGATATCATGGCTGATTACTACACCGTGATGTTTGAACAGGGAGATGCGCTTCTTCTATGTTCAGATGGCTTATCCAATAAACTGGCACAGCAAGAAATGCAGCGGATTTTAGAAGCCGAGCTTTCCATTGAGGAAAAAGCTGAATCCCTCATCCGAATGGCAAATGAAAACGGAGGAGAAGACAATATTACTCTTGTGATCCTCGAACATTCTGCTGGCCTTGAAAGCAGGTGAGACCAGTATGTTAATCGGAAAGCGGCTGGGCGGCCGTTATAAGATCATTAAGATGATTGGCGGCGGCGGCATGGCCAATGTGTATTTGGCGCAGGATATCATTTTGGAAAGAGAAGTCGCCCTGAAAGTGCTGCGGCTTGACTTCGTAAATGAAGAAGAATTTATCCGGCGTTTTCAGAGAGAAGCGCAATCAGCTACGAGCCTCGTTCATCCGCATATCGTCAATATTTACGATGTGGGAGAAGAGGAGGGCATTAATTATATCGTTATGGAATACGTGGACGGAATGACGCTGAAGCAGTATATCCAGCAGCATTCGCCGATCCCGGTTGAAAAAACAATCGATATCATGAAGCAGCTGGCCTCAGCTATTGCTTTTGCCCATCATAATTCCATTATCCATCGGGATATCAAGCCGCACAATATATTGATGGACCGGGAAGGCAATGTGAAAATTACGGATTTTGGCATTGCTATGGCGTTAAGTTCTACGTCTATTACGCAGACAAACGCGGTTCTTGGCTCCGTTCACTATATTTCCCCCGAACAAGCACGGGGAGGCATGGCTACGAAAAAATCAGATATTTACGCTTTAGGAATTGTAATGTTTGAATTGCTCACGGGGCAGCTGCCGTTTTCGGGAGAATCGGCTGTATCGGTGGCACTTAAACATTTACAAGCTGAGACACCATCGGTTAAAAGATGGAATCCGGCGATTCCGCAAAGCGTAGAGAATATTGTATTAAAAGCGACTGCGAAGGATCCTTTTCACCGGTATGCGAGTCTCGAAGAAATGGAGCAGGATCTAGCGACAGCTCTTGACCCAGACAGAGCAAACGAAGAAAAGTTTTCCATCAACGAAGACGATGAAAAAACGAAAGCTATTCCGGTCATTACAGACAGTGAGCTTTCTGAAGGGCTTGACACGACGATTGTTCATCCTGTTGAGCCAAAAGACGAGCAGCCGCCGAAAAAATCAAAAGAGAAGAAAAAGCGGAAACGATGGCCTGTCGTTTTGTCCGTTTTCCTTCTGCTTGCCGCTTTGGCTGCTGCAGCGATCATTTTCGGCCCTTCATTATTTGGCCCCAAGGAGGTCAAGGTTCCGGATGTCAGCGGCAAGGAGCTTGATGAAGCGGTGTCCAGGCTTGTAACTGATGGTTTTAAAGTTGGAAAAACAAAAAAGCAATTCAGCGACGAAGTACCTGAAGGAGTAGTTATTAAAACCAATCCGGCAGCCGGGCGAACGATACAAGAGGGCGATACAGTCAATATTTATATCAGCTCAGGAAAAGAAACGGTCTCCTTTGCTGACTATCGCGGCAAATCCTTCGATGAGGTGAAAGCCGAGCTTGAAAAGTCCGGCTTTAAGAAAGTGGAACAACAAGTGGTCCATGACGAGGAAAGCGAAGCCGGCACGATTATTGACCAGGACCCGGAGCCGGACAATAAGGTGATCCCTGAAGAGACCACGGTTACTTTCACAGTCAGCAACGGCCCGGAAAAGATTAAGCTTATCGACTTAACGGATTATAATGAAAAAAGTTTAAAAGATTACGCTGAGTCAACGGGCTTAAATGTCGTTATTATGAAGGAAGATTATTCAGATTCCGTAGCCAAGGGACTGGTTATTTCTCAATATCCAAGCAGCGGGACCTCTCTTAACAAAGGCGATAAGGTGCAGGTGACGATCTCTAAAGGCAAAAAAGAAATACCGCCGAAAACAGTGACCAAAGAGATTACGATTCCTTATGAGCCGGAAGAGGAAGGGGCGCCGCAGGAAGTGCAAATATATATAGAAGATATGAACCACAGCATGACAGAGCCATTTGAAGTGCTGACCATTCATGAAGATTTAAAGAAAACATTGGAATTTGTTTTAACGAAGGAAAGCAAAGCTGGTTATAAAGTGATCCGCGATCAAAAAGTGATCATTGATGAAACCATTCCTTATCCAGAAGATACAGAAGAGATGACGGCGGAAGCGCCGAATTCGTCTAAGAACGCAGAATAAGGAGCGCCGGCGGACAGCTGTTTGCCGGCAAGTAGTGAAAAGAGGAGGAACGGGATGCCTGAAGGGAAAATAGTGAAAGCGCTGAGCGGATTTTATTATGTGTCAACGAATGGCCGGATTATCCAATGCCGAGGCAGGGGAGTGTTTCGGAAGCGAAAAGTCTCGCCCCTTGTTGGAGATTTTGTAGAATTCCAAGCGGAAAACGATTTAGAGGGATATATTTTAGCAATTGAGGAAAGAAAAAACGAACTCGTTAGACCGCCGATTGCGAATGTTGATCAGGCCATTCTTGTTTTTTCTGCTGCCAGACCAGAGTTCAGCACAGCACTGCTTGACCGTTTTCTCGTTTTGATTGAATCAAAACAAATAGAGCCGCTTATTTGCATTACGAAAATGGATCTTCTAAATGAAGAAGAGGAAGCGGCTATTGACTGTTATGCAGCAGACTATCGTTCATTCGGATATGAAGTCATTCTTACTTCTTCAGAAAACTTAGCTACTCTTGCTGAATTAAGAGTTCATTTAGAAGGGAAAACGTCAGTATTTGCAGGGCAATCCGGTGTTGGCAAATCTTCATTATTAAATGCTCTCAAGCCGGAACTGTCATTGAAAACAGACGATATTTCCGATTCTCTTGGCCGAGGAAAGCATACGACGCGGCACGTGGAATTGATCAACGTTGAAAATGGTCTGGTTGCTGATACACCAGGGTTTAGTTCTCTGGAATTGACTGAAATTGAGGCAGAGGACCTTCCTCAGTATTTTCCTGAAATGGTTGAACGCAGTCACAATTGTAAATTTAGAGGCTGTTTGCACATTAACGAGCCAAAATGTGCCGTGAAAGCGGCCGTTGAGAACGGAGAAATTCCTTCTTACCGATATGAGCATTATTTGCAATTTATGGATGAAATTAAAGAAAGAAAGCCGAGGTATTAATATGGTAAAGATTGCCCCATCGATTTTGTCAGCTAATTTCGCCAAGCTGGGAGAAGAAATTAAAGAAGTAGAGACAGGCGGAGCGGATTGGATTCATGTTGACGTAATGGACGGACATTTTGTTCCAAATATTACGATCGGGCCGCTGATTGTAGAAGCGGTCCGGCCTGTTACAACGCTCCCATTGGATGTACATTTAATGATTGAGAATCCTGATCTCTATATTGAAGCTTTTGCAAAGGCGGGAGCTGATTATATTACTGTACATGCCGAGGCTTGTCCGCATTTGCACCGCACAATTCAACTTATTCGCTCGTTTGGGGTAAAACCAGGGGTAGTCTTGAATCCGGCCACTCCGGCTTCTGCATTGGAATACATTATAGAAGATATTGATCTTGTTTTATTAATGACAGTGAATCCCGGCTTCGGAGGCCAGTCCTTTATTCATTCGGTCGTGCCGAAGATTCAGGAAGTAAAACAGATGATTACGGAGAAAGGGCTGGATGTGCTGATTGAAATCGACGGCGGTGTAAATACAGAAACGGCAAAGCTGTGCACAGATGCAGGCGCAGATGTATTAGTAGCCGGATCAGCTGTCTATAATAAAGCCGACCGGAAGCAGGCGATTACCGACATTCGGTTGTCGGCTACGATGTAAGTATGATGAAAATAGAGCCGTTTGATGCGGCTCTTATTTGTTTCTGGAAGCATCTTTAGATTGGAGGTGGCCAGGTATTGAGAGTAATAATAGCAGCCGGCGGACCGGAAAAGGAATTGCCTGATATGAACGCCTTTGATGAAGGCGATGTTTACTGGATTGGGGTAGATCGGGGAACAGTATATTTACTGAACCGGGGAATTACCCCTCAAGCTGCATTTGGGGACTTTGATTCTGTTTCTAAAGAAGAGTGGAATTATATCCAGCAAGAAGTCAAGAGTATACATACTTTTCCTGCTGAAAAAGATGAAACGGATTTGGAGCTTGCTTTACAATGGTCGCTTTCGCTTCATCCCAAGCAGTTGACTGTTTTAGGAGCAACCGGAGGCCGGCTTGATCATTTTTTTGGAACGGTGAGCTTGCTTGCAAATAAGAAGGTGGTTTCCGGTGATCTGGAGGTGGAGGTCGTTGACCGTCTGAACCGCCTGTCGGTTTGTCACGGGCCGGTTAGAAGAAAGGTGTGGCAGGACCCAGCCTACAAATATTTTTCTTTCTTCCCGGTAACGAAGGAAGTAAAAGGGTTGACGCTCGAAGGCTTTAAATATCCGCTGTCGGACCATACTGTGCAATTAGGGTCGACGTTATATGTAAGCAATGAATTAGAGGGAGAAAGTGGTACTTTTTCTTTTACAGACGGCATATTAATGGTGATAAGAAGTTCTGATGATTGAGCAGCTTTAAATTGGAGGGGTGGCAATCATGAAATTTTATACCATTAAACTGCCTAAATTTCTTGGCGGGCTCGTCCGGGCAATGCTTGGAACACTGAAAAAGTAGAGGCAGGCCATAACAACAGATAGATGAAACGAACGATGAAAGAGCCGGACTGGCTCCGATCAGCACATTCGCTTTTCTGTGCTGCCATGTTTCATTTTTATTAGAAAAGGGGAGTGCGTGCCCGGAGCCGGGCGCTAAGCTGGATGAAAAGCAGCAGCGCCTGCGCCGGCGCACGCACAAATTTCCTCGATGAGCGAGCCCATCATGCGGCGGCTAATCGTTTTTCAATAGAAAAAACCGGCTGATACCAGCCGGTTTTCTTCTGTTGGAAAGCTTATTATACGCGCTCTACTTTTCCGGATTTTAACGCTCTTGCAGAAACCCAAACACGTTTAGGTTTGCCATCTACTAAAATGCGAACTTTTTGCAGGTTGGCCCCCCAAGTACGCTTATTTGCGTTCATAGCGTGGGAACGAGTGTTGCCGGAACGAGCTTTACGGCCTGTTACAACACATTTTTTTGGCATATTATTCACTCCTCACCGTTGAAGCTGAAAAGATGGTTTCAATACTTCATGATATTCTGAAAGATACTTTAATAATTTACCATACAACTTTTTTAAATGCAACTGTTCTTGAAAAGTCTTTCAAGAAAAAAACCTTGACATCCTCCTGCTTCTTTTGAAATGATATAGTGCGGGTAAGTGTTCCTTTTAAAACAAAGGCAAGTATAGTAAAATGTCTGTAGCTTACAACCAATTTTAAGGGGGGGTCCCAGTGGCCATTGAGCTTAGAACAAAATACGGACAGATTGATATTTCAAATGATGTGATCGCCATGATTGCCGGTGGAGCAGCGATGGATTGCTACGGTATTGTGGGAATGGCATCAAAAAAACAAATAAAAGACGGACTTACTGAAATTTTGCGCCGGGAAAACTTTGCCCGCGGTGTGATCGTACGCCAAGAAGAAGACCAAGTATTTATTGATATGTACATCATTGTCAGCTATGGAACTAAAATATCAGAAGTAGCCAATAACGTGCAATCGAAAGTAAAGTATACGCTTGATCAGACGGTCGGTTTGTCTGTTGATGCAGTAAATATTTTTGTGCAAGGGGTTCGCGTGACGAATCCGTAGAGTGTGAGGAGGAAAGATTCGTGTCAATTACTTCATTGGATGGAAAGCGGTTTGCCGCCATGGTTCAGGCGGGGGCCGCTCATTTATCAGCCCATGCCGACATGGTCGATGCGCTGAACGTATTTCCTGTTCCTGACGGAGATACAGGAACAAATATGAATTTGTCCATGACTTCGGGAGCGAAGGAAGTTCAGCAAAATGCAACCATTCATTTCGGCAAGACCGCAGCCGCTTTATCTAAAGGACTGCTGATGGGAGCACGCGGAAACTCAGGTGTTATTCTGTCCCAGCTGTTTCGCGGCTTTGCCAAATCAGTTGAACAAAAGCAGGAAATAACAAGCAAAGAGCTGGCCCAGGCTTTCGAAGCTGGTGTTGAAACTGCCTATAAGGCTGTGATGAAGCCTGTAGAGGGAACGATTTTAACGGTAGCCAAAGATGCCTCCAAAAAAGCGGTCGCTGTGGCGAAAAAACAGCCGGATATCATCGCTGTAATGGAAGGGCTCGTGGAAGAAGCAAAAGCCTCCTTAGCGCGGACACCGGAATATTTGCCTGTGCTAAAGGAAGTAGGCGTTGTAGATAGCGGCGGACAAGGGCTGCTGCTTGTGTATGAAGGCTTCCTGGCAGAACTGAAGGGAGAAAAGCTTTCCGAAACAGCCGGTATTACTCCGAATATGGAAGAGCTTGTGAGTGCAGCTCATCATAAAAATGTCCAAGGCTTTATGGATACATCAGCCATTGAATTTGGCTATTGTACAGAATTTATGGTTCGTTTCGAAGAGGACAAGCTGAAGCAAAGCCCGTTTTCCGAAGATAAATTCCGGACTGACTTAAGTGAATATGGAGATTCCTTGCTTGTTATTGCTGACGAGGAGATTGCTAAAGTGCACATTCATTCTGAGCAGCCGGGCGAGGTATTAACGTACGGTCAGCGTTACGGAAGCTTAATCAACATGAAAATTGAGAATATGCGCCAGCAGCATAGCGCGATTGTCGGCGCCCCGGCAAAAGAAGCGGTCGCGGCGGTCCCGAAAGCCAAGCGGGAAATCGGCATTGTGACAGTTTGCATGGGCGAGGGAGTTGCCAAGCTATTTGAAAGCTTGGGAGCATGTGCCGTTATCGAAGGCGGACAAACGATGAATCCGAGTACGGAGGATATCGTAAAGGCGATTGAAGAAGTAAATGCCGACAAGGTGATCATTCTGCCAAACAATAAGAATATTATTATGGCAGCTGAGCAGGCAGCTGAGGTAGTGGATATGGAGGCAATCGTTGTTCCTTCAAAAACGGTGCCGCAAGGGATGTCCTCTTTGTTGGCTTTTAATTCTGAAGCCAGCCTTGAAGAAAACAAATCAGCTATGACAGCAGCGCTTGCTCATGTGAAAACTGGACAAATCACTTTTGCCGTTCGCGATACGAATATTGACGGCGTTGAAATTGCCAAAGATGATTTTATGGGAATCGCTGATGGGAAAATTCTGTTAACGGATAAAAATAAAGTGGCTGCGGCAAAACAGCTTCTTCAAGAGATGATTGATGAAGAAGCGGAAATCGTAACTATCATTTACGGAGAAGATGCCTCTGACAAAGAAGTGGAAGAAGTAGCCCGCTTTATTGAAGAAAGCTTTGAAGAAGTGGAAGTGGAGATTCATAACGGCAAACAGCCGCTTTATTCATTTATCTTTGCAGTGGAATAAAAAGTGGTTCGGAGGGATCTCCTTCCGAACCACTTTTCGTTTTTTAAAGGGTTATCAAGTTAGTTGAGAGAAAGATAGACCTCTTTGAGTCGATAATTCTCTGATACAAGCGGGTCTGAAGCGACCCTAATTTTGTCCACCCTGTTGATTAGAATGAAAGGCGAGAAGACTTCTGCGGGCTCACCGCCCCCGCGGAAAATGAAGCGCCTAGAATGGAAATCAACTGCCTTCATCCACAAGCAAACTAAAAAAGCCGGCGTGCAAACTTCAGTTTTCATTGAGTTTGTCTACGGTCTGAAGGAAGAGAAGCGCTCTCTCTTCCTCTTTGTGTGCATTTTCAGCCTGATCATAGTAAAATAAAGAGGATTGTTGCTATCATAACCAAGCCTTTCAGCGGCTGGGTTTAAAGGGTATATAGATAGGCCAGCTAGTTTGAAAACAATCAGCACTAAAGGAGGCGGCAAGGTGAAATATAAAAGCGTGTTTGACATTATCGGGCCAATTATGATCGGTCCTTCAAGTTCGCATACGGCCGGAGCGGCAAGAATTGGCCGGGTAGCCAGAAGCTTATTTGGCAGAGAACCGCAATGGGCGGTTATTTCTTTTTATGGTTCATTTGCCGAAACGTTTAAAGGACACGCAACGGATGTGGCCATTGTCGGCGGCCTTCTTGATTTTGATACGTTTGATGAACGAATTAAGAATGCATTGGAAATTGCTAAAGAGCAAAACATAGATATACAGTTTGTAAAAGAACAGAGCATTCCGGATCATCCGAATACGGCCAAGGTCCGAATTGGAGACGACCGTTCAGAAATGGAGCTCGTCGGTATCTCCATTGGAGGCGGAAAAATAGAAATTACTGAATTAAACGGCTTTGAACTTAAGCTAACAGGGCATCATCCAGCAATTCTTGTTGTTCACCATGACCGATCAGGTGTTATTGCAACCGTTTCCAATGAGTTGGCTAAGCACGACATTAATATCGGCCATATGCAAGTATCCCGAAAAGGGATTGGAGAAATGGCCTTGATGACGATTGAAGTCGATCAGACGATCAGTGAGGAAGTATTAGAAGAGATTCGACGCTTGCCTCATATTACACAAGTAGCAAGAGTGGCTGATTAACAAGCCCCTTAATCCAGCTAAGAGGAGGAATGGTCACTTTGTTTAAAAACGCAGCTGAATTAGTTAAATTGGCTGAAGACCGCCAAAAGAAGATTTCCGACCTTATGATTGAGCAGGAAATGGAAGTGTCGGGAAAATCCCGCGAGGAAATTATGGAATTAATGGGGAAAAACCTGGATGTGATGGAACAGGCTATCGAGCGGGGATTAAAAGGGGTTCATTCTCTTTCTGGCTTAACCGGGGGAGATGCTGTGCTGCTGCAGCAATATATTCAAAAAGGAAATACGCTGGCAGGTCCTCTCTTGCTTGATGCCGTGAGTAAAGCAGTTGCTACCAATGAGGTAAATGCAGCTATGGGAACGATTTGTGCCACACCAACTGCAGGAAGCGCCGGAGTTGTTCCTGGCACCCTGTTTGCGGTACAAGAGAAGCTTCAGCCTTCCCGTGAAGAGAAGATCTGTTTTTTATTCACAGCTGGGGCATTTGGATATATTGTAGCCAATAATGCGTCTATTTCCGGGGCAGCGGGCGGCTGCCAGGCTGAGGTTGGTTCTGCTTCCGGCATGGCAGCTGCGGCGATTACAGAAATGGCAGGCGGCACACCATCACAGTGTGCAGAAGCCATGGCCATTACGTTAAAAAATATGCTCGGACTTGTGTGTGATCCTGTAGCCGGGCTTGTAGAGGTCCCTTGTGTGAAAAGGAATGCCATGGGCGCAGCCAATGCCATTGTAGCGGCAGATATGGCGCTGGCCGGCATCACGAGCCGGATTCCTTGTGATGAAGTGATTGATGCCATGTATAAGATAGGCCAGACGATGCCTTCCGCTTTGCGGGAGACGGCCGGCGGCGGTTTGGCAGCCACACCTACCGGGCGTAAATTGGAGGCGAAAATTTATGGAGTACCGCTCCAGTCCCGAGATTAACTTATCACCGCTCTTGCAGCCGGTAGATGTGTTAAAAGGGATCGGCAAGGAAACAGCTCTCACATTAAATGAGCTGGGAATTAAAAGCATTAAAGACTTAATTGAGTTTTTTCCGTCCCGTTATGAAGATTACCGGCTGAGAGACTTAGCTGAGGTCGGCCATGAGGAACGGGTAACGGTAGAGGGGAAGGTTCATAGCCAGCCGTCCTCTATGTTTTATTCAAAGAAAAAATCACGCTTAACTTTTAAATTGCTGGTTGGTCGCTATTTAGTCACTGTGACCTTTTTTAACCAGCCTTATTTGAAAAGCAAGATCAATATAAATGATACTGTAACGATTACAGGGAAATGGGATAAGCACCGGCAAACGATTACTGCCCAGCACTTTGCGGCAGGCCCCCATAACCAACAAGGCGATTTTGAAGCGGTCTATTCATTAAAGGGGTCGCTGTCGCAAAAGAATTTCCGCAAATACGTCGGACTCGCCTTGTCTCAGTATAGTGAGCATATAGAGGAAACTCTTCCGAAAAAAACTCTCCAACAGTATAAATTGCTGAAACGCCGGGAGGCATTAAGGTCGCTTCATTTCCCGGCATCCGAAAGGGAAATGAAGCAGGCGAGGCGGCGCTTTGTTTTTGAAGAGTTTCTTTATTTCCAGTTAAAGATGCAGGCATTGCGCAAATTCGAAAGGGAACATTCAGCAGGAATTGCCCAAGCCTACGATATTCATAAGCTGAAACGTTTTATTCAATCGCTCCCTTTCTCGATGACTAATGCCCAAAAGAGGGTAGTGAACGATATTTGTGCTGATATGAAATCGCCGTACCGCATGAATAGGCTCCTTCAGGGAGACGTTGGAAGCGGAAAAACGGCGGTGGCCGCTGTTTGCCTGTATGCGAGCGTCACGGCCGGTTTTCAAGGCGCGTTGATGGTGCCGACAGAGATTCTGGCAGAGCAGCATGCTGAATCACTCAGTCAGCTATTTGAAAAAATGGATGTAAATATCGCTTTGCTTACAAGTTCAGTGAAGGGAAAACGGCGAAAAGAACTGCTGGCACGCCTAGAATCCGGGGAGATCGATATTTTGGTCGGCACGCATGCGCTCATTCAGGAAGAGGTGAGCTTCCATCACCTCGGTCTGGTAATCACGGATGAACAGCATCGCTTTGGTGTAAATCAGCGCCGCATTCTCCGCGAAAAAGGAGAAAGTCCTGATGTTCTTTTTATGACGGCTACCCCTATTCCGCGGACGCTGGCGATTACGGTGTTCGGTGAGATGGATGTGTCTATCATTGATGAAATGCCGGCTGGAAGAAAGGAAATTGAAACCTATTGGGCCAAGGAGGAAATGCTCGATCGCGTACTTGGTTTTATGGAAAAAGAGCTGGTCAAAGGCCGGCAAGCCTATGTGATTTGTCCGTTAATCGAAGAATCGGAAAAGCTTGATTTGCAAAACGCGCTCGATGTTCATGCGCAGCTCGTTCAATACTTTCATGGCCGCTACCAGATCGGCTTAATGCACGGCCGGCTTCCTGCAGAGGAGAAAGAGACGGTAATGAAGGCTTTTACAGAGCAGCAGGTGGACGTTCTAGTCTCTACTACGGTAGTAGAAGTCGGGGTAAATGTGCCAAATGCGACGATGATGGTCATTTATGATGCAGAGCGGTTCGGCCTTTCCCAGCTTCACCAGCTGCGCGGGCGTGTTGGCCGGGGAAGTGAACAATCTTATTGTATTTTGCTGGCTAATCCAAAGACAGAGATTGGCCAGGAGCGCATGAAGATTATGACGGAAACAAACGACGGGTTTGTGTTGAGTGAGAAAGATTTAGAATTAAGGGGACCGGGTGACTTTTTCGGGAAAAAACAAAGCGGTCTTCCTGAATTTAAAGTAGCTGATATGGTGCATGATTACCGGGCGCTTGAAGTGGCCAGAGAAGACGCAAAGCGGATGATTGAATCACAGGCGTTTTGGAAAGAGAAAGAGTATGAGCCGCTGCGCCGGCACTTGGAAGAATCCGGCGCCCTTTCTGGTGAGAAGCTAGATTAGTAAGGTGTCAACGGCTGGCTGGCTGCTAAGAGGAGCAAGGAAGACTCGCGTTCGCTGATAGCGCGTGAGAATGCAAGTTTTTCCTTGCATTCTCTTTTTTTTGCTTTTATACTACTGTTAGTACCTAGTCCTAATATCGGATGGTGTAAACATGAGACGTACAAAAAAAGAAAGACAGATTCAGTTGCAGGAAACAATTGCTGATAATCCATTTATAACAGATGAAGAATTGGCTGAGCAGTTTCAAGTGAGTGTGCAAACGATCCGTTTGGACCGAATGGAACTGTCGATCCCGGAGCTGCGGGAAAGAATTAAACACGTAGCAGAAGAGAGACTGACTAATGAAGTCCGGTCATTGCCGATTGAAGAAGTCATTGGTGATGTTGTTGATATTGAATTGGATAAGAGTGCCATTTCTATTTTTGATGTAAAAAGAGAACATGTCTTTACTAGAAATGGAATCGCCCGCGGACATCATGTATTTGCTCAAGCGAATTCTCTTGCTGTAGCGGTGATCAACGATGAATTGGCTCTGACTGCCAAAGCCAATATTCGTTTTAAACGGTCAGTTTACGAAGGAGAACGAGTCGTGGCTAAGGCAAAGGTCATTGATATACAAGCAGCGAATGACCGGACAATTGTTGAAGTGAACAGCTATGTCGGTCAAGAGCTTGTTTTTCAAGGTGAATTTACTATGTACCGTTCCAATATGACAACAGGGGATGAAGGATAATGAAAATAGCGATAGATGCAATGGGCGGCGATCATGCACCGAAGGAGATCATTCTTGGCACAAACAAAGCATTGGCAGAAATGCCGGACCTGGAAGTGCTGATTTACGGGGATGAAAAGCAGATCGCTCCCTTGCTGACGGCAAATAGCCGGGCAAAAGTAATACATACAGATGAAGTCATTCTTGGAACCGATGAGCCAGTGCGGGCTGTACGCCGCAAGAAAAATGCTTCCATGGTCATGATGGCACAGGCAGTCGCCGATGGCGAAGCGGCTGCTTGTGTGTCTGCCGGCAATACAGGAGCCTTAATGGCTGCCGGGCTGTTTGTTGTGGGCCGCATTGATGGAATTCAGCGTCCGGCTCTCGCTCCGACTTTGCCGACCGTTGACGGCAAGGGGTTTGTGATGCTTGACCTCGGAGCGAATGTCGATGCCAAGCCGGAGCATTTGCTCCAATATGCCATTATGGGTTCGATTTACGCGGAAAAAGTACGAGGCATCGCGAGACCGCGTGTGGGCCTGTTAAATATCGGCACGGAAGAGAAAAAAGGAAACGACTTAACTAAAGAAGCGTTTGTGTTGCTGAAACAGCAGGAGGAGCTCCATTTTGTCGGCAACGTGGAGTCCCGGGATTTATTAAACGGTGTAGCTGATGTGGTGGTGACAGATGGCTTTACGGGCAACATGGTGCTCAAAACAATTGAAGGCACAGCTTTATCGGTCTTTTCCATGTTGAAGACGGCCCTGACCTCTTCTTTGAAAGCAAAATTGGGAGCCGGTTTGCTGAAAAACGAGCTTTACAGTTTAAAAGATCAAATGGATTACACCGAGTATGGGGGCGCTGGGTTATTCGGCTTAAAAGCCCCTGTGATTAAAGCGCACGGTTCATCCAATGCCAATGCTTTTTATAATGCCTTAAAGCAGGCGTATTCGATGGCAGAGGCCGATGTCCCTTCTAAAATTGCAGAAGCGGCGGGAGTAGTGTCATCAACAGATAAGTGAGGAGGAAGTAAAAGTGGGAAAAATCGCCTTTGTTTTTCCGGGACAAGGATCACAAGCAGTTGGAATGGGGAAAGCTCTTGCAGATGAGTATCAAGAGGTTCGGGAGTTGTTTGAAGCAGCGGACCAAAAGCTGGGCTTTTCATTAAGTGATCTTATGTTCAATGGTCCAGAAGAAAAGCTGACTTTAACTATGCATGCGCAGCCGGCTATTTTGGCGGCGAGCATAGCTGCATTAAGAATTTTTGAAAAGGAAGGCATCACACCGGACTTTGTTGCCGGCCACAGCTTAGGGGAGTATACAGCTTTGGCAGCGGCTAAAGCGCTGACGTTTGAAGATGCGGTTTATGCCGTTCACAAGCGCGGCCAATTTATGGAGCAGGCCGTGCCTGCCGGTGAAGGAACGATGGCGGCTGTGCTTGGAATGGAGCGGAGCCTTTTGCAAGAGGTCACAGCTGAAGTCACAGCATCCGGGGAAACAGTCGGCCTTGCCAACTTAAATTGCCCGGGGCAAATTGTCATTTCAGGGACAAAAAATGGAGTGGCATTAGCTGGTGAGCGAGCGAAGGAAAAAGGAGCGAAACGGGTGCTGCCGTTAAATGTGAGCGGTCCTTTTCATTCTTCCTTGATGAAGCCGGCGACCGAGCAGCTGGAAACGGTGCTGAACGGAGTCGAAGTGAAAGATTGTGAAACACCGCTGATTGCCAATGTCGATGCGAAACCGGTAGTGAAAGCGGAAGATATCCGTGCGAAGCTGCTTCAGCAGCTGTATTCTCCTGTTCTTTGGGAAGACAGCGTCGAGGCGCTTATTGAAGCAGGCGTTGATACCTTTATTGAAATTGGTCCCGGGAAAGTGCTGTCAGGACTTATCAAAAAAGTAAATCGGAAAGTAACAACTTACGCTGTGCAAGATGGAGCGTCCATCCAAGAAGCAGCGAAAGCATTAAAGGAGGCAGCCCAATGAAATTAGAAGGAAAAGCCGCTCTAGTAACAGGCGCATCCCGCGGAATCGGGCGCGAAATTGCTCTGGAGCTCGCTCGTGCAGGAGCAGATGTAGCCGTTAACTATTCTGGAAGCGAAGCAAAAGCAAATGAAGTAGTCGAGGAGATCAAAGCGCTTGGCCGCAAAGCAGTAGCCATCCAGTGCAACGTTGCCGACAGTGATTCGGTGGCAGAAATGGTCAAGCAAACAACAGAAGCATTCGGCAAGGTCGATATTCTTATCAACAACGCCGGCATTACCCGCGATAACCTATTAATGCGCATGAAAGAGCAAGAGTGGGACGATGTTATCAATACCAACTTGAAAGGCGTCTTTCTGTGCACAAAAGCGGTTACCCGGCCGATGATGAAGCAGCGGAGCGGCCGGATTATTAATGTCGCTTCTATCGTCGGTGTCAGCGGAAATCCGGGGCAGGCCAACTATACCGCTGCTAAAGCCGGTGTCATTGGTTTAACAAAAACGACAGCGAAAGAGCTCGCTTCCCGCGGCATTACTGTAAATGCTATAGCGCCGGGCTTTATCGCGACAGATATGACAGATGCGTTGCCGGAAGAAGCAAAATCAGCTATGCTTGGCCAAATTCCGCTTGGCTATTTCGGCGATCCGGCAGACATTGCCAAAGCGGCAGTGTTTTTGGCATCGGAAGACTCTAAATACATTACTGGCCAAACGCTTCACATCGACGGCGGCATGGTCATGTAAGGTGAAAAGCGAAAGTCGCTCTTTGACTTTCTCGCTTGCGGATGATTTGCCCGCGAGCTGCTAGTGCCAGGAGCTGGACAATAAAGAAAGCGAATGGCGCTTGATAAGCAGAAAATTTATTTTATCTTTACCGAAAATCGTCTATAATGACTTGAGGGGAGGTGAATGAGTGTGGCAGATGTATTAGAGCGTGTAACGAAAATTATCGTAGATCGTCTTGGAGTAGAGGAATCCCAAGTAACTCTTGAAGCTTCTTTTAAGGAAGATCTTGGAGCGGATTCTTTGGACGTAGTTGAGCTTGTAATGGAATTAGAAGATGAGTTCGACATGGAAATCTCTGACGATGATGCAGAAAAAATCGCAACAGTGGGCGACGCTGTGAATTACATAAACAGCAAAAATTAATCGTTCGAAGAATACAAGCTCCGTTCCTGGAACGGAGCTTTCTTCTTTTGCGATTTTTTTCAATTTCGACTACACTGTGTGTGGTGGATGCAAATTAGTTTAATTACCGGAGGAAATCCAATGAAAAAACCACATAGAGACTCTAAAAGGCCTTTATCGAGAAGAGAGCAGCAGTTTCAGCAGCTGCAGGAAAACTTAGGTATTCATTTTCATGATGAGAATTTATTAAAGCATGCCTTTACCCATTCATCCTATGTGAATGAGCATCGGAAAAAACCATACGAGGACAATGAAAGACTTGAATTTTTAGGGGATGCGGTGCTTGAGTTAACCGTTTCTCACTACTTGTTCAAAAAATACCCATTAATGTCGGAGGGGGATTTAACAAAGCTGCGAGCTGCGGTGGTTTGCGAGCCGTCTCTTGTCACCTTCGCTAATGAGTTGAACTTTGGCAAATATGTGCTTCTCGGAAAAGGAGAAGAAATGACTGGCGGACGCATGAGACCAGCCCTTTTGGCAGATGTATTTGAAGCGTTCATGGGCGCCTTATTTTTGGACCAAGGAATGGATACAGTCCTCAGTTTCTTGAAAGAGATTATTTTTCCTCGAATTGATTCCGGTGCTTTTTCTCATATGATGGATTATAAGAGCCAGCTGCAGGAACTGGTGCAGCGCCAAACGAAAGGGCTGCTTGAATATAAAATTTTACAAGAGAAAGGCCCGGCGCACAGTAAAGAATTTGTTTCTCAAGTTTCGTTGAATGGAGAGGTACTGGGAAACGGGCAAGGCAAGTCCAAAAAAGAAGCCGAGCAGCTGGCCGCTCAAAAGGCTTTGGCAGCTTTGAAACAACTTACAGAGTAGAAGGCAGGGGAAAGGAACATGTTCCTGAAAAAACTGGAAATTGCCGGGTTTAAATCGTTTGCGGAGCGCGTGTCTGTTGAATTTGTCGATGGCGTGACAGCTGTAGTCGGTCCGAATGGCTCGGGGAAAAGCAACATTACTGACGGCATACGCTGGGTGCTGGGAGAGCAATCGGCAAAGAGTTTGCGCGGCGGTAAAATGGAAGATGTCATTTTTGCCGGCAGTGACAGCCGCAAGCAGCTGAATGTTGCTGAGGTGACGCTCACCTTAAATAACGAAGCCCAGACCCTTCCTATTGAATATAATGAAGTCAATGTCACAAGAAGGGTCTATCGTTCCGGAGACAGTGAATATTTTATCAATAAGAGACCTTGCCGTTTGAAGGACATCGTCGATTTATTTATGGATTCAGGACTTGGCAAGGAAGCGTTTTCGATTATCGGCCAGGGCAAAGTAGAAGAAATATTAAACAGCAAGCCGGAAGAGCGCCGGGCAATTTTTGAAGAGGCAGCAGGTGTCTTAAAATATAAAACCCGCAAAAAGAAGGCAGAAAAAAAGCTTGATGAAACCCAGGAAAACTTGTTGCGCGTCCAGGATATACTGCATGAGCTGGAAGGGCAGATCGAACCATTGCAGATGCAAGCCTCTATTGCAAGGGACTATCTCGATAAAAAAGAAGAAATGACAAGCTATGACATTGCAGCCATCGTATATGAAATTGACGAGCTGCATGGCCAGTGGGAAAAGTTAAAGTCGAGTCATGGCGAGCATGCAGAACAGGAATCTGTACTTTTTGCCAATTTGCAGAAGAAAGAAGCAACAGCGGAGGAATTGCGGACAGAGATCACGGCTCTTGATGAGTCAGTGAACGATTTGCAAGGGGTGCTGCTCGCTGCCAGCGAGGAGCTGGAAAAGCTGGAAGGCCGCAAGCAGGTGCTTCAGGAACGAAGAAAGAACGCGATTCAAAATGAAGGCCAGCTTGCTGACAACCTAGCGGAGACTAAAGAGAAAATCAAGCAGCTTTCCATCCAAGCTGAGCAACTAAAAGAGAAAGTGGAAGCGGATCGGCGGGAAGAAGCTGAATGTAGGAAGCGATTGTCTAAACAACAACAGGAAATGCAGCAGCTTTCTAAAAATCTGGAAGCAGAAATTGAGTCGTTAAAATCTGACTATATTGATAAGCTGAATATACAGGCATCTGCCAAGAACGAGCGACAGCACGTTATACAGCAGCTTGAACAATTGACACGCAGAAAAGAGCGGCTCGATGCGGAAAACAAGAAGTATTTGGCGGAACGGCAGGAAATAGAAGCTAAAAAGTCCGCCATTGAAGCCGCCCTCGCCTCTGAGCAAGAGCGCGTAACGGCTCATTTAGATGGTTTGCACCGGGAGCAGCAGCTTCTCGAAGCAATGAAAGCGAAATACGAGAAGCAGGAATCCAGTCTTTATCAAGCCTATCAAATTCTTCAAGATGCCAAATCGCGCAAGGAGATGCTTGAATCTTTGGAAGAGGACTATTCCGGCTTTTTCCAAGGGGTCAAAGAAATTTTGAAGGCGAGAGGTCGGCAGCTTTCAGGCATTGAAGGGGCCGTCGCGGAAATGATTGATGTGCCAAAAGAATATGAAACGGCGATTGAGGTAGCTCTTGGCAGCAGCATGCAGCACATTATCACTGCTGATGAGCGCGCTGCCCGCGAAGCGATTGGCTTTTTAAAGAAGCACCGATTTGGCCGGGCAACATTTTTGCCGCTAACGTCCATAAAAGAAAAAGTATTTCCGGCCGCTCTTATTGCACAGCTTGAAAATGACGGCCGCTTTATCGGAATTGCTGCTGACTTGATCCGTTTTCCTAGCACCTACCGACCGGCGATCACGAACCTTCTCGGCCATACGGTAATCGCCGCCCATCTTGAAGGTGCCAACGAATTGGCCAAGCTGCTCAATTACCGTTACCGGATCGTCACGCTCGATGGTGATGTGGTGAACCCTGGGGGCTCTATGACAGGAGGAGCCTTAAAGCAAAAAGGCGCTTCGTTGATCAGCCGTAAAAATGAGCTGGAAACGCTAAAAGCCAAGCTTGCTCCTATGGAGGAAAAGACGGCGGCGGCTGAGCGTGAAGTGAAAAAACTAAAGGGAAATATCCTTTCTAAAGAAGCGCTTCTGAAAGAGATGAGGAACGAAACGGAAGCAATCCGGGCAAAAGAGCAGGAATGTAAAAACGAACAGCTGGAGTGGCAATTTGCTTATCAAACGATCAACAGCCGCCTGTCGATTTATGATACAGAAAAGCAAGAGTTTGAAGCCGAACAGCAGCGGCTGCAGCAGCTTTTGGAAAAAGCGGAAACCCAGCTAGCCGAGAGCGGGCAGGAAATTGAAGCTCTCGATGCGCAAATTAAGAAATTAACCGAGCAAAGGGCGCATGAAAGCACCTTGAAAGAAACAATCGCTCAAGCAATCAGTGAGTTGAATTCCAAGCTTGCAGTTAAAAATGAACAGCTGATGTCAGGGAACGAGCGTCTCGAGCAAGTTCTTGCCGAACTGGCTGCCTCCGAACAAAAGTATAAACAGTGGAATGAGGATTTAAATTGGCTGAAAACAGAAATGTCAGCAAGCGGACAAGGCGAGGAAGAAATTGACGAAGCTGCCCGCAAAAAACGGCAGGATAAAGAAGAAATCACCAAGCTGATCGCGATGCGCAGAAATGAACGAATGGACAAGCTAAGCCGTCTGGAGGCCGAGGACAAAGAGCTGAAAGAATTGAGAAGACTTCATAAAGCAATGAGTGAAGCTGTTCAGGATGAAGAAGTCAAAATCAACCGTCTTGATGTAGAGCTTGATAATCGGCTGGAGCAGTTAAATAAAGAATATGCGCTCACATACGAAGCAGCCAAAGAAAAATATCCGCTGCCATTTCCGATTGAGGAAGTCCGGAAAAAGCTCCATCTGATTAAACTGTCTATTAAAGAATTAGGCAGCGTCAATCTAGGAGCTATTGAAGAGTACGAACGAGTATCGGAGCGATATACCTTTTTGGAGGAGCAGCGGGCTGATTTGCAGGAAGCGAAAGATACATTATCTCAGGTCATCGAGGAAATGGATGAGGAGATGACGAAAAGGTTTAAGGAAACCTTTCAATCAGTCAGCACACAATTTCTCCCGGTTTTCCAATCATTATTCGGAGGAGGAAGGGCAGAATTGCGCTTAACCGACCCGGAGCATTTGCTAAGCACAGGAGTTGAGATCGTTGCCCAGCCTCCCGGCAAGAAGCTGCAAAGTCTAAGTCTTTTGTCCGGAGGAGAGCGGGCATTAACAGCTATCGCCCTTTTGTTTGCAATTTTGAAAGTGCGCCCTGTGCCGTTTTGTGTGCTCGATGAAGTAGAGGCGGCTTTAGATGAAGCCAACGTATTCCGCTTTAGCCGCTATTTAAAGCAATTTAGCAAGGATACACAATTTATTGTTATTACTCATAGAAAAGGAACGATGGAGGAAGCTGACGCGCTCTATGGCATTACGATGCAGGAATCAGGCGTGTCAAGACTTGTATCCGTCACAATGGATCAAAAAACAGAAGCACCTGTTTCATAGGCTTAAAAGTCAGCGGGCGGCCGTTTGCCAAAGCCGCCGCTATTTGGCTTGTCAAATTCGTAAATAGAGGAGGAAAGCAGATGAGCTTTTTTAAGAAATTAAAAGAAAAATTAACGACTTCTACCGATCAAGCGGCAGAAAAATTCAAAACAGGATTAACTAAAACACGTGATAACTTTTCAAGCAAAGTAAATGATCTCGTCGCGCGCTATCGCAAAATTGACGAGGATTTTTTTGAAGAGCTGGAAGAAATTCTGATTGGCGCCGATGTTGGCTTTGACACGGTGATGGATCTGATTGAACAATTAAAACATGAAGTGAAGCGCCGCAATACGAAGGACCCGGCAGAAGTCCGCGACATCATTACAGAAAAGCTCGTGGCTATTTACCAAAATGGCGAGGAAACGCCGAATGAGCTGAACATACAAGAAGAGGGACTGACAGTTATTCTTTTTGTAGGTGTCAACGGCGTAGGAAAAACTACAACAATCGGCAAGCTTGCTCATAAATTCAAATCAGAAGGCAAAACTGTGCTGCTGGCTGCCGGTGATACTTTCCGGGCCGGAGCGATTGAGCAGCTCGAGGTTTGGGGAGAGCGCACAGGAGTAGATGTCATTAAGCAAGGGGAAGGGTCAGACCCAGCCGCAGTCATGTATGATGCTGTGCGGGCAGCAAAGTCACGGAATGCCGATATTTTGTTATGTGATACAGCCGGTCGTCTTCAAAACAAAGTGAATTTAATGAAGGAACTCGAAAAAGTAAAGCGAGTCATTGAAAGAGAAGTGCCGGGGGCGCCGCATGAAGTGTTAATCGTTCTTGATGCAACGACAGGACAAAATGCGATGGTCCAGGCAAAAACTTTTAAGGAAGCAACAGACGTAAGCGGCATTGTGCTGACAAAGCTTGACGGAACGGCAAAGGGCGGCATTGTGCTGGCTATTCGCAAAGAACTTGAAATTCCTGTCAAGTTTGTCGGTTTAGGAGAAAAAATGGATGATCTTCAGCAATTTGATGCCGAGAAATATGTGTATGGTTTATTTTCAACAGCATTTGAAGAAACAGAGCAGGATTCGGAAGAAGAAGAATAAGCTGGTTTTCAGCAAGAAGCAGAGGCCTGCCATGTCCATCAGTTAGTGGATGCTTTATGGCTAGCCCAACTTATTATTGGGTGGTGCAAGAACGTTTACCTGCAGTCATGAAGGCCGCCCTTTGCTTTTCTTAGCCGTAAAGATATTTTCTTGACATCAGTGGGGAAAGTCGGTAGACTGTTTTTATGTAAAGGGTTTTAACTTAACAAGGGGGGCTGTTCATGCTTGAAAAAACAACAAGAATGAATTTTCTGTACGATTTTTATCATTCTTTGTTAACGGATAAGCAGCGCAGTTATATGTCCCTTTATTACCTTGATGATTTCTCTCTCGGTGAAATTGCGGAAGAGTATGAAGTAAGCCGCCAAGCGGTATATGACAATATTAAGCGTACCGAAGCAATGCTCGAGGAGTACGAAAGCAAATTATTGTTATTTAAAAAATTTCAAGAGCGCAGCCGTTTGCTGAAGCAGTTAAAGACATTTGTTTCAGATGACGGTCTGTCAATTATTGAATCGCTTGAGAAATTAGATTAGGAGGCGGCAAGATGGCATTTGAAGGATTAGCCGACCGACTGCAAAATACGATGCAAAAAATCCGCGGCAAAGGAAAAGTCACAGAGGCGGATGTCAAAGAAATGATGAGAGAAGTGCGCCTTGCCCTGCTTGAGGCAGACGTTAACTTTAAAGTCGTCAAAAACTTTGTCAAGAAAGTCAGCGAACGCTCTGTCGGCCAGGAAGTAATGAAAAGCTTAACGCCCGGACAGCAAGTCATTAAAGTGGTTAAAGAAGAATTGACTGAGCTGATGGGCGGCGAGCAAAGCCAGATTGCGGTAGCCAAGCGGTCGCCAACAGTGATTATGATGGTCGGTCTGCAAGGGGCCGGTAAAACGACAACAACCGGCAAGCTGGCTAATTTGCTGCGCAAGCGCTACAACCGCAAGCCATTGCTTGTAGCAGCGGACATTTACCGACCGGCCGCTATTAAGCAGTTGGAAACACTCGGTAAACAATTGAATATGCCTGTTTTTTCATTAGGCGATCAAGTCAGCCCTGTGGAAATTGCCAAGCAGGCAATCGAACAGGCAAAAGCTGATCATCACGACTATGTTTTGATTGATACAGCCGGTCGTCTGCATGTTGACGAGGACTTGATGGGCGAATTAAAGGACATCAAAGAACTGACTAACCCTGATGAGATCTTCCTTGTAGTAGATGCAATGACTGGTCAGGATGCAGTCAATGTGGCCCAGAGCTTTAATGATCAGCTCGGCGTAACAGGTGTCATTTTAACGAAGCTTGATGGTGATACGCGCGGAGGGGCTGCTTTATCGATCCGTGCAGTTACCGAGAAGCCGATTAAGTTTGCGGGGATGGGGGAGAAGCTGGATGCTCTCGAACCTTTCCATCCAGAACGAATGGCTTCCCGAATTCTGGGCATGGGTGACGTGTTGACGCTGATTGAAAAGGCGCAAACGAACGTGGATTCGGAAAAAGCAAAAGAGCTTGAGCAAAAAATGCGGACGATGTCTTTTACATTCGACGATTTTCTTGAGCAGCTTGGGCAAGTCCGTTCAATGGGACCGCTGGATGAGATTATAAAAATGCTTCCTGGCGCCAATAAAATTAAGGGCTTAAATAACGTTCAAGTAGATGAAAAGCAAATTTCCCATATCGAAGCGATCATCCAATCGATGACCAGCGAGGAAAAGCAGCATCCGGAAATCATCAGTTCCGGCCGCAAAAAGCGGATTGCGAAAGGAAGCGGAACATCCATTCAAGAAGTGAACCGTCTTCTGAAGCAATTTGAAGAAATGAAGAAAATGATGAAGCAGATGTCCGGCATGCAGCAAAAAGGCAAGAAAAAAGGAATGCCATTCAAATTTCCGTTTATGTAAGGAAAGCGAAAACAGCTGTTCAAGCGTGCCAGGCCAATGCTGAATCATAAAAAACCGGCTCTTTATCGGGGCTGAATAAAATGTAAAGAAAAAAACCTTTACAAACAACCTTGTTATTTGTTATTATTCTATCTTGTGTAAAACTATTCGGAGGTGCTTTAAAAATGGCAGTAAAAATTCGTTTAAAACGCATGGGTTCTAAAAGAGCTCCATTCTATCGTATTGTAGTAGCAGATTCTCGTTCTCCACGTGATGGACGTCAAATTGAAACAGTCGGAACATACAATCCGATCTCTCAACCAGCAGAGGTAAAAATCGATGAAGAGCTAGCACTAAAATGGCTCCAAAATGGTGCGAAACCATCTGATACAGTACGCAACCTTTTCTCTAAACAAGGCATTATGGAAAAATTCCACAACGCTAAAGTTAGCAAATAAGAGAAATGGAAGAGCTAATCTTAGCAATTGTTAAACCACTTGTCGACCATCCGGAGCAAGTCATCATAGAAGAGAAAACAGAAGGAAGCAAAGCAATTTACCGGTTATCTCTTCACCCAGATGATATCGGAAAAGTTATCGGTAAGCACGGCCGCATTGCTAAGGCGGTTAGAACCATTGCAACAGCAGCAGCAAACGCTGCTCACCAAAAAAAAGTGTATGTAGAAATAGCCGAATAGGGAGGGATAACCTCCCTTTTTTCATATAAATTTTTAACAACGAAAGCGAAGCTGGCTGGAGGGGGCTGTAACCTTCTAGCCAAGATGATTGATGTCTCTAGTTCCCAAGGAGGCAGGGAGATCTGGCATAGAAAGGAAGGCGGAGGCATGCAAGTTTTGCGGACGGTAGTGGTTAAGCAAGTATTAACAGAAACGTTGAAACAATCACTGCTTTCATCTTATCAGGATAAAAAAAGCCAGCTGGAAAAAGAATATGAACAATTGCGCTTTGAATTAAAGAAGACGGAAAGGCAGCAAAAAGGCAGCCGCCAGCAGAAAGCCGGCTTTTTTCAAAAAGAGATGGAACAGCGCAGGCAAAAGATAGAAAATATTGATTTTCAAAAAAGCCAGCTTGAGATGCTTCCCCTTGGCAGTGAATTAAAAGAAAAAGAAGTACAGGCGCTCATTGATGTTCAAGTCGGTGATCGCTGGGAAGAAACCGAAAAGACAATCGTCATTAAAGATGGCATTGTTGTTGAGATTCGTTAGAGGTGAACCAAGAATGGAAAAATGGTTTAATGTCGGAAAGATTGTAAATACACATGGAATCCGCGGTGAGGTAAGAGTGATTTCAAGAACGGATTTTCCTGATGAACGGTATAAAACAGGAAATGTCCTCTATCTGTTTATGCCTGGTGAAACAGAAGAGAAACCTTTGGTCATCACATCACACCGTAAACATAAGTCATTTGATTTGCTTACATTTGAAGGATTCGAAGGGTTAAACATGGTCGAGCCGTTTAAAGGCGGACTGTTGAAAATAAAAGAATCCCAGCTAGGCGAATTGAATGAAGGAGAATACTACTTTCATGAAATCATTGGCTGTGTTGTGAAGACGGTGGATGAAGAAGAAATCGGCAAAGTAACGGAAATTCTCACGCCTGGCGCGAATGACGTATGGGTCGTGAAAGGGAAAGATGGGAAAGACTGCTATATCCCATACATTGAGCAAATCGTGAAAAAAGTGGATGTCAAAGAAAAGCAAATTTTTATTGAACCGATGGAAGGATTATTATCATGATGAAGATTGATATTCTTTCTCTTTTTCCAGAAATGTTTGATGGGGTTCTTCATTCCTCGATATTAAAAAAAGCCGCTGAAAAAGGAAAAGTCGAATACAATGTCATCAATTTTCGGGAGTTTTCTGACAGCAAGCATAAAACAGTGGATGATTATCCTTATGGAGGCGGGGCCGGCATGGTATTAAAGCCGCAGCCGGTTTTTGATGCGGTCGAACAGGCGAAAGCGTCATCCGCTTCTTCCCATCCCCGTGTAATTTTAATGTGCCCGCAAGGAGAGCGCTATTCGCAGAAAAAAGCCGAAGAGCTGGCAGCGGAGGAGCACCTTATTTTCATTTGCGGACATTATGAAGGCTACGATGAAAGGATTCGTGAGCAGCTTGTAACCGATGAAATTTCAATCGGTGATTTCGTGCTGACCGGCGGAGAACTGGCGGCTATGGTCGTGACTGATAGTGTCGTCCGCCTTTTGCCGGATGTGCTTGGCAATGAAGAATCCCCTGTCCTGGATTCTTTTTCTTCCGGTCTTCTTGAGCATCCCCACTACACTAGACCTGCTGAATTCCGCGGTTTGAAGGTGCCGGATGTACTTCTTTCCGGGAACCATCGATTCATTGAAGAATGGAGAAACAAAGAGTCATTAAAACGGACGTGGGAGCGTCGTCCGGATCTGTTAGAAGACTATCCGTTATCTAACCAGCAGAAAGCCTGGTTAGAAGAGTGGAAAAAAGAAAGAGATTCTTGATTTGCTGGTTCAAATATGATAGAATTTTTTAGTGGTTTGTGACAACAGTCCAAGCCCATTAAAACGGTGTTCCGCTGTGACTCAAAAAAGTTGTATTGAGCATCTGTTAGAAGGAGAGGAATAATATGCACAAATTAATTGAAGAACTTACTAAGGAACAACTTCGCACAGATCTTCCGGCATTCCGTCCTGGAGATACAGTACGTGTACACGTAAAAGTTGTTGAGGGTACACGCGAGCGTATCCAGGTTTTTGAAGGGGTTGTTATCAAGCGTCGCGGCGGCGGAATCAGCGAAACATTCACAGTTCGCAAAATTTCTTACGGCGTAGGCGTTGAACGTACGTTCCCGCTTCACACACCTAAGATTGAAAAAATCGAAGTTACTCGCCGTGGTAAAGTTCGTCGTGCTAAATTGTACTACTTGCGTAACCTTCGCGGTAAAGCAGCTCGTATTAAAGAAATTCGATAATAATAGGCATTTTCGTGAGAGGAGCTTGGAAACAAGCTCCTTTTTCAAATGAAAGAGCCCTTTCTTTCCTCAATAGCGCCCAAGATGATATGATAATTACATAATAAATTAGGTGGTGACGAATTTGGCAAAGGAAAAAAACGAATTCTGGGAGTGGACAAAAGCTTTTTTAATCGCAATCGGGCTGGCTGCAATTATTCGTTATTTTATTATTGCGCCGATTGTCGTAGACGGAGAGTCAATGATGCCGACATTAAATGACGGTGACTGGATGATTGTCAATAAGTTAGGACAACCTGAACGGTTTGATATTATTGTTTTTCATGCACCGGAACATAAAGACTATATTAAGCGTGTTATCGGCCTTCCTGGCGATAAAATAGAATATAAAGATGATAAGCTGTACGTTAATGGAAAGTACTATAAAGAGCCTTACTTAGACGAGTATAAAGAGCAAGAGCCTGGACCGCTTACTCCTGACTTTACCTTAAAAGATATTACAGGGGAAGAAACAGTGCCTGAAGGCGAAGTTTTTGTGTTAGGGGATAACCGCCTGTACAGTAAAGACAGCCGCCACATTGGCACGGTTAAAATGGATGAAGTAGTTGGCGACACCAGCCTTGTTTTTTGGCCGCTAAACAAACTGCGCCTCGTCGATTAACATAGTAGTATTTTGACAGAACAGAGGTGAAGACTGTGACAATTCAATGGTTTCCCGGCCATATGGCCAAAGCAAGGAGACAAGTAACAGAAAAGCTGAAGCTTGTTGATATTATCTTTGAATTAGTGGATGCCCGCCTGCCGGTTTCTTCGCGCAATCCGATGATTGATGAAATTATTCAACAGAAGCCGCGGCTGGTGCTTTTAAATAAAGCCGATATGGCAGACCCCTCAGTAACCAGTCGCTGGCTGGCTTACTTTAAAGACAAGGGGATTCCGGCTTTAGCGATTAATTCGCATGCAGGGAATGGTCTTGCCGCTATTAATAAAGCGGCCAAGGAGATCCTGAAGGACAAATTCGACCGCATGAAAACCAGAGGGATCAAGCCAAGAGCCATCCGGGCAATGATTGTCGGCATCCCAAATGTAGGGAAGTCTACGCTAATCAACCGGCTCGCTAAAAAAAATATTGCTAAGACCGGCAATATGCCTGGCGTGACGAAAGCCCAGCAATGGATTAAAGCGGGAAAAGAAATGGAACTTCTGGACACGCCGGGTATCCTATGGCCAAAATTTGAAGATGAAGAGACGGGCTTTAAGCTGGCTCTTACCGGAGCGATCAAAGATGCGATTCTTAATTTACAGGATGTAGCCGTTTTTGCTCTGCGCTTTTTGGAAGTCCACTATCCAGACCGCCTAAAGGAGCGCTACCAGCTTGATGACATCCCGGAGGATGTGGTCGATCTTTTTAATCATATTGGAAAGCTGCGCGGCTGCTATGCCGGGCGCAGCGAAATTGACTACGACAAAACCACAGATATGATTATCCGCGATATTCGCGGAGAAAAGCTTGGAAAGCTGACTTTCGACTTTCCGGAAGACCAGCTTTTATAACGCTTGTATGTTAGGAGACAGGCGAACATTCGCCGCCAGTCTGACCACAAGAAAGCAGATAGTATGTACACGTGAAAGACCCTTTTGTCAGGGCCTTTCAGACTGCGGACAAACTCAATGAAAATTGAAGTTTGTCCGCAGTTTTTTTTTATTTTGGTCATGGATGGGGCCTGTTGCTTTCCA